>CAWIZC010000023.1:0-625244 GCA_963840445.1 uncultured Alphaproteobacteria bacterium | reverse complement strand
TCGCGCGGAAACTCGGACTTACAAAACGCGCATGTGCCTTCAAATTCGTGCAGGTCTGTCCGTCTGCCGAGCGGACCTTACGCCACAGCATTTGTCGCCGGCCGCACGCGCAGCCCAGACGAGATGATCCCCTCGGCAAGCAGTTTCTTGATGTGGGCAATGCGCTGATAGCGGGGCCCCTCGAACTCATCGAGCGCTAGACTCGCTCGAGCGGATAGGCAGCATAGAGCTGCTCGGCACCTTTGCGCGCGTCCCACTGCGACTTCGAAAGTCGGCAGCACGCGGCGGATCTTATCGCAGTTCACGCGATAGTTGCGGGTGTCAGGCCCGGCGTCGGCGGCGTAGGAGATGGCTCAGTTCGGCACCACGCCGCGACGATCTCGGCGAGGTCGCGGATGCGATAGTTGTGCGCCGTGTGGCCGACGTTGAAGGCCTCGTTGTTGACGGCGTCCATCGGTGCTTCCAGCGCCGCGATAAAGGCCCGCGAGATATCCTCGATATGCACGAACGGGCGCCAGGCGTGCCGTCCGATTTCAGATGGATGCGCCCGGTGGTGACGGCCCAGGCCGTGAGGTTGTTCAGGACGATGTCGAAACGCATGCGCGGAGAGACGCCGTAGGCGGTAGCCGGGCGTAGATAGGTCGGGCGCAAAGCTTTTGTCTGCCAGCTTCGCCAGCTCGATCTCGGCCTTGACCTTGGCGATGCCATAGGGGGTGAGCGGGGCGAGCGGAGCGGTCTCGTCGAGCAGATCATCGCCGGCACCGGAGCCGTAGTTGCTGCAAGAGGAGGCGAACAGGAAGCGCTTGACGCCAGCCTTCTTGGCCGAGCGTGGCTGTGCGTACCGGCGCGTGGTGATTGATCTCGTCGGTCATGCCCGGATTGAGGTTGCCGAGCGGGTCATTGGAAAGGGCAGCGAGGAAGATGATGGCGGAGAAGCCCTTCAGGTCTTCAACGTCGATGTCGCGCGAGTCCTTCTCGATCATTGGCACGTCGGCAATCGTGCCTCCGGCTGGGTAGGTGCAGCGTCGATAGAGATCGCTGTCATAGCCGACCACCTCATGACCCGCCTTGAGGAGCATGGGCGTCATGACCGTGCCGATGTATCCTTTGTGGCCAACCACAAGAACCCGCATTTTCGTTCTCTCCTGCCTAGGCACTAGCCCGTTCCCCCATTCGGCAATAGGTCGGCAACAGGTGTGCGAATCCCAAGTTTACAGCACGGATAAGTGCGCTCAAGCTGGCGCGAATAAACATTTCAGCGCGGTCGTGCTGTGAGGTTCGAATCTCGGCAACGCTCTTACGGCCCATTTGGCGCTGCTGACATACCGGCGACGGTGTTTGCGCGTGCTGGAACGGACAACAGGTCCATAAGCCACGCTTCCCGACGGAAGTGCCAATACTGCTCAGCGCGCAGCTTGTCGGCGAGCCGATTTGGAGGCAGCTCTACGTCGCCGTACGTAATGACGGCGTCCTTCGTGAGGTTGCGCTTTAGCTTGCACCCCTCGACAAGCCCCTCGGGTAGATACTGCTTCGCGCTCATCTCCTCGACGTTAACCGCCTCACCATACGTCATGTACATGCCCGAGTTGTCGAGCACCTCGCCTGCCATCAGGTCGCGTTTGGCAACCGCGCAGACCTCGACGACCGGTCCAGCCAGCGGCGGCGCGATCTCGTCCCTGAACAAGGCCACGCGAGCGATTGCATTCGGCACCTCGAAGTGGACCAGGTGATAAGGCGTGAAGAACGGGTACAGCGGCCCCTCTCCCATCTTGTAGAGATTGAGGTAGTGGCGCTGCTTGGGATCGGTGTGCTCCGCGAGAACATACACCTTGGTCAGCGGCGTCCCGACGACGTAATCGACGATCCCGCCGATCTGGCGCAGCTCATCGATGTCGTAGAGCTCACCAATTTTCATGACATCGCCGCGGTATTCCTTTCCGCGCGACATGCCCCTTGATTTGACCTTGAAGCCTGTCGCGTTGGCGACAATAGCCTGCTCGAAGCTAATCTTGGACCCGTCTGCAAAGCTGGTGACCATGGCCGGGTTCTGCCCCCAACGCTCGGCAAAGCCCTGCTGTGTTGTTGGGTTTCGGTAGGGGTCTTGCAGGCCCTTGATGTTACCGACGACCCTCGGGATCAGCCCCAGGCCTTTGACCCATCGAACCAGGTTCATCTGCACGCCTGGCTCGTCACCCTCGCAGGCAGAGAGAATTACCCCGTGCTTGCGCGCGTAGACTTGAAGGATGGGACCGATCGTTGCATCGATCTCGGCATTGAGCAGCACGACATCCTTGCCGTGCTTGAACGCCTCAAGGACCAGATGCGCACCGAATTCGACGGAGCCCGTCGCGTCGACGACGACATCGACATGCTCCGAGCGCGCAATGAGCAGAGCATCTTCGGTTGCGGCCGGCCGTCCTGCTTCGATCTCTCGGTCCAGCTCTGTTGCGCTATCGACGAGGCGCGCATCAGCGAAACCGGCATAACGAAGCACGCTCAACGCTTTCTCGGGCTTGCGATTGGAAATCGCTGTAACTCGCATGCCCGGAGTGCTGTGCGCGATCTGGTTGGCAAGGCCCTGGCTCATGAAGCCTGCCCCGACGATGCCGACGCGGATGGGCTTGCCCTGTTCCTCTCGCGCTTTCAGCGCGCGGTCGACGAGCAACATGTTGCTGTCCCTTTCAAGACTGCCGGCAGCCGTTCAGTGCGCCAGCTCGCTCACGCAACGCTCATCCTGCGCTTCAGCTCGGACTTCGATCTGATCGAGCGGTGGAAACGCCTTGTCCTTGTCCGACACCACCGTTACTGGCAGAGGCCAGACGAGCTTGAGGCGGGGCTCATTGTACATCAGGCCACCCTCAGCGCTCGGCGTGTAGAACTCGCCGACTTGATAGCTCGTGTCCGTATCATCGCGTAGCGCTTGATAGCCGTGCGCAAAGCGCTCCGGAACGTACAGCGCCCGCTGATTGTCCTCGTCGAGCTCCACGGCGACATGCTGCAGGTACGTGTCGCTCTCGGGGCGCAAGTCGACGATGATGTCCAGGATGGCGCCGCGGGTGCAGCGAACCAGCTTGGTCTCGGCCGCGGGAGGATACTGGAAGTGCATGCCGCGGATCGTACCCTTCTTGCGATTGTGCGCCACGTTGGCTTGGGCGATGACTGGCTTCAGCCCGTGCGTCTGGAACTCATGCTGGCAAAAAGCCCTGGCAAAGAAGCCGCGCGGATCCTCTCTTCGTTCCAGGTCGACGACAAATGCACCCCTGAGCTTCGTTTCTGTGAAAATCACAGCTCACTCCCTGCGAGTGCGCCAAAATACCAAGTTGCAATCATGGGCGGTTTGAAACCTGGAAGGGGCATTAGCCTTCTGCTATTCATTCGGGCCGAGCTACGCTTGGCAACATGTTTCAGAGTTGCTCTGATTCGGGAAGAGCGATCCGTAAAAATTCCGGGCGTGCAGAGAGTGATAGTTACTGCCGATACGGGGGCCGTTAGCCCAAATGACCGCGTCTTGCTGTGCGCGCTGTCAACACTCGGGTAACATGGCATAGCGCCTGATTCTCCTGATTCACAGTAAGGAGCGAGCTCGGCTACATGAAGGTCGTACTCTTCTGCGGTGGACTTGGCACCCGCATCCGCGACTACTCCGAGGCCATTCCCAAGCCCATGATTCCGGTCGGCCACCAGCCGATACTGCTGCACATCATGCAATATTACAGCCACTACGGGCATCGCGACTTTGTGCTATGCCTTGGCTATAAGAGCAACGCAATCAAGGACTACTTCCTAAACGTCAATCCTTCTACCTTCAGCGACATCATCATCTCCGAGTACGGCAAGAAGGTCGAAGTGCTCGGAGCAAGCCCCCCGGACTGGCGCGTGGCTTTGGTTGACACCGGCGTCTGGCGAAATATCGGCGAGCGGCTGATGGCTGTCAGGCACCTCGTGCGAGGCGAAGAGTTCTTCCTGGCAAACTACAGCGACGGCCTGACCGATGCACCGCTCCCGGAAATGATCGATCGCTTCAAGCAGAGCGGCAAGACGGCCTGCTTTATCGCTGTGCGCCCGCCCTTCAATTTTCACCTTGCCGAGTTCGATGCGCACGGTGCTGTTCGTCGCATGCGCTCCAGCCAAGAATCGGAAATCTGGATCAATGGAGGTTACTTTATCTTTCGCGACAGGGTTTTTGACTACATCCGCGACGGCGAGGAACTCGTGCTCGAGCCGTTTAACCGGCTGATCGAAGCCGACCAGCTTCTCGCGTACAAATATGAAGGTTTCTGGCGCGCCATGGATACCTTGAGGGACAAACAGGTTTTGGAAGACATGGTGGAGAAGGGCAATATGCCCTGGCGGGCGCAACCGGTGGACAACGCATCGTCATGATGGCTGTGCGCCTTCCTGATGCGACCGACTCGCTCAAGGTTCTGTGTCTGGGAGCCCATTCGGACGATATCGAAATTGGCGCCGGCGGAACGCTGCTGGCGTGGATCGCACAAGGCCGCCGCCTCGACATATCTTGGTGCGTGCTCAGCGGGGCCGGGTCCCGGGAAGAGGAGGCGCGACGTTCAGCGCTCGACTTCCTTTCAGGTGCCACTAGCTCCCGCGTCGATGTGCAGCAGTTCAAGGACGGCTTCTTTCCCACCCAGGGCGAGGAGATCAAGGGGTGGTTCGAAGCTCTCAAGCGCAAGATGGAGCCCGACGTCATCTTCACGCATCGACGCGACGACGCGCACCAGGATCATCGCGAGGCCTGCCGGCACACCTGGAATACCTTTCGGGATTGTCTGATTCTTGAATACGAGATTCCCAAGTGGGATGGCGATATGGGCCAGCCCAATCTGTATGTACCGCTATCGGCACCGATCCTCGAGCGCAAGATTGCCCTGCTTCTAGCGCATTTCGGAAGCCAGCGATCCAAGCACTGGTTCGATGAGGAGACATTTCGCGGGTTGGCCAGGCTGCGCGGCATGGAGTGCCGCGCGCCAGAGCGGTATGCGGAAGGGTTCTTTGCGCGGAAGGTGACGCTCGCCTAGAACATTGTGCGCCATGCGCGCAATTGAGCGGACCGGGCTATTGTTTCGGAGCGCTGGGGGTATACGCGGGTGGGAGATCATCTGGAACACCATCGCTAACGCGCTTGTAGACCCGAACGTAGTCAATAGCCATGCTCGATGGGAACGGTGTCGCCTGATCCGGGATTGCCTGGCCAGTGACCGCCGACGGCCAAGTTCAACTGCAGGTACATGCTTTTCGAAGTAACGTCGGGGCTGGAAATGCGGAAAGTCTCCCGCCCATCAACATACCAAATTAGTAGTCCTGGTCGCCAATCCAGCCCGAACGTAGAAAATTTAGACGTAAAGTCAGCCCCACTGTAAGCCTTGCCGATTTGCTTGTGGGCGCCAGTGGCGTCTTTATAGTGATACGTCTGATGGACCGTGGATGGCATATGCCCCAATGCCTCCATAACGTCGATCTCAGGCGGCCAAACCAAATCCATCGGCGCCAGCCAGAAGGCGGGCCAAAAGCCTTTGCCCTTCGGCAGTTTTGCTCGGACTTCAAAATAGCCGTAAGCCTGAGCAAACGGGCTGAATTGCTTGCAATAGTCCGACGTTTCATATTGATTGCAGCCGGAGGTCGTCACCATTCCGGAGATGTAAGCAAGATCAGAGGTCGCGCCTTTGCAACTGGAAGCGGGCGTGTGGGATCGTTGGGCGGTAAGCAGGAGCACTCCTCCTGATTGCTTCACTCCCTCCGGCACATAGCACTGCTGTTCGCCGTTGCCGGACAAGGTCCCATTGTTCCATATGTCTGAAACCTTCCATTTGGTCTGGATCCAATGCGTCGCCGTCGAATTCGTCGCTGAAGGTAAGCTGCCAACCGGCTTTTGCAGCCGTGGCGGTCAACAGCACGGCGAGCAACCCGCTGCATAGGCTCATTACGAGGGGCTTCGCGCGGTAAGCCACTATCTCATCGCTCCCAAAAGCTGGTCACCCAGGATGCTACTTTCCAGCGGCGCCAGCCTGCGCCAAGTAATGATTTGGCGGCGGCGTTGAGGGCCTATCCGGAAGATGGGGCGGCTAGAGATTTCCAGCAATACTGCCGAGATGCGATCAGGCCGGTTACGTTGGGAGGGGAAGCAGGCGGCGATGCCGCTGGCGGCAGAGCCGCGATGTTTCCCTCTGGCTACATGGCGAAGCATATCCGCGACCCTGAGCATCCTTGCCAATTCGGTCAATGACGATCGTGCTCCGAGCCATTTTTCCAGGGTCCCGCCCTTCCGACAATGGCGACCACCATCAGAACCTGCTGCACGCTGTGGTTCACGAACAATTCGTTCTCCCCAAGCGCAGACAGGAACAGAAAACAGATAAACAGCACTGGCCACAGTTCGATGAATTCGGGGTGCATCACGAAGCGCTTAAGCGCGCCAACAGAATCCGAACAAGAGCCCAGCCGCCAACAGTAATGGTCCGATCGGTCCGAACGCAACCAAGACCTCGAGGAAATTGTTGTGGAAGAACCACAGTTCCTGTTCGACAACCAGGCGCAGAAGCGTCGCGTTCGTCTCAGGGCTTTCCCACCAGCCCTTGTAACCGTACCCGAGCCAGGGTCTGGCGTTGTAGGCGTCGATGCCGAATTCCCAAAGAACCGTCCGGCCTGAGAGCGTGGAGTCCTTGCCCAACGCGTTCAACACGGCCTCAGTTACATCCAATCCCTTTATCTCGATCCCGAGAAGTATTGTAGCGAGCGCGAAAACACCAAGACCAACGCCCAAGCTGAATACCACCGGACCTTTCCTGTAAAACAGAGCGAGAGGCAGCGGCGCTAGCGCCACGCATGCGCCTATCACTGCGACCCCAGATCGCGACATCAGCAGCAAACCGGCCCCAGCAATCACCCCACTCAAGCTTATCAATGGCCGCCACCCGTGCAGCAACAGGCACACGCTCGTAAAGATCAGAAGAGCCATGGCCTGGCCGAGCATATTCTTGTGCGGAAAAACACCCATCCATGCCCCATCCTGCCAGAGGCCGGCGCCGGGATTGACCAAAATATAGAGAACAGAAAGGCCCGCAGCGCCGAGCATGGCGAGGACGATCGCCTGCATAATGCGTTCAAGACTGCCGTAAAGACAGAGAACAAAGCCGATCAAAACCGTGAAAAAGAGTTGGATACCATGATAAAAGCTTATCCCCGGTGTCAGTGACCAGATCATCGACAAACACGCCAAGATCGGCCAGCTCATTATGATGGGGTGGGTGCGCACCATCCCGAGGACAGCGTTGGCCCGCATCAGCAGGATCGCGGCCACGAAGGCGTCGGCTGCAAGCCAAGTCAACCGCTGGACGTCAAAGGCCGCCAGCGGATGGGCTCCGTAGGAGGTGATGATGAAGAAAGGGATGGTCAGGGCAAAAAAAAGCAGCGTCGCAATGTCGCTGGCGGGGGCAGGCGCTTGGATTGAGCGCTGGGGATGGCGTGGGGCGTAAAGTTTGACGGCGCTTGTCAACGCATCTTCCCTAGGTTGGCGCACTCTGATGGCCCAAGCAAAAACCGCTTGGCGCCTTCAGGGACCCTCCAAAAGCGCCGTACCGCTAGGACGTTTGGTGGAAGCTGAAAACCGTCGTGATGGTCTTGAGCATAATGCCGATATCGAGCCAGATGGACCAGTGACGAGCATAGTATAGATCGAGGGCGACCCGACGCTCGTACCCGACACTATTGCGACCGCTCACCTGCCAGATCCCGCTCAGGCCCGGTCGCGCTTGGAAGCACCGTTCGAAGTGACGGCCGTAGCGCTGAACCTCCTCGTCGACGACGGGGCGAGGTCCCACGAGGCTCATGTCGCCGCGCAACACATTGAATAGTTGCGGCAGCTCGTCGAGACTCGACTTTCGCAGCAGCTTGGCCACACTGCAAACTCTAGGATCATCGCGAAGCTTGCGGGTCTGCCGCCATTCTTCGGCAGCCTTCGGATTGGCGGCGAGATATCGATCGAGCACCTTGTCTCCGCCCACCACCATGGTGCGGAATTTGTAGCAGACGAAGCTCGCGCCTCCGACGCCGACCCGCCGCTGCGGAAAGATAACCGTTCGGCCGATAAAGAGCCTGACCAATACAGCGGTGCCAATCATCAGGGGCGCAAGCAGTGCAATGAGCAGCAAGCTCGCCGTAACGTCGATCACCCTCTTCGCGGTGCCACCAACCGGTAGACGTTTGCCTCCGGTCCGGCCATAGGCTGTTGCAGCCCTGCGCTCCGTCCCAGCCGCTCCTGCATGGTGGGAAAGCGCAGCGATCCCCGCTGGCGAATACTTCGGCCCAGACGGCATTTCGATCGCAGCCGTACGACAGCCGGGCCCGAGAAAATGCCCCCGCCCTCGTAGCTCATATGCCCGAAAGATGCCCAGTCTGAGGATAGGTTTGGAAATACGTGTCTCCATCAGTATCCTGCCAAAGATTTTTGGCACCCCCGAAACATGCTTAACCAGCTAACCGTTGGTCCCCAAAAAAACACAAGCCGGACAAAGGAATAGAGTGCCAAGATGCAACTTCCTTCTTTGTCCAGACGCGTCGGTAGCCTTCCGATGCAGAGACGACGCAAAGCTTCCGATGTAGAGCCGATTCGCAATCTTCATGCCTAGTGGGCTCTCAGGATGGCGCCTATAGTCCGTTCGGCAGGCCACAGCTCGCCGCTCATGACGCCAAGCGTTCACGCGACGCCAACTACTTTTTTGAATGACTGCATCCGCAGAACTGGACGGGGCGGACTGAGTCCGCTGCCTCGCTGCCATTGGCCATAGGCGCGTCGGCGCTAGCACTCAGCCAAAGCAGGAATGGTACACATGCCGAAGTTCCTCAGCTCGAAAAACTCCATCGAGCCATGTCGGATTAACTGTAGCACACAACTGTGCCTATAACAGGGTTCAAGAGACGCAGAAAGCTGGTTAGCTCAACTTGGTAACATCTTACACTTGGTAAACGACACGGACTAAAGTACGCAGACCGCCGAAATCTTCGGTCAGGCACTATTTCGCAACAGCACGGGCTGAGAATGGTGGGCAATCCCGATGGGCAAATTTACCTTGCCATGCTGGTGTCCGGCCAAAATGGGCTGTTGAAGCACCCTTCGCCCAACCCCCGATCTGCCCGAGCGCACGATCGTCATTGGCCACAATAGCTGCCGATGACGCCGCACAGACCCGCAATGATCCCGGAAAACAACCGCGTTGCCGTCATTGTCGCTGCCCGGAACGCGCAGGACACCATACGGCGGGCCGTAAGGTCGGCTCTCGAGCAGGAACTCGTTGCTGAGGTGATCGTCGCCGATGACGCGTCGACCGACGACACCCGCGGCCAAGCGCTCCTGGCTGACGACCGGAGTGGTCGGCTTGCCGTGATCTACCCTTGCGGAGAATGGTGGGCCGTCGCGAGCGCGCAACGTCGCGCTGAGCCGGTCCCAGGCTCCCTATGTCTGCATACTCGATGCAGACGACTACTTTCTGCCGGGGCGCATCGCGAGCCTGCTCGCGGCCGACATAGGGCAATGGGATATTCTCGCCGATGACATCGTCATTGTCCCCGAGAAGGCCCAGCATATCCCCTTTTCAATCGGCGGGAGCGATGAACACTCAGACGCTCTCGTTCTGGATCTCGCGACCTTTGTGGCTGGAAATATTTCACGTTCCGGTCGCCCGCGCGGCGAGTTGGGCTTCCTCAAGCCGATTATCAAACGCGAATTCCTGCAAAGTCACGCCTTGCGCTATGATGAAACGCTGCGGCTTGGCGAAGACTATGCGCTCTATACCCAGGCTCTTATCGCGGGTGCCCGCTTTTGCGTTCTTGGTGCGCGCGGCTATGTCGCCATCCAGCGCGGGACCTCGATCAGCGCGCGTCACACTGCGTCGGATCTCAAGAGAATCGCCAAGTTCGACGAACAATGTCTCACGGGCGGGGGCGAATTGAGTGTGAGCGAGCGGGCGGCTTTGGTTGCACATCGCACGGCGACGCTGCGCAAATGCCACTACAGGGAAGTTCTCGACTGCAAGAAAGCCCGGGGGGTGCTGCCGGCACTTGGCATGCTCGGCTCGCTCCCGTCCGCGCTGCCTTTCATCCTTGGGGAAACGCTCGTCGCTAAGACTGTTGCCATTCGCCGCGCCTTTGGCTTGGCTGGAGCTGGTCAAAGCGGCGATCAAATCCGATTGCTGCTCGGGTTGCCGCAATCGCGGCTTTCCGTCACGGCCCATGGGGGGACGACGCCACCCGTTTAGGGATTAAGACAAAGTTTAGAAGCTCCGGACAAATCGCCCCTTATCGACTGCTATTGGATCTTGTACCTCTTGGGGCGCTCGAATACCGCGCTGTGCGGCGCGCAATGTTTGCCTCTGCTGTTTCGTGACCTTGCCTCACCACCACCGCGGCCTGAGAACCATTGCCAACGGATCGCAAGCCTTTCGTCAGTATCATCATGCCGGCGCTCAACGAGGCGCGCTACGTGTCGGCATCGATCGCCTCCGTCATTCCGCGTTCGCAGGAGATCGAGTTCGAGCTGCTGGTGGTGGACGGAGGCAGCACGGACCAAACCTGCGAGATCGTGCAACGATTGCAGCGTCGGATCCCCGCGTGCGTCTGGTTTTCAACGACAAGAGAATTCAGGCTGCAGCTGTCAACCTGGGCGCCAGGCTGGCCGATGCGCGTGCGCGCTATATGCTGCGGGCGGATTGCCACGTGTGCTACCCGCAGGGTTTCGTCGAGCGATGCGTGCGCATGCTGGTGAAGGAGCAGGTCGCTTCGGTTGTCGTTCCGATGCACGCAGAGGGGTCGACCTGCACTCAGCGGGCCATCGCGGCCGCCCAAAACAGCAGGCTGGGAAACGGGGGTTCGTTACACCGCATGCCCGGTCGATCCGGGCTGGTCAACCACGGCCACCATGCGGCCTTCGATCGCGAGATCTTCCTTGCGCTCGGCGGCTATGACGAAACCTTCACGCACAACGAAGACGCGGAATTCGACAAGCGGCTGGTGCAATCGGGCCGCCGCATATATCTGGATGCCGAGGCCATAGTCACGTACTATCCGCGCAGCAATTTCGTCTCGTTGGCGCGCCAGTATTTCAATCACGGCTCAGGGCGAGCGCGCACGTTCCTCAAGCACGGGGGGCTTCCAGGCGGCCGGCAAATGCTGCCGGTTGCGGCACTGCTGGCGTGCCTTCTCTCCTTGGGGCTGGCAGTGGCGAACCCGGCCTTTTCAGCAGTCGCGATCCTCTACGCCCTCGCCTGCACGACGTGGGGCTTGGCATTGGCGATACAGCAACGGCAGATATGTGCGGCGCTGAGCGGCCCTGCTGCAGTTGTAATGCACATGAGCTGGGCCATCGGGTTTGTCCGCAGCATACTGAAACGATCGCGCTGTACGGACTGACGCGAGGCGCCACCGCGCGGACCCTGGTCAGCGCACGATCAACATCCCGTATCTCTGTTGACGCGCCGCCCGGTGAACAATATGAAATCAGTGAGCCAGCGGCGTCGGCCTAGACCCTCTTATGGGCGGCCTTAGACGTGATGGTGCCAGATGGATTTTGAAGAGCCGGAAGGGCCAAACAGGCGGTGGCGGCTCAGGCTCCGTTCGGCGCACATGCCAAGCCGGACTGAAACAGGTTGAGCGTGGCGGTTCCTGAGGAACAAATCGGCGCTGTCGCGGACTACCCGCCTGCACCCCGAGGCACAACCATCTACGTGGTTGGGGACATTCATGGACGCCTGGACCTGCTCAAGCAGGTCCATCATGAAATTGATCTGGACAAGGCAAGGTCGAAGCCAAGGCAGCCTGTCGAGGTCTACTTGGGCGACTATATCGATCGCGGGCCGGATTCTGCCGGGGTCGTCTCTCTGCTGCTAGGGCGAGCGCTTGACGCACGCATGATCTTCCTGCGCGGCAACCACGAGCAGCTCCTGCTGGACTTTCTGGAAGGAGCTGACTGCTTGGAGGAGTGGAGGGACGTTGGTGCCGTGCCCTCCCTTCTCTCATATGGAGTGCCCGCGGCTTTGCTCTCTCGTGATGCGCCGGGGAAGGACGTGCGACGCGCGCTCGCCGAACGCGTGCCGTCCGAGCACGTCCGGTTCTATGCCGAGACGGGGACCTATGTCGATGCCGCGCCGTACCTGCTGGTGCACGCGGGGATCCGGCCCGGGATCAAGCTGCAGCGTCAAGCGCTCGGTGACCTGTTGGGCATTCGCGGCGAGTTCCTGGAATTTGAAGGCGATTTCGGGCGCATTGTCGTGCACGGGCACACACCCGTCCTGCAGCCGGACCTGCGGCCCAATCGCATCAATATCGACACGGGCGCCTTCGCGACCAATCGGCTGACCTGTCTCAAAATCGACGAGAAGGGGCCGCGTGTCCTAGGCCGGTAAAGGGCAACCCGCCGCGCCGCGATCTTTAGCGCGCACCCCGGAGAGCCACCGTGGCGGATCTCCACCGGTGCGGATTGCGGGGACCGGTTCCTACCTCAGCACCGCCAACGCACCGAGCGCCATGCCGCCAACAGCGATACGCCACCAGGCGAATAGGGAAAAGCCGTGCTTGCTGACGAAGTCGAGCAGGTAGCGCACGACGAACGCACCAGCCACGAATGATACGGCAAAGCCAATCGCGATGGCCTTGACGTCTTCCGGCGTCAGCTGTGCCCAGTTCTTGTAGAGGTCGAAGGCGAACGCGCCCATCATGGTCGGCATGGCGAGGAAGAAAGAGAACTCCGTCGCGGCGCGCTTATCGGCCCCGAGTAAGAGAGCGCCGACGATAGTCGCACCCGAGCGCGACACGCCGGGGATCATGGCCAGACACTGCAGAAAGCCGATCTTGAGAGCCATCGGCAGCGAGAAGTCCATCGCGTCGTGATAGCGCGGTTCGAGGCGCATCTTGTCGACCGCCAGCAGCACCAGACCGCCGACCACGAGCGCGACGGACACCACCCAAGGATTGAACAGCACCTCCTTGATGAATTTGTGCGCCGCCGCGCCGATAATCGCCGCCGGCAGGAATGCCACCAGCACAGCCAGGACGAAGCGGCGGGAGCGCGGATCGCTCGGCAGGGCGAATAGGATACGCAGCAGCTTGTGGAAGTAGATGGTGAGAATGGCGAGGATGGCGCCGAGCTGGATCAGCACCTCGAACGTTTTGCCGGGCGACTCGAAGCCCAGGAAATAGCCGCCAAGCAGCAGATGCCCGGTGGAGGAAACCGGGATGAATTCCGTCAGGCCCTCGACCAAGCCGAGCAGGATCACTTGCCAAATGGCCATCAGGTTCTCCGGTACGTTGAGGAATGCAATGGAGGTGGGCCTCCCCCGAACGACAAGAAACCCTGACCCCCGTCAGGGAAATCTTGCCCGCCAATGCGTGCGGCTTCAACCTCTTATTGCCGAGCCGTGACAAGTGTGGCCGGGCATGTGGCCGCGCGATCTACTCGCGAATGCTCGGATCAGCCTGCATGATTTCTCCGAGGTGCTGGTAGAGCGTCGTGAAGTCCTGCTCGCCCAGCCCCTGCTGCATGGCCCGCCCCAACAGATCCGCCGTGAGGGTGGCATAGGCGCCTGGCTGGCCCGATTCCCGAGCGAAGTCTGCCGCCATCGCCAGGTCCTTGGCGAGGTTGGCGGTGCGCGAGCGGCCGTCGAAGGTGCGCGGGATGATGTGATTGGGGAAGCGCTGCTCGCTGACGAAGCTGCGCGCATTGCCGGCATTGATCACCGCGATCGCCGTCTCGAGCGGAATGCCAAGGCTCTCTGCCAGCCGGCAGCCTTCGCTGGTGGCCAGGAAAATCGTGTGACAGATCATGTTGTGGATCAGCTTCATGGCGTGGCCGGTCCCAGTCTCGCCGACATGGAAGACCTTGCCGGCGATCAACCCGAGCAGGGAGCGGCTTGCGTCGACGACGGCCTGACTGCCGCCGACCATGAGCGTGATCGTCCCAGCGTCGGCGGCCTTGGCGCCGCCGGTCATGCCGCCATCGACGTACTCGCGACCCGTCGCCTTGGCCTGCGCGGCGATCTCGCGCGTCGCGGTCGGATGCGATGTGGTGAGGTCGATCAGCACCTGACCCTGGTGCGGCTGGCCGAGCAATCCGGCGTCCAGCACGGCGCGGATTTCCGCCGAGCCCGGCACCACGAACAGCACGGTCTTCAATGCGCCGAACGTGCGCAGGCTCCGCGAGCGCAACGGCAGGCGACAGGCCGGCGCGCTGCATGGCCTCGCGATTGCTGTCCCAGGCCGCAGCGAGGCGTCCCGCCCGATCGAGATTGCGGGCGATGCCGCGACCCATCTGCCCCAGTCCAACCACGGCCACATCGCGCATGACCGCTGCCTCGCGCTTCTCGCTCGTGCCGTGCCCTGTCATCGCGACATCTGCGCCGGCAGCCAGAGCGACAGCTCCGGAAAGGCGATCACAATGGCCAGGACGAGGAACATGATCAAATGGAAGGGAATGGTGCCCAGCACCACCTCGGACAGCTTGCCATCCCAGATGCTCTGGATGACGAACAGGTTGATGCCGATCGGCGGCGAAATCTGTCCGAGCTCTACGTAGATGACGAGGACGACGCCGAACAGGATAGGATCGATGCCGTAACTGGCGAGCACCGGATAGAGCAGCGGCACGGTGATCACGATCATGCCAAGGCTCTCGATCAGGCAGCCGAGCACCGTGAAAAGCGCGAACAGGGCCAGGTAGAATTCGAGCTTGCTCAGGTGCAGGCCGATGATGAACTTGGTGACCTGCTCACCCAGCCCGGCAAAGCTCAGCGCCGTCGAGAAGATGTAGGCGGCCAGGATCAGGAACAAGATGTTGCCGCTGAAGATGATGGTGTTGAAGATCGCCTGGATGAAGCTCTTCAGCGTCAGCTCACCCATGGTGACCCCGAGCAGGATCGACAGCACGCACCCCACTACGGCAGCCTCGGTGGTGGTGACGACGCCGAAGTAAAGCCCGCCCAGCGTACCGAGGATGAGGAGAACGAAGGGGACCACCTCGGCGAGCGCACGCAGCAGCTCGGCACCGGAGCGCGGCCCTGCCTCGCGCGGCGCCACGGAGGGATCGATCTTGGCGTGGATGGCGATATAAATCATGAAGCAGGCTGTCATGACCAAGCCGGGGATCACGCCGGCCATGAACAGCTTCGGCACCGACGTCTCCGTGAAGGTGCCGTAGATGATCATGGGGAAGCTCGGCGGTATCAGGATGCCGAGCGTGCCTCCTGCCGCCAGCGAGCCTGCCGCGAGCGGCCGGTTGTAGCCCCGGCTGAGCAGCTGCGGGAGCGCGACGCCGCCGATGGTCGCGGCCGTGGCAATGCTCGATCCGTTGACCGATGCGAACACCGCGCAGCCAGCGATATTGGTCTGCAGCAGGCCGCCGGGCAGCCGCGCCACCAGCTTGGCAAGGCCGCCATAGATGCGGTTGCTCAAACCGCTGGCACTGAGGATCTCGGCCATGAACATGAACAGGGGCACAGCGGTGAGCGCGAACACGTTCATGCTGCCCCAGCTCACCAGTCCGAGGCTGTTCAGCGCCGGTATCCCGCCCTGCAGCAGCAGATAGATGACGGCCGGGATGGTGATGGCGAACGGCACCGGCATCCCGGCCGTGAGGAGGCCGAGAAACAGGATCGTGACGACCAAGACCTGGAGTTCAGGACCCATTGCGTGCCCGGTCGATGCTTCCGAGAGACCGCAAACGCCCGATATCGGCGGCCATCGACCGCACGAGCGAGAGGCACAGCGCCGCCATTCCGACCACCAGAAGCGATCTCGGGATCCAGAGCGGCGTCTCCAGGAAGGTCGGCGCATGATCGCCGAACCGCCAGGTGGAGCGCACCAGACCTATGAACTGCCACACGAAGATGGCGCAGAAGATCAGCGCCACCAGCTCGAAGAAGATCGAGGAGATGATCTTCCAGCGCGTCGAAAGGCGCGCCTGCACGAACTCGACCCGGTGGAAGGCGCCGTTGATGTGAGATACCGGCAGGCTCAGGAAGGCAATGGCAACCAGCATGTAGGCCGCTACCTCGTCGGAGATCTCATAGGAAAAGTTGAAGCCCCAGCGCGTGACGATGTCGACGCCGACCACGAGCATCAGCACCATGAGAGCCACGGCGCTCAGGTACTTGCAGGTCTTCTCGACCACTCCCTCTGAGTTGGTCCGATCGAGCGGCGGCTCGTCCGCCGCTCCTTGGCCGGTATCCATCATGGTTCCCGACTAGTGTCCCGATTCCGAAGTTCGCCAAACCTCGCCTCTAGTGACCCGAGCGAACTTCGGAATCATGAGGGGCACTAGAAGCATAGATTTGCTAGTGTGATTTAGATCGAGAAATTCGCTCCGAACCAGGCCGCGAGCTCCGGCGAATTTCTCGATCATCACACTACCGCCCGAGCGCGGCGCGGACTTTGCCCAGCGCCTCGACCACGTCTGGCCCGCGCGACTTCGCCCACTCGTCCCAATACGGCTTCATGGTCTCGACAGCCTTGGCGATTTCTTCCGGCTTGGCCTGTGTGAGAACGTAGCCCGCATCGCCGAGCGTCTTCTGCGAGGCGGCTTCCTCAGTCTTCATGGTGTCCTGGTTCCAGCGGCCGATGTCGGCAGCGACCTTGCGCAGCTTGGCCTGCAGGTCCGGCGACAGCTTGTTGAAGGCTTCGGTGTTGGCGATGATGTAGGAGTTGTTGACGTTGACCACCATGAGGAAGCCGTACTTCAACAGGTCCTTCCACAGCACGGCGCCGACGCCGGCCGTGAAGATGCCGTCGACCACACCGCGGTCGAGGGCGGAGGGCACCTCCGGGGCGCTCATGGTGATCGACGTGCCGCCGAACCGGCGCACGAACTCGCCCTGCTCGGGCGCGGCGACGCGCAGCTTGAGGCCCTTGATGTCCTCGAGCGATTCAAGCTTCTTCTTTCCCCACACCACCTGCATCGGATAGCTGTAGGCGGCAAGCACGGTCGAGCCCTTGGCCGCGAACGCCTTCTCGATGTAGGGCTGCAGCACTGCCGCCGCCTTGGTGAAATCCTCGTAGGACTGCACGAGCATCGGCAGCCGCGGGATGCCGGCCAGCGGGATATTGCCCGAGTTGAACAGATCGTCGCCGAGTTGCACGATGTTCTCGCCGACCGCCTTGGTGATGTCGGAGGGGGCGATCTGCAGCGTGCCGGAGAGGTGCAATTGCATCTTCAGCTCGCCGTTGGTGGCTTTCTCGATCTCCTCGGTGAGCAGCTTGGCGCCGCGTGACGTGGCGAAGTTGGGCGCCGACTGGTGCATGTAGAATTTCCAGGTCTCTGCTGCCGCGGCACTGTTGGTCAACAGGGCGAGCGACGTGCAGAGTGCGGCCGCGGCCAACGTGGCGCTGGCGGTCTTGGACAGCTGACTGAACATGGCATTTCCTCCAACGACTGCTGTTTTTGTGTCTTTTGCTGATGCACGCGGTGGCAGGGCGCGGTCTTCGCTCCTTCTCTAGAACAGACGCGAGGACGCGAGCCGCGCGCCTTCGCTCAGCGCCGCGAGCTTCGCCCAGGCGACGTCCTCGGCCACTCGCCCCTTGCCGGCTATCGATTCAAAGCCGCAGTCGGTTCCGGCCATCACACGGTGCGGATCGCCGATGACGGCCGCCGACCCGCTCGAGCCGGTCGGCGACCACCTCCGGGTGCTCGACGAAATTGGTGGTGGTATCGATCACACCGGCAATGATGGTCTGCTGGTCATCGACCAGCAGGTCCTTCACGTAGCGGAACTCGTGCGCGTGGCGCGGGTTGGCGAACGGCAGCACGAAGCCGCCGACCTTGGCGCGACGCATCACCGGTATGACGTCTTCCAGGGGGACGTCGCAGATCGTGCGGTCCCTCGTAGTTGCCCCAGCACACGTGCATGCGCACGCGATCGCGCGGGATGTTGCGCAAGGCGTGATTGATGGCGTCGATCACGCGGCCGGCGAAGCCGAGGAAATCCTCGAGCGGCTGGTCCTGGTAGGTGTTGTGCCGCTCGCGGGCGAGATCGGGACAGTCGAGCTGCAGCACGAACCCGCTGCCGACGATGGTCTCGTACTCGACGCGCAGAGCCTCGGCCAGCGCCTCGAGGTAGGCCTCCTCGCTCGGATAGTGCTCGTTGAGAACGATCGCCGACACCATGCCCGGCGACGGTGCCGTCAGGAACGCCTCGGCGAACGAAGCCCGGCTCTTATCGAGCGCCGCCTTGAAGTCCGCGCATTCGGCGGCGACCGGGCCGGCATCGAGATAGCGGATCTCGCCGCGCGCCCTGGTGAGCCCGCGGATGTCGTCGACCGACTCCTTGCTGTTGTTGGCCTGGAAGCTCTGCTGCTTGAAGATCGGGTAGCGCTCGACATCGGCGCGCTGCCGCCGCGTCCAGGTGCCATCGAGCCCGCTCAGGCGGTCGCGCACATAGAGCAGGAAGGAATTGCGCTGCTGCTCGCCGTTGTTGGCGATGTCGATGCCGACCTCGGCCTGCTTGGCGACGACCCAATGCAGCGCCGCCTTGCCTGCCGCCTCCAACTCGTCGGCAGATACCGCCTCGCCGCGCGAACGCCGAGCGTAAAGTCGGGTAAGCTCCTGTGGGCGGGGGAGGCTGCCGGTATGCGTGGTAAGAACGCGACGTTCGCTTCTCTGCATCATCCCCCCGGGAATGCGTCCCCTCGACGGGCAGGCTTGCTTGCAGCAAGGCTTGTTATAACGCGTTACCATGGGTCATCCTGCCAGGGTGTCAAGCCGAAACGGCTGCGGTCACGCTTGCCCACTCCTGCCCACCCGGGGGGCCGGGAGGCGCTTTCGCGCCACAAGCTGGGGCCGACGCGGCGGACGGCAACATCATGCGAGGGACGGCAAAATGCTTTTGCGCTGCGGCGGCTACCAGGGACAGGACTCGGTGCACACCCGAGCGTTGCGCGTGCTCGAGGCGGAGATCGGCCGCGCAGGCCCGGGCGTCGAGGTCGAACTGACCCCCAACATCACGGAGCAGGGACGCAAGGCAAGCGATCTGCTGACGCTCGTCGAAGGCGGTGAACTCGATCTGTGCTACTTCAGCTCCAGCTATCTCGCCGGACGCGTGCCGTCGCTGCGCGTGCTCGATCTGCCGTTTCTCGTCACGGATCGTGAGCGCGCCTACCGGGCGCTGGACGGAGATCTCGGCAAGCGCCTGGCCGACGACATCAGCACCGCGACCGGCTTTCGCGTGCTGGCGTACTGGGACAACGGCTTCCGCCACTTCTCCAACCGGCTGCGCCCGATCCGCCATCCGCGCGACTGCCAGGGCATGAAGATCCGCACGTTGGACAATGCGCTGCATCAACAGGTGTTTCGCGCGCTGGGCTTCGAGCCGGTCACCATCGATGTGAAGGACATGCCGGCTGCGATCGCCTCGGGTGCCGTCGATGCGCAGGAAAACCCGCTGACCAACACGCTCAATTTCGGGCTGCATCGCACGCACCGGCACATCAGCATGACCTCGCACTTCTTCGGCGTGGCGCTGGTGCTGGTCAACCGCGCCAAGTTCGACGGGTGGTCGGCAGACACGCGCCAGCTTGTGAGCAATGCAGTTGCGACTGCCACGCGCGCGCAGCGCGGGTTCGCCACCGGCGAAGATGTCGACTGCCTCGCTCGCCTGAAGGCGGACGGCTGCGAAATCGTCGCCGCCGATGCCATCGATCGCCCCGCCTTCGAAGCGGCGGTGGCCGACATCCGCGCCGCCGAGATCGCGCGCCTCGACCCGGCCCTGCTGCGGGCCCTGTAGGTGCGTTAGGCTGCCTTCCGCCAGGTACGGGCTGCACGAGATCCTCCCGCTCGAGGCGGAGTACGGCATCGCCTACTGCGCCGGGCCTCTGCCGCGGCGGCGGATTTCGCTGATCACCACGCTGTTGTCGTGGTCGCCTTCGCCGTTGCGGACGCAGGCTTCGAGGATCTCGGCGTTCAGCGTTGCGAGGGGTAGCTCCTGACCCAGCTGGCGCGCCTGCGCCAGCATCAGCTCGACATCCTTGAGCGTCTGGCGTGCGCGCCCTTCCGGCGCGAAATCGCCGCGCACCATCTTGGGCCCCTTGGTGTCCATCACCTGCGAGTAGGAGGCGGCCTGGCGCGCGACTTCGAGAAACCGCCCGGGTTCGAGCCCCATGCGCTCCGCGAACACGAGCCCCTCCGCGAGCGCCAGGCGATTGAGGCCGAGGATCAGATTGATGGCGAGCTTGGTGCGGCCGGCATTGCCCGCCGGCCCCATGTGGAAATAGGAGGGAAACACCGCGCCGAGGATGTCTGCGACATCGGCGACCTTGGCTTCATCGCCGCCCACCAAGGCCACGCCCCGCCCCTGGCGGACCTGCTCGCTGGTGCCCGAGATGGGGGTATCGAGGAGGTGCAGCCCTTTTGGCGCGATGCGCTCGGCGAGCGCGGCGATGCGGTCGGGGTCGCAGGTGCTGGCGCACAGCAGGATCTTGCCCGAGCCCGCTCCGAGCGCCGGCAGAAGATCGCGCTCCACCACCTCTTCCACCTGCTCGGTGTTGAAGACGGCGAGGAACAGAACGTCGCACAGGCGCGCCGCGTCGGCGGGAGAAGCGGCGGCCGTTCCGCCGAGCTTCTCGAGGCTGCGCAGCTTTTCGGCGTCGATGTCGAACCCGACCACGCCATAGCCGGCGCCGATCAGCCGCTGCGCAAGCGCGCTGCCCATCAGGCCGAACCCGACAATTCCGATTGGCTTTGCCGCGGTCATGCGATGCTCTCTTGCGCCGGATCAGGCAAGCCAAGTCCGGCAGGCGACGCGCGCACCTTCACGCGAACAGGCGCTTGGAGGCAAGGCGCGCGCCATCGGTGAGAGCACGCAGCTTGGCCCACACAACGTCCTCCGCCACCCGGCCCATGCCGGCCGAGGTGTCGAAGCCGCAATCGGTACCCGCCAGCACGCGCTTGGGATCGCCGACGGCACCCGCAACGCGCTCGAGGCGATCGGCAATGACTTCCGGGTGCTCGACGAAGTTGGTCTGCGTGTCGATGACGCCGGCAACGATCAGCTGGTCGTCGGCGAGCTGCCCGAGCAGGCGATACTCGTGCTCATGGCGCGGATTGGCGAACGGCAGAACCAGGCAACCGACATTGGTCTTGAGGATCGCCGGCAGGATGTCACCCAGCGGCACGTCGCAATCGTGCGGACCCTCGTAGTTGCCCCAGCACACGTGCAGCCGCACGCGATCGCGCGGGATGTTGCGCAGGGCCTTGTTGATCGCCGCGACGACCAACTCGACGAAGCCGACGAAGTCGCCGAGCGGGCGGTCCTGGTAGGAGGTGTGGCGTTCCAGCGCGAGATCCGGACAGTCGAGCTGCAGCAGGAAGCCGTTGCGCACGATCGTCTCGTACTCGATCTGCAGCGCCGCGCTCAGCGCATCGAGGTACTTCTCGAAGCTGTCGTAGTGCTCGTTCTGCACGATCGAGGCGATGATGCCGGGCGATGGAGCGGTGAGGAACGGCTCGACGTAGCCACCGCCGGCTTCCTCGAGGGCGGCGCGGAAGTCGCTGCATTCGGTCTCGATCGGCCTTCGGGTCGGCATAGGTCACCGCGCCGATCGCCTTGGGCAGGACCGCGCGGTTGGAGACGGTATCCTTGCCGGCCGTCGCGCTGCTGGAACTCGGCCTTGTAGGCCGGATACTTGTCGAGATCGGCATGCATCGGCCGCGAGCCGCTGCCGCCGAGCCCCGTCAGGCGATGGCGCAGGTAGAGCACGAACGATTCGCGCGACTGCTCGCCATCGTCGATCACGTCGAGGCCGGTCTCGATCTGCTTCTTGACGATCGCGCGCAGCGCCGTGCGCCCTTCCGCCTCGATGGCCGCCGGGTCGACGGCTTCGCCGCGCACGCGCCTGGCGAACAGCGTGGTCAGCGTCGCCGGTCGCGGCAGGCTGCCGGCATGCGTGGTCAGAATGCGATTTTCACTGCGCTGCATTGCTGTCGCTACCCGTTGCTCGCAGCTCCCCTCGCTTGATATCGTCACGGGAGGGTGAGCTTGTCGCGCCGATCCTCGGCTCTCGCGGGAAACACTACAGCCATGGCCACAGCTGCGACGCAAGCCGGAAACTCTCCGGCCGGCGGGTTCGACTTCGTCGTCGTGGGCGGCGGCGCGGCGGGCTGCGTGATGGCCAACCGTCTGTCTGCCCACTCCGGCGTTTCGGTGCTGCTTCTCGAAGCGGGCGAGGACACTGCGCCGGGCCACGAGCCGGCCGACATCCTCGATGTGTACCCGACCTCCTACTACAACAAGACCTACATGTGGCCGGGGCTGAAAGCGCACTGGCGCACCAAGCACAGCTCCAACGCCACCGGGTTCGACCAGGCCCGCGTGATGGGCGGCGGCTCCAGCGTGATGGGCATGGTGGCCCTGCGCGGCACGGCCGACGACTACGACGAGTGGGAGCGGCTGGGCGCGGCCGGCTGGAGCTGGGAGGGCGTTCTGCCCTACTTCCGGCGGCTGGAGACCGATCTCGATTTTGCAGGGAACGCGCACGGCAATTCCGGCCCGATCCCGATCCGGCGCGTGGACCGGCCGCATTGGACTCCGCTCGCGCGCGGCGCCGATGGCTACGCGCAGTTGCGGCAGTTGCCGTTCATCGCCGACATGAATGCCGATTTCCGCGACGGCTACTGCTCCTTGCCGATGAGCAATTCGCCGAGCCGACGCGCATCGACCGCGATCTGCTACCTCGATGCTGCGGTTAGGCGGCGCGGCAACCTCACCATCCTGTCGCGCGCTAATGTACTGCATCTCCTGTTGGATGGGCGCCGGGCCATCGGCGTGCGCGCGCTGGTTGACGGCGAAGAAACAGACTTTCTCGCGCGCGAGGTGATCCTGTGCGCCGGCGCGATCTTCTCGCCCGTGCTGTTGATGCGATCGGGCATCGGGCCGCAGGAGCACCTGCGCGGGCTGGGCGTCGAGCCGCGCGCCGACCTGCGCGGCGTCGGCCACAATCTCATGAACCATCCGGTGCTGTTCTTCGGCGCGCAGCTGCGTCCGGGGGCGCGGCAGCCGGACAGCCTGCGCACGCTGCAGGTGTCCTGCTTCCGCCTGTCGTCGGGATTGCCCGGTTGCCCGGCAACAGACCTTTGCATCAACGTGCAAAGCAAGTCGTCGTGGAACGCGACCGGCCGGCAGATCGCCAACTTCGGCCCGGTGCTGTGGAAGCCGTTCTCGCGCGGGCGCGTCTCGCTCGCCCAAGGGGAAGCGTCCCACCCGCCGCTGGTGGAGTTCAACTTTCTCGACGACGAGCGCGACCTGCGGCGCCTGATGCACGGCTTCCGCTGGGTGGTGGATTTTCTCTCATCCGAGGCAGTGCGGCCGCTAATCGGCCGGCCGTTTCCAGTGCGCTTCACGGACCGGCTGCGCCGTCTCAACCGGTTAACGAAGGCCAATGCCGTGCAATCTGCGGTGATTGCCGCGCTGCTCAACATCCATCCGAGGCTCAGCGACTACGCGCTGCAAACGCTGACCGGCGGAGCAGTCGACCTCGATGCGCTGTGTGCGGATGAGGATCGGCTGGCGGAGCACGTGCGCGGCAACGTGGCTGGCACCTTCCATGTCAGTGGGACGTGCCGCATGGGGGCGGCCGACGACCGCGACGCGGTGGTCGATCCAGCCGGCCGCGTGATCGGCGTCGGCGGATTGCGCGTGGCTGATGCCTCGGTGATGCCGGTCGTGCCACGCGGCAACACCAACCTTCCGACCATCATGATCGCGGAAAAGCTTGCCGCCGCAATCGGCGGTCACTAACGTTTCCGGAAAGAAATCAACACGCATGCTCGATGGAGGAGCGCCATGAACAGGATCACGCGGCGAACAGTTCTGGCTGGCGCCGGCGCAGTCGCAGGGGCGGGCATGGCCGGTCACCGTGCGAAAGCCGCCGAGTTCAACCTGAAATACGGCAACGACCTGCCGGCTGCGCACCCGATCAACAAGCGTGCTTCCGAGGCGTGCGATGCGATCCGCGCGGCAACCAACGGACGGGTCGACATCCAGATCTTCCCCAACAGCCAGCTCGGCGGCAGCACCGACATGCTGAGCCAGGTGCGCTCGGGCGCGCTCGACATCTTCACGGTCGGATCGCCGCTCGCCAACGTGGTGCCGGTGTCGTCGATCAGCAGCATCGCCTTCGCGTTCCCCGATTTCGCGGGCGTGTGGGCCGCGGTCGACGGCGATCTCGGCGCCCACATTCGCCAGCAGATCGGCAGCATCGGCCTCGTGGCCTTCGACAAGATGTGGGACAACGGCTTCCGCCAGATCACCACCAGCAACAAGCCGATCAACGAGCCGAACGATCTCAAGGGCCTCAAGCTGCGCGTGCCGGTGAGCCCGCTGTTCACCTCGATGTTTCGCGCGCTCGGCACGGCGCCGACCGCCATCAACTTCGTCGAGGTCTACACGGCGCTGCAGACCAAGATCGTGGACGGCCAGGAGAACCCGCTGGCCCTGATCGAGGCCGCCAAGTTCTACGAGGTGCAGAAGTACTGCTCGCTCACCGGCCACATGTGGGAAGGCTTCTGGATGGTGGCGAACCGCAAGAACTGGGAGCAGCTGCCGCAGGACCTGCGCGATACGACGGCGCGCCTGCTCAACGAAGGGCGCGGTGAAGCAGCGCGAGGACATGGCCAAGCTCAACGCCACGCTGGAAGCGCAGCTGAAGGAGAAGGGGCTGACCTTCAACACCGTCAACAAGAAGCCCTTCCAGGAGGCCCTTAAGGCCGCCGGCTTCTACGGCGAGTGGCGGCAGAAGTACGGCGAAGAGGCCTGGAAGATCCTGGAGAAGTACAGCGGGAACCTGACCTGACGCCGACGCTCATGCCGCACCCAGCCGATGGTGTTCGATCCGCAAACCGCGCGAACGTGGATCGAAACCGTTGAGACACTACTCGGCCGGGCGGTGGCAGTGGTCGCCGCGGCCATCCTTCTCTTCGAGGTCGGACTGCTGTTCTGCGGGGTGGTAGCGCGCTACGCGCTGCACCGGCCGCTGATCTGGGCGGACGAGCTGGCGTCCACGCTGTTCGTGTGGCTGTCGGTGCTCGGCGCGGTGATCGCCATGCAGCGCAGCGCGCACATGCGGCTCACCGCATTCATCAGCCGCGCCGCCCCGGCGACCCGCCAGAAGATCGAGGTGATCATCCTGCTGGTGGTGGCCGCCTTCGTGTGCATCCTCGCCTACCCGGCCATCGAGTACAGCATCGACGAGGCGATCGTCAGAACGCCGGGTCTCGGCATCAGCAATTCCTGGCGCGCCTCCGCGGTCGCGGTGGGGACGGTGCTGATTGCCGTGCTGTCGCTGCTGCGGCTGCTGGTCGTCACGCCGAGCCGGGCATTCCTGGCGACGGCCGTCGTCGTCGTTTGTCGCTGCCGGCGCCACGCTGTGGTGGGCGCGCCCGCTCTTCATGGGGCTCGGCAACTACAATCTGCTGATCTTCTTCGTGCTGGGGGTCGGCGTGGCGGTGGCGATGGGCGTGCCGATCGCATTCGCCTTCGGCATCGCCACGGTCGGTTACGTCGCGCTAGCCACGCGGGCACCGCTGACCGTGATCGTCAGCCGCATGGACGAGGGCATGTCGCACCTGCTGCTGCTGTCCATCCCGCTGTTCGTGCTGCTCGGCCTGCTGATCGACATGACCGGCATGGCGAGAGCCATGGTGGCCTTCCTGGCCTCGCTGCTCGGTCATGTGCGCGGCGGTCTCTCCTACGTGCTGCTCGGCGCCATGTACCTTGTATCCGGCATATCGGGAGCCAAGGCCGCCGACATGGCGGCGGTGGCCCCGGTGCTGTTCCCGGAGATGAAGGCGCGCGGCATGAAGCCCGGCGAGCTCGTGTCGCTGCTGGCGGCGTCCGGGGCCATGGCGGAAACCATTCCACCGAGCGTGGTGCTGATCGTGATCGGCTCGGTGGCCAGCGTATCGATCGCAGCGCTGTTCACCGGCGGGCTGCTGCCGGCGGCCGTGCTGGCCCTGGCGCTCGCGTTGGTGGCCTACTTCCGCTCGGGCGATGACGACCTCGTCGCCAGGCAACGCGCGACGGGCACGGAGATTTGGCGGGCCTTCGTCATTTCCGTGCCCGCGCTGATTCTGCCTTTCATCATTCGCGCGGCCGTGGTCGAGGGCGTGGCAACGGCCGTCGAGGTCTCGACGATCGGCATCGCCTACACGGTTGCCGCGGGCATCGTCATCTATCGCCAGTTCGACTGGCGACGGATTTGGCCGATGCTGGTCGACACGGCCTCGTTGTCGGGCGCGATCCTTTTCATTGTCGGCACGGCCACCGCCATGGCTTGGGCCCTGACCCAGTCGGGCTTCTCCCATACGCTCGCGACAACCATGGCCAACGTGCCGGGCGGCGGCGCGGGGTTCATGGCCTTCACGATCGTCGTTTTCATTATTCTCGGCAGCGTGCTGGAGGGAGTGCCCGCGCTCGTGCTGCTTGCGCCTCTGCTGTTTCCGATCGCCCGATCGATGGGCATCCACGAGGTGCACTATTCCATGGTGGTCATTCTCGCCATGGGCGTCGGCCTGTTCGCGCCGCCGTTCGGGGTCGGGTTCTTTACCGCCTGCGCGATCGGCAATGTCGATCCCGACGAAGCCATGGCGCGCATCTGGCCCTATCTCGGCGCGCTGCTGATCGGCGTCATCCTGGTGGCGGCCGTGCCCTGGATTTCGATCGGGTTCCTGTGAGCAGGGCCAGTTTCAGCAAACCAACTTTTTACCCATGGGCGCACTCGCGTCGACTATCGACGCCCATCGAACGCCAGCCGAACAGCGAGGCCCGCAAACACGGTTCCAAGCAGGATTTGCGGCAAGCGGCGGAGCCGCAATTTCCCGGCCATCGATTTGCATATCCGCGCAGCCGCGAGAATCACTGCGCCATTCACTACTAAGCCAATGAGGTTCAGTTCCGTCGCCAAGATTATTATCTGAGAGACAACGGAGCCAGCATCGGGCCGCACAAACTGCGGAAAGAGGGCCAACACAAATAGAGCCATCTTTGGGTTCAACAAGTTTGTGAACAGTCCTTGTCGGAACATGTTCCACGTTGAATGCTGAGCACCATCCACTAATGGCTCGTTGACCATCCCCGTCGATTGGAACGCCTGCCACGCCAGATACAAAAGATAGGCGGCGCCAGCATATCGCACGGCATCGTAGGCGAACGGCACAACGACGAACAGCTGGGACAATCCGAAAGCGGCCGCAAGGGCGTGACAATAGGTACCTGCTTGGATACCTGCCAACGACGCGAACCCTGCACGGGGTCCCTGGCTCAAGCTCCTTGACGCGATGAGCAGCATGTCCGGACCGGGGGTGGCAGTCAGTGCAAGACATGCGATCGCAAAAAGCATCAAGGTCGAGAGATCTGGCATCGCGCCCCCCACTTCATTTTCGCATCGCTAGCATGCCCTCGATTCCTATCTAAGGAATTTTGCGCAATTGGCACCGAGCTGCCGACTTGCGCGCACAGCAGCGGTTCCGACAACTACCTGTCGATCAGCGGACGTTCCGGCTGCTCCAAGTCCCCGACAGTCGATCAGCCATAGCCCGACGTGGGGCAAGTCTATTCAATGAACCCACGGCCTCAAGCTTGGCATTCTTGCGGGCAGGTACGGCATCGTAACGGACTAGGCTTCGCGCCTATCACGTGTTTGGCGGTCGACCCATATATGGCTGTGGTCGCACCGTTGCTAGTGGTGGCAACAAAAAGCTAAATTGGACTGAGTTGGACTGGGACTGAGTCACTACTTAGCCCGCGTCCGTGTTATTCGGGCTGGGCGGCACTAGGCGGTAGCAGAGACAAGCCGCAAGATTGCCGCTGCGGCCTCACTCCGAAATGAGCATGAGCGCAACTCTCAAAGAGCTGGTGCTGACCGAGGCACGCGCGGCCGGGTTCGATACCGCGCGGGTGACCACGCCCGCCGCCATCGGCCCGGCCGGCGAACGCCTGGCGCACTTCCTCGAGGAGGGCAGGCACGGCGAGATGGCGTGGCTGGCCCGCAATGCCGACCGCCGCCGCGATCCCCTGGCTCTGTGGCCGCAAGTGCGATCGATCATCATGCTCGGGCATGAGCTACGCGCCGGACAGCGATCCGCTGGCAGCGCTCAACCAACCCGAGCTGGGCGTCATCTCCTGCTACGCGCAAGGCTCGGACTATCACGATGTAGTCCGCTCGGGACTGAAGCGCGTGGCCGGCGGGCTGGCGCGGATGAGCGGCGCGGACGTCAAGGTGTTCGTGGACACCGCGCCATTGATGGAGAAGCCGCTCGGGCAGGCGGCGGGGCTCGGCTGGCAGGGCAAGCACACCAACCTCGTATCGCGCGAGCATGGCTCGTGGCTGTTCCTCGGCGCCATCCTGACCACGGCGGAGATCGAGCCGGACGCGCCCGAGAGCAATCACTGCGGCAGCTGCCAGCGCTGCCTCGACGTGTGCCCGACCGACGCGTTCCCGGCGCCCTACCAGCTCGATGCGCGCCGCTGCATCGCCTACCTGACCATCGAGCACAAGGGCCACATCCCGGCCGAGTTCCGCCCTGCGATCGGCAACCGTGTGTTCGGCTGCGACGACTGTCTGGCCGTATGCCCGTGGAACAAGTTCGCCGAGGCGGCGCACCACGTGAAGCTCAAAGCCCGCGACGAGGTCCGCTCGCCGCCGCTGGCAGAGCTGCTGGCGCTCGATGACGCTGCCTTCCGCAAGCGCTTCGCGGGCACGCCCGTGAAGCGCACCGGCCGCGACCGGGTGGTGCGCAATGCGCTGATTGCCGCCGGCAATTCGGGCGACCGCAGCCTGTTGCCGGCAGTCGAGGGGTTGCTGGCGGACGCCTCGCCGCTGGTGCGGGCCATGGCGGTGTGGGCGCTGCAGCGCCTGGCCGAGCCCGATACCTTTATGCAAGCCAGGCAGCAGCGAGCGTGGTGCGAAGCCGACGTTGCCGTGCAGGCGGAGTGGATGCAGCAGGCGGGCTGAAGCCCGCCCACGAAGCCGATCTGTTGGTGCTCATGAACGTTCGGGCACTGCCGCGATCAAAGACTGGTCCAGCAATACAGCCGGTCCCCGGCATCGCGGGCTCTCCGGGCAAGGCCGACCAGGTCCCTGATGAGCGATAGCAAGAAGTCGGTACTCTTGGTGTTGTGGAATTCCTCGATCCGGACCCACTGGGCGGCCAGCGCCGGGAGCCGAGCATCATCCACGGCGGCGAGGGTATCGCAGACCTCGCGGTCCAGCTCTTCCAGCCACGGCCCCTCCTTCCACGGCGAGCCTTCAGGCAGCGTGTTGTACTGCTCTTTGGTCGCCGGCTTGATCTCGGGCGGAGGCCATACAAGCACGCTGCGGACAAGGCCGGCGTCCCAGGGCACGCCACGAATGAAAGCCACCAGCTGTCCCAGCACGACGCAAGGATCTATCCCCTTGCACTCAACGCCGTCGAAAGCGGGCACAGGAAGCAGCGGACCGCCTGGCAGCTCCATGGCTCGCGCCGCCGACTTGGCATCACGGGCGCGAAAGTAGTCAGAGAGGACACCCATGGGAGACTCCCGGTCTGTTGTTGCGGATCGCTACCGATCACGTTCATGCCGTCCCGAAACCGGGGTTCAACTTGGCCAGCATCGTTCTGCCCATGGCAGTGGTGCGATGCTCCGGAGCGAGCAAGCCTGCGCGGCGTTTGCGTCGTGCATGTGACTTCCGATCGAGGCGAGCGACCCATGAAGCGCGTAGCCGCGACCGGCGCCAACACCGCGACAGATTTGTCAAATTCTGGTACGCTGACTTCGCCATGCCACTCATGCGTCTCTTCTGTTTCGGCTTCGGTTACTCGGCGGAAGCGCTGGCGCATCATCTGAGCGCGCGAGACTTGACCATCGCCGGCACCCGCACCAGCATGGCCGATCCGCCGCCACTGCGCGGGCTGCAGCTGGCCGAGTTTCAGGGTGAGAAGGCGTCGGCGGAAGTGCGGGCGCTGCTCGAGGGTGCGACGCACGTGCTGGTCAGCATCCCGCCGGACCTGGAAGGCGACGTGGTGCTGCGCCATTTCCGGCAGGACCTGGCGGCGCTGCCGGACCTCGCCTGGATCGGCTACCTGTCGACGGTCGGCGTGTATGGCGACTGGCACGGCGAATGGGTGGACGAGACCACCGTCTGCCAGCCTGTCTCCGAGCGCAGCCTGCTGCGGCTGAAGGCCGAGCGGGCCTGGCTCGATTTCGCCGACCGAGACGGGCAAGCGTGTCGAGGTGTTCCGCCTGTCCGGCATCTATGGTCCCGGCCGCAGTAGCGTGATCGACAACCTGCGCGCGGGGACGGCGCGGCGCATCATCAAGCCGGGCCAGGTGTTCAATCGCATCCACGTCGACGACATCGCCCGCGTGCTGGCGGCGGCGATCGACGCGAACGGCGTGCATCGCATCTACAACGTCAGCGACGACGAGCCGGCGCCGTCGCAGGATGTGGTGGCCTACGCGGCGGAGTTGCTGGGGATGCCGGCCCCGCCCGAGATCGCCTTTGCCGACGCCGGGCTAAAGGGCATGGCGGCGAGCTTCTGGGCCGAAAGCAAGCGGGTGCGGAACGAGCGCATCAAACGCGACCTCGGGGTGTCGCTGCTCTACCCCACCTACCGGGAAGGGTTGCGGGCACTCGTGTGATGATCGAGCAATTCGCCAGAGCTGTCGGCACGGTTGGAGCGAATTTCTCGAGTTGGCGAACTTCGGAATCGGGCCACTCGCTGCTTCGTGAGCCGCTATTTATCCGGCGTTCAGCCTCCCTCCCGCTTTCCGCCGCAAACTGTCCCGAGATTGCCGGCCGGAAGCCGGGGGAGGCTTCGCAACTGTCCCCCAGGCTAGGCGCAGCGGCGCGCCGACATTTTGCCGCAAACGGGATCACGTCTGGGAGACGGAAATGTCCACGAGGGCGATAGCACGCTTGGCGTTGCTAGTGTGCGCCATGGCCTGCACGCAGGCTGCTCACGCGCAAACCAATGACGCGCGCATGCGGTTGCCGAAAAGTTCGCCAAAGAGCCCGAGCAGTCGGAAGCCGACAAGCGCGAGGCAGCGCGCAAGGCAGAGGATGCGCGTAAGCGCGAGGCCGAGCTGAAGGCCGACAAGGCCAGGGAGGAAGCGGCCGCGCGCCGCGCCGCGGAAGCGCTGAAAGCCGACAAGGAGAGGGCCGACAAGGCGCGCCGCGCCAAGGCGCGCACCCCGGAAGACACGCGCCCGACCGCTGAACGGCGCAAGGCCGACGAAGATGAGATGCTGGCCCGCGCCAAGCGCGAGGCCGAGGAGATGCAGGCGACCGAGGAGGCGCGCATCCTGGCTGAGCAGGCCGATGCCATGCAGCGCGCCAAAGCGGAGCTGGAGGCGAGCCAGGCGGCGGAACGGGAGCGCGCGACGGCCGATGCGCAGCGTCGCCCAGCAACGCCGCGCGGCAAGGAGACCGACGCCATCGATGCCGAACAGGAGCGCGCCAAGCTCGAGACGCTCGCACGCGATGCGGCAGACGCACAGCAGACCGAGGCGGCGGCGCATGCCACGGAGGAGCGCGCCAAGACCGAAGCCGCGGCGCGCGAGGTCGAGCGTGTCCAGCGGGCAGAGGCGGAAGCGCGAGCGAAGGCAGAGGCCGATCGCCTGGCGCAGGTCGAGGCCGACCGGCTGGCTGCCGAATGGACCAGGCGTGCCGTCGCCAATCGGCAAGCGCTGCACAAGCTCGCACGCGTGCGCGGCATCCGCGAGGCGCGACTGGCGGCGCAAGCCCAGCGCGCCGAGGCCGAGCACAGAATTGCCGATGCGCAGCGCAAGGCGGATGACGAGCAGCGCGCTGCGGCACCCGAGAACCGCAAGCCGGATGTGGCCGAGGCGCCGCGACCCGAGCGCGGCGTGGAGCGCACGCTGGGATCGGCCAGGGAGACCGCCGGCACCGGCGAGGATATCGATCCGCGCTCGCTGCGCCTGCCCAAAGTCGGCGAGCGCGATGCGGTCCGACCCGAGCCGCGCACGCCCGAGACGCAGCAGCGCGCATCGCGCGAGACCGATCTGCCCGATCCGAGGATCGACAGCGGCGTCCCCGGTGAACGCAGGGTCACGGTCCTGCTGGTGATGGCGCCGGGCAACTACGGCATCCGACGGGGTGGCCCGAAGGTCACCGACCCGATCATGTGCACGGTGGCTGGATGCTACGTCAGCATGGGCTCCGCCACGCCCGCGCGCTTCCTGCCCGGCCGTAAGGCGACGGGGTTCGGCAATACCATCGGCGGGCGTGCAGGCGCCTGCCGGCAGACCCTGGGCTGCATCTTCCGCGGCATCGATATCGACGAGCGCGAGGGCTACCTGCAGCCGGTCGACCTGCACATCCTGAAGCATGACCGCCGCCGGCCGCAGCTCATCGATCGCGATTCAGACTGCCGGATCGATGACGGCCGCCTGTCGTGCCGCGGCGGCATCTACGCGGAGGACTACGCCATGTGGGTGATCCCCGAGCGCATGGCCACAGCCGCCGGCGCCGCCGTGCTGGAGCGCGCGCTCGACGAGGGTCTCGCCGCGCCGCGCTCGGCCGACCTGCACCCGCGGCCACGCTGGTAAGCATCATCCCGGAATTCGCGCCAGCGAATATCCGGGACCAAGTGCCCTGGATCCCGGCTCTGAGCGTTGCTCAGGCCGGGATGACAAGCTCTCGCTATCCCTTCACCAAACCATCGACGATCTCGAGCAGCAGGGCGATGTCCTCGGGGCGCGACAGGCGATGCTCGCCGTCCGGGACGGCGGCCACGCGCGTCCAGTCGCCCGACAGATGCGCGACGAGATCGAGCGTATGCTCCCAGGGCACGTCAGGATCCTGCAGGCCATGCAGGATATGCACCGGCCGGCCGGGATCGAACGGCTCAGTGCCGATCAGGTGGTTGCGGCCGTCCTCGAGGAAGGCGCGCGTGATCGGGTAGGGGCCATCCTCGTAGCGCGACGGGCGCAGATAGACGCCCTTCTCCTCGATGTCCTTGCGGCCGGCAGCGGGCAGGCTGCTCCACATCAGCTCGGTCATGTCCCAGGCCGGTGCGATCAGGGCGAGCGCCTTCACGCGTGCGGCCTGCGACGGAGCATCCGCCAACAGCTCCCGCAGCAGCAGCAGGGCCATGTAGCCACCCATGCTGGAACCGACCAGGACCTGCGGGCCTTGAGTCAGCGTCTCGAACACGGCGCGTGTCTCGGCGAGCCAGCGTGTCACCGTACCGTCATCGAACCGGCCCTCGGACTGCCCGTGCCCCGAGTAGTCGAACCGCGTGCAGGCCAGGCCCTGTGCGGCTGCCCATTCCGCCAGCGCCGAGGCTTTGGTGCTGGTCATCTCGGACTTCAGGCCGCACAGCCAGATCACGCCGGGCCGGCCCGTCGTCGTCGCCGGCTGTTGCAGATAGGCGATCCTGCGCGCCTCGAGCCCGCTGCCGGCAGTCAGGAATTGCGGTTGCGCGTCGGCCATCCTAAAGAAGCCTCGTCATGCCTAGAGTGAGATCGTCTGTGATGGAAGCACTTCGGCTTCCATCAGAACGTTAATCTCACTCTACACTCAAGAGATAGAGCAGGCTTCACGCTTCGGCCGCCGCGTATCGATCAAGGCGAGCGATGCAATCCGAAGCGATCCTGCTCTGGGTCAGAAGGACTGCGTATGGGACAGAACCAGCCGACCATACTGCAGATCATCCCGCAACTCGATGCCGGCGGCGCAGAACTCTCCGCTGTCGAGATCGCCGACGCCGTGGTGCGGGCCGGCGGGCGGGCGATCGTGCTGGCCGAGCCCGGGCGTCTTGCAGCCGACATTGCCGAGGTCGGCGGCGAGGTGATGCCGTTTCCGGCCGCCACCAAGAACCCCATCCGCATGCTGGCCAACGCAGGCGCCATAGCCCGCATTGTTGGACGCGAGCATGTCGATCTGGTGCACGCCCGCAGCCGCGCGCCGGCCTGGAGCGCCATGCGGGCGGCGCGGCGCACCGGCGTGCGCTTCGTGACGACCTATCACGGCGCCTACGGCGAGAAGAATGCCCTCAAGCGGCTCTACAACAGCGTGATGGCGCGGGGCGACGTGGTGATCGCCAATTCCCGCTATACGGCGCGCCTGATCGCCGACCGCTACGCGACGCCGGGTGCGCGCATCGAGGTGATCCCGCGCGGCGTCGACGTACGCAAATTCGATCCCGATGCGATTGCGCCGGCGCGCGTGGATGCCCTGCGCGCGAGCTGGGGTGTCGCGGCAGACCAGCCGGTCATTCTGCAGGCGGCGCGCCTGACAGGCTGGAAGGGCCAGCCGGTGCTCATCGAGGCGGCAGCCAAGCTGCAGGCCGACGGGCGGCTCGGGCCCGCAGTGGTCGTGCTGGCAGGCGATCCGCAAGGCCGCACTGCCTACGTTCGCACTCTTCAGGAGCAGGTCGACCGTCTTGGCCTCAAGGACCGCGTCCGGCTGGTCGGACACGTCGAGGACGTTGCCGCCGCGTTTCGGGCTGCGCACGTGACGGTTGTTGCTTCAACCGAACCCGAGGCGTTCGGCCGGACGGCCATCGAGGCAGCCGCTGTTGGCTGCCCGGTGATCGCCACCGACATCGGTGCCCCGCCGGAGACCGTGCGGGCCGAGCCTGCGGTGTCGGCCGAGGCCATCACCGGCTGGCTGGTGCCTGCGGGAAATGCAGACGCCCTGGCCGCCCGGCTGGCGGACGCCCTGGCCCTGGCGCCGGCAGCGCGGCGGGAGCTCGGCCAGCGCGCTCGCCGCCATGTGCTTGGCACGTACACGGTGGAGGCCATGCAGCGGCGCACGCTTGCCGTGTATGACCGGCTGCTGGGGACGGCCCTTGAACGCCGTTTTGCGGAACGCATTGCACACCGAATTAGTGTGACAACGCCGCGCCAAACTTGACTTGGACGCCTATCCCCCCGATTTTATGTCACAGCGCAGCCCCTGGCCGGTTCGGAAGGACGGCCGGTGCCTGCGGCGTTTGGTTTGGAGCAACCATTGAAGGAGACTGCCCAATACGTCGCCCAATGAGAGCCGCGCCTGAGCGCGCGCCATCCGGTCCACGGATGAATGAAGACATCCGGGTCCGTGAAGTCCGGCTGATCGATGAAACCGGCCAAAATGTGGGGGTCGTCCTCACCGTCGATGCGCAGGCCCGTGCTACGCAGGCGGGACTGGACCTCGTCGAGATATCGCCGGACGCCGCGCCGCCGGTGGCCAAGATCCTCGATTACGGCAAATTCAAATATCAAGAACAGAAGAAAGCCGCCGAAGCCCGCAAGCGGCAGAAGGTCGTCGAGATCAAAGAGATCAAGATGCGTCCCAGCATCGATGATCATGACTACGACGTGAAGATGCGGGCCATTGCGCGCTTCTTCGACGAAGGCGACAAGGTGAAGGTAACCCTGCGCTTCCGCGGCCGCGAGATGGCTCACCAGGAGCTCGGCTGGCAGGTGCTGCAGAGGGTCAAGACCGACACCGAGCCGATCGCCAAGGTCGAATCCGAGCCGCGCATGGAAGGCCGGCAGATGGTGATGGTGCTGGCGCCGCGTTGACTTGTCATACCGGGGCTTGTCCCCGGTATCCAACCATCCGCAAGCTCCGGAGCAAGCCGAGAGATGGATCCCGGGCGTAAAGCCCGGGATGACCGTGTCTTTGCGGCTGGGATGGCGACAGCCTCAGCCGCGCTACTTGCGTGATTCTCGCAGCCGTTGAAGTGCCTCGGCCAACTCCGTCCTGCGTTCCCGCAGTCGAGGTGCGTCTCGCAGTGTAGTCAGCTTGCTCTTTGCGGGTGCCGCCGTTTGGCGAGTGGGCTTTTGCGAGCCATTCACTGCCGGCTGAGCCCCCCCTCCGTTCTCTTGTCGTCGGCGTGCCAGGGAGCGGCGCACCTCGCGCAGATCGTTGTCATCGGTGTAGAAGCGGCCGAACTCGGCTCGGGCCATGGCCCTGGCGAACGCGGCATCGGCGCCGCGGCGGTCGTGCGGTTTGGATTTGGGCAAGGGGCTCCTCCATGGCCTGGCTCAAACGGCGGCGAAAAAAGCCGCACCGGTGACGCGCGCAGGCGTTCGCGCGGGCCGGTCGTGAGCGTTTGAGCCAATGGGGAGCTATGAGCCTTGCATGGGTTCCGCCGTTAAAAAGGGGCCGAATTCACCATCCGATCAGGCTGTTGCCCGGTCGTATGCAAGGGCGCTTCTGGCCTGCCTTCGCGGCAGGACGAAGGCGGAAAGGCATTGCACGGCGGCAGCATTGGCCTTATGAGATCGCTCGAAGTCGCCCGGCGGGGCATGCCGTGGCGGCTTTTCACGCTTTCAAAGCGATCATCGCATCAAGCGATCTGGCCTGCGCGCGACGCCGGCCGCCTAACTACAGGAGAGCCAAATGCCCAAGCTGAAGACCAAGAGCGGCGCTAAAAAGCGCTTCAAGATGACGGGAACGGGCAAGGTCAAGGCCCAGGCCCAGGGCAAGCGTCACGGCATGATCAAGCGCACGGCCAAGTTCGTGCGTTCGGCGCGCGGCACCATGGTGCTGAACGACAGCGACGCCAAGATCGTCAAGAAGTACATGCCATACGCCCGCTGACTGAGAGTCAGCTGCTCTAGCAACGCAACTTTCCTGTCTGACGGAGTTGACCCATGGCACGCGTGAAGCGCGGCGTTACCGCCCATGCCAAGCATAAGAAAGTCCTGAAAGCTGCGAAGGGCTATTACGGCCGTCGCAAGAACACCATCCGCGTCGCCAAGCAGGCCGTCGAGAAGGCCCTGCAGTACGGCTATCGCGACCGCAAGCGCAAGAAGCGCACCTTCCGCGCGCTGTGGATCCAGCGCATCAACGCGGCTGTGCGCGAGCACGGCCTGACCTACGGCCGATTTATCGACGGCCTGAACAAGGCCGGCATCGATGTCGACCGCAAAGTGCTGGCCGACATCGCTGTCAAGGATGCTGCGGGCTTCAAGGCCCTGTGCGACCAAGCTGCCGCCCAGATGAAGAAGGCGGCGTAACTGTCATCCCGGAACTTCGCGAAGCGAAATATCCGGGACCCAGCAAGAAAACGTCAAGGGCCGCGGCTGGGTCCCGAACTCTTAGCGTCATGCCGCAGGCATGCTTTCAGCATGGCGCTCTGAGGCCGGGATGACTGGGGCGGATATCGCTGTGACGAACAACGCCGATCTGACGTCATTGGAAAAGTCCATCCTCGCCGAGATCAGCGGGGCGGCCGACCTGCGCGTGCTCGAAGAGATGCGCATCGCCGCGCTCGGCAAGAAGGGCCGTGTCAGCGAGCTGATGGCCATGCTCGCCAACATTGCGCCCGATCAGCGCAAGGTTTTCGGCCAGTCCGTCAACACGCTCAAGACTCGCGTCTCGGAGGCCCTCGAAGCCAAGAAAAGCGAGCTTGAGCGCAAAGCCCTTGCTGCCCGGCTTGCCACCGAGAAAGCCGACATCAGCCTGCCGATACGGCTTGGGCCTCTGCAGGACGGGCGCATCCATCCGGTCAGCCAGGTGTGGGATGAGGTGGCCGAGATCTTCGGCGATATGGGCTTCTCGGTCGCCGAGGGCCCCGATATCGAGACCGACGATCTCAACTTCACCAAGCTCAACATCCCGCCGGAGCATCCGGCGCGCCAGGACCACGACACGTTCTACATGCGCACGCGGCCGGGCGGCAACGAGGCGCCGCTGGTGCTGCGCACGCACACCAGCCCGGTGCAGATCCGCACCATGATGAGCCAGAAGCCGCCGATCCGCATCATCGCGCCGGGCCGCGTCTATCGCATGGACAGCGACGCCACGCACACGCCGATGTTCCACCAGATCGAGGCGCTGGTGATCGACGAGGCGACGCACCTCGGCCACCTCAAGTGGTGCCTGGAGGAATTCTGCAAGGCCTTCTTCGAGGTCGACGAAGTGAAGATGCGCTTCCGTGCCTCGCACTTTCCTTTCACCGAGCCGTCGATGGAGGTCGACATCGACGCGGCGGCGATCGGCAAGCCAGGGCAGTGGCTGGAGATTCTGGGCTCCGGCATGGTGCACCCTAACGTGATCCGCAATTGCGGGCTCGATCCCGACAAGTACCAAGGCTTTGCCTTCGGCATGGGCCTCGATCGCATCACCATGCTGAAATACGGCATCCCCGACCTGCGCGACATGTTCTCGGCCGACCTGCGCTGGCTCAGGCACTTCGGCTTCGCCGCGCTCGAAGTGCCGACGCTGGCCGGCGGATTGTCTGGGTAGCCGTCATGACGCGCCGAGTTCCCGCACCCAGCTACGCCATGCCTGCGAAGGCGGGCACCCACGCAACCATCCGCGTCCTCGACGAGAGTGGCGTGGATCCCCGCCTGCGCGGGGATGACGGGGTGGACCGGCCATGAAATTCACCCTCTCCTGGCTCAAGGATCACCTGGAGACCTCGGCGTCGGTCGAGGAGCTGGCCGACAAGCTGTCCTTGATCGGCCTCGAGGTGGAAAGCGTCGACGACCCGGCCAAGAAGCTGGCCGCCTTCACCATCGCGCGCGTGCTGGAGGCCAAGCAGCACCCGAATGCCGATCGTCTGCGCGTGTGCCAGGTCGACACCGGCAGCGGCGTGGTCGAGGTGGTGTGCGGAGCGCCCAACGCCAAGACCGGCATGATCGGCGTATTCGCGCCGATGGGCAGCTACATCCCGGGCACCGGCATCACGCTCGAGAAGAAACCGGTGCGCGGCGTGGTCTCGAACGGCATGCTGGTCTCGGAGCGCGAGCTGGAGCTGTCGGACGATCACGAGGGCATCATCGAGCTGCCGGCCGAATTCGGCGAGCAGCTCGGCAAGCGCTACGCCGACGTGATCGGGCTCGCCGATCCGCTGTTCGAGGTGAAGCTGACCCCCAACCGGCCGGACTGCACCGGCGTGCGCGGCATCGCCCGCGATCTGGCTGCGGCGGGGCTCGGCAAGCTGAAGCCGGAGAAGAAGATCACCGGCGTCGAGGGCGACTTCGACTGTCCGGTCGACATCAAGCTGGACCTGCCGAAGGAGGCGCGTGACGCCTGCCCGTGCTTTGCCGGCCGCTACCTGCGCGGCGTCAAGAACGGCGCGGCGCCGGCCTGGATGCAGCAGCGCCTGAAGGCGGTCGGTCTGCGTCCCATCAACGCGCTGGTGGACGTCACCAACTACATCAGCATGGACCGCGGGCGGCCGCTGCACGTCTACGACGCCGACAAGCTGAAGGGCGCCATCCGCGCCCGCCTCGGCAAGAAGGGCGAGACGTTCGCCGGCCTCGACGGCAAGACGCACAACGTCGACGAGACCATGTGCGTGATCGCCGACGATCGCGCCGTGCTCGGCTTCGGCGGCATCCTGGGCGGCGAGGAGACCGGCTGCACCGAGGAGACCACGAACGTCCTTATCGAGTGCGCCTACTTCGATCCGGTCCGCACCGCCGCCACCGGCCGCAAGGCCGGAGTGCAGAGCGATGCACGCTACCGCTTCGAGCGCGGCGTCGATCCGGCCTTCATGCTGCCGGGGCTCGATCTCGCCACCGCCATGATGCTGGAGGTGGCCGGCGGAAAACCGTCGAAGGCGAAGGTGGCCGGCGCGCCTCCCGTGACGACCAAAATCGTCGATTTCGATCTCGGCCGCGTCGAGAAGCTGGGCGGATTGGCGCTGCCCGAGAAGCAGATCCGCGCCACGCTGACGGCGCTGGGGTTCGTCCTCGACGGCAAGGGCACGACGGTCAAAGCCACCGTGCCGAGCTGGCGTCCCGACGTGCACGGCTCGGCTGATCTTGTGGAAGAGGTCGTACGCATCGCCGGTCTCGACAAGGTGCCGTCGGCGGCCATGCCACGCATGAGCGGCGTTGCGCGACCCGTGCTGACGCCGCTGCAGAAGCGTGTCCGCCGGGCGCGCCGCGTGCTGGCCGGCCGCGGCATGGTGGAGGCCATCACCTGGTCGTTCATCAAGGGCGAGGAGTCACGCCACTTCGGCGGCGGCACCGAGGCGCTGGAACTCGCCAATCCCATCTCGAGCGAGATGACGTCGATGCGGCCGAGCCTGTTGCCGGGTCTGCTGTCGGCCGTCCAGCGCAACAACCACCGCGGTTTCTCCGACGTGGCGCTGTTCGAGGTCGGGCAGGTCTATCGCGGCGCCGGCGAGAAGGACCAGTTCATCGCTGCCGCCGGCGTGCGCTCCGGGAGCGCGGCCCTGACGGGCTCTGGCCGCCATTGGGCGGGCAACGCCAAGGCGGCGGACATGCTCGACGCCAAGGCCGACGCGTTTGCGCTGCTGGCGGCGCTCGGCTTCGACGCCGGCCGGGCACAGTTGACGCGCGATGCGCCGTCCTGGTTCCATCCGGGTCGCTCGGGCGTGGTGCGGCTCGGACCCAAGGTCGTGCTGGCCAATTTCGGCGAGCTGCATCCGGAAACGCTGAGGATGATGGATGTTGCCGGTCCGGTGGCGGCCTTCGAGCTGATCATCGATGCGATTCCGGCCGAGCGTAAGAAGGGCTTGGCGCGGCCGGCGTTCGCTGCCTCCGACCTGCTGCCGGTGCGCCGCGATTTCGCGTTCGTGGTCGACCGCGACGTGGCCGCGGGCGACCTCATCAAGGCGGCTCTGTCGGCCGACAAGGAGCTGATAGCGGGGGCTGGCATCTTCGACCTGTTCGAGGGCGCGGGGCTCGGCGAGGGCAAGAAGTCGCTGGGGCTCGACGTGACGATTCAACCGGTGGGCAAAACTCTCACCGATCAGGAGATCGAAGCGCTCGCCGCCAAGATCGTGGCCGCCGTCACCAAGGCCACCGGCGGCGTAATCCGCAGTTGACTCTGTCATCCCGGCCTGCGCGCCAGCGAAGAGCCGGGACCCGAACCATACGACCACGCTTGCTTCACTGGGTCCCGGATCTTCGATGCGCGCAATTCCGGGATGACAACCATCAGCGAGAACGGCCGGGTGCCTTGCCGCTGACGCCTTCGGTGAAGGCGCGGATCAACTCGGCGATCGCTGTCTTACGAGACGCAGGCGCGCCCTTAACCGCCAGGTCGTCGACGATCTCGGCAACCGTGCCAAAGGGCTCCGCCTGCAGCTTCTGGAACAGCGCACCCGTCTCGCGAAAATTGGCCAGCGGGTCTTCCACGGACTTGCCGCGGCTGCCCTGCTCGCCGCGGATGGCTACAGCCTCGCTGGCAAGGCGCCACGCCAGTGACCCGACATTGCCGTTGCCGGTGCCTTGCGAACCCGGGGGGTTGGCAGGAGATTCCGCCATGCCCGGCGCGCCTTGAAATGCGCCTTCGTCATTGAACTCGGCGAAACCGAGCAACTCGTTGGGCGTCACGTGCAGCGTTGCGCACATTTTGTGGATAAGGGTGAGACTGGGCTCGACCTCGGCCCGCTCGTACCGCGTGTAGCGGTTCTCCTCGATGCCGAGCGATTTGGCGAAGTAGCGCGCACGATCGAACCCCCGCTGGGTGCGAATGATCTTCAGGCGCTTGGCGAACTGAGAGCGAACGTTAGGTGCGAGCACGTCGGGCATGACGCTCGCGGTTTCGCAGATTGCGCACAGGATGTAATCGCCCAAAATATTGGGCTGGTGAATCAAATAGTCAGAAATACTACAAAGAAGCATTTTTTAGGCAGATATGATTGACTCAAATATCGGCTAGAGGATTGCCGACTTAAGTACTATCAGCCTTCTACTCCGGGCACATGCATAGGAAAGACCTGATCTTACAATGCTCCACAATCAGCCCCAAGCGTGTGCGAGACTGGGCGGCAACGGCATGCCACTAGTCTGCAAATAAGTATGATACGGCCCTTCGTGAGAGCAGTTTTCTGACTCACCGACGCATCACGCCTGTTCGCAGTTCAAATGGTGACGTGGCGATGGTAAGCACCGCGGGCATGACGGACCCCAGCCTTATCCGCAATTTCTCGATCATCGCTCACATCGACCACGGCAAGTCGACGCTGTCCGACCGGCTGATTCAGCTGTGCGGCAACGTCTCGGACCGGGAGATGAAGGAGCAGATCCTCAATTCCATGGACATCGAGCGTGAGCGGGGCATCACCATCAAGGCGCAGACCGTGCGCCTCGACTATCGCGCCAAGGACGGCAAGAGCTATCAGCTGAACCTGATGGACACGCCCGGCCACGTCGATTTCGCCTACGAGGTGTCGCGCTCGCTGGCGGCCTGCGAGGGCGCGGTGCTGGTGGTGGACGCCAGCCAGGGCGTGGAGGCGCAGACGCTGGCCAACGTCTACAAGGCCCTCGACGGCAATCTCGAAATCCTGCCTGTGCTCAACAAGGTCGACCTGCCGGCCGCCGATGCCGACCGCGTCAAACAGCAGATCGAGGAGGTGATCGGGCTCGATGCCTCCAATGCCATCCCGATCTCGGCCAAGACCGGCGAGAACGTCGGCGCGGTGCTCGAAGCCATCGTCGAGCGGCTGCCTCCGCCAAAGGGCGACCGCGCCGCGCCGCTCAAGGCCCTGCTGATCGACAGCTGGTATGACGCCTACCTGGGCGTGGTGGTGCTGGTGCGCATCTTCGACGGCACGCTGAAGAAGGGCCAGAAGGTCAAGCTGATGGCCTCGGGCGGCTCCTACCAGATCGAGCGCGTCGGCATCTTCCGCCCCAAGCAGGAGATGCTGTCGGAGCTGGGACCCGGCGAGGTCGGCTTCTTCACCGCGGCCATCAAGCAGGTGGCCGATACGCGCGTCGGCGATACGGTGACGGACGAGCGCAAGCCGACGGCGGCGGCGTTTCCGGGCTTCAAGCCGGCGCAGCCGGTGGTGTTCTGCGGGCTGTTCCCGGTGGACGCGGCGCAGTTCGAGGACTTGCGCGAGGCGATGGCGCGGCTGCGCCTCAACGACGCGAGCTTTTCCTTCGAGACGGAGAGCTCGGCGGCGCTCGGCTTCGGCTTCCGCTGCGGCTTCCTTGGGCTATTGCACCTGGAGATCATCACCGAGCGGCTGGAGCGCGAGTTCAACCTCGACCTGATCACCACGGCGCCCAGCGTCATCTATCACATCTACCTCAACGACGGCACCAAGCTCGAGATGCACAATCCGGCCGACATGCCGGACCCCACGCGCATCGATCGCATCGAGGAGCCGTGGATCGATGCCACCATCCTGGTGCCCGACGAGCATCTGGGTTCGGTGCTGAAGTTGTGCCAGGACCGGCGCGGGCGGCAGAAGACGCTTACCTACGTCGGCACCCGCGCCATGCTCGTTTACGAGCTGCCGCTCAACGAGGTGGTGTTCGACTTCTACGACCGACTCAAGTCGATCAGCCGCGGCTATGCCTCGTTCGACTACGAGATCAAGGGCTACGAGCCGGGCGACCTCGTGAAGATGTCGATCCTGGTCAACGCCGAGCCGGTCGACGCGCTGTCGATCATTGTGCACCGGGCGCGAGCCGAGAGCCGCGGCCGCTCCATGGTCGAGAAGCTGAAAGAGTTGATCCCGCCGCACCTGTTCCAGATCCCGATCCAGGCCGCGCTCGGCGGGCGCATCATCGCGCGCGAAACCATCCGCGCCTTGCGCAAGGACGTGATTGCCAAGTGCTACGGCGGCGACATCTCGCGCAAGCGCAAGCTGCTCGACAAGCAGAAGGCCGGCAAGAAGAAGATGCGCCAGTTCGGCAAGGTCGACATCCCGCAGGAAGCCTTCATCGCCGCCCTGAAGATGGACGAGAATTAGCCGCTCACCTGTTCCCCAGTGCTGGCGATGGCGCTAGGCTAAGCCCCGCACACCACACGGCGGCCAACGCCGGGCCCAAGGAGCAACGCATGCGCGACCGGCTGCACTTCCTGCTGCTCAACATCGGCCACTTCCTGGATCATCTGTTCACGCTGATCTTCGCCACGGTGGCGGCGCTGGCGCTGTATCGCGAGTGGGGGCTGGGCTATGCCGATCTGCTCAAGTACGCCACACCCGGGTTCCTCGCCTTCGGCCTGTTCGCGCTGCCGGCCGGCTGGCTCGCCGACAAGTGGAGCCGCGAAGGCATGATGAGCGTGTTTTTCATCGGCATCGGCTTCGCCTCGATCGCCACCGCGTTTGCGCGCACCCCGTTCGAGATCGGCCTCGGGCTGTTCGTGGTCGGCGTGTTCGCCGCCATCTACCACCCGGTCGGGCTCGCCATCGTGGTGGCGAAGTGGAAGAACACCGGCATGCGCATCGCCGTGAACGGCGTGTGGGGCAACCTCGGCGTGGCCAGCGCCGCGCTGGTCACCGGCTACTTCATCGATCACGGCGGCTGGCGCATCGCCTTCATCGTGCCGGGCGTCGTCTCGATCGCCATCGGCATCGTCTACACGGTTCTGCGCTGGCCGGACATCTTGAGCCAGATTGCGCACGCCAAAGCACCGGGTGCCGCAAAGGCCGCTGCCGCAGATCGCCCAACCGGCCGACGTCAAGGCGATGCTGCTGCGCATCTCCATGATCGTGTTCCTGACCACCGCCGTCTCCAGCATCGTCTTCCAGTCGACCACCTTTGCGCTGCCCAAGGTGTTCGACGAGCGTCTCGGCGGCATCGCCACCTCGGCCACCGTGCTCGGCCAGCTGGCCTTCATGGTGTTCGCTCTGGGCTCGATGGGGCAGCTGATCGTTGGGCATTTCCTCGACAAGCTCGGGCCTCGCGTCGTCTTCATCACTGCGGCTTCGGTGCAGCTGGTGTTCTTCTCGCTGATGCCGGGCCTCAACGACTGGGCGGCGCTGGCCTGCGCCATGGTGTTCATGCTGGCAGCGTTCGGGCAGATCCCCATCAACGACTACATGATCGGCCGCCTGGCCGAGGGCGAATGGCGAGCGCGCGTCTACGGTGTGCGCTATGTCGTCAGCTTCACCGTGCTGGCCGCCGCCCTGCCGCTGATCGCCTTCATCTACGAGCGCTGGGGCTTCGACGCGCTGTTCCGCGTGCTGGCCCTGTCGGCCGCCGTCATCCTGGCCGCCGTCCTCCTGCTGCCGCAGCGGCTGCCGGAGGCGCAGGGCGCTGCCGCACGTGCGTGATGGCGGTTGACGCCCATTGCCGTGCTTCGACAGGCTCAGCACCGGGTTGGTGGGCTTGCCTTTAGGGTGGACCCCGCCCTTAGGGTGGACCCCGCCCTGAGCCTGTCGAAGGGCGCCCGTCACCTCACTACGGATGCCGCGAACGCCGCGATCGCATCGGCGGCGGCCGTAAGGTTGCCCTTGCGGGTGAAGCCCGAGGCACCGCGCGGGCCCAGGTCATGGTCGCCATCGCCCACCCAATGCAGCCGGATGGCCGGGGATAGCCGGAACCCCTCCACCTCGGCGCGCGTGCCGAACGGGTCGCGCTCGCCCTGCACGATCAGCGTCGGGCAGGCGATGGCCTCCAGATGCGCCGTGCGCAGCTTCTCGGGCGCCTTGGGCGGGTGGAACGGGTAGCCGAGGCAGACCAGCCCGGCGATGCGGCGCTGCCCGAACAACTCGTCGGCGACCATGCTCGCCACACGGCCGCCCATCGACTTGCCGCCAATGATCACCGATCCATCGCGCGGCAGCTCCGAGACCGCGGCGCGATACTCGTCCATTAGCCGCTCGGCCTTCGGCGGCGGCTTGCGCGTTCCGCCCTCGCGGCGCGCTGCCATGTAGGCGAACTCGAAGCGCCAGACGGCGATGCCGCGCTCGGCGAGAAGCTTGGCGACGGTGTCGAGGAAGGGGCTGACCATGCCGCCGCCTGCGCCGTGTGCGCACAGAAAGCGGACTTGAGCGTCGGTTGGCCCGGTGATCAGGAATTTTGGCGTCTGGGCCACGTTCGGGTGTCCGGAGGGAGGGTGATTTGCCGGTTTTTCAACATGAGTCTTTTGGGTATCTGTCAAGTTGTGGAAATTTCCCGAAGCCTCTTTTTCGCCTTTGATGCGCCCTTCAAGCAACAAGTTGCGAAGGGATATTGGCCCTGTCGCCGGAACGCAAATAGAACACCGGTGAGGCTGAGGGGAAGTGGGCTGTGCAAGTTGTAAGCAGCGTACCCAATCGAGTTGTGGCTCCACGCGTTGTGTTGTTTCCGCGTCTCGCGCTGCCAGCGTATCCCCTCGGTCGCCGTTCTGGCGTTCCGCATGGTTTGGTCAGGCGCCCCCACGCTGACCGTGTTGCGTGCGTAGAGTTTGTGCGTGGCGTTTGTGTGAGTGGCGTTGCGTCGAGTGCTGTTGCGTCTGCGTCGCATGTGTACCGCGTCAGTTTGCGTACCCAGAGTGTGCGTCCAAAGTGTCTCTTGGCCCCTGCGTTGCTGGCTACCAGACAAGCCGCGTTGGCAAGAAAGAGTGTGCGTATCGCCGAGCGGCTCGCCAGCCTCGCGGTGGGGCGAACCAGGCAGCAGGTTCAATGACAGTTTCAGAGTTGAAAGAGAGTTCGTGGCGTGTGTTGGGCGACGTGGTCGGCAGCGTGGTGAGTTCTCTCGCCAGCAAGAGCGTCGATCAGCGGCCCAAGCGAGTAAGGCGTACTAAGCGCTGAGCGTATGCGTTTCGAGGTGCCGGGCAGCGGCACCTCAACAAGTATGGCAGGCGTGTCCAGCGTACGACAAGCATGTCACTGAGGCTTCATGTGACAGGGTTTTGCGTCGTGAAGCCATCTCGCTGGATGCGCCTGCCACCCGTCGCGTCAATGTAAGCGCGGTGCTCTGCAACGACCGAGATCATGAGGCCAATCCCATGTCCCCCCGTTACATCAATCCCGTGCAATGGCAGCAATCCATCGGCTACGCGCGCCAAGCGTGCGCGCGCCTGTTCCGCGACGGCGGCACGCCCACCGACGCGCTGGCTGCGTTCGGCGTGACCGGCGCGGCGCCGACCGCCGACTGGAGCACCGCAGTCGAGCGCATTGCCCATGCGCTGTGCGCGCCGGTCCTGCGCAAGGCCGCCTGACACACATCGCCTTTCAGAAAGCCCCCAATCACTTTGGCCTCCGACCGCAACCGGAGGCCTCCTTTTTTACTCGATCCGGATATGCTCAGGGCAAGCCCCTGGAGCGCCGCCAGAGCCAGAGTCCGGCAAGCACGAGCAACGACCCGACGAACGCCGCCACCACATCCCGTAGCGAGATCACCACCTTGTCGAGGCCGGGAAAAAGTCCCAGCAGGCGAAACAGCAGCCCGCCCACGAACGCGCCGGCCAGGCCGAGCCCAAAGATTCCTGACGACCCCAAATCCCTCGCGGTCCCACTTTATGACCAGGCCAGCCAGGCTCCCGCCAAGCAGGCCGACCACGATCCAGACAATGCATTGGGCAAGTGTTGGCATCGCAATATCCAGGCAACCGGTGATGGCGCAAGGGTCGCAGGTGCCGGCTTTTGCGCGTATCGGCAACAACCCGCATCCCAGCCTGGATAAGCACTGAGCGAGGAACTCTAGTGTCCCGATTCCGAGGTTCGCCCACCTTCGCAGCCAGGGTGCAGAGCGAACTTGACAATCACGAGCGACACTGGAAGAGAGGTCTGCTAGTGCGATTGAGATCGAGAAATTCCGCTCCGAACCATGCGGCGGAGTCCGGCGAATTTCTCCATCACCACACTAGCCGCTCTTGCCGCGAATCAAGTGGATGATGCCGGAGAAGTCGGTGCCGCCCTCGCCCCAGGCGTTGTGCAGGGCATAGATCTGTGCTGCCGCCGCTCCCATCGGCGTGGTGGCGCCCGCGGCTGCGGCCGCCTCCTGGGCCAGTTTCAGATCCTTCAGCATCAGCGCCGAGGCGAAGCCCGGCTTGTAATTGTTGTTGGAGGGCGCGTTCGGCACCGGCCCCGGTACCGGGCAATAGCTGGTCAGCGACCAGCACTGGCCGGAGGACGTTGAGGCGACGTCGAACAGCGCCTGGTGCGACAGGCCGAGCTTCTCGGCCAGCACGAACGCTTCGGCCACGCCGATCATGCTGATGCCGAGGATCATGTTGTTGCAGATCTTGGCGGCCTGACCGGCGCCGGCATCGCCGCAGTGCACGACCCGCTTGCCCATCGCCTCCAGGATTGGTTTGGCCTTGTCGAATGCGTCCTTGCTGCCGCCGGCCATGAAGGTCAGCGTCGCCGCCTCGGCGCCGCCGACACCGCCCGACACGGGGGCATCGAGCGACAGCATGCCGGTGGCCTGGGCCAGATCATGCGCGCGACGTGCCGAGGCCACGTCGATGGTCGAGGAATCGATGAGCACGGTGCCTTTGCTCGCCGCCTGCAGCACGCCGGCCTTCTCGTAGACGGCCACCGTATCCTTGCCGGCCGGCAGCATCGTCACCACCACCTCGGCGCCCTGCACCGCGTCGGCTGCCGAGCCCGCGGCCTCGACGCCGCGCTTGACCGCCGCCTCCAGGTTGGCCTTGACGAGGTCGAAGCCACGCACCTGGTGGCCCTTCTTGGCCAGGTTGCCGGCCATGGGCGTGCCCATGTTGCCGAGCCCGATGAAGCCGATCTTGGCCATGCGATGTCCTCCCACGATTGCCCATTCCGGGTGTAGTAGCAGGAATTGCGACGCCCTGAATACTCACCGGTTGCCCGGCCTGGCGCGCGCAGAAACGCTTTTTTCACCATGTCCGCGCAACATTGCCTGGACCTCCGCGGGACGCGGAGGCGCCGAAGATTTCAGCGCGCCTGCGCGGATATTGGACGTCGGCCCATGATGAAGCCTCTGCTCATAGTTCTGGCGCTGCTGGCAGCAGCCAAGGTGCTGCACCACGAGTACCTGTTCCGCACAGCGACGCGGGAGGTGATCATCCAGGCCTACAAAGAGCGCGCCGTGCAGGCGTGCCAGAAGGATGCGCTGGGCTCCATGCTCGGCATCAATCCGCAGTCGTGGAGCACTGCCAGCTCGATCACGCTCGCCATCGGCAAACGCAACGTCGACGTGCACCTCTGGCAGGTCGATCACAAGATGTGGAACGCACGCTACCGCAATCCGTATCTGTTCATCAGCGCCGGCCCGCGATCGGCTGCCGCCACATGCGAGTACGATATCGTCAACGCGGCGGCGTTCGTCTACCGGTGACAGGCTGCAACGCGGCCTTGTAGCCCGCAAGTCGCCCTTCGACGAAGCTCCGGGCGGGGTTGGCGCGCAGGCCAGCCGCTACGCCGTGCTGAGCCTGTCTAAGCACGCTAGACTGACCGCATGATCGATCATGTCTCCGTACCGGTGCGCGACCTGTCGGCCAGCGCCCAATTTTATGAGCGTGTGCTCGCGCCGCTGGGCTACGTCCGCCTGGTGGAACGGCCGGCCACCGTCGGGTTCGGCAAACAGTATCCCGAGTTCTGGCTGAACCTGCGCGCCGAGATGCCACCCATCCCCGCCGACACCGGCATGCACGTGTGTCTGCGCGCGCCCAGCGAGGACGCCGTGCGCGCCTTCCACACTCTGGCGCTGCAGCACGGCGGCAGCAGCGATGGCGAGCCCGGCCCACGCCAAGGCGCGATGACCACTTACTACGGCGCCTTTGTAAAAGACGCGGACGGCAACAAGATCGAGGCCATTACCTTCCCCAAAGCCTGAGGCGAGGGCTCATCTGCGCCGTGCGGGATTGGTGTAGACGGCATCCGGTATCGGAGACCGGAGTGGGGTTCCGCTGAACGCGGGATTGCTCAACAGGCTGGGCGAGTTGCGATCAACACTGTCGCTGGAGGACTGGCCCTGCACGCCGAAACGGAAGGCAGAGGAAGGCTGCTTCTCGTCGGTGTCGACATAGCGGGCCGTACCGTCGGGATAGTTGCCGCTCTTGTCGTCCACGGTGAAAGCCATGGCGGGTTGCGCAGAGAATAGCAGGCCAGCCACGATGGCGGCGGCCAGAAGACGGTCATGTTGCATCGACATTGCCCCCGATAGAGTGATTGTGCGCCGACGACTCAAAGTATCGCACAAGCTCGGCGGACTGTGTTGCTGGTGCTTTTCACAACCAGGTGAGCTTGGCCGGAACTCCACGCGGCCCGCTATGGTGGACCAGCAAATGCGCAACGCGGCCCAATCCGCTCGGGCCGACCAGCCGATGCAGGAGATTTCGGAACGGAGCAACTGGGCCGCCATCATTCCTCCTTGATGGCAACAACATGTCGGGGCGGAAGCTCTCAATCGGACGTCACACCATGTATATCGCGGAGAGCAAACGCCTCACGCACCAGGGCGCCAAGAAGATGATGGCGACCGCCATCGACATGGCCGGCCAGTCCGGCGTCGCCATCTCCTGCGCGATCGTGGATACCGGCGGGCACATGATCTTGCTCGAGCGAATGGACGGCGGCCGCTTCCACACCGTGCACTCCTCCACCACCAAGGCGGTGTGCGCTGCATCGAACCGGCGCCCGACTACGGCCAAGGGAGCAGTCGGTCAGGACCTCGACGTCAGCCACGCCATCGGGCTGGCGCTGGCGGCCGGGCCGGAGCGGTGGACGGCCATGGAAGGCGGCGTGCCGGTGCTGGTCGATGGTCAATGCATCGGCGGCGTCGGCGTCAGCGGCGGCGACTGGGAGACGGACCAGCGCATCGCCAGAGCGGCCGTCGAAGCGATCGGCGCGAGCTGGAAGTAGCGCTTCACCGCACTGCTGCTTTCAATTGCATCGATTTCAGTCGCACCGGAGGAGGAGGAAGCCTTGAGTGCTGGTCCGCTACGCGTTGGCTGTATCGGCATGGGCTGGTGGTCCGATGTGCTGGCCGATGCCATGCAGCGTTCGGGCAAGCTGCAGATCGTCAGCTGCTACACCCGCTCCGAAGACAAGCGCAAAGCCTTCGCCGCCAAGTACAAATGCCGCGCGGTCGACAGCTATGAGGCGATGCTGACCGATCGCGAGATCGAGGCGATAATCAACACCACGCCCAACGATGTGCACTTGGCCACCACCAGTGCCGCGGCTGCCGCGGGCAAGCACGTCTTCCTCGACAAACCGATCGCCAATACCATCACGGACGGCCGCGCCATCACCGAGGTCTGCCGGAAGGCCGGCGTGGTCCTGGCGCTCGGCTACCAGCGCCGGCGCGAGAGCCACTTCCGCTGGGTCAAACAGGAAATTGACGCTGGACGCTTTGGCAAGCTCGTCAACGCCGAGGCCAACATCAGCCGCGACCGCCTTGGCAAGATCGACCTGTCGTCCTGGCGCTACCAGGCGGCTGGCATGCCGGGCGGCGTCATGCTGCAGATCGGCATTCACTACACCGACGTGCTGGAATACCTGATCGGGCCGATCATGGCCGTGCGCGGGCAGTTCGCGCAGCTGGTGCTGCCCGGCGACAATCCCGATGTGGCAAGCCTGCTCCTGGAGCACGAGAACGGTGCGCTTTCCACGCTGAATGCCAGCTACGCCTCGGCGTCCGAGTACTACCTGATGAACATCTACGGCAAGGACGCCACGGCCTACTACGACCTCTACGGCGGACTGCGCGTGCTGAGACGCGGTGCAAGCCAGCCGGCAGAGGTGGCCTGCACGAAGAACGACACCTTGGTCGAGGAGCTGGAGGAGTTTGCCGCCGCGGCCCGCGGACAGGGTCAGCTCGAAGTTGGCGGCGACTACGCCACGCGATCGCTGGCGGTCGTTCGCGCCGGCATCCTGTCCGCGCGCGAGGGGCGTCGGGTGGAGGTTGCGGAACTGCTGAAACAGTAACCAAACTGTGGCCGCTGCGCGGGGCAGCACGGAGAGGAGCCGCCGATGAAAGCTGGAGCGAAATCCGAACTGCGCATCTGGCCTGTCTGCCTCTTGGCAATGATGCTGGCCTGCGGCGGCGCCCCGGTTTGCGCGCAGGACTATCCGTCTCGATCGATCACCGTGGTCGTACCGTTCCCCGCCGGCGGGGCGAGCGACGTGGTGGCGCGCATCGTCACCAACGAGATGGCGAAAATCCTCGGGCAATCCATGATCATCGAGAACGTCGGCGGTGCCGGCGGCACGGTCGGCAGCGGTCGCGCGGCAGCCTCGGCGCCCGACGGCTACACGCTGCTGGCCGCCGCCATGGGCTCGCACGTGGCCGCCCCCGTGCTCACGCCCAACCTCAAGTATGATCCTGTGGCGGACTTCGTGCCGATCGGCATCACGGCGCATTCGCCGGCGGTCATCATCGCCCGCAAGGACTTCCCGGCACAGAACCTCAAGGAGTTCGTCGCCATCCTGCGCGAGAAGGGCGACGCCATGAAACAGGGACACGGCGGGATAGGCGCCTCCTCGCACATGGCCTGCGTCCTGTTCAATGCGGCGGTCGGCACCAAGCCGACGCTGGTTGCCTATCGCGGCTCCGCGCCGGCGCTGAACGACGTGGTGGGCGGGCACATCGACTTCCTGTGCGAGCAGTCGGTGAGCGTGGCGGAGTCTGTGCTGGCCGGTAGCGTCAAGGCCTACGCGATCGGCTCCGGGCAGCGCTTGGCCCAGCTGCCGGATGTGCCGACCGCCAAGGAGGCCGGGGTTGACTACGAGATGAGCGTGTGGGCCGGCCTGTTTGCGCCCAAGGCCACCCCGCCCGAGGTGATCGCCAAGCTGGCCGCCGCTCTCGACAAGTCGCTTGACGAGCCCGTCGTGCGCGAAAGGCTGGCCCAGCTCGGCGGCTCGATACCGGACAAGGCCGAGCGCAACCCTGCCGCCTTCGACAGCTTCGTGCGCGCCGAGATCGCCCGCTGGTCGCCGATCCTCGCCACCGCCGCGAAAACGGAGAAGCAATAGCAGTAGTCCTGCTCTAACATCGCGCCATGGCGATGCAGCTCGATGGGCCGCGGCTGGAGCCGCGCGGCAGGACGGCGGACGCGCTGGTCGTGCTGCTGCACGGCTATGGCGCCAACGGCGATGATCTGATCGCACTGGCCGAGCTCTGGCGCCAGCGCCTGCCGGCCACGGCATTCGTGGCGCCGAATGCGCCCGAGGACATTCCGGGCATGCCCGGCAGCCTGCAGTGGTTTCCGCTTACCCTGCGCGATCCGACCGAGTATTGGCGCGGCGTGGTAGCCGCCAGGCCGGCCGTCGACCGCTTCCTGGACGCCGAGCTGGCGCGCTATCGGCTGAGCCCCGAGCGCTTGGTGCTGGTCGGCTTCAGCCAGGGCACCATGATGGCGCTGCATGTCGGACTGAGGCGCCCGTCAGCGCCGGCGGCGATCGTCGGCTTCTCCGGCCTGCTTGCCGGACCCGAGCACCTGGCGGAGGCAACGGCGCGCCCTCCGATCCTGCTGATCCACGGCGAAGCGGACGATCTGATCCCCGTCGATGTGATCCACATTGCTCGCGAGCAGTTGGCCAAGGCCGGACATCTCGTCGAGTGGCACATCCGCGAGCACTTGGGGCATGGCATAGACCCAACCGGCCAATCCATTGCCGGGCATTTCATCGCCTGTGCCCTGCGTGCCCCGGCGCGCCCCTAAAGCGACAATTCCTGCTTATTTGCCGGCACCTTGGCCTCGGCTTCACATCCCTGATACGCAGCGCTAGTATTGCGCCGCTCGATGAGGCCCAACCGTGATTCGCTGCACTAGTGTCCCGATTGCGAAGTTCGCCAAACCTCGCCGCGATTGTTCCGAGCGAACTTCGCAATCATGAGGGACACAAGAGCTATGAGTCTTACTAGTGTGATTCAGATCGGGAAATTCGCTCACAGCCTTGCGGCGAGGTCAGGCGAATTTTCCGATCATCACACTAGAGTCGAACGGATGCAGGAACTCGTGAACGCCTACGCTGCCACACCAGATCGCTTCCCGGCGCTTGTGCTGAATGCCGATTTTCGGCCGTTGAGCTATTACCCGTTGTCGCTGTGGAGCTGGCAGGAGACGGTAAAGGCCGTATTCCTGGAGCGGGTTAACATCGTCTCCGAATACGAGCGCTTCGTGCGCAGCCCGTCCCTCGAGATGCGGCTGCCGAGCGTGGTCTCGCTCAAGACCTACGTGAAACCAGCGCTGTACCCGGCCTTTACGCGGTTCAACGTCTTCCTGCGCGACCGCTTCAGCTGCCAGTACTGCGGCTGCAAGGACGACCTGACCTTCGACCACCTGATCCCGCGCTCGCTGGGCGGCCAGACCCGGTGGGACAACGTCGTGACGGCCTGCGCGCCGTGCAATCTGAGCAAGGGTGGCTTCCTGCCCGATCAGGCCGGCATGCGTCCCATGCAGGAGCCGTATCGGCCGACGGTGTTCGAGCTGCACCGCAACGGACGGCTGTTCCCGCCCAACTACCTGCACGAGAGCTGGCTCGATTATCTCTACTGGGACACCGAGCTGGAACCGTAGGGCGTCCGTCTCGGAGTCTGCGGCTCCGCTTTCGAGGTCACCGCTGTCTGCGCCCATCGCTCGGGGAGGACATGACGGCCTGCGCAGCTGTCATGATGTTGGACACCTTCGACCCTGCTCCCGGCTGCGCCCTATCGCATATGTGACAACCGTATTTCGACACCCAGTGACCACAGCGCACCCTCGGCCGCCACGGCTAATGCTACGCCGTCGTTGTGGGGGTTCGTTTGCGTACTGAGGGGTGTCATGAACAGATTTGCGGTGGGCGCCGTTTGCGGCGCTCTCATTTTGCAAGGTTGCGCATCCAGCGATACGTTTTCAAAAGCCAACACGTCTGCTGCGATAGCTCAGCGGGATGCAGAACAGTGCTGGCAGCAGGCTGAAAAGCAGGGCATTCCGTCCGAAAAAGCCAATGAGAACGGAACCATGGCATTCGTCCTGGCCGGTGCGATCGGGATGGGTGTCAACTATGTCGCCAACGAGGATGCCTATCGCGGCAAACTGCGCGATCAGTGCATGGCAAAGCGAGGCTATGGTCGCGCAAAATCCAACTAGCGGAGCCGAAGTCGACGCAAGGTTTTGTCGCACTCACGCGGGGCGCGCCAGCTCCGGTCGTACTGCACGCGGCATTGCGCGGGGGCGCCGGCGCACCTCACGCCGCCCGCCGGTCTGCTCCAGCATCAGGCGGCGGAACGGCGGCTCGTGCGGCGTGCCTGCCAGGAACGCCAAGTAGGGGCCCCACATCTTGCGGCGTGCCTCAGCACGCCGTATCGGCTTTGGCACATGGCGCTCGGGCGACAGCGGCTGGAGCGCCTGGCTGCCGAGCCAGGCATAGGTCGCCTGCCAGACCTCGGGAGGCGCACGCCGGTTACGCGCGGCACGCAGCTGCACGATTTGCGGCATGGTCGCCTCCTCCTCGTGCAACCCGATCTCGACGCAGGCGACACGACGCTCGCCCTTGCGGATCGAAAACACGGCGGTGAGGCCGGTGTTGAGCTGATCGGCGTACTGGTCGAGGCAATTGTCGAGTGCTTCGCTCTCTGTGATGAAGTCGTCGACCGTGCGCAGTGCCACGAACTGGAAATCGAGGCCGGAGCCGTCGGCGAGCCACGGGCTTTCGATGCCGGGACCCAGGCATTCGATGAGGCGTAGCCGCTGACGCCAGGCCGCCAGTTCCTCGCGCGCCCGTTTGAAGCTCATCTCGAAAGTCCACGGCCGCCGCAGCAGGCGGTGTCCCGGCAGGTCCTCGCGCTGGCTGAACCAGGCCCACGCCGCCATCACCCGCGACATGTCGCTGAGCGGGTCGGTCAGGTCCGACTGGCGCGCAACCCACAGCGCATATGATGGGCCGCAGGCCTCGCAGGCGTGACCCACATGCGTGAGCCAGCTCGGCAGCAGCTGTTCGTCGCCCGGGATCAGGTTGCTGATGCGGAACGTGAAGTCCGCATCGACAGGAAACCTCGGCAGCGGCGCGGCGAAGGCACGCGGCGGCAGCTTGCGCAGCCACCAGGGCAGGTCGAGCACATCGGCGACCTCGCGCAGCGCCACGCCATCGTAGACCATCTCGAAAGCGCGCTCGCGCTGAGCGGGCGTTGCGTAGTTGCTGGCCAGCGCAAACAGCAGGCCGGGGAAGCTGTCGGCCAGATCCTCGAGCGCGGTCGAGCAGCTGGTGAGTTCGCGGATGAAACGGCGATAGTCGGGGTGGAACGCATCGAGCCGCAATTCGCGGCGCAGCTCGGTGGATTCGCTGTCAGGCGTGGCCCCGCAGTTGGCCTTGACGGCTGTCATACTTTTTGTTGTCGCTACTCTCGTATACCACCCACCAGCCATGCAGCATGGATAGCGGGACAAAGTGGCAAAATGGCGGGGTCGATTGAGGCGGACCTTGGGGTCTTCCGCCAGCCATGTCCGTCAGCTTAGTTAAGAGCAGCTAGCGCCTGGCCAAATCCGGACAGCGAGATGGGAATGCCGATGCCGGCCTCCTCAGTTTGGAAAATGATAAAGACTGCCGTCTTGCCCTTCTTCAGCTGTTCGATGAGCGGATCCTCTACGACCACCTGCGCGTAGCAGGCAAACGTATGGCAGCGCAGGAACGGCGCGTGCCCAACGTCCTTGTCGTCGATCTTCAGGCCGATACCGGGCGGCAGCAGGACCCCTAGCGGAGCAAACACGCGCAGCACCCGCTTGCCGTCTGAGAACTTCTGGAAATAGACGGTCAGGCCGACGTTGTTGCGATCCTCGGCCGTGACGCTCTGCACCAGCGCGCACACCTCGTTCTTGGCGCCGGGCGGGGGCGGCTTGCACACCACCTGCCAATCGCCGTGCTGGGCTTTGACTGTGCCACTTTCCGGGAGCTGCGCCGCAGCAGGCGCGCTCGCCCAGGCCAGCAGGCCGGCCGCCAGCACCACCGCCGGCATCGGGCGCAGCGCGTTCAGTGCCAGCCAGAGAAGATGTCGAATAGGAAGGATCAATTGCAAATCCTACGTGCGATACAGCACACTCGGCCGCGCTGTGGTGCACAATCGCTCCGCATTGAACCAGCCGAATGCGTCACCATCATACCTGTCGAAGCATGAGTTCTGCCCTATTCGTCAGGGCCGTAAGCTATGATGCGGTTGCTGGAGCAAAGACCGAAGCTTGGACCGGGGGCGATCCTGCTAGACGGCAAGCCTCCAGCCCCCACCCGGCGACACCGAAGACCCCGAACTCGAGGCGGCTTTGATCTCACCGATGAATCCGGCCAAAATGGGACCCGGCAAGACGAGTACCGTCCCGCGTGGCGGACTTGCCTCGACCATTTCTCTTGCAGAAGCTTGCGCGTGGATATGCCGCACAAAACCGGCCTTGAGTCGGGTTCCACCATTGTGTTGTTTGGTGACGCAATAGGCAGTTCCGGGCAAATTGGCTGGAGGTGTCGACCCGTTAGCGCGTGAGCGCGGCAGATGGGCCGACCTGTTGAGAACAGCCGATGCCGCACGGGACGACGGGGCAGCTCGTGGGATAAGAAGGTGCATGGCGTCGAGGGCGCCCTGCCGGCGGCAAGCCGGCGCGCTCGCGCGGCGTGCATAGCAACAGACGTGGGAGCGATCTTGATGATCCAGAGGCGCCTGAGCAACGGGACGTGGATTTGCCTCCTCGCCACGCTGTGCATGGTCTTTGCCCTGCCCGCACTCGCAGGGTCCGGGCAGCCCTCCTACGGCCAGATGGGCTTTCAGGAGGCGGTAACGCCTGTCGCCGAAGAGATCCACTGGGTCCACGACTACGTCAATGTGATCATCTTCGTCATCACCATATTCGTGCTCGCTGCTGATGCTGTACGTGATGTGGCGGTTCAGCGAGAAACGCAACCCGGTCCCGTCGCGCACCACGCACAACACGCTGGTCGAGGTGCTATGGACCGTGCTGCCGGTGCTGATCCTGGTGGCGATCGCCATTCCCTCCTTCCGGCTGCTGTACAAGCAGTATTCGTTTCCGCCGCCCGGCCTGACCATCAAGGCGATCGCTCACGCCTGGAACTGGACGCACGAGTTTCCTGACCAGGGCATCACGGTCAATTCGATCATGCTGCAGGACAAGGAGCGCGAGGAGGTCGTCAAGAGCGGCATACCGGCCGAGCAGGTGCCGCGCAACCTCGCGGTCGACAACGATATCCTGGTACCGGTCGGCAAGGTCGTGCACGTGCTGGTGACCTCCACCGACGTGATCCACAACTGGACCATCCCATCGTTCGGCTCCAAGGTTGATGCCGTGCCCGGCCGCGTCACGGCCACGTGGTTCCAGGCCAACAAGGAAGGCGTCTACTTCGGCCAGTGCTCGGAGCTGTGCGGCAAGGATCACGCCTTCATGCCGATCACCGTGCGCGTGGTGAAGGAGCAGATCTTCAACGACTGGGCGGCGGCCCTGAAGGCCAGGGATCGCAAAAAGGCGCGCGAGATCATCCGCGGCGTCGCCATCGAGCTCGCGGCACGGCAGAAGGTCGCGGACGCGGCCAAATAAAATGGGGCGTGAAGCCTGCAAGCGCAGGCTGTTGCGCTGAACAACCCGCTCTCAGGCGAGCGGCGCGGAACGGATTGCGAAGGTAGGCGACATGGCAACCGACATGGCATCCAGGGCTCACGTGGATCATGCGCACGACCACGAGCACGAGCACACGCCCTATGGGATAGGGCGCTGGCTGTATTCGACGAACCACAAGGACATCGGCACGATGTACTTGTTGTTCGCGATCACGGCCGGTCTGATCGGCGGCTTCCTGTCGGTCATGATGCGCATGGAGCTGCAGGAACCCGGCCTGCAGTATTTCGCCAACGGCCACATGTTCAACGTGTTTGTCACCGGTCACGGCCTCATCATGGTGTTCTTCATGGTGATGCCGGCCATGATCGGCGGCTTCGGCAATTGGTTCGTGCCGCTGCAGATCGGCGCGCCGGACATGGCCTTCCCGCGCATGAACAACATTTCCTTCTGGCTGCTGCCGGCCTCGTTCGCCCTGCTGCTGACCTCCATGTTCGTCGAAGGCCCGCCGGGCATGGACGGCGTCGGCGGCGGCTGGACCATCTACGCGCCGCTGTCGACGCAGGGCCATCCCGGTCCGGCCATGGACTTCGCCATCCTGTCGCTGCACATCGCCGGTGCGTCATCGATCCTCGGCGCCATCAACTTCATCACCACCATCTTCAATATGCGCGCGCCGGGCATGACGCTGCACAAGATGCCGCTGTTCGTGTGGAGCGTGCTGGTGACGGCCTTCTTGCTGCTGCTGTCGCTGCCGGTTCTGGCCGGCGCCATCACCATGCTGCTCACCGACCGCAACTTCGGCACCACTTTCTTCAACGCGGCCGGCGGCGGCGATCCCTTGCTCTACCAGCACCTGTTCTGGTTCTTCGGCCACCCCGAGGTGTACATCCTGATCCTGCCCGGCTTCGGCATGGTCAGCCAGGTGGTGTCGACGTTCTCCAGGAAGCCGGTGTTCGGCTACCTCGGCATGGCCTACGCCATGGTGGCGATCGGCTTCATCGGCTTCATCGTCTGGGCGCACCACATGTACGTGTCCGGCATGGGCGTGGACGCGCAGGCCTACTTCGTGTTCGCCACCATGGTGATCGCGGTGCCGACGGGCGTGAAGATCTTCTCCTGGATCGCCACCATGTGGGGTGGCTCGATCAGCTTCCGCGTGCCGATGCTGTGGGCGCTGGGCTTCATCTTCCTGTTCACGCTCGGCGGCGTCACCGGCGTGATGCTGGCCAATGCCGGCGTCGACCGCGCGCTGCACGACACCTACTACGTGGTGGCGCACTTCCACTACGTGCTGTCGCTCGGCGCCGTGTTCGCCATCTTCGCCGGTTGGTACTACTGGTTCCCGAAGATGAGCGGCTACATGTACAATGAAACGCTCGGGAAATTGCACTTCTGGCTGACCTTCATCGGTGCCAACGTGCTGTTCTTCCCGCAGCACTTCCTGGGGCTGGCCGGCATGCCGCGCCGCTACGCGGACTACCCGGATGCCTTCGCTTACTGGAACTGGTGGTCCTCGGTCGGCTCCTACATCACCGCCACTGGCACCATCGTCTTCATTATCGGGCTGATCTACGCCTACTTCATCCAGCGCCAGCCGGCGGGCAACAATCCGTGGGGCCCGGGCGCCACCACGCTCGAGTGGACGCTGCCGTCGCCACCCGACTTCCATTCCTACGAGACGCTGCCGGTGCTCAAAGAGAGCGCGCATCACTGAAGGTGTTTTCGGGGACGTGAAAGGCCATCATGGCTGACGTTGGCTACCAGATGAGCGCCCTGCGCCCCGCAGCACAGGCTGCGGGCGGCAGCGTCGGCGATTTCCTGGCGCTGATGAAGCCGCGCGTGATGTCGCTGGTGGTGTTCACCGCGCTGGTCGGCATGGTGCTGGCGCCCGGCAGCATGCATCCGGCGCTGGCCGTGATCGCGCTGATCTGCATCGCGGTCGGCGCGGGCGCGTCGGGTGCGCTCAACATGTGGTACGACGCCGACATCGACGCGCTCATGCAGCGCACCGCCGCGCGGCCCATACCGCGCGGTCGCGTCACGCCGGATGAGGCGCTCACCTTCGGCATGGTGCTGGCGATCGGCTCGGTTGCGACTCTGGGGCTGCTGGTCAATGTCGTGGCCGGAGGCCTGCTGGCGTTCACGATCGCCTTCTACGTGCTGATCTACACCATGTGGCTGAAGCGGCGCACGCCGCAGAACATCGTCATCGGCGGAGCGGCCGGCGCTTTTCCGCCGATGATCGGCTGGGCAGCGGTGACCGGCTCGGTGAGCGCCGAGAGCATCCTGCTGTTCCTGATCATCTTCATGTGGACGCCGCCGCACTTCTGGGCGCTGTCGCTCTATCGCGCGCGCGACTACAGCAGGGCCGGCGTGCCGATGCTTCCCGTGGTGGCGGGGCCCGACGAGACACGTAAGCAGATCGTCATCTACTCGGCGCTGCTGGTGCCGCTCGCCATTTGGCCGGCCTTCATCGACCTCGGCGGCGCTATCTATGCGCTGGCCTCGATCGGTCTCGGCGGCGTCTTCATGGCGCTGGCCATCAACGTCTATCACACGCGCGAGGGCCGCGAAGGCGACCGGGCCGCCAAGCAATTGTTCGGCTTCTCCATCTTCTATCTGTTCCTGTTGTTCGCCGTGCTGCTGCTGGAGCAGGGCCTCGCCCACTGGGCGGGTTGAACTGCGGGAGGCCAGTGTGATGATCGAGAAATTCGCTGACGTTCGCGGCATCGGTTGGAGCGAACTTCTCGATCTGAATCACACTGGCAGAACATTTGTTCTAGTGTCCCTTGTGCTTCCGAAGTTCGCTCGGGACGCCAGTTGCGAAGTTTGGCGAACTTCGGAAGCGGGACACTAGCGGGTGGCGGATGATGGGCAAAAGGAATGGCAACGCCGGCGCAGGATGAGATCGATCGCGATCGGATTGGCGCTGGCGGCCCTGGTGGTGCTGTTCTATGTGGCAACGCTGGCGCGAATGGGCGGCAATGTGCTGAACAGACCGCTGTAGAGACTACGTGTTGATGGATCTGGCGGCAGCCCCGATGGACCCGATGAACGAGACGAGACCTAATCCGCAGCTGGCCCGTCGGCACCGCAAGGTTGCCGTGTGGTGCGCAGTAGTGGTGGCCGGCATGGTCGGCGCGTCCTTCGCGGCGGTGCCGCTCTACCGTATGCTGTGCGAACTCACCAGCTTCGACGGCACCCCGCAGCGAGCCACCGCGCCGTCCGACGTCGTGCTCGACCGCACCATGAACATTCGCTTCGACGCCAACACGGCGCCAGGCTTCCCGTGGCGGTTCGAGCCAGCACAGCGCACGGTGGACGTGAAAATCGGCGAGACCACGCTAGCCTTCTATCGCGCGACCAACCTGTCGGATCACGCCGTGACCGGTACTTCTACCTTCAACGTATTCCCCGAGCAGGCGGCGGCGTTCTTCGACAAGCTCGAGTGCTTCTGCTTCACGGAGCAGACCCTGGAGCCCGGCCAGTCCGTGGACCTGCCGGTCAGCTTCTTTGTCGATCCGCGCATCGTGCAAGACAGGGACGCGGGGGACACCACCCACATTACGCTTTCCTATACCTTCTATCCGGTCGTACCCAAGTCCGGCCCAAAGGCCGGCATTGCCGGGAAGCCCGCCAACACCACTCCTGCGACCCCGCGCGCAGTGCCGGACGACGGGCGGGCAGGGTAGACGAGGAGCAATGCCCGCGCTGCGGGAGCACGGGTCAGGGAGCGCCAGATGGCCGACACACACGCCAAACACCACGACTACCACCTCGTCAATCCGAGCCCCTGGCCTGCCGTCGGCGCGATCGGCGCCTTCCTGACGGCAGTAGGGCTGATCATCTGGATGCGCTCGATGGGTGGCGGAAGCGGCCTGTTCGGCATCCGCGGGCCCGGCGTGTTCGCCATCGGCGTTTTCGGCCTGCTGTTCACGATGATGTTCTGGTGGCGCGACGTCATCAGGGAGGCCAATGGCGGCGACCACACGCCGGTCGTGCAGCTGCACCTGCGCTACGGCATGATCCTGTTCATTGCTTCCGAGGTGATGTTCTTCGTCGCCTGGTTCTGGGCCTATTTCGACGTGGCGCTGTTTCCCGCCGCCATTCATCCCATCGACATCATCAGGCCGGACGGGGCCATCGAGCAGAGCAACGAGATCCTGGGCATGGTCGAGCGCAACGCGCTGACCGGCGGACATTGGCCGCCCAAGCCCAGCGAGAACTTCCACGGCACGTTCGATCCCTGGGGACTGCCGCTGGTCAACACGCTGATCCTGCTCACCTCGGGCACCACGGTCACCTGGGCACATCATGCCCTGCTGGAGAACGACCGCAAGGGTCTGGTGTGGGGCCTTGTGCTGACCGTGATCCTCGGCGTGCTGTTCACCGCCTGCCAAGCCTTCGAGTACATGCATGCGGGCTTCAATTTCGCGGGCAACATCTACGGCGCGACGTTCTTCATGGCCACCGGCTTCCATGGCGCGCACGTGATCATCGGCACGCTGTTCCTGACGGTGTGCCTGTTCCGGGCTCTCAACGGCGCCTTTACCCCCAAGCAGCACTTCGGCTTCGAGGCGGCTGCCTGGTACTGGCACTTCGTCGACGTGGTATGGCTGTTCCTCTTCATGTGCATCTACGTGTGGGGAGCCGGCACGCCGCTGGCGCACTGACGCCGAGGTCGCGGCATAGTCGTCCTCGCCCCGAGCCTGTCGCAGGGCGAGCGGCGTCCGCCAAGCCGTGCTTCGACGGGCTCAGCACGGGTTGGAGCTTGTCGCCATGACGCAAGACGAGGCTCAGGCCCCGACCAACGTTCTCTCAGCCGGCCTCAGGGGTCGCTGTCCGCGCTGCGGTCGGGGCGCATTGTTCTCGGGCGGTCTGACGCTGCGGGAGAAATGCGAGCGCTGCGGGCTCGACTATGGCTTTGCCGACTCAGGCGACGGGCCGGCCGTGTTCGCCATCTTCATCCTGGGCTTCCTGGTGCTCGGCTGTGCCCTGCTGGTCGAATTCAGGCTGGAGCCGCCGCTGTGGGTGCACCTGTTGCTATGGGGATTGCTCACCCCGCTGGTCGGCTTCCTGCTGCTGCGCGTCTTGAAGGCGACGCTGATCGCGCAGCAGTACAAGCACAAGGCTGCGGAAGGCCGCCTAACGCTCAAATGAGTCGGCACTAGCCATGCTGCGCAGATTCAAGGAAGCCGGGCTGATCTGGCCGACCGTGGCGACCGTGCTCGCGCTTGCCATGCTGCTGGCGCTCGGCACCTGGCAGGTGCAGCGCAAGCACTGGAAAGAGGGCCTGATCGCCAAGATGGCGGCCCGCACGCACGCGGCGCCTGTCGATCTGCCGCCGGGCCGAGGCTCTCGCCGGCCAGGGCGATCGCGAGTACCTGCATGTGGTGGTCGCAGGCCGCCTGCTGCACGACAAGGAGCGCTATCTCTACGCCCCCACCCCTGCGGGCCTGGGCTGGCACGTATTCACGCCTCTGGAGACCACCTCCGGCCAGCTCGTGTGGATCAACCGAGGATGGGTGCCCGACTCCCGCAAGACCCCGTCAACGCGGCCGGATGGGCAGCTGCCCGGCACGGTGCGGATCACCGGATTGGTGCGGGACGTGCCCATGCCCGGCATGTTCACGCCGACCAATGATGCGGCCCGCAACCTCTGGTACTGGCCGGACACCGCCGCCATGACCCAGACTGCCTTCCGCGACGTGCCGGGCTCCGGCACGGCTGCGCTGCCGTTCTGGATCGATGCGGACGCTGAGCCGGAGCCTGCCGGGCGGGCTCCCAAAGGGGGGCGTAACGCGGCTGGACCTGCCCAACCGTCATCTCGAATATGCCGTCACCTGGTACGGCCTGGCGCTGACACTGATCGGTGTTTATTTAGCCTTCGCGACCAGCCGACTTGGCCTGTTTTCTGGGCATCGTTAGGAGCAAGTCACGTTACTTGGGCGTGGCCAGTCCGGCTGCCTTGTTCGGTCCTTGCCTGCGTCCTAGGGTGGCGGAAAGGTTCGTCTCCCGTTCTCCAGCCCAGCGAGTGTCGATCCCGTGCACTATGTCAGTACCAGAGGCGAAGCGCCCGAACTGGGGTTCGAGGACGCCTTGCTGGCCGGCTTGGCGCGCGATGGCGGCCTCTACATGCCCCGGAGCTGGCCCAAGCTGAGCCCGTCGGGCATTGCCGGGCTGGCCGGCAGGTCCTACGCCGAGCTTGCCACCAGCGTGATGGAGCCCTTCGTCGGCGATGCCCTGCCGCGCGCCGATCTGCTGGCAATGGCACGCGACAGCTATGCCCGGTTCGGCCATCCCGCCGTCACCCCCCTGGTCCAGATCGACAGCGACCTGTGGGTGCTGGAGCTGTTTCACGGGCCGACGCTGGCCTTCAAGGACGTCGCCATGCAGCTGCTGGCCCGTCTGATGGACCGCGTGCTGGGCCAGCGAGGCGAGCGGGCAACCATCGTCGGCGCCACCTCCGGGGATACCGGCGGTGCGGCCATCGAAGCATTCCGCGGCTCCAAGCGTATCGACGCCATCATCCTGTTCCCGAAGGGCCGGGTGTCCGACGTGCAGCGGCGCATGATGACGACGGCGCGCGAGCCCAACGTGCATGCGGTCGAGATCGACGGCACGTTCGACGACTGCCAGTCGCTGCTGAAGGGCATGTTCAACGATCTGGCCTTTCGCGACCGGGTCAAGCTCGCCGGCGTCAACTCCATCAACTGGGCGCGGGTGATGGCGCAGATCGGCTATTACTTCGCGGCAGCCACTGCGCTCGGCGGCCCGCACAGACCCGTGTCGTTCATCGTGCCGACCGGCAACTTCGGCGACATCCTGGCCGGCTACGCGGCGCGCCGCATGGGGCTGCCGATCGAGCAGCTGACCATCGCCACCAACGACAACGACATCCTGGTGCGCGCGCATGCCACCGGCCTCTACGAGGTGCGCGGCGTGAAGGCCACCACCTCGCCGTCCATGGATATCCAGGTATCCTCCAACTTCGAGCGCTACCTGTTCGAGGCGTGCGGGCGGGATGCGGCCTGGGTGCGGGCGAGGATGGGCGCGCTCGCCCAGTCCGGCCGCTTCGAGCTGGGCCAAGCGCTCGAGCCGATGCGGCGCGACTTGCTCGGCAGCCAGCGCCAGCGAGGCCGAGGTGGCCGACTGCATCCGCCGCGTGAAGCAGCGCAGCGGCTACCTGCTCGACCCGCACACCGCTTGCGGAGTGGTCGCGGCCGAGAAGGCAGGCAGCGGCGCGGCACCGCGCATCGTGCTCGCCACGGCTCATCCCGCCAAGTTCCCCGATGCCCTGCAGGCGATCACCGGCGAGCGGCCGGCGCTGCCGCCTCGCCTCGCCTCGCTGATGCATGATCCAGAGCGGATCACGAGCCTGCCCAACGACCTGGCGGCCGTCGAGCGCTTCGTTGCGAGCCTCGCCGCCCAAAAGCACGGAGCCGCCGCATGAGCACCCAACTGACGCGCCTGCCGAACGGCCTGCGCGTCGTCTCCAATCACATGGCGCACGTCGAGACGGTGTCCCTCGGTGTCTGGGTTGGGGCTGGCGCGCGCCACGAGCGGGAGGAGGAGCACGGCATCTCGCACCTGCTCGAGCACATGGCGTTCAAAGGCACGGAGCGGCGCAGCGCCAGCGACATCGCCGAGGAGATCGAGGCGGTCGGCGGCGAACTCAACGCCGCCACCAGCCTGGAAACGACGGCCTACTACGCGCGCGTGCTGGAGGCCGACGTTGGCCTTGCGCTCGACATCCTGGCCGACATCCTGCACATCCCGCGCTATGCCGAGGACGAGCTGGAGCGCGAGCGTGAGGTGATCCTGCAGGAGATCGCCGCCACCCGCGACAGCCCCGACGAGATAGCCTACGAGCTTTTGCAGGACGCAGCCTTTCCTGCGCCAGGCCATCGGTCGGCCGATTCTCGGCACGGCCGAGAGCGTCGGCCGGTTCAGCGCCGGTGACCTGCGCACGTTCCTGAAGGCCAATTACGGGGCGTCGCGCATGGTCCTTTCCGCAGCGGGGAAAGTCGATCACGCGGAGCTGGTGCGCCACGCTGAGGCCCAATTCGGTGCCATGAATGGCGGCGAGGGGGGCCGGTTCGAGCCGGCACGGTATGTCGGGGGCACGCGCACGTCGGCCAAGCCGTTCGAGCAGAGCCATCTCGTCATGGCGTTTGCCGGACCGTCCTATCGGACCCGCGAATTCTATACGGCGCAGGTGTTTTCCGGCCTGTTCGGTGGAGGAATGTCGTCGCGGCTGTTTCAGGAGGTGCGCGAGCGCCGCGGCCTCTGCTATGCCATCTATTCGACCTGCTGGGCGCTGGCAGATGCCGGACTGTTCGGCATCCACGCCGCAACCGGCCCGGAGATGATGGGGAAGCTGATCGACGTGGTGGGCCAGCAGCTTACGCGCGCGGCGGCTGAGAAGCCGGCCGAGGCCGAGCTGGCCCGCTCCAAGGCGCAACACAAGGCCGGCCTGCTGATGGGGCTGGAAAGCTCCTCGGCACGCGCCGAGCAGATGGCACGCCAGCTGCTGCTGTTCGACCGCCTGATCGACACGGCGGAGATTGTCGACTGCATCGAGTTGGTGTCGGCCGAAGCGGTGCGCGATATGGCGGCCAAGTTGTTCCTTGGCAGTCGCCCGTCGGTCACTGTGGTGGGCGCAGGCCGGAAGGGTGAAGCGTACGCAGAGATGGCCGGGCGCATGGCGAGTGCATGAGATTTGGATGCGGCCGTGTCAGGGCCCGGAGCCCGGGGTGTACGAGGGGATAGATGGCATTTTCGAGATCGGTACTACCTGACGTCGACGCGGAAGTGCGCGGCCGCGGGGTTTACTTGCGCCAGCCTGCCATGGGCGATTACTCCGCCTGGGCGGAGCTGCGGGCGCTGAGCCGGCAGCATCTCACGGTGTGGGAACCGCTGTGGACGCGCGACGAGCTAACGCGCTCCGCCTTTCGCCGGCGGCTGCGCCAGTATCAGCGCGAGATGCGCGAGGACCAGGGCTATGCCTTCCTCCTGTTCCGCGAGTCCGATGCCGCGCTCCTCGGCGGGCTGACCATCAGCAATGTGCGGCGTGGCGTGGCCCAATCTGCGTCAGTCGGTTACTGGATGGGCCTGCCGAACGTGCGCTGCGGCTACATGACGGATGCAGTGCAAGCCATTGTACCCTTCGCGTTCGGCACGCTCGGGCTGCATCGGCTGGAGGCGGCTTGCCTGCCGCACAACGTGCCGTCCGCGCGCGTGCTGGAGAAGTCGGGCTTCCGGCGTGAAGGCACGGCGCGGCGCTATCTGAAGATCAACGACGTGTGGCAAGACCACGATCTGTACGCACTTCTGCACGACGATCCCAGGGCGTGAGGAGGACGGCCGGAGCATGATGCCGCGGCGGGCAGGGTTGAACGGCAGGACGCGGTGGCCATTGCGGGCCGTCGTAGGCTTGCTGTGCCTGGCGCTGGCGCTGGCCGCACTCGCTCTTGCAGACCCCGCCGCCGCAGCCATGAAGGCCATCGACGTCACCAACAATGACGCCGACAGGACCGAGATCTCCGGATACGGCGAGACTCACATCGAGCGCGGCGACACGCTGCAGCTCGACACGGTCGCGGGCAGCGACGGCATCACCCAGCGCTTCATTGTGCCGGCGGCGACGCCCGGCACCAATCCGGCCTGGTTCGTGTTCGCGCTGCGCAACGCCACCGACAAGTCGGTGGAGCGCTGGTTGACGGCCGACCGCTATGCCACGTCGGGATCGGGCGTGGTGTGGCCCGACCTCGACGCCCGGCGCGTCGAGCGGGTGACGCCATCGGTCGGCTATGTGCCAGAGCGCGTCAAGAATGACAGGGCCGACGTGTTCCGCATCTCGCTGGAACCCGGACAGACGGTGACGTTTGCCGCCGAGCTGGCCGGCGACCGGCCGACTCGCCTCTATCTCTGGAAGGCCGTCGAGTACGAGCAGAAGAGCCGCGATCGGCAGCTGTTCAACGGCATCATGCTGGGCATCACCGGCCTGCTCGCCGTCTTTTTGACGGCCGTGTTCGCGGCCAACCACAAGGCCATCTTCCCGAGCGCCGCGGTGTTCACGTGGTGCGTGCTGATGTACCTGTGCGTGGACTTCGGCTTCTGGCAGAAGCTGTTCACCATCCGGCCTGAAGAGAACGCGGTCTATCGCGCTGCCACCGAAGCCGGAATGGTGGCAAGTCTGCTCGTGTTCTTGCACACATTCCTGCGGCTCGGCGCGTGGCACGGCTTCATCCGCATGCTCATCGGGCTTTGGATGCTGGCGCAGTTCGCGCTGGTGGCCACAGCCTTCATCGATCCACGGCTGGCGGCGACCTTCGCGCGGTTGTCGGCGCTGGCCATTGCCCTGGTGGGCGCCGGCCTGACCTTGTTCCTCTCGCTCAGGGGCCAGGATCGCGCCCTGTCACTGGTGCCCACCTGGATGCTGCTGCTGGTGTGGCTGTTCGGTGCAGGCGCCACCTTCACCGGCCGGCTGTCCGGCGACATCATCGTGTTCGGCCTCACGGCTGGCTTGGTGCTGCTGGTGGTGCTGATCGGCTTCACGGTCACGCAATATGCGTTCCGCTCCATCGAGCCGCTGTATGGGGCGGCACCGGGAGAGCAGCAGCTGCGCTCGCTGGCTGTCGACGGCGCTGGCGCCGCGGTATGGGAATGGAACGCGCGGCGCGAGGAGATCAAGGTAAGCCCGGTGGTGGAGGCCATCCTCGGGCTGAACGCCGGCGACCTGTCCTGCAAGACGGCGGACTTCGCCAAGCACATGCATCCGGCTGACGCCGAGCGCTTCAAGCTGTTGCTGTGGTCGGTGCGGGAGCGCGGCAGCGGCGAGGTGCGCATCGAGTTCCGCATGCGCCACGCCGACAACTCCTACCGCTGGTTCGAGCTGGAGGCGGCCAGCGTGCCCTCGCAGGACCGTCGCGCCGTGCGTTGCGTGGGCCTGCTGCGCGAGGTGACCGAGAGCAAGCGCGCGCAGGATCGCCTCCTGCACGACGCGGTGAACGACAGCCTGACCGGTTTGCCCAACCGCGAGCTGTTCCTCGACCGCCTGGCTATCGCCGCCAAGCGCGCTGCGCTCGAGCCGCTGGTGCGCCCAGCCCTGCTGTTCATCGACATCGACCGCTTCAAGGCCGTCAACTCCTCGTTCGGGCTGGTGGTGGGCGACAGTCTGCTGTTGACCGTTGCCCGTCGCCTCGGCCGCAATCTCGGTCCCCAGGATACGCTGGGCCGCGTCGGCGGCGACCAGTTCGCCCTGCTGCTGCTCAGCCAGTCCGATCCGCGGGAGCTGGCCCTGCTCGCAGAGCAGGTGCGCCGATCGCTGCGCGCGCCGATCCAGCTGGCAGGCCAGGAGATCGTGCTGACCGCTTCGATCGGCATTTCGCTCTACGACGGTCCTGATGAGGACCCGGCCGAGCTGCTGCGCGAGGCCGAGATCGCCATGTATCGCGCCAAACGCTCCGGCGCCGACCGCATCGAGATCTTCAACGCCGAGATGCGCTCGGACAAGGACGGCCGGGTCGCGCTGGAAAGCGACCTGCGCAAGGCCATCGAGAAAAAGCAGATCCGACTGCTCTATCAGCCGATCTTCTATCTGCCGACCGAGTCGCTGGCTGGCTTCGAAACCTTGCTGCGCTGGGAGCATCCGCGGCTCGGCACGCTCAATCCGACGCATTTCATTCCGGTGGCCGAGGAGTCCGATCTGATCGTCAAGCTCGGCTCCTACGTGCTGGAACGCGCGGTGCATGAGGCCCAGCGCTGGCAGCAGGAGCTGGTCCGCCCCGACGCACCGCTGTTCGTCAGCGTCAACGTGTCGAGCCGTCAGCTGTTCAGGCCCGACCTCGTGAACGAGGTGCGCCATATCCTCGGCCGGGCCGTGATCCCCAAGGGTTCGCTGTGCCTGGAGGTCACAGAAGCGCTGATCATGGAGAATCCGGAGAAGGCCACCCAGGTGCTGAGCCAGCTGGCCGCGGCCGGTGCCAGCCTGGCGCTCGATGACTTCGGTACCGGTTATTCGTCGCTGTCCTATCTCAACCAGTTCACGTTCGACACCATCAAGGTCGACCGCGCGTTCATCCAGGCGAGCGGCCAGAACGGCACCGGCTCGGTGATCCTGCGCTCGATCGTGGCGCTGTCGCACGAGCTCGGCAAGAAAGTCGTTGCCGAGGGTGTGGAGACGGAGGAGGACGTCGGCTTCCTGCGCTCGATCAGTTGCGAGTACGGACAGGGCTTCTACTACGGCGAGCCGATGTCCGAGCGCGAGGTGATGCAATTGCTGCGCGTCGTGCGCAAGGCCGAGCGGCGCATGAAAAAGGGCCTGTTCCGCAGAAGCAGGATGCCGGAGATGCCGGCCATGCAGACCGCGGCAGCCGCGCCAGAGACCGCCGCCGAGCCGCGTGCTCCAATACCGCCGCCCGAGCAACGGCCCGGCCCGCCGATGCCGTCCAACGGAGGCGCCCTGCTGGCAACACCGGTCACACGGGCAAGACCGCCCTTGGCGCCTCGCCCTGCGCCCATGCAGATAACTGGCAAACCTCCACCGCCTCCCGGCCTGACGCCGGCGACGACGCCATCCTCGCGGCCGAAGCCGCCACCACTGCCGGGCGCGCGCCAGCCGGCCGAAGCCGACGCAGCCCCGACCAAACCGGTCAACCTGCCACCAACGCCGCTGCGGCCAGGCGCGGCGCCGCTCTCGCCCGCGACAGCCACGCTGGCGGCTGCGCTCGAGCAGTCCCCATCCAGCAATGGCGCTGCCCCGAGCGGCGGGCGCCCGACGAGGCCGGGGCCGCCACCGCTGCCGCGCAGCGCTGCCGCTACACCGGAGCGCCGCACCAATGGCATCCCACCGGCGGCGCAGGAGCCCCGCCCCTCCCCGCTAGCGCCCCAGCAGCTGCGCTCCAATGGCAATGGGCCCAACGGCAAACCGGGACCTGACTTTTCCAAGCTGCCGCCCAACATCGCCGAGAGCCTTGCCAGGCTGGCCGGGCGCGCCAGCGTGCCGTTCCTCGGCGGCGATCCTCCCGCCACGCCCGCAACCGCGGACACGGCAGAGACCGGCGGCAAGCCTCCGCACAACACGTGACGGCCGAGACCGCGCGGCGTGTCAATGCATCGGGGGGCCAACCCCTGACCCGGCCGATGGCTGTTCTACTGTTCGCGGTCGTGGTCGTCGTGTGGGGGCTCAACTGGCCGGTCACCAAGGTGGTGGTCGAGGGCATGCCGCCGTTGTGGGCGACGGCGCTGCGATTTGCCATCGCCAGTGTGATTCTGCTGGTGCTGCAGGTTGCGCAGGGCAGCCTCATCGTGCCCCGGCGCGGCGATGTGCCGATCGTGCTCGGCATTGCCGTCCTGCATATGATCCTGTTCTCCGGCTTCATTTCGATCGGCCTGCAGTTCGTGCCGGCGAGCCGCGCGATCGTGCTGGGCTACACCACGCCTTTGTGGGTGATTCCAGGTGCCGTGTTGTTCCTCGGCGAGCCGCTGACGCGCTGGCGCGTGCTGGGCGTCAGCCTCGGCATCGTCGGCCTCGCCGTGATGTTCAACCCGCTCGCCTTCGCGTGGACCGACCAGCGCGCGCTGCTCGGCAACGCCTTCATCATGCTCGCCGCCTTGTGCTGGGCGATCAGCATCCTGCAGGTGCGCGGCCACCGCTGGGTGTCAACGCCATTTCAGCTGGTGGTATGGGAGGTGCTGCTGGCAACCGCGGTGCTCGCCATCCTGGCCTACCTGATCGAGGGCGTACCGCATGTGACCTGGACGCCGCCGCTGCTGCTCGCGGTCGCGTATGCCAGCGTGCTCGGAACGGCGCTCGCCTACTGGGCGATGGCCATGGTCAATCGCAGCCTGCCCGCCATGACGACGTCGCTCGGGCTGCTTGCCACACCGGTGGTGGGAACGGGCAGCGCACATCTCATGCTGGGCGAACCGATCACGCTGCCACTCATCTGCGCCATGGTGCTGATCATCGGCGGCATCGCCGTCGGCACGCTTGTCGAAGGAAGGTCGCGTTAGTGAGTATACTGGGAGCTCAAAGAACAATCGGGAGGTGACAATGCAGAGGCGTATGCTGGCGTGTGTGATGCTGATGGCGAGCGTTCTGTCGTCCGCCGCCTACGCGCAGGACCTCGCTACGGAGAAGAAAACGTTCGAGTTGCCCAGCTATACGACGGTTTCGGGCAAGACCATCAAGAACGTTCGCATCGGCTGGGAGTTCTACGGACAGCTCAATGCCGCGAAATCCAACGCCATCCTGGTCACGCATTTCTTCTCGGGGACGAGCCACGCTGCCGGCAAATACAAGCCCGACGACAAGGCGCCCGGCTACTGGGATGCGATCATCGGTCCCGGCAAGGCCATCGATACCAACACCTACTACGTCATCTCGGCCGACACGCTGGTCAATCTCAGCGCCAAGGACCCCAACGTGGTCACCACGGGTCCGGCCAGCATCAATCCGGACACCGGCAAGCCCTACGGGCTGAGCTTCCCGATCGTTACCATCCGCGACTTCGTCAACGTGCAGAAGGCGCTGCTGGAAAGCCTGGGCATCAAGCGGCTGCACGCCGTAACGGGTGCCTCCATGGGCGCGCTGCAGGTCTACGAGTGGGCCTCCACGTATCCGGAAATGGTCGGCAAGGCGGTGCCGGTGATCGGCGCGGGCGAGTCCGACGGCTATCTGATCGCCTGGCTCGATGTGTGGGCGGCGCCGATCCGCCTCGACCCCAACTGGAACAATGGCGACTACTATGGGGGCAAGGAGCCGCTCGACGGGCTCGCCGTGGCGCTGAAGACGGTGACGCTGCACGCTCAGCATTGGGCCTGGGCGGACGGTCCGACCCTGGGCCGCAAATGGGCGGCTGCGGAGAAGGATCCGGCCGGCTGCCTGGTCGACTGCAAATATGCCATCGAGGCGACGCTCGATAGCGTAGGCCGGGGGCGCGCGGCCGTCTCCGACGCCAACCATTTCCTCTATCTCGTGAAAGCCAATCAGCTGTTCGTCACCGGCGGGACCTCGCTTGCCGACGGGCTGAAACGCATCGATGCCCCGGTCCTGCTCATCACCTCCGACGACGATCAGGTGTTCCACGTCGACGCCGTCAATCAGACCGCGACTTTGATCAAGGCGGATGGGACACCGCTGCAGCACGTCAAGATCAAAGGTGGCCGCGGCCATCTCGACGGCGTGCTGGCGATCAGTCAGGCCGGCGCCGCCATCACCGCCTTCCTGGCGCAGAAATAGCGGGTGTCATCCCGGCCTGAGCTGAATCGAAACGTACCGATCACCCGTCATCCTCGGGCTTGTCCCGAGGATCCAGCCATCCATAGGCACCTGAGCGAGTTGATGGATGGATGGTCGGGCCAAGCCCGACCATGACAAATCGGCTCTGCGGCGATACCGCCAAAAACCTGAGGCCCGCTAGTTCAGGCGGCCCTTGAGGTCGCGGATGCCCTGGTCGACGAGGGTGGAGCCGCTGGCACCGGCGGCCTTGTCGCGCAGGATCTTCTCGGCCGCGGCAATGGCCATCTCCACCGCCGCCGCGCGCACCTCGTCGGCCGCCTGTGCTTCGGCGCGGGCGATCTTGTCCTCGGCCAGCTTGGTACGGCGCTCCAGCGTGTCCTTGAGGGTGGCGCGGGTCTCCTGCGCGAAGGCCTCCGCCTCGCGGCGAGCCTCCTCGATGATGGCCTCGGCCTCCTGGCCGGCGGAGCGGTGCTTCTGCTGGTAGTCGGCGAGCAGCTTCTGGGCGTCCTCGCGCAGGCGGCGCGCCTCGTCGATCTCCTTGCGGATCGCATCGGCGCGCTCGTCCAGCAGCTTGGCGATCAGCGCCGGCACCTTGTAGTAGAGCACGATCAGCAGGAACGCGAAGAAGGCGACCGCGACCCAAAACTCCGCCATTCTCGTCATTGCCGTCTCCTACTCGGCCGCGCGGCGGACGAGCGCCTTCTGCAGCTCGTCCTGGGTAACGTCGGCGCCGATCAACTTCTTGACGATGGCGCCGGCCGTCTCGGTGGCGATGTCGTTGACGCTGGCCAGCGCCCGCGATTTCGTCTGCTCGATGCGGGCCTCGGCCTCGGCCACCTTTTCCCCGATCTGCGCCTCCACTCTGACCCGCTCCTTGTCGACCTCGGCGGCCAAGCCATCATGCATGGTCTTGATGATGCCGCCGGCCTTGGAGCGCGCCTCGGCCAGAGCCTGCTCGTAGGCGGCCAGGGCCCCCTCCGTCTCGGTCTTCAGCTTCTCGGCCTGATCGAGATCGCGCCGGATGCGGTCGGCGCGCTCCTCGATCACCTCGCCGACGCGCGGCAGGGCGACGCGCTTGAGCAGCACGTAGAGCAGCCCGAAGCTGACCGCCAGCCACACCAGCTGCGGCACGAACGTGGTGTGGTCGAGCGGCGGAAACACCTTGCCGGGACCGATGCCCTCGGCAGGGGTGTGCGTGGCGGCGGTAGTCGACTTCTGAGCCATGACGAGCCCCGGTTTGCGGTTCTTTGCCTACCGGATCAGGTGAACAGCAGCAGGAAGGCGATGAGCAGCGCGAAGATGCCGAGCGCTTCCGTGACGGCGAAGCCGAAGATCAGGCGGCCGAACTGGCCGTCGGCGGCGGACGGATTGCGCAGGGCGCCCTGCAGGAACTGACCGAACAGGTTGCCGACGCCGATAGCGGCAGCTCCCGTGCCGATGGCGGCGAGGCCGGCGCCGATGAGCTTCGCGGAGGCGGGATCCATGGATTTCTACTCCCTTTGAGTGGTTAGTCGGTGAAAGATGAAGACCTGCTTCGATCTAGTGACCCGGATGAAGCGCGTCGTTGAGATACATGCAGGTGAGCATGGTGAAGACATAGGCCTGCAGGAACGCCACCAGGAACTCAAGCGCGGTGAGCGCAACAGCCATGGCCAGCGGCAGCGGCGCCAGCCAGGAGAAGGTGGCACCGGTACCGAGCAGCATGACGACGAAACCGCCGAACACCTTGAGCGTGATGTGGCCGGCCAGCATGTTGGCGAACAGACGCACCGAATGGCTGATCGGGCGCGACAGGAACGAGATGATCTCGATGGCCACCACCAGCGGCAGGATCAGGATCGGCACGCCCTGCGGGACGAACAGCTTGAGGAAGCGCACCCCGTTCTTGGCAAAGCCGACCACCAAAACCGTGACAAACACCAGCGCCGCCAGCGCGGCGGTGACGACGATATGGCTGGTGACGGTGAAGGCGCCCGGGATCATGCCCAGCATGTTGGCGGCGAAGATGAAGATGAACAGCGCGAACACGAAGGGGAAGTACTTCATGCCGCCGTGGCCGGTGCTGTCGCGCAGCATGCCGGCGACGAACTCGTGGCTGACCTCCGCCACCGACTGGATGCGTGTCGGCACCAGGGAGCGCGCGCGCATCGACAGGATGTAGAAGCTGGCGATCAGCAGCACCGCCACCAGCATGTACAGCGAAGAGTTGGTGAAGGAGACGTCCCAGCCGAAGATCTTGATGGGAACGAGGGTATGGATCTCGAACTGATGAATGGGATCGGGCATCCCGGTGCCCTCGGTCCCATGTTGCGGTGCTGCCACTGCAAAAACCCCCGTCAGTCGTCGTCGTCCGGGACACTGTGGCCGATGCGGCCGCCCGTCTTGGCCATGAACTCCTTCTGCATCCGCTCGTAGGACCTCAGCACGTTGAGGACGCCGGCTGCGAACCCCAACACGAAGAAGAGCAGAAACAGCCAAGGTTTGGTGCCAAGCCACCAATCCAGGGCGTAGCCGATCAGCCCGCCGACGATCACCGCCGAGACCAGCTCGGTGGCCATCCGCATGCCGTACGCCATGCCGCTCCCGCGCATCTCGGCATCCTGGTCGGAGTCGCGGCCATGCCGCTGCTCACGGACCTTGTCGAGCTTGCTGTCGAGGTCGGAAACCCTCGCCTGGAACGCAGCCCGCTCCTCAGGGCTCATTTCACCCTGATGAGAGCCTCGTTTGTCGGCTGGATCTGACATGGACAAACGTCCTCGTGGGGAGGCGGCCCAACTCCCCCCGGGGCCATCAAAACGCGGCGGCACCATAGGGGTGGCCTACGGGGGTGTCAAGGAACTGCGGGTGCGGCAGAAAACGCTCGCGCAGCCGTCACCGCCGACTGCTCCGACATGCGACAATTGGGCAGCTGCATGGCCATTCGATGGACCGCGGCCGGGAGATTGTCGCTTCGACAAACACCGTTTGGTGCGATGACGGTCATTGCCCCGAACCTGCCCGGGATTCGCTCGCTCACATCCGTCTGCGCGGGAAGCAATCACACAAAACGATCCGTGCGCACGGGGTTCGCGCGTGGACAGAAAAACTGTCAGCCTGTACACTGACTTTCATATTGTTGGGTTTCTTCAAGTTCTTGGGTTACGATGCGCCATATTGCGGAGGAAGCCATGCGGTGGGTGTTTGTTTTGCTGTTGGCGCTGGTTGCGACGGCGTCGGGCGGAGAGGCGCGGGCAGAGAAGCGCGTCGCCCTGGTGATCGGCAACGCTGCCTACCAGAACACCGCCGCCCTCAATAATCCGAGCAACGATGCAGCCGACCTGTCGGCAGCGCTGCAGCGGCTCGACTTCGAGGTGATCGAGGGGCGTGATCTCGACAAGCGGGCCATGGAGCGGCTGGTCCGGCAGTTCGGCATCAAGCTGGCCGGCGCCGACGTGGCCCTGTTCTTCTATGCCGGGCATGGCCTGCAGGTCGGCGGGCAGAACTACCTGGTGCCGATCGATGCCAAGCTGGCCAGCGAAGGCGATGTCGATTTCGAGAGCCTGCCGGTCAGCCTGGTGGCCCGGCAGATGGAGCGCGAGGCCAAGACCAGCCTGATCCTGCTCGATGCCTGCCGCGACAACCCGTTGTCGCGCAACCTGGCCCGCGCCATGAGCACGCGCAGCAGCCAGGTCGGCCAGGGCCTGGCCGAGGTCAAGACCGGGGTCGGCACGCTGATCGCCTTCTCGACGCAGCCGGGCTACGTGGCGCTCGACGGGGTGGGTCGCAATTCGCCCTATGCGGAAGCCCTGCTCAAGTACATCGAAGCGCCCGGCCAGGACGTGAGCGGCGTGCTGGTGGAGGTGCGCAACGACGTGCTGAAGGCGACCGGCGGCAAGCAAGTGCCGTGGGAGCACACCTCGCTGACCGGCCAGGTGTACCTGAAGGCGGGCCCGGCGTCGGGATCGGCGGCGGCCGGCGAGCTGGCCAAGCTGCCGGCGGCCAGGGGCCCGGACCCGGAGCTCGAGATCGCCTTCTGGAACTCGGTCAAGGACAGCAAGTCGCCGGCCGTCATCGAGGCCTATCTGGAGCGCTATCCGAACGGCACCTTTGCGGGCCTGGCCAAGGTGATGGTGGCGCAGCTGAAAGGCGCGCCGGTCAAGGCGCCGGAGCAGGCCACCCGGGTGGCCCTGCCGGAGGTGAAGCCGCCCGACCCACGGGTGCTGGCGCGATCGCTGCAGACGGAACTGAAGCGGGTCGGCTGCGACCCGGGCGAGATCGACGGGCAGTGGGGCGACAAGGGCCGGGAGGCGCTGGACCAGTTTGGCCGCCACGCCAAGATGTCGATGCCGAGCCAGGAGCCGACGGCGGCCGCGCTGGAAGCGGTGACGGCCCGCAAGGAGCGGGTGTGTCCGCTCGAGTGCGGCAAGGGCACGGCCGAGGTGGAGGGCAAGTGCGTCGCCACCGAGAGCAAGACGAAGAAGAGCAAGTCAGCCTCGTCCTCGCGCAGCCGCGAGCGGTCCTCCTCGTCGTCCGAGGGCTCTTCCTCGTCCGGCGGCGGGATCATCGGAGGGGGCGGCATCTCGATCGGCATCGGCGGCGGCCGCGGCCGCGTCGGCATCGGGTTCTAGAGAAGTTGGAATCGCGATCCGGAGCCACTACCCAGTGCTGAGCTTGTCGAAGCACGGCACTGCCGGACCCATTCGCCCTTCGACGAACTCAGGGCTGCGGATGGTTGCTCAGGTTCCGGGTCGTTGCTTCCATGTGTGAACCGGCAGGACTCTAAGCCCCGCTTCAGGCCGCGGCGCCGGTGAAGCGCTGGGCGGTCTCCAGGTCGACCGAGACCAACTGGCTCACGCCCTTCTCGCCCATGGTGACGCCGAACAGGCGGTTCATGCGCGTCATGGTCATCGGGTGATGGGTGATGACCAGGAAGCGCGTCGCCGTATCGGCAGCCATGTGCTCCATCAGGGTGCAGAAGCGGTCGACGTTGGCATCATCGAGCGGCGCGTCGACCTCGTCGAGCACGCAGATCGGCGACGGATTGGTTAGGAACACGGCAAAGATCAGCGCCAAGGCGGTCAGGGATTGCTCGCCGCCCGACAACAGGGACAGCGTTGCCGGCTTCTTGCCGGGCGGCTTGGCGACGATCTCCAGCCCGTTCTCCAACGGATCCTCGCCCTCTACCATGGCAAGTCGCGCCTCGCCGCCGCCGAACAGCGTCGTGAACAGGCGCTGGAAGTGTCCGTTGACGGTGTCGAATGCTTCCTGCAGGCGGCTCTGGCCTTCGTCGTTGATCTGGGCGATGCCGGTGCGCAGCTTGGCGATAGCTTCCTCGACGTCCGACTTCTCCTTGTCCATGCCCTCGAACTGCTCGGTCATGGTGGTCAGGTCGTCGTCGGCCTGCAGGTTGACACCGCCCAGCCGCTCGCGATCGGCCTTGAGGCGGGTGAGCAGGTTGTCGGCCTCCTCGAGCCGGGGCAGGCTGGCGTCGGCCGGTAGCTCGGCCAGGGCGAGACAGCCGTCCGGTGCGCAGCCGAGCTGATCGCGGATCTTGCGGGCTTCCTCGCTGCGGCGGGCGCGGGCGCCTTCCAGCCGCGTCTCGACGCGGGCACGGGCCTCGCGCTCGTCGGACACGGCACCCTGTGCGGCGCGCAGCTCCTGCGCGGCCTGACGGTGGGTGCCTTCGGCGGCGGCAAGCGCATCGGCGGCGACCTGGCGCTCCTGCTCGGCCTTGGCCAGCTCGCTCATCAGTTTCTGGCGCTGACCCTCGATCATGCCGGGCAGGTCGCTCATGGTGGCGACCTCGCCCTGCGTCTCGGCGATGCGCTCCTTGAGGGTGGCGATCTGCTCGCCGGCGCCGGTGCTGCGCGTCTGCCAGCGCTCGCGCTCGGCGACGATGGCAGTCTGCCGCTCGCTGCGGGCGCGATGCTCGCGCTCCAGCGTGATGAGCTCGGTGCGGCTTTCGCTGGCCTTGGTGCGCAGCTCGGCCGTCTCCTTCTGCGCGGCGGTGAGCTCGCCTTCCAAGGCATCGATGCCGCTGTGCTCCTGCAGAGCGGTCTCGACCTCGGCCAACTTCTCATGCGCCTCGACCAGGGCCTCGCCGATGCGCGATTTGGCGTCGGCAACAGAGGCGATGCGGGATTCGGTCTCGCGCGCCTGCCGCTCCATGTCGGTCAGCAGGTCGCGGGTGTGCGCCAGCTTGGCCTGGGTGTCGCGCCAGAGCTGGCGCAAGCTGCGGTCCTCGGTCTGCGCCGTCCGATGCCGTTCGCCAGCGGCTTCCGCGGCGTTGCGCGCCTGGTTGGAGGCCTGGCGCGCTTGCGCCTCCTGGGCGGCCAGCGCGCCGAGGCGGCTGCGCTCGGCCAAGCGGCTGGCGGCCGCCATGGCGCCCTGCGCCGCTGCGACGTATCCGTCCCAGCGCCACAAGTCACCCTCGCGGGAGACGAGGCGCTGGCCGGGTGCCAGCACCTTCTGCAGGCGCGGGCCGTCGGCGCGCGTGACGATGCCGATCTGGCGCAGGCGACGTGTCAGCTCGGCCGGGCCGGCGACATGGTCGATGAGCGGCTGGACGCCTTTGGGCAGGGCGGGATCGCTGCCGCTCGCGGCGTTGATGCGCCAATGCACGGGCGCCTCCTCGGCCGCCGGCACGTCGAGGTCCTCGCCCAGCGCCGCGGCGAGCGCCATCTCGAAGCCGGCCGCCACCTTGATCTGATCCAGGATCGGCGGCAGGCCGCTGTCGCCGGCCGGCATCAGCAGCTTGGCCAGCGTGTCGACTTCGGTCTTGAGCTGACCGGCGGTTAGGCCGAGCTTGGCGGCGGTCTCGGCCTTGGACTTGGCGTCGGCGGCGGCCGCCTGCACGGCATCCTCGGCGGCGATGGTGCGCGTCTCGATGTCGGCGATCTCGGCCATCAGCAGCTGACCGGTCTCGGCCGCAGCTTTCAGCTTCGAGGCATCCGGCGCGCGGCCGACGATCTCCCGGGTCTGCGCGTCGAGCGCCACCATCTGCCGCTCGAGCTTGGCCACCTGCCCTTGCCGCTCGCCGCGCTGCGTCTCCAGGCTCTGTCGGCGCGCGCGCGCTTCGGCGGTGCGGGTGGTGAGCTCGGCGAGGCGCACCTCGGCGGCCTTGAGGGCGGTGTCGGCCGCGTCGTAGTCGGCCAGCGCCTTCTGCTCGAAATCGGAGGCGAGGCGGGTGGTGTTGGCGAGCGACTGGGTCTCGGCATCGAGACGGGCCAGCGTCTCCTTGGCCTCGGCGATCAGCAATTCCTCGCGCGCCAGGTCGCGCCCGAGCTGGGCGATGCGGCCTTCGAGCTCGCGCTGGCGGGCCGCCGCACGCTGCGCCTCGCGCTCAAGGTTGTCCTGCTCCAGCTTGAAGCGGTGCAGGACTGCGCCCTTGGTGGCCTCCTGCTCGCGCAGCGGCTGGATCTTGTCGGCGGCCTCCGCCTCGGCGACGACGGCCTTGGCTTCGGCCTCGGTGGCGCCGGCGACCTTCTCGAGGCCGGCGGCGAGCGCCACTTCCTCGGCATCGACCTGCGCCTGCGCATCCGTCCAGCGCAGATGCGCCAGCACGGCTTCACCCTTGCGGATCTCGCCCGACAGCTCCTTGTAGCGCCGCGCCTGGCGAGCCTGACGCTTGAGGCTTTCGATCTGCGAGCCGAGCTGGCCCAGGATGTCGTTGACGCGGGCAAGATTGCTGTCGGCGGCGCGCAGCCTGAGCTCGGCCTCGTGGCGGCGGCTGTGCAGACCGGCGATGCCGGCGGCGTCCTCCAGGATGCGGCGGCGCTGCTCGGGCTTGGCGTTGACGATCTCGCTGATCTGGCCCTGCCGCACCAGCGCCGGCGAGCGGGCGCCGGTGGCAGCATCCTCGAACAGGATGCGTACGTCGCGGGCGCGCACTTCCTTGCTGTTGACGCGATAGGCCGAGCCGGCCTCCCGCTCGATGCGGCGCGTCACCTCCAGGACCTCGCTGGCGTTGAACTCGGCGGGCGCCTTGCGGTCGCTATTGTCGATGAAGATGGTGACCTCGGCGCTGTTGCGCGCCGGCCTGCGTCTGCGTGCCCGAGAAGATCACGTCGTCCATGGCGGCGGCGCGCATGCTCTTGTGCGAGGTCTCGCCCATCACCCAGCGCAACGCTTCGAGCAGGTTGGACTTGCCGCAGCCGTTCGGGCCGACCACCCCGGTCAGCCCCTTCTCGATAATCAGCTCGGTCGGTTCGACGAAGGACTTGAAGCCCAGGAGTCGAAGCCGGTTGATGTGCATGAGATGTGCGTCCCTTGAATACGGACTGTCATACCGGGGCTTGCCTCCGGTATCCAGCGAGCCGCAAGCACCAGCACTGCCGACCTGTGGATCACTGAACCCCAGGGGTCATCACGGGATGACGGCATGTGCGCGCCGCACGCAACGCGAAACGGCCTGCCTCAACGGCTCCCGGTGCCGGTGTCCGTGGCCGCCACGCGGCCAGCCAGGATCGGATCCACCATCTCGTGGATTTCCTTGATCCCGATCACCGACTTCACCAGCTTGCCCTGAACGAAGAAATTCGGCGTACCGATGACGCCGAGCGTCCGGCCCCGGTCCTTGACCCAGTTGAGCCCGGCTATCATGCCGCGATTCTCTCGGCACGAGTTCAAACTGGGCCCGGCTCATCCCCACCTGGGCCGCCACCTTGAAGATGGGGTCGGGACGCACCTCCTGGCTGACCCAGGTGGCCTGCTGGGCCATCAGCTTGTCGTAAAGGGCAAAGTACTTGTCGGGTGGGGCGCAACGCAGCGCCACGGTGGCGAGGCCCGACTGCTTGCCGATCGGGAACTCGCGGATGATGAAACGCACCTTGCCGGTATCGATGTATTCCTTCTTGAGGACCGGGAACGTCTCGAGCTGGAACCGTCGGCAGTAAGGGCAGGTCATCGACGCGTATTTGATGATGGTGACGGGTGCGTCGGCGCGGCCGAGCGACATCTCGGGCAGCGTGCCCACCTTCATCACCTCGGCCATGGACGGGTTCTGCATCACCTCGCGGCGGCCGATGGTGGTGGATGGCCCGTCCGAGAACGGGTTGAAGGCCGGCGTGTCGGGCGTGGCCTCGCCGGTCGCAGCAAGGCTCGCCTCGGTCGGCTGCGTCGTCTGGTTTGCCGTGAGCGTGAGCGCGTCGCCCGAGCATCCGCCAGCGAGCCCGGCGATCAGGGCAAGCACCGCTAATACGAGATACTTGGGCAACGGGTCCTCAGCTCTTCAAAAGAGGCTCGATCGCCTTGTCGAAGTCCTCGAGCGACCCGCCAGCGAGCCGCTTGCCGTTGATGAAGAAGGTAGGCGTGGAGTTGACGCCGAACTCGTCGGCGGCCCGCGCACGTACCGTCAGGATCTTGTTCATCAGCTCCTGATCGTTGAGGCAGGCACGCAGGCTCTCCTCGGTGAAGCCGGCCTGCCGGGCGATCTTGGACAGCTCAGGCACAAAGTTCTCTTTGGGCACGAACGCCCAGTCTTCTTGTCGGGCAAACAGCGCCGCGATGAGCGGGAAAGTCTTGCCCTCGCCGGCGCAGCGAGCGAGCATCGAGCCAGCCGTGGCCCGATCATCGAGCGGGAACTCGCGCATGATGAGACGCACCTTGCCGGTGTCGATGTATTTGGCCTTCAGCGCCGGGTAGATGTTGTTGTGGAAGTTGGCACAGTGACCGCAGGTCATCGATGCATATTCGACGATGGTGACAGGGGCATCGGTCTGGCCGACCTGCAGCTCGGAGAACGGACCGGGCTTCATCAGCTCCGCGACGGACACCTCGGTCGTGCGCCCGCTCTTGCGGCTGGATTTGGCCGCCGTGGGTTCGCCGGACGAGGACAGGAACCAGGCCGATGCGACCGCCAGCGCGACGACGCCCGCACCGGCGTAGAGCATGTTGCGGCGCGACAGCATCTGAGGGTCGATGCGGTCCGACAGCATCTGTGAGACCCGCTTGAGGTCGAATTGGCTGGACTGTTTCAACGGATCGGTCCTCGCAAGTTGAGGCAGCTGCAGCGCTGCGATGGCCCGGCGCAGATGCCTGATAACATAGGTTTGGCCAGGAATAAGGCAAATCGGCGTGAGGATGGCGCGCCAATTGGCCCCGGAAGCGGCCATCGATCCCCACCTCGAGAGCTCGCGTTCCTCGCCGGCCGGGTTGCAGCTGCCCGCCTGCGAGGAGAGGCGACATTCGCCGCCCTGACTGGCCAAGCCTGCGCCCGCATTTAGTTAGATTTGCATCCGGGTCTTTGCCCGTTTTTTGCCCGTCTCAAACAACACGTGTGGAACGACTGAAAGCCCGCCGCCTAGGTTGAAGCATCGGCTCGATTAGCAAGAGCCCCCAACCGCGGAGATCCACATGCAAAAGACCATTCTCGCCCTTGCTGCTGCGCTTACCGTCGTGGCAGGCGTTTCGGCTTTCGCGCCAGAGCGCGCCCAAGCAGCGGCCGCGCCGGCGGACCTGCGCGCAGCGACCAGCTCAGCCGTCGAGAAGGTGTGGTGCCGGAGATGGTGTGGACCGCGGGGTTGCTTCCGCCGTTGTGGTTATTGGCGCCGCCGCTGGTAGTCTCCGCGCAGGCGCACATCGCCCTGCACGGATCGTTCTTGTGGAGCCAACTCGGCTTCCACAAGAACGTAATTCTCACCCTGGCCTTAAGAAACGAAGCAATATTCGCGCTTCGGCGGCAACGGTTTCCTTGGGGCAGTGTGATCTGATCTGAAGCGATCCTGCTTAAGTCTCACGTCAAGCAGAGAAGAGGGACTTCGGATGCGCTCGGGTTGGATGGCGGCATTGGCGCTCAGCGCGCCGCTCTGCATGGTCGCGATCGACAACGCTTGCGCCTGGGGATGGGACCGAGGATCGGAGTCCCGGGGATGGGGCCGCAAACCCTACCGCTCGGCCTACTCGTACCGCTCCTACCGCTCGGCTTACGCATATCCGCCTCGCTTGTACGGCTATAGTTACGGCTACGGTCGCGTCTACGGTTACGCGCCCGTCTACGGCTATGGCCCCGCCAGCAATGGGCCGGGTGAAGCCGCCAACCGCATGGCCCCGATCTATGGCTACGGCCCTGGGTACGCTCCGGAATTCGGCGCCGGCTATTACAGCCCGAGCGTGAAGATGGGGTCGGCGAGCTGGTGGCGCGAGCCAGGCCGCAGGCGGTAGCGTGCACAGGCCGCTGACGGCGCCGCCGAAACAGCGGCGGCCTCAACCTTTCAGGATCGGCGCAAACGCCTTTTCGAAATCCTCGAGCGTCGCGCCTCGCTCCAGCCGCTTGCCGTTGACGAAGAAGGTCGGCGTCTGAACGACGCCGAACGTATTGGCGCCGCGTGCCCGGATGGCCGCGATGTCATCGAGCAGCTTCTGGTCGCGCAGACACTCATCGAAGCTCGCCCGGGTGAAATCGGCGATCCTCGCGAAGCGGAACAGCTCAGGCAGCGGCTTGGGCACGAACGCCCACTCGTTCTGCCTGGCATACAGCACCGCGATCAGGGCCAAGGTCTTGTCCTCGCCGGCGCAGCGCGCCAGCATCGATGCGGCCGCAGCCAGGTTGTCGAGCGGGTATTCGCGCAGCACCCAGCGCAGCTTGCCGGGCGCGATGTACTTCTGCCTCAGCGTCGGCAGCACATTGTTGTGGAAGGCCGCGCAGTAGGGGCAGGTCATCGAGGCATATTCGACGAGCGTGATGGGCGCGTCGGCGCGGCCGAAGGTCAACTCCGGCAAGGGGCCGGGCTGCATCAGATCTTCGGTCGAAACCTGCGCGGAGGTGTTGCCGTCGTTGCCCGTCTGGGCCAAGACGGGCCTAGTCAACATGCATGCCGCCACGCCGCCGATTGCGGCGATTCTCGCGCCTGCCGTCAGCAGGTCGCGCCGTGTCATCGGCCGAGGGTAGGGCATTGGCGGCAGGTCGTGCAGCAACGCTGTTCCTGATCATTGCGGAGCGGCCGCGCAGGCCAAAAAACCCCAGCAGCATAGGTTCTGCGGACGAGAAGGCAAATCGCGGGCGAGGTCGTCAGCGCCCGGCCCTGACCCCGGCGCCCAGGCGGGCGAGGGCATCGCGCAGGCCTGCATCGGCGACGCCGGCGACCTCGTGCGTCAGCGGTTCCGCCGGGCGCCTGGCTGGCCGCCTCACGACCGGAGCCTCGCCGACAGGTGCCTGAATGATGCGCAGCTCAGCGACGGCCGCGTAGCCGAAATAGGCATTGATGCGCTCGATGATCTGGCGGGCGCCATACTGCACCGCCAGCGCCTGCGAGCCGTCCGCCCGCAGCACCAGGGTGGCGCCGGGCCGGCCCTTGGCGTTCGCGTTGGCGGCCGTGCCGTCCTCGGCATATTCGACCGGCCGCGGCCACTTGAGGCGTTCCGGCGCGGTCACGGCGGCAAGCTCGCGGCCGACTACGGTCGGCCAGTCCGTAATCAGGGTGGCGGCCGAAAACCCGTGCTTCTCGAAAGCCTTGCGGGTCAGGCCGGGCAGGAAGCTGCCTACCGCCTTGACCCCGAACAGCGTATTCGGCCGCTTGCGCGCGAAACTGACGGCCTCGCGTGGAGGCGCATGGGACGGCGCGCGATGGCGGCTGTTGGCGGACAAGCGACAGGCTCCGGTCAGGATATCCAGCGGGTCGCGCGAGGCTTAACATGGAGCAGCTGATTCGTGCCGTGCCGGGAACGAGCGGATGCCGCCTGTGGCAAGAAAACAACTGCGGTTCCGGTTGCCGGGACCCGAGAGCATGACCGCCCTGCTCGACTGGTACGACCAGGAGCGGCGTGATCTGCCGTGGCGCGCCAAGCCAGGACGCAAGGTTGACCCCTACCGGGTGTGGCTGTCCGAGATCATGCTGCAGCAGACGACCGTGTCGGCCGTCATTCCCTACTACAAGCGCTTCCTGCAACGCTGGCCGACAGTCAAGGCGCTGGCCGCTGCGCCGCTGGATGACGTTCTCGCCGCCTGGGCCGGGCTCGGCTACTACAGTCGCGCGCGCAATCTGCACAAGTGCGCCGTCCTGATCGTAGCCGAGTATGGCGGCAGTTTCCCGGATACCGAGGACAGCCTGCGCCAACTGCCGGGCATCGGCCCCTATACGGCGGCGGCGATTGCCGCCATCGCCTTCGGCGCGCCGACCATGCCCGTCGATGGCAACATCGAGCGGGTGGCGGCACGGCTGTTCGCGGTCCGCGAGCCGCTGCCGAGAGCCAAGCCGCAGATCCGCCGCCTGGCCCAGACGCTCACGCCCGCCAGACGCGCCGGCGATGCCGCGCAGGCCCTGATGGACCTCGGCGCGAGCGTCTGCTCGGTGAAGCGGCCATCCTGCCTGATGTGCCCGCTGGAGCGCGAGTGCGGCGCCCGCGCGTTGGGGCTGGAGGCTTCGCTGCCGGTCAAGCCGGCCAAGCCAGAGCGGCCGCTGCGGCTCGGCTTCGCTTTCCTGGCCTTACGCGAGGATGGTTGCGTGCTGCTGCGGCGACGGGCGCCGGCCGGTCTGCTGGGCGGCATGCTGGAGGTGCCGTCGACGGACTGGGCCGAGACCCTGCCCGAGGCCAAGGAGGCGCTGAGGGCCGCGCCGGTGCGCGGCGACTGGTGGGCCGTGCCCGGTACGGTCGCGCACACCTTCACGCATTTCAAGTTGGAGACCATGGTGTACCGCACGCTGGTCTCGAGCGAGGCCGCCTTGACCTTTTGGGCCGATCCTGCCCGCTGCAGCTGGGTTGCGCGCCGCGATCTCGCCGCCCAGGCGCTGCCGACCGTGATGCGCAAGATCATCGCCCACGGACTGCGCGAGGCCTGAGCCGCACGGCCGTCCGCGCAATGTTTCACGTGCAACAGCTATCCCCGCGTCAGCGCGAGTGCCCACTCCCGGCCTGCTCGGGATAGAGCTTCGCCAGCCCTTCGCGCGAGGCCGCACACAACCCGCGCTCGGTGATAATCCCCGTCACCAGCCGAGCCGGGGTGACGTCGAAGGCGTCGTTGCGGGCGGGGCTGCCCGGGGCTGCGATCTCGACCTGCACCACCTTGCCGTCCTTGGTGCGTCCACTCATCATCAGCACCTCGTCGGCGCCGCGCTCCTCGATCGGGATGGCCATGCCGTCGTCGAGCGTCCAGTCGATCGTCGAGTGCGGGCACGCCACGTAGAACGGCACGCGGTTGTCGTGCGCCGCCAGCGCTTTCAGGTAGGTGCCGATCTTGTTGGCGACATCGCCGTTGCCGGTGACGCGATCGGTGCCGACGATGGCTAGATCGACCATGCCGCGCTGCATCAGGTGCCCGCCGGCGTTGTCGACCACGATCGTGTGCGGTACCCCGTGCGCGCCCAGCTCGTAGGCGGTCAGTGCCGCGCCCTGGTTGCGCGGCCGTGTCTCGTCGACCCACACATGTATCGGGATAGCGCGGTCGTGCGCCGCGTAGATCGGCGCCAGTGCCGTGCCGCGGTCGACGCACGCGAGCCAGCCCGCATTGCAGTGCGTCAGCACGTTGACGGTCTGGCCGGTCTTCTGCCGTGCGGCCTGCTCGATGAGCGCCACGCCATGCTCGCCGATGCGCCGGTTGGTGGCGACGTCCTCATCGCAGATCGCCGCTGCGCGGGCGTAGGCAGCAGCGACGCGCGCCTCGCGCGGCAGATTGCGCACGGCAGCCCGCATCTCCTCCAGTGCCCAGCGCAGGTTGACGGCGGTCGGCCGCTGCTTGGCCAGATGCTCGATGGCCGCATCGAGCGCCTCGTCGGAGGCATCCTCGCGCAGCGCCAGGCAAACCCCGTAGGCGGCCATGGCGCCGATCAGCGGCGCCCCGCGCACCTGCATGGACTTGATGGCGTGAGCCGCTTCAGCCAGCGTGCCGATCTCCAGGATGACGAGTTCGTGCGGCAGCCTGGTCTGATCGATGAAAGCCACCGACCAACCGTTCTTGCCGAGCCAGATGGTGCGGTAGGGCGTGCCGTTGATGTTCATGCGCCTCAAGTAGCGCTTGGCCGCCGCAGGTCAAGTGTCCAACCCGTCATCCCAAGTACTCAACCGTCATTCCGGATTGGCGCAACGGCTGCCTGCTTCCCGAGTGCTGAGCCCGTCGAAGCCCGGCATGGCGGCCTCGACTGCGCCCTCGACAGCCTCATGGCGACAGGCTCATGGCCGGGTTTGCGAAGTCGGGCGCGCGCACCGGCACGACAGCCGATCGTCCTCAATTCGTGATGACGATCGGCGTCACCTTGGGCGAGTAGAATTGCGAATGCACCGTCGCGGTCACCAACGCGCTGACGGCGGCGATGCCGAGAAAGATGACGGCGAAGCCCGACGAGACGAGCAGAAGATTGAGGGCGGCGCGCATGGGCACTCCCGGGATGTCGGTACGCGGCACGAGGGGGTCGTGCATTAAACCAACGGACTCCCTGCCCCGTTCCCGTCGCCGTCCGGCCAAACTTGTGGAAAACTCCGCCTGCCGGCCGAGACACTGCAAGCCGTGCAGGTTCCCTCGCTGGAACTGCTTGGCCCTGGCTGGCGGCGCCTTGGCCGACGCGCGAAGCGCGCTCGCTTCGACCCGGTTGAATGATCAACGCGACATGCCGCGACCGTAGACGCTATCGCCCAAAACAAGAGCGCCCGGCCGGAGAGTTTGCGCCCGCCGACCGGGCCGGGCTGCTCGCCCTGAGGAGGGTGCGAGCAACCACGGACCCAACTTTACGGCGGCCGAGGTGCATCCGGGTTTGCCAATCCTCACATGTATTTGCAGAAATTTGCGGCTCGTTGGAGAAATCCCCGGCCGTCCGCCTAGACCTTAGGCACAGGCCGCCGGGTCGCCTCGTTTGCCGCCAGCACGCCCTCCAGCGCCTGCGCCACCTGCAGCACCTTGGTGTCGGCGCCGTTCGGGCCGATCACCTGGATGCCGAACGGCATGCCGCGATGGTCGAGGCCGCACGGCAGCACGGCAGCGCAGGCCAGCGCCATGGTCGGCGCGTAGGTGATGGCGAGCCAGCGCATGTAGGTTGGCATGCGCTCGCCGTTGATCTCGTCGACGAACAGCTGGCTGTGCGGGAACGGCGACACCGAGGCCGCCGGGCAGATCAGCACGTCGACGTCCTTGAAGAAGGCGAGGAAGCGCTTGTAGAGCCGGGTCTGCTCGACATGCGCGCGGGCCACATCCGACAGCGACATGGCCATCCCACGCTCCGTGTTGTCGATCACGTTGCGGTCGAGCAGCTCGCGCGACTTTGCCAGCCGCTCCCCGTGCGCGGCCACGAATTGCACGCCGCGGTGCACCTCGAACATCTCGTGCACGCCCGAAAAGTCCGGCGCCTGCCAGCTCACCTCGCGGAACGCGGAGGCAAAGTGCGGCACGCGCTCCTTGAATATGCGGGCGATGTCCGCGTCGACCGGAGCGCAACCGAGATCGGCGGATACCGCCGCGCGTAGCTTGCCGAGGTCCGCGGCCGTCAGTTGCGCAGGGATGCGCGCGCCAGCGTCTGAACAGAAAGGATCGCGCCGATCCTCGACGGCCTGTGCCCTCAGCAGCAGATGCAGGTCCGCCACCGTGCGTCCCATCGGTCCCGTCACGCCGAACGGAACCAAACCGGCGGCCCGATCGACGCTCGGCACCAAGTTGGGCGAAGGCCGGAAGCCCGCTACGCCGCAGAAGGCTGCCGGTGTGCGCAGGCTGCCGCCGTAGTCGGAACCCGTCGCCAGCGGCACCTGACCAAGGGCCAACGCGACCGCCGAGCCGCCCGATGAGCCGGCGCTGGTCAGCTGCGGATTGAACGGATTGCCGGTCGCGCCGTACACGCGATTGGTGGTGTTGGAGCCGGCGCCGAACTCGGGCGTGTTGGTCTTGGCGAAGATGATGCCGCCTGCCCTGCGCACGTTGGCGACGGTGACATCGTCCTCGCGAGGCACGTGGTCCTTGAACAGCAGCGAGCCCCACGTCGTACGCAGACCGGCCGAGGCCTGCAGGTCCTTGAGGCCGACGGGCAGGCCGGCAAGCACACCAACATCCTTGCCGTTCTGGATGGCCTCGCCGATGGCCTTGGCTTGGCCGCGGCCGGCGTCGGCATCCATGGCGACGATGGCGTTTACGGCCGGGTTGGTCGCTGCGATACGCGCGAGGCAGCTCTCGAGCAGCTCGAGTGGCGACAGCTGCCGCGCGCCGATCATGCGCCGCGCCTCGACCGCCGTCAGATCGCAAGCTTCACCCATGTTGGTCTTCCCCCCACTCCTGGCCGTTGCCCAATTCTGGTTGAACCGGAATTGAAACGCCAGCCGGTCATCCTCGAGCTTGTCGCGAGGACCCTGCCCTGCCCGGAACTCCTGCCATACGCGCCCCGTTAACCGTCTTCGTTACCGGACGATTAGCCTATCAGCCTCGATGCTGCGCCTTCAGTCGAGCCACACCTTGCAAAAGAGGACGTCATGGTAGACCGAACTGCTCTTGCCCTCACGGGCACTTTGGCGATGGCGGCGATGCTGGCGCTTGCTGGCGCACCGTCCGCGCAAGCGCTGACCATGCAGGAATGCAGTGCCAAGTTTAAGGACGCACGCTCTGCCGGCACCTTGAACGGCATGAACTGGAATGCCTTCCGCAAGGCGCAGTGCGGAGCCGGCGCCGCTGCCGCCACGACGACCACCCCGACCACGACGCCGAGAATGGGCTACGGCGCCAGCGCGGTGTTTCCCAGCGCGATCTCACCCAAGTACAGCAGCGAGAGCGCCGGCAAGGCTCGCCTGCACACCTGTCTCGACCAGTACAAGGCCAACAAAGCCAGCAACGGCAATGGCGGCCTGGTCTGGATCACCAAGGGTGGCGGCTACTACAGCGAGTGCAACAAGCGCCTGAAGGGCTGATCGCCACTCAGGCACTCGCCCGCGCCCAGCCCTTGCCCTGACACCGCGCCCCTTGCTCTGACACCGCCCTGAGCCCCGTCGAAGGGCGATTGGTGGGCTCACCACGCCGTGCTTCGACAAGCTCAGCACCGGGTAGCAGCAATCACGAGGCCGCTCGCGAGGCGCGAGATCGCGCCAGCTTGCGCAGTTCTTGCCAGTTTCTGCGCATGAGGGCCTCCTTCTTAGCGCGGCTCCATCCCTTGACTTGCCGCTCGAAGGCGATCGCGTCTGTTATCCGTTCGAAGTGCTCGGAGAAGACAAGCGTCACGGGCCGCCGCGATTTCGTGTATCCGTCGTTGACGCCCAGGTTGTGCTCGGAAACTCGCTTCTCGACCGAGACGCTGGACCGGCCCGTGTAGTAGCTGCCATCCGAACACCGCACGATGTAGACGAAGGCACCTTCGTGCTCGGCGATGGTGCTTCTCGGCATGATGCACCTTCCCCTCCTACCCCACCCGGGAGCTTGTCGAAGGACGTATATGTCTGCCAACCCCGTGCTTCGACAAGCTCAGCACTGGGGAAGAGTTTGCCGAGCGCTCCACAAGCGCGCTTAGCCGCGCGCTCCAACCCCGCCCTGAGCTCGTCGAAGGGCGATTGGTGGGCGCACCACGCCGTGCTTCGACTAACTCTGCACTGGAGAAGCGCTTGCTGAAGGCGTCGAAGGGGACACCCGCCTCTTGCTCCAACACCGCCCTGAGCCTGTCGAAGGGCGATTGGTGGGTGCACCACGCCGTGCTTCGACAAGCTCAGTACTCGGTTGGCTGGATCGACCTGGCCCTTACGCCAGGCTGCACAGCTTGGTGGCGCTGGACATGTCGTGCACGCCCGGCGTCTCGTCGATGTTGAGCGACTTCACCACACCGTCCTCGACGATCATCGAGTAGCGCTTGGAGCGCACGCCGAGGCCGCGCGCGGTCAGGTCGACCTCGAGGCCCACCTTCTTGGCGAACTCGGCGCTGCCGTCGGCCAGCATCTCGATCTTGCCGTCGGCCTTGGATGCGCTGGCCCAGGCGGTCAGCACGAAGATGTCGTTCACCGCCGTGCAGGCGATCACATCGAACTTCTTGCTCTTGAGCTCGCCGAAGTTCTGCACGAAGCCCGCCATGTGCTGCTTGTGGCAGGTCGGCGTGAAGGCGCCGGGCACCGCGAACAGGGCGACCTTCTTGCCGCCGAAAACCTCCGACGTCTTGGCCGGCTTGGGCGCGCCATCCGCACCCATGGTCATGAACGTAGTATCCGGCAAACGGTCGCCGACCTTGATCGTCATGGCTTGATCCTTTTTCACAACAGACTGGGAAATGGGAACGCGGCGCCGAACTTAGGCGCTCCCGCCATCTAAGCCAAGCCGGTCGTGGACTGGCACAGCGGTCAACCGGCAGACCCGATCAGATGCCGAGCACGCGCTGGTAGGCGAACAGAGCCGGCGCTCCTCCGGTGTGGATGAAAATCACGTCCGCATCGGGTTGCCATCGCCGCTCCCGAACAAGCGCGATCAGCCCGGCCAATCCCTTGCCGGAGTAGACCGGATCGAGGGCCAAGGCTTCGAGCGCTCCGGCAAGCTTGATGGCCTCGATGGTGGCCGCATGCGGCACACCATAGGCGGGGCCGGCGTGCCCCGCCACCACCTCGACGTCGGTCTCATCGAAGCGTGTTCCGATCAGATCGGCTGCGGCTCGCGCATAGATCATGACATCGGCGCGCACGCGCTCGGGCTCGGCATCGATGTCGATGCCCACGATCCGCGTGTTGGGCATCGCCACCGACGCGCCGACCACCAGACCGGCCTGCGTCCCCGCGCTGCCGGTGCAATGCACGATCGCGACAGGGCAAATACCCAGCGTCTGCGACTGCTCCGCGACCTCCACGATTGTCGATGCGTAGGCGATCGCGCCGAGCGGACTGGAAACGCCATAAGGGACGATATAGGGCCTCCGACCTTCGTCGCGCAGGCGGCTTGCCAGCGCCTCGATCGCCGCATTGCGATCTCCGGTCCAGGGCACGTCATGCAGATGCGCGCCGTACAGCCGGTTGAGCAACGCATTTCCCGAGGTCTCGTACTCGGGTGTGGGTGGAGCCAGACGGCCGTGGTAGACGGCCAGATGGCACTGCATGCCGAGCTTGGCCGCCGCGGCAGCGACCTGGCGCTGGCTGTTGGACTGGACCACGCCGCCGGACACCAGCACGTCAGCCTTGGCTGCAACGGCCTCGTGCAGGACGTAGTCGAGCTTGCGCAGCTTGTTGCCGCCAAAACCGAGACCGGTCGCGTCCTCGCGCTTCACCCACAGGCGCGGCCCGCCCAGATGCGCGGTCAGGCGCCGCATCGGCTCGAGCGGCGTCGGAAGGCTCGCCAGCCCCAGGCGCGCGAACACCGACAGCTTGGCGGCAAGCACCGATGCGTCTTTGGTCGTCATGTGGCCGAGGTTAGAGGTGCCACCGGCTTCCGCAAGGGCCGGGCAAGTCTTCCAATGAGCACAACAGGTCTGCTGGCCGCCGGCGTTTCCTCACTGGTGCTGGACGGGTCCGGTATGCTGTACCTCATGGGCGATGCTACGCGCTGTCCGCGTGCACAAGCTCCTTCGCTGACCGCTGGGAAACCTGCCATGCCCAAGATTGACGTCGCCGCCGTGCCGAAACGCAAGGGTACGGGCTATCCTGCGCAATTCAATGCACCCTGCGCCGAACGCGTGCGCCAGCGACTGGGCGATGCCGGCGGGCTCGCGGATTTCGGCGTCAATCTCATGCGTCTGCCGCCAGGCAACTGGTCGAGCCAGCGCCACTGGCATTCGCATGAGGACGAATTCGTCTACGTGCTCGAAGGCGAGTTGATCCTCGTCGAGGACGGCGGCGAGACGGTATTGCACGCCGGCGATTGCGCAGCCTTTGCCAAGAACTCCGGCAACGGCCATCATCTGATCAACCGATCGGGCGCGATGGCGGTCTACCTGGAAGTCGGCTCGCGCCAGCCCGACGACCTCACCACCTGCTCCGACATCGACATGATGAGCACCAACGCCGACGGCCGCTTCGTGCACAAGGACGGCACGCCTTATCCTGAACGCTAGGGAGTGCTGCAGGACCCCGAAGGTTCGCAGCCCACACGCGAGCGGGGCTGCGCTTCACGCGCGGGACGTTAGGGCTGCCAGGTCGCCTCGGTGGCGGTACCGTTGTCGCCGACCAGAGTCAGGATCAACTGCTTGCCCTTGAGGTCGTGCGCGTCGATGCGCGACAAATCGGACTCGAAGCGGGCGAGACCATTGGGGCCATCGGCCAGTCGCTTGGTCATCGGCACGTAGAGCCCGTCCGGCGCCTCGATGAACAGGTCTCCCACCGCGGCACCCCTGGGAAACACCGCCTCGACCAGCAGCCGCGGCGAAGGGCCGTCGAGCACCAACTCCACGCGCTTCAATTCCGGATCGCCTGGCCCGCGCAACGGCTGCGGCCGCGGCACCCGCGCCCGCCAGGTCGCAACAGGCGAATCACCGGCGAGCCCCGTCGGCGGAATGGCCAGCGACAGGCTGACCTCTCCCGGAATGCAGATCTCGCGGCAGATGCCGAGTTCCAACTGCAGATCAAGGCCGACCGGTTTGGCCGGATCGAGCGGCTTGACCTCGACCGGAAACATCATGGTGCCCTTGTAGCCGATAGTCTCGGCAGCCGGCTCTGTCAGGCGCGTAGGAGCCGGATAAAGCACCGTGATGGCGGCGGTGTTGGTCGACCGCGACCAGTCGAAGGTCGGCGGCACGCCGGCGTCGCCAGGCATGCGCCAGTAGGTCTTCCAGCCTTCCGCCAGCTCGACCTCGACCCCGGCCAGGTACGCCTTCTGATCGCCACCTGTGCCCGGGCCCGCGACCAGTCGCACGCGGGCGCCATGCAGCGACACCCACGGCGTGGCAACCGTTGCCTGGCTGGCGGCCAGCACTCTGGCCGGCGCGGCCAGCGTGGCTGCTGCGATCAGCGCGACGCACAACGCAATGCGCGCTGTCACTCCAGGTTGCACAGGGGCGAGCATCGGCGGCTCCTCATCGGCTGCCTGATGCTATGTCAGGATTTGGCAAGCTCAATTCAAGACTCCTCGACCTGCAGGTTGCATGAGCCTTGTTCACCCCTTCACAGGTGCGGCGTCGAGGCGCTAGTCTTGCATGATGCGAACTTCGAAAAAGCGCAAGCCCCAGGACGGCTATCTCGACGGCCAGCTGCTGATTGCCATGCCCATCATGTCCGACAAGCGGTTCGCGCGGTCGGTGATCTATCTGTGCGCGCACTCCGCAGAGGGCGCGATGGGTCTTATCATCAATCAGCGCGCGCCGCACATCAGCTTTCCCGAGCTGCTGGGCCAGCTCAGCATCGCTACCGACAACGACAGCGATGACACGATGCTGTCGGAGCTGATCGACATGCAGGTGCATGTGGGCGGCCCGGTCGAGACCGGGCGCGGCTTCGTGCTGCACAGCGCCGACTATTTCGTGGACAACTCGACATTGCCTATCGACGAGGGCGTGTGCCTCACCGCCACCATCGACATCCTGAAGGCGATCGCCGGCGGCAAGGGCCCGGATCGGGCCATCCTGGCGCTGGGTTATGCCGGCTGGCGCGCCGGTCAGCTCGAGAGCGAGATGGCCGCCAACGGCTGGCTGCACTGCCCCGCCGACCTCGACCTGCTGTTCGATCCCGACCTGGAACAGAAATACGAGCGCGCGCTGTCCAAGATCGGCATCGACCCCTCGCATCTCGTCAGCCAAGCCGGCCACGCCTAGACCTTTTCTCGCAAAAGGCGGCTTGGCGCCTGGCGATCATCCACCTCAGCCCTGAGCCCGTCGCCGACGCCGTGCTTCGACAAGCTCAGCACGGGGCCGAGCCGACAGTCTCCCTACTCCGCCGCGGCTGCCGCCGGACGCGCCGGCACCATCAGCACGGCTTCACCCTCGAGCACGACCTTGTCGCCGACCGAGCAGATGCATTCAAAGCGGGCGCGACGCTTGGCGGGGTACAGCTCCATGACGCGCACCTTGGCAACCACGCGGTCGCCCTGCCGCACCGGGGCGCGGAAGTTGAGCGTCTGCGACACGTAGATGGCGCCCGGGCCCGGCATCTCCATGCCGAACACGGCGGAGATGTAGCCGGCCGTCAGCATGCCGTGCGCGATCGTGCCCTTGAAAATGCTCTTGGCGGCATAGTCGGCGTCGAGGTGGACGGGGTTCTTATCGCCGGTCACGTCGGCAAACGAGACGATATCGGCTTGGCTGACCGTCTTGGCGAAGCTTGCCTCCATGCCGATCTCGAGATCCTCGAAATGGTAGGCCGGTCTGGTGACAATGGTCATCGCTCGACTGCTCCGATTCTGCGCATGGCGCGACGCAAAAGTAATCGGCTCGAGTTTGCGCCGCAACAAGACCTGCTTTAGCCGCATGGATAACGCGGGCTATTCGAAAAAGATCAAGAGCCACTGGGGATTTGGTGCCACAGGTCTGGTTTTGCCAGGGCGCCGCCGGATGCACGATTTCGCGATGCAACACCGACTAATCCCTGGGCTCTGCAGGAATATTAGGCAGTTGCGCATGCCAGTTGCGTGCCAACCTTGCCTCGCGCTATAAGGCCGCATCCTCACGCATTTGCAGCATGTTTTGGCCTACGCGGGACCAGTTTGCCCGTGCCGGTCCCAAGGAAAGGACCCTATGAGCGATCGCCGCCCCCTGATGCCGAAAGCCACCGCCGTCTGGCTGGTGGAGAACACCTCGCTGTCGTTCGAGCAGATCGCCGAGTTCTGCGGTTTGCACGTTCTGGAAGTGAAGGGCATCGCCGACGGCGACGTGGCGCAGGGCATCAAGGGCATGGATCCCATCTCCAACGGCCAGCTGACGCGCGAGGAGATCGCGCTGGCCGAGGAGGATCACGACCATCACCTGCACCTCGCCGAGGCCAAGGTCGACATCCCCGAGGTCAAGACCAAGAAGGGGCCGCGCTACACACCGGTGTCGCGCCGCCACGACCGGCCGAACGCGGTGGTCTGGCTGCTGCGCAACCATCCCGAGCTGAAGGACAGCCAGCTCATGCGCCTGGTCGGCACCACCAAGCCGACCATCGCCGCCATCCGTGACCGCACGCATTGGAACTCGGCCAACCTGACGCCGCAGGACCCGGTGACGCTGGGGCTGTGCTCGCAGACCGATCTCGACGCCGAGGTCCGGAAGGCTGCCAAGCGCCTCGAGCGCGAGCGCAAGGAGCAGCACAAGCCGCTCGAGAAGGGCGGCACGCTGCTGCCGACCTCGGAGACCATCCCAGGTATGGGGCCACAGCCGGAGGTCGAGATCCTGGCGCCGCGCGCCGCCGAGGAGCCGCGCGCGGAGACCGAGGCCGAGGAGCAGGCCCGCGTGCTCGCCAAGCTGCGCGAGATGGGCGGCACCAAGACGGAAGAGCAGCCCGAGTAGTCGTGGCTGTCATCCCGGCCTGAGCGCAGCTCGGAGCCGGGACCCAGGGACTGCAAACAGCACCCGCCCTGAGCCCGTCGAAGGGCGAGCTTGTCCGCCAAGCCGTGCTTCGACAAGCTCAGCACGGGGTCGAGTTTGGATCCGTAAGAAAAGGCGTTTCGCCGGCGGCGCTTCTGTGACAGGTTCCGCGCGCCCTGTCCTATCTCTGAATGACCGGTGGTTGCCGCCATGGCTGAGCTGCTCCTCGAGCTGTTTTCCGAAGAGATCCCGGCGCGCATGCAGGCGCGTGCGGCCGACGACCTGAAACGTCTCGTCACGGAAGGCCTGAAGGCGCAGGGTCTTGGCGTCGGCGAGGCAGAGGCCTATGCCACGCCGCGCCGGCTGTCGCTGGTGGTCAAGGACGTGCCGGTCAAGTCGCCGGCGGTCAGTGAAGAGCGCAAGGGCCCGCGCGTCGGCGCGCCCGAGCAGGCGCTGGCCGGCTTCCTCAAGGCCGCGGGTCTCACATCGATCAAGGACGCCGAGATCGCCAAGGACGAGAAGAAGGGCGACTACTACGTCGCCCGCCTCGACAAACCGGGCCGCGCCGCCAAGGAGATCATCGCCGAGGTGGTGCCGGCGCGTGGCGGCCAAGTTCCCCTGGCCCAAGTCGATGCGCTGGGGAACGGGCAAGACCACCTGGGTGCGGCCGCTGCATTCCATCGTCTGCCTGCTCGACGGCAAGGTGATGCCGTTCGAGATCGAGGGCGTCGAGGCCGGCGACACCACGCGCGGCCATCGCTTCCACGGCAACGAGCCGTTCGCCGTCAAGGGCGCGCTCGACTACGCCGAGCGCCTCGAGACGCACAAGGTGATCCTCGACGCCAAGGCGCGTTCCGCGCTGATCTCGAGCCAGGCGCATGCGCTGGCCAAGGAGCACAAGCTGGCGCTGGTCGAGGACGAGGCGCTGCTCGCCGAGAACGCCGGGCTCACCGAGTGGCCGACCGTGCTGATGGGCAGCTTCGACGAGGCCTTCCTGGCCGTGCCCGCCGAATGCCTGATGCTGTCGATGAAGCAGCACCAGAAGTGCTTCTCGCTCAAGCATCCGCGCACGGGCAAGCTCGCCAACCGCTTCCTGCTGGTCACCAACCTCGTCGCCGAGGACGGCGGCAAGGAGATCATCGCCGGCAACGAGAAGGTGATCCGGGCGCGCCTGTCGGACGCCAAGTTCTTCTGGGAGCAGGATCTGAAGAAGCCGCTCGACGAGATGGCGGTGGCGCTGGGCGGCATCACCTTCCACGAGAAGCTCGGCTCGCAGAAGGAGCGCGTGGAGCGCGTCGCCGAGCTGGCCTTCCAGATCGCCGGCGCAGTCGATGCGAACCCCGAGGATGCGCGTCGCGCCGCGCAACTCGCCAAGGCCGACCTGGTGTCGGGCATGGTCGGCGAGTTCCCCGAGCTGCAGGGGCTGATGGGCCGCTACTACGCGGAGGTCGCCAAGGCCAAGCCCGAGATCGCGCGCGCCATCGAGCTGCACTACAAGCCGAAGGGGCCGACCGACACGGTCCCCAAAGCCGCCGACGGCGACGCCGTGGCGATTGCCGTCGCGCTCGCCGACAAGCTCGACACCCTGGTCGGCTTCTGGGCGATCGGCGAAAAGCCGACGGGGAGCGGCGATCCCTATCAGCTGCGCCGCGCGGCGCTCGGCGTGATCCGCATCGTGCTGGAGAATGATCTGCGGCTGCCACTATTCCTTGCGCTCGCGCAGCCGTTCTCTCGCGTGCGAAAGATGATGCACTCGCGCGAGTTCGCGGCGCAGGAAGAGGCGGTTGAGGTTCTATACCGCGTGGGGTTCGACGCTGGCGGCATAGAAAGAATGAAGGAAGAGGCTTTCAGGAAGAAAGCGCAGCAAATCCTCGCTGACCTGCCCGAAATCATTCGTCAGGACCGCGAGCGCTGCATTGACCTCCTCGCCTTCTTCGCCGACCGCCTCAAGGTCCACCTGCGCGACAAGGGTGCGCGGCACGACCTGATCGACGCTGTCTTCTCCCTCGGCGGTCAGGACGACCTGGCGCTCATCGTCAAGCGCGTCGAGGCGCTCGGCGAGTTCCTGAAGAGCGACGACGGCGCCAACCTGCTGACCGGCGTGCGTCGCGCCATCAACATCGTGCGCGACGAGGAGAAGAAGGACAAAAAGAGCCACGCCGGCGCCGCCGATCCCGCGCTCCTGCGCGAGCCGCAGGAGAAAACGCTGCATGCCGCCATCCAGAAGGTGAAGAAGGACACGGCGGCGGCCATCAACGTCGAGAACTTCGCCGGCGCCATGCGCGCTCTGGCCGAGCTGCGCGCGCCCGGTCGATGCCTTCTTCGACAAGGTGATCGTCAACGCAAGCGAAGGTGCCGACGCCGCAGCCTTGCGCGCCAATCGCCTCGCGCTGCTGTCGGAGATCCGCGCCGCCACGCTCAACGTCGCCGACTTCTCCAAGATCGCCGGTTGATCTGCCAGGCCTGCCTCCCCCTTAAGGGGGGAGGGCGGCGCGCCATCAGTTAGCACTGCACGTTAGCTCTGCCGTCTGCCGAGCATCGCATGCTGCGGGGCTAACTGATGGTGGCGCGCCGGCTTGGGGTGACACACTCCAACACCGGCTCACAACCAAGCCCGGCAGCCGTGCTCGTTATGCATGCCTCCGAGGCTTGTTCGTGCACAAAGCCTGTGCAATTCAGGGTGCCTGGGTCGCGCGCTCCGCCGACCTGAAACCGAAAGACAAACACCGGTGACGTCGTTTCTCAGGTCGCAGGCAGCGGCCTACGTGCTGCTGCCCACCGCCGCCGCCTGCTGGGCCGGCAATCACGTCATCGCGCGTGCCATCGCCGGCCATGTGCCCCCGGGCGGCCTGGCCATGGTGCGCTGGAGCGTGGTGTTTCTGATCGTCAGCCTGTTTGCATTCTTCCAAATCCGTCGCGACTGGCCGAAGCTCAAAGAGAAGGCCGGCGTCATGATCTTCCTGTCGCTGACCGGCGGCGCCGCCTTCGGCACCTTGCAGTTCGTGGCGCTGCAGTACACCACCGCCATCAACATGGGTGTGGTCGGCTCGGTCGCTCCAGCCTTCATCGTGGCGGCGAGCTTCATACTGTTCGGCGACCGCATGGGTTTCACGCAGCTGACCGGCGTCGCCATCTCGCTGGTCGGCGTGCTGGCCATCGTCACGCAGCTGCACCCCGAGCACATGTTCGAGCTCACCTTCAACACCGGCGACCTGCTCATCATCACCAACATGGTGCTGTGGGCGATCTACTGCGCGTGCCTGCGCCTGCGCCCCGCCGTGCACCCGATGAGCTTCCTGTTCATGCTCTCGCTGGTCGCGCTGATCGGCAACCTGCCGTTCGCGCTGTGGGAATACGCGTCCGGCTACCATCTGGTCGCCGACACCGAAACAGGGCTGGCCATTTTCTACGCGGCGGTGTTCACCACGCTGCTGGCCTACATCACCTGGAACCGTGGGGTCGACCTGGTCGGCGCGCCGCGCGCCAGCGTGTTCCTGCACACCATCCCGATATTCGGCACCACGCTCGCCACGGTGTTCTTGGGCGAGCAGCTGAAGCTCTATCACATCGTTGGCTTTGCTCTGATCCTGGCAGGCGTAACTCTGGCAGCGCGTCCCGTCGCTGCAGCGCGCATCAGCCGCGGGCCGCAGCTCAGCGACAGCGGCGCATCGTGAGGTGCCGCAGGTCGGTCAGGCTTTGTGCCCGACCGAAGTCAGCTTGGTGCGGATGCTTTCGCTATCGAACGGCTTGAGGACGTAGTCGTCGGCGCCCGCCGACAATGCGCGCGCGATCTCGCTCGCATCGTTCTCGGTCGTGCAGTACAGGATGACCGGCTTGCTGCCGTTCGGCAGGGCACGCAGTGCGGTCAGGAACTCGGCATTGACCATGGTTGGGCACGTGGCCGTCGAACAGGATGGTGTCGGGCATCTGCGCCGCGCACTTTTCCAGCGCCTCCTGCCCGGTTTCAGCCTCGCTGGTCGAGAACTGCATGGTCTCGAAAATGCGGCACGCAACCTTGCGCACGACGTTGGAGGGATCGACCACCAGGAAGGTTTGCATGAGGGCCTCGGAAATCTTCGGCGGCCAGAGGGAATGTCGCAGACACGCCGCTCCCGCGCTGAGCCGCGGCGCACTGCCGGCACATGCAGCATGAGCGCGAAGCGTTAAGATTGCCTTGTGGGCTGACCCGCCGACCCGTGACAGGCCGGGCCGAGTGGTCGGCTGGTCACGCCACCGATCTGGCGACCAGGGCGATGTCGGCGCCGTCCTTGAGGATGCTGAGCGGCATGCCTGAGGACGCCGCCAGGCGCCACGTGTAGTAGGCCTGGATCGACAGCGCGTCGAGCGGAGCGGTCTGTCCGCCGGCAACATAGTCGGCCAGATACTGCGGCGGACGCGCGCCAGGACCACGGCAGTGCAGCAGGAAGTTCGGCTGCGCCAGACTCCCGTCTATCCGCACCTCGATCTCGCCGCCGCGCGGCAGCACCGTGACGGCCGAGGCGATCAGGTTGAGCAGGAGTTTGACCTTGTCTTTGGCCATCTGCCCTGGACTGCCACGCCACAGAAGCTTGTGCTTGCCTTTGCCGAGCAGGCCGCGGCTGATCTGCTCGGCCGTGGTCAGATCGATTTGGGCTCCGGCCGAGCCGGCGGCACCGAACGCGAAGCGCGCGAACTGCAGACGCGCGGAAGCCTGCTCGGTGACGTTGCGAATCACGTCCAAAGCGTAGGTCTTGGCCTGGGCGTCATCGTCCTCGTCGAGAATCTCAAGGCCGTTGTAGATGGCGCCGACGGGGCCGATCACATCGTGGCAGATCTTGCTCGAGATCAGCGCGGCGAGTTCGAGATCGGTCGGCTGGGCGCGCTCTGTCATCGGAGGCCCTCAAGGTCTTGAGTGGAGTCTTGGACGCAGACGGCGGCTGAAAACAAACTGCAAGCCACCTCAGCCCACGCTACCGGCTACGCCTGCGTCGCACCTTGGAACATGCCCCTTGATACATGCTTCGCGCCGCACTGCAAGGGTGGGCGTCCGAGCCGACATTGCAAGGATTGTTTTTTTGTGGTTGTCCCGCCATGTGTTGCAGTAACGATGCTCGTCGCGACGCTGGTCCTTTCATGGGCCACGCGAATCAATGGGACGGGGCCAGGGTTAAAAACATTCGCTGCAGTCCGCTGTTTGGTTGGGAGCCGGATTCCCTGAATCACGCTAGCAAGTCCATGAGTTCAGTGTCCCTTATGAGTTCGAAGTTCGCTCGGGACGCTGACGGCGAGGGTAGGTGAATGTCGGAATCGGGACACTAAATGCACCCCACGGGGGACAGCGGCGAATGCCGCAGATTGGCTGAAGCCTTGTTGCCGGTCGCGCTGGCTGCCGGTCGCGTGCAGATGGCGCATCACAAATCGGGGGTCACGGCAGAAACCAAGGCCGACCACAGCCCGGTGACTATCGCCGACCATCAGTCCGAGGAGATCATCCTCGAGGCGTTGGCACGCGTCGCACCAGGCATTCCCGTGATTGCCGAGGAGGCCGTCACCGCCGGGCGTATTCCATCGATCGACGGCACTTTCTTCCTGGTCGATCCCCTGGACGGCACCAAAGGCTTCATTCGCGGCCGCGCCGAGTTCACCATCAATATCGGTCTGATCGTTGATGGCCGACCCTGGTTCGGACTGGTGTACGCGCCGGCGCTGGCCGACTTCTACGTCACCCTCGGCCCCAACGACGCAGTGACGGCCAGCATCGAGCCGCATGCCGAGGTGGCCGACATCGCGGCGTGCCACCCAAGGCACCTGCGCACCTCTGTGCCGGACCCGCACGCCCTGCGTGCGCTCACCAGCCAGACGCACCTCAACTCGACAACTCAGCGCTTCCTCGACGGCTACAGCGTGGTCGATCGGCGGGCCGTATCTTCCTCCCTCAAATTCGGCTTGATCGCCAAGGGGGAGGCTGACCTCTACCCACGCGTAGGACCGACCAGCGAATGGGACACAGCCGCGGGTCATGCGGTGCTAGCCGCTGCGGGCGGCTCGGTGACGACTCTGGATGGCGGCGCACTTGGCTACGGCAACCGCGCCCGCCAGTTCGTCAACCCCGATTTCGTGGCCTGGGCCCGCCAGCCGTTGCCAAGAACACGCGCAGTCTAGGCACGTCGTCCGCAAGTGGGGTTTCGGCCACACTTTGGTAATACTTTGAGACAATTGTCGTTAATGGGGGTGCGTCGCGCGTTTAACTTTGGGCCCGGATCGAACCGGGCGGAGCCATAATGGGTCGTTCCATGCAGAAACAACTTTCGGTGCTGGCGGTGGCGCTCGTCGGCCTGCCAGCCCTGCTTTGGGCGGCGCCCGCGTCTGCCCAGGAGCAACTGCCCTGGCAGCGCAACGCCGATCCGCGCTACCAGCAGTCCGACGACGCCTATCGCCCGGATCCGCGTTCCAACGATCCCCGCTACGAGGAGCCGCGGCCGCAGGGCACGGCACGCCCGTACGAGCCCAATCCGCCCCGCTACGGCACCGATCAGCCGCAGGGCGAGGCCTACCGCCCACCGCGCAACGGTGACGCCTACAGCCCGCGCGGCGGCGAGGCCTACAACGGTCCGAGCGGCGGCACGAACTACGGCCCCAACCAGGGCGGCGGCTACAATCAGCCGAGTTCGTCGTCAGGCCGCTACGGGCAGCCCTACACTCCAAATGAGGACTCCCAGGACTACGACCGCCGCTACGACCCGCGCCCCTATGACTTACGTCCCTACAACAGCGAGGAGCCGGGCAAAGGCTACTCGTCCAACGAAATCCTGGCTGCCGGCCATAGCTTCTTCGGTTCCATCAGCAAGGGCATGGCCAACGTCGTTGAATATGCGTTCCAGCAGCAGGGCCGGCCGAATGGCTACATTCTCGGCCAGGACGCGGGCGGCGCCTTCGTAGCCGGTTTGCGCTACGGCGAAGGCACCCTCTACACCCGCGATGCGGGCAGCCACCGGGTCTACTGGCAGGGCCCCTCGATCGGCTGGGACGCTGGCGCTGCCGGTTCCAAAGTCATGGTGCTGATCTACAACCTGCGCGACCCCGAGGAGATCTATCAGCGCTTCGGCGGTGTGGACGGCTCCGCTTACGTCGTCGGCGGTGTGGGCCTGACCTTCCAGAAAAGCGGCGATATTGTCGTGGCACCCATCCGCGCCGGCGTGGGCCTTCGTCTAGGTGCCAACATCGGCTATTTGAAGTATACCCGGACGCCGACCTGGAACCCATTCTAAGAGGCGACCCGTCGTCGTGTTGCGTGACGTTGCGCCGAAGTGCACCTACTATCCGTGACGTCCAAGTTTTGGCCAACGCAGCTGGGGGCCGCGGCCGGCGCTTAGGCTTGCCGGTCCCTGCTTCTAGTTATGGTTGAAGGTAGCTGGCAGCCGTGCAGCCTAGGATGCGCCTCTGATGTCGATCCAAACCGCGATGCTGATCGCGCTGGGCTTCCTGGCAGCCAGTCTGCTCGGATTGCTACTGGCGTCGGCATTCTGGTCACGCGCGGTGCGGCTCACCACGATCCGCATCAAGCAGTCGATGCCGGTCAGCGAGGCCGAGATCAAGGCCGATCGGGACCGGCTGCGCGCCGAATACGCCATCAAAGTGCACAAGTTGGAGACACAGCTCGACCAGGCCAAGCTCGAGCGTGCGCGCCATTTGATCGACATCAACCGGCGCGATGCCAGCATTTCCGCGCTGGAGATCAATGTCGGGCAGTACAGATCCGACCTTGAGGAGAACCAGAACGCCCGTCGCGTGCTCGAGCAGACGGTCACCGATCGGCTGCCCAGGGTCGAGGCGCGGCTGGGCGAGGCCAAGCGGCTGCTGTTCAATCGCGATCGCGAGATTGCCGAGCTTATGCAAGGCGCCAAGAAACATAAGCTGGCGCTTGAGGAGGCAAGCTCCGTCAGCGCGCAGCAGAACGCGCAGATCGAGCGCCTGAGCACGGCGCTCACCACCCGCAGCGGTCGCAGCCGCGGCAGTGACAACCAGCCAGAGACCGCGACTGGCTTGCGTTCCGAGATCGACGCGCTGCGCATCAAGACGCGCGAGCAGGCCATTTTGATTGATCGGCTGCAGGTGCGGCTCGGCCACGGCTATCTGCTGCCCGGCGCTGCCGTCGCCAAGCCCAGCGCTGCCCAGGCCTCGGCACAGGCCGAAGGCGACATGGACCGGCTGCGCCAGGATCTGTCGGAAGCCGAGGCGGCGCTCAGCGCGGCGCGCGGTGCGGGCGGCAGCGAAACCGAGGCCATGCGCGCCAGCATGGAGCGCGAGATACGTGGCCTGAAGGCGCGATCGGAGGATCAGGCGGGTGAGATCGCCCGCTTGCGGGCAGCGCTGTCCGCCTTCGAGCAGCATGACGGCAAGAGCACCGGCAGCCTCGCCAACAGCAAGATCGCCCTCAAGGCTAAACTGGGCTCCGCCCAGGCCCAGGCTGACCAGCAGGCCACCACCATTGTCCGCCTGCGCGCCGAGCTGGCCGCGGCCCACGAGCGCCTGGCGCGCCAGGCCGCCCATTTCATGGATGAGATGCGCCGCGTCGGTACGGGATCGGTGCCCACCTCGGGACAAGTGCGCCGGCCACAGCGCAGCGAGCGCCGCCTGGCCGAGCGGGTCTCGCAAATCGCCAACACCCAGCGACCGGCGCCTGCCGGGAGCACGCCCGCCAAAGCCACTGCTCCGACCGAGCCCGTGGCTGCGGAGCCGAGCAAGCCGGCCGGCAACGGCCACACCAGCAACGGTACCCCGGTACCGGCCAGCAAGGCGGTGCCAGAGAAACCAAGTTCAGAAGCCCCTGCCGCAGAAATGCCTAAACCGACTAAGATATCTGAGGAGCGTCGTCGGCCTCGCCTGCTGGATCGCATCACGAGTCTGGCCAAGGACTGAGCGGCGGCGCACTTTGGGGAGCATTCGCCCGCGGGGGCGGACCGTTCTGGGCTAGGATTGCATATTCGTTCCTGCCGACCGGAGGCGGCGGTCCCAAGAAGGGCAAGGAGTTGATATGCCGCTTACGCCTTTCCCATCCGACGACGGCACGGAACCGCGCGATCCGACGCCTGTCTCGGGCATGCGCCTCAAGGACGCTGAGAAGATCGCGGCCGACCGGTTGGAAGGTGGCGACGGCTCGCTGAAGGACGCACTCGCTGACGTCGTCGCCAACAGCTTACCCAGCGACGAGATCGCGCGTTTGACCGACCGCATCGGTGCGGCTCAGGCAGCTTATACCGGCCCCCGTGATGCGGCGACGCTGCCGTTCCCGGCCGAGCCTGCCGGCGTCGGCGCTGCCAGCGGACCCGGCGAGCAGGCACTGCTTGGCATGCCCGAATGGAGCGAGGCGCGTGCGGCCGTGGCCTCAGAGTTGGCCGACATGCAATCGCAGCCGCTCTTTCTACAGGCGGAGCAGCAACAGCTGGGCGGCGGCACCCATTGGCAGCCCGCCCGGCAGGACGCCGAGCCCTATCATCCTGCGCAACACGAGCCCGTGCAGACGATTGCGCCGGAACCGGAGCCCATCGCCGAGGCGCCTCGGCAGGAGCCGCTGCCGCGACTGTCCGAACTGGGTCCGTTTGAGCCGGTGCGACCGCAGTCGCTGAATGCCAGGCTGCAGGGCCGCCTGCTGGATGAGCCACCCGAGGCGCCTCTACCCGAATCCGAGGCACCTCGTCCCGAGCCACCGCGTCCGCAGCCTCCGAGCGAAACGGCCGTCGCGCCCATCGCCACGGCGCTCGACGCAGCCGCCAGGCTTGCCGCCGACGCCGACGTCGCGGCGGCGGCGCTCCAGAACCTCACCCGCATGCTGCAGGCTCACCACCGGCCGGCCTCGATGGTCCCCTCGCCGATGCAGCAGGCCGCCCTGCGGCCCACTCCGGCAAGGCCAGCCGAGCCCGAGCCACGCCCCAGGCCGATGGCGGCAAGACCCGCCGCACCGGTTGACGATCCACCGCAGATGGCAGCGCGGCCCAGGCCGGAGCACCGGCCGGTGCAGAGGGTGCTTCCGAGGCCCGCCCCGCAGTATGCCGTGACCCGTCCGGTACGGCCTCCGACGTTACGCCCGCCTCCCGTTCCACGCGACATGCGCCAGTTCGATGTCCGCGGCTTCCTGGCAGGGTTTGTCGTGTCGTGCATGATCGGCGCCCTGATCTATATGTACCTGATGACCGGCTGACCCCCGCGCCTATTGAAGCTGGAAGCGGAGCGCGGCACCGGCCGCCACCGGGGCCAGCGCCACCGACGCTAGCGAGATAGCGGCGAGGATGAGCAGCGACGGCGCGTAAGCCTCGGAACTGGACAGCGCGGCGCTGATTGCCGAGATGCCGAAAATCAGCGTCGGCACGAACAGCGGTAGCATCAGCAGTGCCAGCAGCAGCCCGCCGCGCCGCGTGCGCAGAGTGAGCGCCGCCCCGACGCCGCCAACAAAGCTGATGGCCGGCGTGCCGATCAGCATCGTTGCCACCAGCACGGCATAGGCGTCAGGCTGCAGGTTGAGGAGCAGGCCGAGCGCCGGCGTCAGCGCCGCCAGTGGCACTCCGGTGGTGAGCCAGTGCGCGAGGCTCTTGGCCGCCGCAACGGCCTCGAGCGGTAGCGGGCCGGTCGCCAGCACTTCCAGCGAGCCGTCCTCGAGGTCGCTCTCGAACAGACGGCCAAGTGACAGTAGAGCCGACAGCAGCAGCGCCACCCACAGCAAGCCCGGCGCGATGCGCGTCAGCAGATTGAGATCCGGCCCGAGGCCGAGCGGCAGCATCGTGACGACGATCAGGTAGAAGCCGAGCGCCACGCCGATGCTGCTGCCGTCCTTCCACGCGATGGCAAGCTCGCGGCGGAGGAGCTCGCGAAACGGCGTCATGCGGCGAGCGCCGCCGTGCCGAGCTGCAACTCCCGCGACCCGGCAAGGCCGAGTGGTGTGTGTGTCGCGGCCACCGCCAAGCCACCCACTGCGCGATGCGCGTTGACCAGCTTTGCCAGGGTTTCATGCGCGGCTTGATCGAGCGACACGGCCGGCTCGTCGAGCAGCCAGATCGGCCGTTTGGCCAGCAGCACGCGCGTCAGCGCCACCCGACGCCTCTGGCCGGCCGACAGATAGCCGGCCGGGATGTCGCGCGCACCCATCAGACCGAATGTCGCAAGGGCCGGCTCGATCTCGCCTGGCGCGCCGCCCAGGTATCGCGACCAGAAGGTCGCGTTCTCTTCGACGGTCAGGTTGGCTTTCACGGCGTTGAGGTGCCCAACATAGTGGCACTCCTCGCTGACGCTACGCTCTGGCGGTGCCCCCTCGAGGCGAATCTGCCCACCGGCGGGCCGCAGCAATCCGGCGATGGCACGTATCAAAGTGGTCTTGCCGGCTCCGTTTGGGCCGATCAGCACAAGGGCTTCGCCCCTGTCGACCGCAAATGAGAGCCGCGCGACGACCATGCGGTCGCCACGCATCACGCTCAGGTCCTCGGCAATCAACTTCATGAGGGCTTCCCCGACCCTGAAGCACATATTAGAACGGTTTTATAAGTCCCCCCTCCGCCTGGAGGCCAGTCCGAAACGCGCATCACGCGGCGCCGTCGGTTCTAGGAGATGACCGGTCATGAGCCCAGCCCCTCTCTCGCTCGACAGCTTCAAGTGTAAAAAAACGCTGAAGGTCGGCGCCAAGTCCTACGAGTACTTCTCGCTCCCAGATGCCGAGAAGAACGGGCTGGCCGGCCTTTCCAAGCTGCCGTTCTCGCTCAAGGTGCTTGTGGAAAACCTGTTGCGGCACGAGGACGGACGCTCGGTCAAGGCGGCCGACATCAAAGCCGTGCTCGAGTGGCTGAAGACCAAGACCTCGACCGTCGAGATCGCCTATCGTCCGGCGCGTGTGCTGATGCAGGACTTCACGGGTGTCCCTGCCGTGGTCGACCTCGCGGCCATGCGCGACGCCATGCGCGGGCTCGGCGGCGACCCCGCCAAGATCAACCCGCTGGTCCCGGTCGACCTCGTCATCGACCACTCCGTGATGGTCGACTTTTTCGGCACCTCCGGCGCCTTCGAAAAGAACGTCGAGCTCGAATACGAGCGCAACAAGGAGCGCTACGAGTTTCTGCGCTGGGGCGCCGGCGCGTTCAACAACTTCCGCGTCGTGCCGCCGGGCACCGGCATCTGCCACCAGGTCAATCTCGAATACCTGGCGCAGACGGTGTGGACCAAGGACGTCGGCAAGGTCACGCAAGCGTTTCCCGACACCTGCGTCGGCACCGACAGCCACACCACCATGGTCAACGCGCTCGGCGTGCTCGGCTGGGGCGTCGGCGGCATCGAGGCCGAGGCCGCCATGCTGGGTCAGCCGGTCGCCATGGTGATCCCCGAGGTGATCGGCTTCGGCTTCAAGGGCAAGCTGAGAGAGGGCGTCACCGCCACCGATCTCGTGCTGACCTGCACGCAGATGCTGAGGAAGCGCGGCGTGGTCGAGAAGTTCGTCGAATACTACGGCGACGGTCTCAACAATCTATCGGTCGAGGACCGTGCCACCATCGGCAACATGGCGCCTGAGTATGGCGCAACCTGCGGCTTCTTCCCCGTCGACGGCGACACGCTCAAATACCTCAAGGCTACCGGCCGCAACCCCGAGCGCGTTGCACTCGCCGAGGCCTATTGCAAGGCGCAGGGCCTGTGGCGCGAAGCCGGCTCCCAGCCGGTATTCACCGATGTGCTGGAGCTCGACCTCTCCACCGTCGAGCCGTCGATGGCCGGCCCCAAGCGTCCGCAGGATCGCGTTGCCCTCGTCAATATCAAGCCCGATTTCGCCAAGGCGCTGCCCGACATCGTCAAGGGTGCCAATGCCTCGCAGCGCGTGAAGGTCGAGGGCACCGACTACGACATCGGCCACGGCGACGTGGTGATCGCCGCCATTACGTCGTGCACCAACACCTCCAACCCTTCGGTGCTGATCGCCGCCGGCCTCGTCGCGCGCAACGCGCACAAGAAAGGCCTGAAGGTCCAGCCATGGGTGAAGACGTCGCTGGCGCCCGGCTCCCAGGTGGTCACCGACTACCTCGCCAAAGCCGGCTTGCAGGTCGATCTCGACGCGCTCGGTTTCAATCTCGCGGGCTACGGCTGCACCACGTGCATCGGCAATTCCGGTCCGCTGCCCGAGCCGATCTCGGCCGCCATCCGCGAGGGCGATTTGGTCGCCGCGGCCGTGCTGTCCGGCAACCGCAACTTCGAAGGCCGCGTCAATCCGGACGTGAAGGCCAACTACCTGGCCTCGCCGCCGCTGGTCGTCGCCTACGCGCTTGCCGGTACGCTCAATCGCGATCTGACTTCCGAGCCGCTCGGCACGGGATCTGATGGCAAGCCTGTCTATCTGAAGGACATCTGGCCGACCTCGGCCGAGGTGGCGGAGCTGATTCGCACCTCCGTGACGGCCGACATGTTCGACAAGCGCTACAAGAACGTGTTCGCCGGCGACGAGCGTTGGCAGGCGATGGGCCGCGCCAAACCTTCGCTGACCTACCGGTGGAACTCGGGCTCCACCTATGTGCAGAACCCGCCCTACTTCGAGGACCTGCAGCCGACGCCGGCGCCGATCGGCGATGTGGTGGACGCGCGCATCCTCGGCATGTTCCTGGACAGCATCACCACCGATCACATCTCGCCAGCCGGCTCGATCAAGAAGGACGGGCCGGCCGGCGTGTACCTGATCGAGCATCAGGTGCGGCCGAACGATTTCAACTCGTACGGCGCGCGGCGCGGCAACCACAACGTCATGATGCGCGGCACGTTCGCCAACATCCGCATCAAGAACATGATGCTGGGCGGCAAGGAAGGCGGCAACACCATCCACTATCCCTCGCATGAGCCGATGTCGATCTACGACGCCGCCATGCGCTACAAGGCCGAGGGCGTCCCACTGGTCGTGTTCGCCGGCAAGGAGTACGGCACCGGCTCCAGCCGCGACTGGGCCGCCAAGGGCACGCGCCTGCTCGGCATCCGCGCCGTGATCGCCCAGTCCTTCGAGCGCATCCATCGCTCCAATCTGGTCGGCATGGGCGTGCTGCCGCTGGTGTTCGAGGGCGGCCTGTCGTGGCGCGACATCGGCGTGACGGGAGAGGAAACCGTCAGCATTCGCGGTCTGGCGGATCTGAAGCCCCGGCAGAAGATGGTTGCCACCATCGGCTTTACCGACGGCAGCACGCGCGACGTTGAGCTCCTTTGCCGAATCGATACAGAGGAGGAGCTGAGCTACTACCGCAATGGGGGCATCCTGCCGTTTGTGCTGCGCAATCTCGCAAGTGCTGCCTGATAGCGCCGGAATGGCCATTGCAACTCTGCCTTGCGTTCAGCGGCCAATCGCGTGTGCGCACGAAATGGTGCGTGGTGTCTCACCCATTCGTGACTCGCACTTGATCGTTGAAACACTGATATAGTCGGCGTGGCAGGACTGCTGCCCAAGACCGACAAAGGACTGTCCGTGCACATGCGCTTCCTAGCGCCATTAGGGTTGGTTGCCGGCTTGGTGGGCTGTGCCGCCGTTGCAGCCGCGCAGGGCACGGTTTCGAAGGAAGTGGCAACCGGGAACGGTCCCAAGGCGATTGTTGAGTTGTTTACCAGCCAGGGGTGCTCATCCTGTCCTGAGGCTGACGCCTTGCTTGGACGCCTGGCCGAGCGCAGCGATGTGCTGGCGATGTCGTTCCCGGTCGACTACTGGGATTACCTCGGCTGGAAGGATACGCTGGCCAATCCAAAATTTACCGAGCGGCAGAAGGCTTATAAGAGCGGCCTGGCTGTGCAGATGGTTTACACGCCGATGATGGTCGTGAACGGCCTGACGCACGTCAACGGCAGCGACGAAAGCAAGGTGCAGCAGGCGATCGAAAGCTCGGCCAAGGTGTTTGCTGCGACCCAGGTTCCGCTGCGTCTTTCCGAGAGTGGTAGTCATATCGTCATAGAAGCAGGCGCGGCACAGCAGGGCGGACCAGCCAAGGAAGCGACCGTGTGGCTGGCACAGCTTGCCAACAGCGTCGCGGTTCCCATTACGCGCGGTGAAAACCGTGGCAAGACCATCACCTACCATAACGTCGTGCGGGACCTGGTGCCGGTCGGTCTGTGGAGCGGCCAGCCCATCACCGTGCAGCTTGACCGGCCTTCCGTGGTGCGGCCCGGTGCAGAACGTTGCGCCGCGTTCCTGCAGCAAGGCCGCGGCGGCCCGATAATTGGCGCTGCGGAGCTGACTCAGTGCTGACGGCGGGATTGAACTCAGCCTGAAACAAGCAAAGGCCAGCGCTAACGCCGGCCGGAAGTTCGCTAAGTGCTCACTTGCCCCATTCTTGGTTTTGTTGGCCCGGTCGCTTCATCAAGACCCCGGGGGGCTGGGGGGCTGAGAATCCGAAGCCTCGCCGAAGGACCGGGCCGAGAGGCAACGATGCCAGACTTGCAGCGTTTTCGGGCAGATGATGGGCGGGTCCAAGGCCGTGTAGAGACCTCATTTTGGCAGAACCAAGATGGGTTGCTGATGGTCGTTGCGGAAACACGCATGCTCCGAGCCCAACGAGTGGGCGCAGCGACACTTGATTTCACTGGCGCCAGCCATTAGGAGTTGCGGCGGACACGGCCTCAGTTCCGGCCGCCCGCGCGCCTGCAGGCTGGACCGCAGGCTGGCAAGCACCGGTAGCTCAGCTGGATAGAGCACCAGACTACGAATCTGGGGGTCGTGGGTTCGAATCCTGCCCGGTGCGCCAAACCTCCTGTCAGGCAATTGATTTCGTTGGCGTTTTTTATCGATTTCCCAAACCCTCAAAACACTGGAATCGCACCCTGGAACCAACCAACGCCAATCGGCTTGGGCGGCCGCAGCGCCGCTCACCGCGGTGAGTGCTTTGTGGGGTAGTTCTGCCGCTCTCAGTCAACGCCTCGCAGGCGAGGTTTGGATCCAGAGCGATCCTTGAGCTTTGCGGCGGGCGTATCACGGGTGTCGTCCGCTCGTATACATGAGCGGACATGGCGTGCGCCCTTGCGAGCGGCAACGACATGACCGGCCTCGATGTCCACTATTGGGGCAGGAGCAGTCCAAGCGCGAGGTCAGCCGATGGCAGAAGCTGACTCGAAAACGGCCTCAACATTCTGCCGCCTGCCCGGAGCATTCACTCGGCATTGACGCGCATTCGCTGATAGTCGCCTGACCCGGCCGAGCCAAGCGCGATCGCAGCAACGTCGACGGAGCGGGTCGGCAAGCGCTAGAGCGACGTCACCTTGGAGCGCAAACGGATGCGCGCTGGGCTGTCGGTCCCGAGCCTGGCAATGCCATCGACGATGATCTGCGTGACGAGGTTGGCATACGCCGCACGCGACATCGGCCCCCCGGCCGGAACCAGAGGTAGGACCAATTGATCATGCCGAACAGCGACATCGTCACTGGTTTGAGCAACCGATTGCCCCTTCGCCAGAGAGGGATTGATATCGCGCAGCGCGCTGGCGAACAGGTCGACCAGTCGCCGCTCGTAGGCTTTCAGTTCCTGCTGGCGCGGCATCGGCAGCGCCGAAAGCTCGTTGATCTGCACCTTGTGCAGGGCATCGGCGCCCTCGTAGGCAGCCAACAGCGCCGCAATGAGGCCGCGCAGACGCTCCACCGGCGGCACGCCGAGCGCATCCGCCGCCTTCACCGCTTCCTCGAGCTTGATGAAGTGGATCTCCAGGAGGTCACAGAGCAGCTGCTGCTGGTTCTCATAGTAGTGTTACAGCAGTGCCTCGGACGACCGCACGCCGCAGCGATCTCGGACATGGAGGTGCGAGCATAGCCGCGTTCGGCAAATAGCTTCGCGCATCGATTGAGGATCGCACGGCGCCTCAGGCCGTGGTCGGCCGCACGGGGGCCGTGCCATGGAGCCCCTCCTTCAGCCCTTCGGGCGCTTGTCGACGATGCGCTTGGCCTTGCCCATCGATCGTTCTATTGAATTGGCGTCGACGACGCTGACTTTCGCCGTCACGCCTATGGAATCCTTGATGCGTCCTGCAAGCAGCGCGGTCGACTGCGACCGGTTCGCTGCGGTGTCGGCCTCCGGGCGAATTTCCACCACCACCTCCATCTCGTCCATGCGCCCCTCGCGCGTCAGGACGACCTGGTAGTGGGCAGACAGCGGTTCGATCTTCAGCAGCATTTCCTCGATCTGCGTCGGGAACACATTGACGCCGCGTACGATCATCATATCGTCGGAGCGGCCGGTGACTTTCTCCATGCGCCGCATGCTGCGCGCGGTTCCGGGCAGCAGGCGCGTCAGGTCGCGCGTTCGGTAGCGGATCACCGGCATTGCCTCTTTGGTCAGCGACGTGAACACCAGCTCTCCCTTCTCTCCGTCGGGTAGCACCTTGCCGCTTACCGGATCGATAATCTCTGGATAGAAGTGGTCCTCCCAGATGTGCAGTCCGTCTTTGGTCTCTACGCACTCGTTGGCAACCCCTGGGCCGATCACCTCCGACAGGCCATAGATGTCGACCGCGTGCATGTCGAAGGTCTGCTCGATCTCCTGGCGCATGGCGTTGGTCCATGGTTCAGCCCCGAAGATGCCGGCTTTGAGCGAGGTCTTGCGCGGGTCGACGCCCTGCTTGCGGAACTCATCCAGGATGGCCAGCATATAGCTCGGCGTCACCATGATGATGTCGGGCTCGAAGTCACAGATCAGCTGCACCTGCCGCTCGGTCATGCCGCCCGAGACCGGAATCGTCATGCAGCCGAGGCGCTCCGCACCGTAGTGCGCGCCGAGACCACCCGTGAACAGCCCGTAGCCATACGACACATGCACGCGCATGCCGGACCGGCCGCCGGACGCACGAATGGACCGCGCCACGACGTCGGCCCACATGTCGATGTCACCTTTAGTATAGCCGACCACGGTCGGCTTGCCGGTCGTGCCGGACGATGCGTGCGCACGCATGATCTGCTGCATCGGCACGGCGAACAGACCGAATGGATAGTTGCTACGCAGATCCTCCTTACTGGTGAACGGAAACTTGGCCAGATCGTCCAGCGAATTCAGGTCATCGGGATGAACGCCGGCCTCGTCGAACTTCTTCCAGTAGTGCGGAACGTTGTCGTAGACATGCCGCAGCGTCCACTTCAGCCGCTTGAGTTGCAGGGCCGCTATCTCGTCGCGCGACGCCACCTCGATGGCATCGAGATCTTGCTTTCTGGGGCTGAGATCCAACATCGTTTCGCCTCCCTGTCTCCCCTGCGCCCGCCTTTGTGCGGATCATTTGCCGTTGTCGGCGTTTACCGCTCGCAGCAATGTACCTTCGATAGTGCGCGAGTGCCCTCTGAATTCTGCGATGAGCGTACCGTCGGCGATCCTCACAAGACACATCGTAGATGCGGGCTGCGGACCGCGCGCGTGCGTTCCACGCACAGCTCGATCGTCTGCCCACATGACCTCCGCGCATCGCTTTGCCAGGGAGAGTGCATGTTCCGTCATGATCAGGTTTTCCGACCAATGAATTGCGGGGCTCGCTTTTCGAAAAAGGCACGCACGCCTTCCGCGTAGTCCGGTGTGTGGCATCAGCTTGTCGTCGATTACCTGCTGCGCAACTTCTCGCTTGAGTCACGGGAGGTCGACGCCGGCTTCGTTCTGACGTGCCAGGCACAGCCACGATCCAACCGCGTCGTGCTGGATTACGACCAGATTTGAATTGCCAGCCCCTGGCATACCCCGCCAATCAGTCCTACGACAGCATATGTGGCGAACCGCTTGGTCAAGGCGTCGGACACTGTGGGTCAAAAATGAAGACCTGCGCCGCCGGTCCAAGAAGAACCAGCGGCGGCAAATTACTCTCTATCACGCTTGCGTGGCCGTCCTGATGATCGCCGCAACCTCCTCCGGCCGCGACACGTAGATGGCGTGACTACCGGCGCTCTCGGTCACCTTGGCGCCAGCGCGCTTGGACATGAAGCGCTGAGCCGCAGGCGGGATCATCCGGTCGTCGGTCGCCACCAAATACCAGCTCGGCTTATTCTTCCACGCCGGCGAGCTGATCGCGCCCTCGGGCGCGCCCAGGCCCCAGGGAACCTGGGAGTCGGCCATGAACTGCGCCTTGCCGGGTTCGACATCGGCGGCAAATGACGCGGCGAACTTCGCCTTGTCGAGGCACAGGAAGCCATCCTGCGGCGGCAGAATCGGGGGTACAGGTGCGCCCGGAGCCGGGTCCTTGATCAGCGAAGCAACGGACTCGCCCTTGTCCGGAGCAAAAGCCGCGATGTAGACGAGCTTGGACACCTTCGGATCATTGCCGGCTTCGGTGATCACCACGCCACCGTAGGAATGGCCTACCAGCACGACAGGGTTTTTCGCTTGCGCGATGATCTGCCGGGTCGCGGCCACGTCGCCGGCCAGGTTTAGGGTGGGGTTCTGGACGATGCTTACGTCGAAGCCGTCCTTCTTCAGGAGGCCATACACACCCTCCCATCCGGACCCGTCAACAAAGCCGCCGTGCACTAGAACCACGGTTACTGCTGAAGCTTGAAGTGCAGGCATGACTTCCTCCTGTTGGTTTGCTGCTTGCGAGCAGCGCTGGCGTTGAAGTTCGCGTTTCTTATTTGCCATATCTCGGCATAGCTGATTAGTTCTCTTTAACGCGCCTACCCCTAGCCATTCAGATAGGTAACGGATGAAGTGGACGGATCGGATCGGTCGTCGCGTCAAGCTGCGCGATCTTCATATCGCGCTTGCGGTCGCTGAGGCCGGCAGCATGACCCGTGCGGCGAACGAATTGGCCGTGTCCTATCCCGTCGTGTCCAAGACGATTTCAGAATTGGAGCGCACACTTGGTGTCAGGCTCTTTGACCGCAGCATCTCCGGAGCCGAACCGACCCACTACGGTCGCGCATTGCTCAAGTCGGGAGTCGCGGTATTCGACGAGATGCGCAAGGGCCTGCAGCAGATCGAATCCATCAAGCAGCCGGACGTGGGCGAGGTGCGGATCGGCTCGTCGATCGTGACGGATGCCGGTTTGCTTCCGGCGATCATCGAGCGGTTTGCGCAAGAGTTCCCGCGCGCGGTGGTCAACGTCCTGCCTGAAAACATCGCGGTTCAGCAGTACGACAATTTACGCAATCGCAAGGCTGAGCTGGTGTTCGGGAGGCTTCCCGCAACGATCACCGAACCCGACTTGGTCGCCGAGACGCTGCTTGATGAGCCGAATTTGGTGGTTGCGGGATCCGAGAGTCGCTGGGCGAAGCGGCGAAACATGACACTGGCAGACCTGATCGGAGAGCCATGGGTGTTGGCTCAACCGGGCAGCCTGGCGCGGTCGCTGCACGAGCAAGTATTCCGAAACAGCGGCCTTGAACCTCCGGCCGCGACGGCCTTGACGGTATCGCTCCATCTTTACATGCGCCTGATCGAAACAGGACGTTGGCTTGGCCTCGTCCCCGCGTCCGTCATGAGGTTTGGCGGCAAGCGAATGCACCTCAAGGTCCTGCCGGTCAAAACCCTGTCGCCCCCGGCGCCGGTCGGTTTCATCACAGTCAAGGATCGGACGCTGACACCACTGGCGGGGCGATTTATTGATTGCGCCCGCAAAGTCGCAAAATCGGATGGCGGTCGCGTGTCGACGCGGCGCCCATAGTGTCTGCTCTGGCACTTGGCGGACCACAACGCTGATGCTCGGCAACGTCCGTTGTTAGGGGCAAAACAGACGTCGGTCTCGCACCGACGTCACGTCGGCTTTTGAACCATCCCGACGAGGTGGCGCCGATACGGCCACCGGCATCAAACCATTCTCCCGGTTAGACCAAGTTGATCGCGACGCCAATGTTGCTGCGTGTTGCTTTGAGTAAGGACAAATCTCTTGTGCCTCTTCGATCAACGCTCTTGCCGCGTCAGGCTCCACACCTGGCACCCTGACGTTGAACCGAGCGCTGATAGAATAGCCGTCATCCCCGAGGATCAGGTCGACCTCGGCGTGACGCTTACACCAACCGGCGGCGGGATTCTTGCTTTGTGAGCGGCCTGCATGACGGCACTTTCAAACCTGGCGGACCACGCAGCCGCGAAAAGCTGCTCCGGGTTGGTACCGATGCGGGCAGACCCGGGTGTCGAAAGTCTGATATCCAGCAGGCCATCCAAGCTACGCGAGGAGCCACTCTCGCGGCCGCCGATGGTATCGATCCTAGCTGTGTAGACGACTTTGCGATCTGGCTCATGGCAGTCTCTGCGCGAGGTGTAGGAATTGACGATATCGCCGCTGAACCGCATCAGCCAAACGTGAAAGCAAAAGCTTCCACGCGCGGATCAAGAAATTCGATCTGGACCTGGCGTCGGTTGCCGCATGCCGATATCTCCCAGGAAGCCCCCGACTGGGGCACCGATGGCGGCGGCCTGCTCGGCCCATTGTTCCCGCAGGCTTGGAGCACCTGTTTCGCGCATCTCTGTCACCCGATGCTCCACCGGAAGGCGCAGCTCGTCCGGCTGCTGAAAGTTGAGGCCGCTGATCTCGGGGACCTATAACATGGCACAAATGCTCCCCAGAATGATCAGGATGCCCTCTGGAGCGTTCCAGTTGGGCTCTTCGGCCAGCGAAATCGGACGCGTCGATAACGAATGCCTGCCGCAAGTCGTGTCGATCCAGCGACCATTCGAAATCGGTGCTTACGCGGTCACAGTAGACGAGTTTGCGACGTTCGCGGATGCAACGGGTTATCCAACAACGGTTGCGTGCAAAGCCTGGAGTGACGGCACATGGGTTGCCTGGTCCGGATCGTTCCGCAGTCCAGGCTTCGAGCAATCGGGGAGCCATCCGGCCGTGTGCGTGAGTTGGGAGGATGCATGCAGGTTCACCCGATGGTTGTCTGGAGAAACGGGCGAGGCATATCGTTTGCCAACGGAGGCGGAATGGGAGTACTGCGCGCGCGCCGGAACGACGACCCGCTATTGGTGGGGCGACGATTTCGATCTTGCCCGCGTCAACTGCAGACCCGTGAAGGGCTCCGGAACGCAAGGCGCACCCGTGGCTGTAGCGCGCTATTCCCCGAACCCATGGGGTCTCTATCAGGTGCACGGCAATGTCTGGGAGTGGGTCGCCGATCCCTATGCATCCTCTCGCAGCACTATTGATGGCTCGAGGCGCCAATCGTCTGCAGGTGGCTTGCACGTCCTAAGAGGCGGGTCTTGGAACAATGGCCCACACGGCGTTCGCTCCGCTCGCCGTCATGGCGCAGCCCCTGACTTTCGTAGATCGGACGTCGGATTCCGGGTGGCGAAGACCCTTCCTGCTGGCCAGGAAGGCTCAACAGAACCATGAGCGCCGTCATCCCCGTGTCGATCGCACGCGTGATGATGGGCAAGATGATGGAGCAGACGCTCCCCGCGCAGCATCGCAATGAGGTGCCAGCAAGCAGCACCTGATTTCAATCCGCATGAGCACTAGCGCAACGCGATCACTGAATAGCGCGGATAGCAGAAGGCACAGCAAATTTGTGTGACCGTACTCTATTGGGCGCGAAACATCCTCTCTGAGTTTCCGGAAGCCATCCGCCCGTCGAAGAACCGTGAGACCTGGGGAAGTTCGTATACGAGCCGCTGGGGAGCAATGTCTCCAGCCCATAGGGCGTCGAGGAATCCAAGGGCCGTCGTCGGCCTGGCTTCAACCGTCAGCAGTAGCTCATAGCGCCCCTGGCCAGCTACGACGCGTTGCTCTTGGTATTGACGCCCATAGAACAGGACGGTCGACGTGATGCTCCCGCGCCCGGTGACCGAGAGCGGCGCGAACGGTGTCTTGGACCGGCGAACATTGTTGGCCACATCTTCCTTGGTCGAGAAATACTCAGAGCCAGCAAAATAGCTGGCTTCGAGCTTCTGCGTGGCGCTCGTCGCGCTATTGCGGACCTCAAGCTTGAGGGAGGTCACAATGCCGTCTCGCGCGCCGGAATTCGACACCGTCAGAGGTATTGCAAACACCTCGAAGCTACCGTCGGGATCGCGCGTATAGGCAATGGTATCAGGCACGAACACATGCAGATGCGCCTGCTTCAGCACGGTCTCATGGAGGCTTACGCCCGAAAAAATCAACGCCAGAGCGGACACGAGGATCGGAATTGGGTTTCCGCCGAAGAGCGTAAAGGACCTCGCCGCCTCGCCTGCCTCATCGCCCAGATTGTGTCCGGCCGGCTTCTTATGCAGTGAAACCACCTCTGCCCCCAACTGCCGTGGCGCCAGTCCCGAAGCGCTGCGGACGGCGCGTTGCAACGCTGAAGTCGCCGACGTTAGTAGCAGGCGGTCGGCTGGCGTGCATTGTCCGGAGGGCCACAGCTCGCGCTCTTTCCACGAGTTCGACCGATCGGAGTCGCTAGACCCCCGTCGAACAGCTTGCTGCACGCTTGCTCCACACCCCCTGGACTACTGTCCCCAGGTCCGCTCCAGCACGCGCAGCCAGTTCTCGAAGCAAATCTTCTCGACTAGCGGCTCGCCGAACTGTCGCTTGCGCATAGCCGCCACGAGATTTGGGACGCCAGCAGCCGATCCGATGCCAACCGGAATCATGGCTCCGTCGAAGTCTGACCCGAGGCCGACGCCATCTTCTCCGAGGTATTCGATCAAATACGCGATGTGATCGACGACGGTATCGAGCGGCGTATCGGCGTCGCGCCGGCCATCCTCGCGCAGGAAGCTGACAGCGTAGTTGACCCCGACGAGGCCATCCGTCTCTCGGATTGCCGCAAGTTGCTTGTCGGTCAGATTGCGCGACGCCGCGCACAACGCGTGCGCATTGGAGTGGGTCGCAACCAGCGGTGCATCCGAAAGTCTAGCGATATCCCAGAACCCCTTCTCGTTGATATGCGAGAGATCGATCAATATGCGCATCTCGTTACAGCGCCTGATCAGCGCTTGGCCGAAGTCGGTCAGGCCGTCGCCGGTATCGGGCGATGAGGGAAAGCGGAACGGTACGCCGTGGCCGAAAATGTTCGACCGGCTCCAAACCGGGCCGAGCGTGCGCAGGCCAGCAGCATAAAGCACATCGAGCATCCGAAGGTCGGCATCCAGAGCCTCGCAACCTTCGATGTGCAGCACCGGTGCATGCGCGCCTGCGGCTTTCGCCGCCCGGATATCGGCGACCGACCGAGCGATCCGGACGCCGCCGTTGGAGTGCTCAACAATTCGGAACAACAGCGACGCCATCTCGAGGGTTGCCCGCTGTGCGCAGGTCAGCTCAAGCACTGGCGACACCGGAATGTCGTAGGTGCCAGATTCAATCGGCGCATCGGCTTGAGACTTGGCTTCGGAAGGAACGAAGATGGCATAGAGCCCGCCAACCATCCCGCCTTCGCGGGCGCGCGGCAAATCGAGCTGACCGTTGCCGTCACCCTCTAGAAATGCCGCGACACCTTCATTGCCCTGCCGCCAAAGGCGAAGCAGCACATCGTTGTGGCCATCGAAGGAGTGCATGAGAGCGCCTTTTGGACAAACCGAACCTGCCACGCCGCTAGAACAGCCACCAAGGAAGTACCACTCGTTCGCCTAGAGCGAAATCTTAAGGCCCATCCTTTTCATTTCCAGAAGGGCCTCTGCGTTGCCCTTCGCATCGTCGACAGGATGATGCGTGTGGGCAGTTTTTCTCAGGTGTTTGAAGTTCTGGAAGGTGTCCTGCACCAACCCCTTGTAGAGGGAGCCGAGATTCGTGCTGGTGTGGCCGAACGGATTGCCATCCGTGAAGTGCCAGAAATACCAGTTGATGAATTGCCAATCGAACCCGTTGTTATCACTGATGAAGAGTGGACGCCGCTTGCTTCGCTCGTTCACCCACACGGCGAAATCCTGCATCACTTGCTTGGGATCGTCGAACGCCATCGTCTCTTCGCGCGAGTGACCACTCACGGCCAGGGCCTCCGGAACCCATCTCTCAGAAATGGGCTTAAGCCGCCCATAGAAGGTCTGATCGAGCTCCTCGTTCACCAGCACGGCACCGAAGCTGATCATGCTGAAATCGCCGGGTATGGGCCCGTCGGTCTCTACGTCGATCATGAAGTGGCTCATCACACGTGCTTTCGCGCTGAATGAATAACAAATAGCCGGCGCTTGTGACCGCAATGCAGCGATGCTGACCGCCGCAGTCGTTGAGCATCAAATCTTTCGCCCTGCGCGCGGCTAGGCTGGACGGCGTGGGGCTAACTTTGCGATCATTTCTCAACGACATCCATCAGGGAGCCAAGCTCATGCAGATCGAACGCGTGCGCGCGCACATCGTGCGCCTGCCGGCAGACGAGCCGCTTGCCGATGGCAGTATTGAGCCTGGCGTCACGCGCGACATGGTGGTGGTCAAGGTCGTCACCAGGGACGGCATCGAGGGCCTAGGCGTCACTTTTTTCGGCGGCGCGATGACCGGCGCGCTGAAGGTCGCCGTCGAGGAGCTGGGTGCTTTGATCGTCGGTGACGACCCACGCCTTGCGGAGCGCATCACCGACAAGCTGCGCCAACGTGCGGGCACCTCCGGCCCTGCCGGCCTCTTCACCCTCGCGCTTTCGGCCATCGACACAGCGTTATGGGACATCCGCGGCAAGCATCTGGGCCTGCCCGTCGCAAAGCTGCTCGGCGGCTTTCGCGATCGAGCGCCCGCCTATGCCAGCGGTGCCCTGATGCGCACGCTAACGCTGGACGAGGTCGTCAGCGCTGCCGGCCGACTGGTCGAGCGTGGCTGGACCTCCATGAAGACTCAGCTCGCGCTGCCCGGCGGTACCGTGGCCGAGGTTGAGGTCGACCGAATCCGCCGCATCCGGGAAGCCATCGGGCCCGACATCCGCCTCATGTGCGACATCAACCAGCGCTGGAACGTGTTCGAGGCCTTCAGCATTGGCGAGCGCATCGAGCCCTATCACCTGCACTGGCTGGAGGATGTCACCACCTGCGACGACTACGCCGGCATCGCCCGCGTGGCCGCCAAGCTCAAGACGCCGATCGCCGGCGGCGAGTACGTGTACGGCATATCGCCTTTCCGCCAGATGCTCGAGGCACGCTCGGTAGACATCGTCATGATTGATCTGGTGCGCGTCGGTGGCATCACGCAGTGGATGAAGGTCGCCGGCATGGCGGAAGCCTTCAACCTTCCGGTCGTCTCTCACCTCATCCCCGAGGTTCACGTGCACCTCATCGCCGCCATCCCCAACGGCCATATCGTCGAGTACATGCCATGGACGCGGATGCTGTTCGACAATCCACCGCTGCCGGTGAAGAGCGAGATGACTGTGCCGACGCTGCCCGGCCTTGGCCTCACCTTCACGCGCGCCATCAACGATGCGTTGGACCGAGGCAAATAGGCGGCGCACGAGGATCGAGAACGGCAGAGAGCAGACCTTGCGATTTGATGCCGCCAGCGTTCGGTTGCTCTCGGAGGTACACCGGTGTGGCTGTGTTACTGCTCTTGACTATTCGCGGCATTTCGGTCAAACACACCACCCGCTGAAAAGCGTTTCAGCGAGAACTGAGGAAGCCGATGCGTTTCGCATCACATATCGCCAGCGCGCTTAGCGCCGCCACCGGACGGTCGGATCGACCGAACGGCTGGCAGCGTATTGGCGTGTGCATGGCCTATTGGGGCTTCTCCTTCCGCATGAATGATCGGGCCAGCCAAGGCTCGAGACTGAAACCGGAATAACCGGCGCAGGGTCTCCCCCTCCGCCGATCAGGCAGGAGGGCAGATGGCCCACAGACCAACGAAAACACGATCCCGACATCACCCGTGTGCCGCGAGCACGCGCGCGTTCTCCCGCGCGCATGTCCGCGATCGCGACAACGCATGAACGACTACGGCGCCAGTTGCGCCGCGCTCTTTGACATTGTGAACGTCCAGATTTGGACGCGGCGCCGGTTTCCGGGCCGTTCAACTCGCACGCTTCCGCGCTGGGAGCGGCGCCGCGATCCTTTTGTCAATTTTCATCCGCTGGCTTAGCTCATCGGGCAGAGCGCTCGCCCCGTAAGCGAGAGGCGGGAGGTTCGAGTCCTCCAGCCAGCGCCAGACCATTGCACCCGTGGCGAAACGGCAGACGCAGCCGCCTCAGAAGCGGCCGCCCTCGCGGCATGGAGGTTCAAGTCCTCCCGGGTGCACCAATCATCGCTCGCTTCGCCAAGCGGCCAAGGCATCGGTCTTACACACCGACATTTCCCAGGTTCGAGTCCTGGAGCGAGCACCAACCAGTCTGATGATCGAGAAATTCGCCAATGCGTGCTGCCAGGTTGGTGCGAATTTCTCGATCTGAATCACACTGGCGACATTACGTGCCCAGTGTCCCTTATGATTGCGAAGTTCGCTCCCGAGCCAAAGCCGCCTTCGCAGGCGAACTTCGCCATCGGCACACTGATCTCCCGTAGCTCAAAGGCAGAGCACCCGGCCGATAACCGGAAGACCGCGGTTCGATACCGTGCGGGAGAACCAACATCATCAATCAATAGGAGGCCATCATGACCATCAAAGAAACGGGGCGGCTTGCCGCCGCATCTCCGCGCGCGTGGACCCGGCGCGTTCAAGCCTGAGACGGTTGGGCAGCGGGCTTTTAATCCGTGCGCCAGAGGTTCAACTCCTCCCGGGTCCTCCAGCCACTCACCACACACGACTAGCTCAATCGGTCAGAGCGCCGTCCTCTTAAGTCGGAGGTTCGCGGTTCAAGTCCGCGGTCGTGTACCAAGTCCATTGGCCTGCTACGCATCTGTTGAGGCGAGCCCGTTGTCTGCGGGTCGAGACGGGTTGGATTCCCGTGCAGGCCGCCAGTTTCATCCACCAACCCATCGAAAGTCGGTCTGCGATGTCCATTTCCGCGCATCCTGCGCTCGTGCTCAACGCCAACTTCCGGCCGATGAGCTACTTCCCGCTCTCCCTGTTGTCGTGGCAGGACGCGGTGCATGCCGTGTTCAGCCAGCGCGTTGCGGTGGTGGCCGAGTACGACGTGTGGGCACGCAGCCCATCGACGCAGATCCGCTTGCCGTCGGTGGTGGCGCTGCGCCAATACCAGCGTGCGTCGCGTCGCGTTGCCTTCACGCGCTTCAACGTGTTCCTGCGTGACCGCTTCACCTGCCAATACTGCGGTGTGGCGTTTACCTCGCCGGAGTTGACCTTCGAGCACGTCATCCCCCGCTCACGCGGCGGCCGGACTACCTGGTCGAACATCGTCACGGCCTGCGTGCCCTGCAACACCGGCAAGGGCAGCTCCCTGCACATCAAGCCGCGCCGTGCGCCAAAGGAGCCGACGCTGGAGGTGCTGCTGGCAGCCAAGCGCACGTTCCCGCCCGGCTATCTGCACGAGAGCTGGGCGGACTACCTCTACTGGGACACCCAGCTCGAAGCCTAGCTTCCTCTCTTCATGTTTGGAGAAAGGGAACTACCCCGTCTCGTAGCTCAGCGGATCAGAGCGCCGCCGTGCGAAGGCGGAGGTCGCGCGTTCAAGTCGCGCCGAGACGTCCAGTTCATTCTGCGCGCGTGCATGCCGGATGCCCACTCCGCCATGCCCATTGATCGCGCGCCGATGGCGCCGCGCCGTTCGTCGTGCCCACGCGAACAGGCGCGGCGCCAGTCCTCAGGAAGGCTCCGCTGGAGTGGCCGGCACCCCGTCTTGAAAACGGGTGGGCACCGCAAGGTGTGGCGTTCGAACCGTCAGCCTTCCGCCAACACCGGTGCGGGCGATCGCAAATCGCCTACACCATCGACGCGGGGTAGAGCAGCACCAGCTCGCCGGGCTCATAACCCGGAGGACGCAGGTGCGAGTCCTGCCCCCGCGACCAAATCTGCACAGATACTCAAGCGGCAACGAGGCCTGACTGTAGATCAGGTGCCTATGTGCTTCGCAGGTTCGAGTCCTGCTCTGTGCACCATTGTCTGGAAATCAGCGTCCGTAGCTCGATGGCAGAGCCGTGCGTCGCCAGCGCACAGATATGGATTCGATTCCTGTCGGCCGCACAATCGCAACTAGCCTGGGAAGCTAATCTGGTGAAAGCGCCGCGTTGAAGCCGCGGAGAGGTGGGCTCGAAACCTACCCCAGGCACCAGCCTATTCGCGGGGGTCGGACCCTTCTCGCCATCGCTCCGTTGCACGCGGAGCAGGGTCTGGCCCCCTTTTGGGAACCCGATCAATCGGGGCACGCGCAGGGTCCGCAGATCTCCCTTGCACGGAGATTGGGCATTAGCGTCCCGATTCCGAAGTTCGCCTTCGCTTGACGCCAGGTGACGAGCGAACTTCGGAATCATGAGGGACGCCAGAACCCAACATGCTGGTGTGATTCAGATCGAGAAATTCGCTCCAAGGCAGACCGCGAGCGCATGCGAATTTCTCGATCATCACACCAGTCAAGTCCGAGGTGCTCCACCATTCCCTGATCGTCCAACGGTAGGACGCCCGGTTGTTAACCGGCCAATCCAGGTTCAAGTCCTGGTCGGGGAGCCAATTCACAAGCGTCGCGATCGTCTGGTGGCCAGGACACGCCGACTCTCAACCGGCAGACCGGAGTTCGAGTCTCCATCGCGACACCATCGATGCACACGTAGCTCAATTGGGCTGAACACCTCATTACGGATCAGGAGGATGCAGGTTCGAGTCCTGCCGTGTGCTCCATTTTGCGAGCAGGATTCGCGCTTCGGCTTGCTTGCGCGTTCCGGTGAACGCGTTCCTGCCGAAGCGACCCTGCTCGATCAGCGTGTAGGGGAACCTGGCCGTCCCTGCCTGCCTTGGAAGCAGGAGATCAGTGGTTCAAATCCACCCACGCTGACCAATTGCTCTTGGTTCGCTCAGCGCTTGCGAGCGGCCGCTTTTCAAGCAGCGGGCCGGGTGTTCAAGTCATCCGCGAGGGCTTCACTTCAGGATGGTTGGCCGAGCGGTAAGGCAGCGCAATGCTAATGCGCCGAGACCCTTTGGGTCGCGTAGGTTCGATCCCTACACCATCCGCCACGCGGGCGTAGCTCAATGGCAGAGCCGCTGCTTTCCACGCAGAAGATGCGAGTTCGATTCTCGCTGCCCGCTCCAACATCGCCACGTTCGTCTAGCGGCCGAGGACACCGGTCCTTCAAATCGGATGGCGCGGGTTCGAATCCCGCACGTGGCTCCACTGTATTGCCCCTTCGCCTAGCAGGTAGGGCACCGGGCTTTGAACTCGGGCGGCTTGGTTCGAACCCAAGAGGGGCAGCCACCTCGCGGAATAGCTCAGTGGTAGAGCGGGAGTTTCAATGCGCTTCGTCAGCCGCAGGTTCGAGTCCTGCTTCCGCGACAATCGTCTGCCGGCTTAGCCAAGTGGGAAGGCAACGGGTCGTGGCCCCGTCACGAGGCGGTTCGATTCCGCCAGCCGGTACGGGCGTGTAGCTCATCGGTAGAGCGGCGGATTCCAAACCCGTGTCAGAGAGGGTTCAATTCCTTCCTCGCCCGCCATCGCAATCTGGGCCTTATGATGCAGTCCAAGCTTACCGACCTTAGGCGGACAAGAGGCGGCTAGCGTCTTGGGTCCGCACAGTCTTTTTTGGGGGCCGCCATCGTGGCTCCTGAAACTCCGTGGCGATTGTCAGCTGGAGTTCATGTTGGCTTGATCATTTCTCTTTTGCGACCGGGTTTCAACAATGGAGCAAGCAAATGAAACGCATCGCGTTGGCCGCAACGATCTCGCTTTTCGCAGTGAGCGCCGCGATGGCGCAGGATGCCACCTGCGCTGCGAAGGCGGTTGGTAGCGACGGCAAGCCGCTCGCAGGGGCTGCCAAGACATCCTTTCTGACGAAGTGCAAGCAAGACGCTTGCGCGCCGAAGGCCGTCGACAAGAATGGCAAGGCATTAGCTGGCGCTGCGAAGACCAGCTTCATGAAGAAATGCCAGGCCGAGACGCAATAGCGCCGGCCTCTGTCATGAGGCCTTCGCCTTTTGGCGGCCTACTAGCTGACGGGCCGGGACTTCCAACAGTCTAGCCAGGGTCCGCTTCGGTTAGAGGCGGACCCCCGATGGGCCAAAGGGTGATGTCAACTTTGACCTTCACCCACAAAGCCGTGCGCGAGACGATGCCGCGAGAATTGCCAAGGCCACCCAGTAGCTTCACGGCATGGGTCTTACAGTGCCGATATCGGGCACTCTTCAGGCTGCGCCGCTTTGCTATCATGCTCCTCCAGTTGGCCCATCAGGCCATACCTCAACTCGGACCACTTCGCGACAGGCACCTCAGTGATCGATCGGACCCCTCGAGTGGTCCGACTAGAACGTTGGTATAGCCGGCAACGCGGCCGAGCTTGATCGGTATTGGTCCGCTGTGGGTCGTTTTCACGTCGACTGCGTATGTCAGCGAAAACTCAGCTCATCCCCAGATAGCCGCCGTCAAAGCCGACATTAGTGCACATCTCAAAGGTGGGGCATCCTTCAGCGGCCGATTGGTGCGACGGCGGAATATGAGATGCGTCAGCAAGTCCTCCGTCGCACTTCCCAGGATTGTTCTATTTGGCAGGTTGGTAAATTGTTTGCGGGTCCTCATACAGACCTTGTCGAAAGGCCGTATATACAGGCAACAGGGTCGGGGTTAGCTTCCCCCCTGGGGCTGAACGCTTCCAACACCTTGGAGGCATATGACGCAATCTTCTTGGGTTGGCACCAGCCACGCTCGTCGCATTGGCTTTGGTGACCACGCCTGTCAGTTCTTCCACAACGCGGAAGACCTCTCCCAGACCCTCATTCCCTATTTCAGGATGGGATTGGACCGGAACGAAGCTTGTGTATGGGTTACTGCGCAACCCTATCCCGCTGAAAGAGCGTTGAGCGAACTCCGGCAGGCAGTCCCTGACACCGATCGCCTATTGGCCCGAAAGCAATTGCAGATCTACTCATATGACGAGTGGTACCTGAAATACGCAAAGCTTGGCATGGACGAACTCGTTCGAGTGTGGCTAGCCCGGAAAGACGACGCCGTCGCTGCGGGATACGCGGGCCTTCGCATCACCGGCAATGGATCGTTTGTCACCCGGAACGCCTGGCCCGCTTTTATGGACTACGAGAAAGCGTTGGATGCGGCCTTGCAGGGTCAGCCCATCGCGACGCTGTGCAGCTATTGGCTCGACACCTGCGAACCGGATGATGTGCTCGATGTCTTGCACTGCCACGGCTGTGGTTGGGCCAAGCACAAGGATCGCTGGGAGGAAATTGTCATCTCAGCCGATGGCGGGAGGCCAACGTCTACGCGCGAGGAGCCGGTCCGAATACGGAACGACTCGCAAGAGATCACCCAACTCATGGAAGATCTGCTTCGTACCTATGCGGGACGGATTAGGCTCGAAGGCAGCCCTGTGTACCTCTCTCAACCGCAGGCCGCCAACCTTCGGCTCATAGTCACCGAACTTGTCGCGAACGCAGAAAGACACGGCGCACTGGCAAAGCCTGAGGGCACGGTCTGCGTCCAATGGCTAGCCTTTATCAATGGCTCCCGCCGCCTTCAGGTTCGCTGGAGGGAGACCGGCCTGTCGAATTTTGTCGTCCCTGAAAAAGTCGGGGCTGGCACCCACCTGCTCGCTAAAGCGGCCGAGAATTTTGAAAGGGTGTTCGAGGCAGGCGGCATGTCGTGTGCCTTTGAACTCAGCCTCGAGGGCGACCACGGCCCATTTCCGTAGTTACGAAGACATCTCCATCACAAAGACAACGCGCCATTCGATCGGCACGTCGTCGACGGTCGACGTAACGCGGTCGATCTGCAGGAGCCGCTGCGTTGGGCTCACCGCTAGGCCAAAAGCAATCGCTGGGGTTGCGTGAGTGATGGACAAGCGCTCTGTGGCTTTTCCCAGCTCAAGCCCGAATTGTTCGGCGATCTCGGCCAGGCTGAGATGTTGCGCGTGATCGATGTGGACTCCTGGCAGGCGTTGGAGCGGGAGCACACTTCGCTCAAACATACGAACTCTGGCCGCCGGCATACCGAAGGCGCTCCAACCGCAAAACCTTCTCGCCCGACGACAAACGAAGGCGTTCCTCCTCGACCGGACTTGCAATGTCAACGGTATGCCCCACTGGAGTAAGCTGCATTTCCCACGTGTCCTGGCAAAACAGCAGCCACTACGTATTGGGTCGCGAAGAGCCCGCCCGCCCCTGCCGAGCCTGTAGATTATCTTAGTATCAGCATGCCTGATATACACGGCTCAGTGATGGTCCTGCGCATGATCCGACAAGCCCTTGTTGCCGCGCTGAACCTTATTCCAGACGAAGAACCGGAACGTCTGTCCTCATATGCCGCAGCGCCGCCGTGCAAACACTGATCCCGACGAACGCTGTCACCCTGACATCGCAGCCGGTGTGAGCCACGGTTACCGAGACGAGATTTCAGCGAGCGGCGTATTCATCGCCATGGATCAAGCCGTGCGGGCCAGTCAGATGATCCCGGATGGTATGACCGCAGCGGAAGGCGCCAATCCGTTCTGCACGCACACGCTTCGAAACCTACAAGAGCCAGAAAACGGGCAACGGGCACGGCGTCCGTGCCCGTCGTGGCTTGCCATAATGTAGGTCAGAACAATCTCTGGGTGCCCAGTCCTCGCGTTGCGGGGTTATTTTCCCCACGGCGCTCAGCTGAATAGATACGGCCTTCAATTGCGGTTGCGACCGCTACCTTTTGTGACCGCCCTGTTCAAGCCTCTTCATCTCCCACCAGCCGCGGCTACCAACGGGAAAGGCATTGGAGTCTGTCTCGAAGTAGTGGCCGGGGTGATCATACGCCCAAGCATTTTGCCGTTGGCGTGGCGTCGCTGATGGATATCTCTCCGCCGAACCAGCGTAATAGTAGGTGCGGTAACGCTTCTTGCTGGCGGCGTCGCTGGTATCGACTGAGATGGCCACTAGGCCCACAGACAGCAGGCCGACGATGACTGTTCTCATGGTTGGCTCCATAGCGATGGCTAGCGCATATTGGAGGAGCCGAAGGTTAGGCTTCTGTGACCTCACGCCTTGCAAGTTGAGGCACTTGCCGTGGATGTTAGTCCGCACCACGTACGCGTCGCGCTTTGAATAACCTTGTCGCTAAGGTCAGTTTCAGCATATGGCGGCGCTCCGGATCAGCTCGAATCGGTATGGCCGCTAGCGAGCATTCGGTTAGTGCAATCATCGCTGGGAACTTGAGCTTGGCGGGCGCGTTGTGCCGTAACGGGAATGGCAGACTGGCCGTCGGTTTGAGGGACGTCGTGTGAATAGGACTGGCCCCGCTGCCAAGGACGTAGCGCTGCTTGGCGTGATCGTTCTTGCCGCTGTTCTTTATGGCCTTTTTGGTCGTTCGTCCTCGCCCCAGACTGCGCCCAGCAATGTCGCTCACAAGGGCGTTTCCACGAGCCGCATTGTACCGGTGATAACCGCGAAAGCCCAACTCGAGGACTTCGTCATACGGCAGCGCACCATCGGCATCCTAGAATCGCCTGCGATCGTGGTACTGAAATCACGGATCGATAGCCAGGTGCTGCAGCAGCACGTGCACGACGGCCAAGTCGTCAAACAGGGGGATCTGTTATTCACACTCGATGATCGCGAGATCCAGGCATTGATTGCCCGCGATCAGGCGCAACTCGCAAAGGACAATGCGACGCTCGCGCAGGCTGCGGCCGACTTGGGGCGCAAGCAAGAGCTGATCACCAAGAGGGTTGCGCCGCAACAGCAACTGGATCAGGCAACTGCAGCCTACAAAGCGGCCCAGCAGACGGTTGAGGCAGATCAGGCGGTGCTGCAGGCTGACCGGCTGAAACTTGGGTATGCAAAACTCGAAGCACCGATTGCCGGCCGTGTTGGCGCAATTCGGGTGACGCCAGGCAACCTTGTCGGCGTCAATGATGCCGCCGGTCTCGTGACGATCACCCAAATCCAGCCCATCCGCGTCGGCTTCACACTGGCCGAGCGTGACCTGGCGGCCCTGCGGAAGGCATCCGCAGCTTCCTCGCCAGCCGTCGTGCGCGTCTATACTCCAGGCTCGAATACAGCGCTCCAGATCGGCGCGTTGGATTTCGTCGACAGCAGCGTCGACTCTGCCTCCGGCACTATCGCTGCGAAGGCAGTCTTCGCCAATGCGAACCTCGAATTGTGGCCAGGAATGTACGTGGATGTCGAGATTGATCTCGATATCCGGCCTGGGACGGTGATGATCCCGGCTGTGGCCATTCAGAGTGGCCAGAAGGGCCCATTCGTTTTTGTCGCTAAGAACGACCAGAGTGCGGACATGCGCGTCATCGAGGTGGCGGGTATCGAAGGAGACCGGGCCGCGCTGGTGTCAGGCGTGGCGCAGGACGAACGGGTGATCATCGAGGGACAAATGCGCCTAACCAGCGGTATGCGCGTCGTAGAGGCAGCGCCTGACGGCAGCAAACCAACCGGCAGCACTCAGCGCGATGTGAAGGGCGCCTCTGATGGTGGGGCAGCTCGATGAACATCTCGGAGTTCTGCATCCGGCACCCGGTGGCGACCACTTTGATGTCAGCCGCGATGGTAACCGGCGGCATATTCGCCTACCTATTCCTCCCCGTGGCAGCACTCCCGCGAACCGAGTTCCCTGTCATCAACGTGTCGGCGTCACTACCTGGCGCCTCGCCTGACACCATGGCGAACGCGGTGGCAACGCCGCTCATCAAGCAATTCTCCACCATTGCCGGCATCGACACTATCAGTGCCACTAGTGCGCAAGGCTCCACCTCCGTTGCCATCCAATTCAATCTCAATCGAGACATCGACAGCGCGGCGGCCGACGTGCAATCAGCTATTGCGCGCGTGCAGCGCCAGCTTCCCAACGAAATGACCGAGCCCCCGAGCTATCGCAAGGTCAACCCGGCCGATGCGCCGATACTCATCCTGGCACTGCGGAGCGATATCGCGCCGCTACCGGAGATGGACGCCTTTGCGCAGCAGGTGATATCGCCCGCTCTCTCGACTATCGATGGGGTGGCGCAGGCGCAGATTTTCGGCAGCCAAAAGTACGCCGTCCGGATCCAACTCGACCCGGATGCCCTTGCGGCCCGTGGTATAGGTGTCGATGAGATCCAGGCAGCGATTTCAGCGGCCAATGCCAATACGCCGGTTGGCACACTGCGCAATTTAAAGCAGTCATTGACGATCCAGGCGCAAACCGAATTGTCCAACGGCGCGCAATTTCGCAATATCATCGTGGCTGTGCGCAACGACAGGCCGGTCCGCCTTGGTGATCTGGCCTTGGTGACCGACTCGGTCGAGGACAATCAAACCGCCAGTTGGTACAACGGCACGCGCGCCATCATTCTGGCGGTCTACCGCCAGCCGGAGGCCAATACGGTCGACGTGGTCAATCGCGTCAGAGCACTGCTCCCGAGCTTCGACGAGCAGCTTCCCCGTGCCACGACCCTCCATGTTCTCAACGATCGCTCCGTTTCCATTCGCGATGCCGTTCATGATGTCCAGCTCACCCTGCTCCTGACGATCGCGCTCGTGATCCTGGTGATCTTCCTGTTCTTGCGACGGGTCACCGCCACTGTCATTCCCGCCCTGGCGGTGCCGATATCTTTGATCGCCACCCTAGGCGCGATGTACATGCTCAATTTCAGCATCGACAATATTTCGCTGCTCGGCCTGACGCTGGCGGTTGGTCTGGTGGTCGACGACGCCATCGTCATGCTGGAGAACATTTACCGGCACATGGAGGAGGACGGGCTCGAGCCCTTCGAAGCTGCCCTCAAAGGAAGCCGCGAGATCGGCTTCACAATCATCTCGATCACGGTATCCCTGGTCGCTGTGTTCATTCCGGTTCTGTTGATGGGAGGTATCATCGGTCGCATCTTCAACGAGTTCGCGATTGTCGTGACCGTCGCGATCTTCGCATCGGCCTTCGTGTCGTTGACGCTCACGCCCATGCTGGCCGCAAAAATCCTGCGCAAGCCGGAGAAAGACGAGCGCCAGCCGCGCTGGAGCGCTTGGTTCGAACATGGTTTCGAAACCGTGTTGCGCCATTATGATCGCAGCTTGCAGTTCTGCCTGCGGCATCAGCCCCTGATGCTGGTGGTCTTTGTCGCCACGTTGTTGGCGACGGCCTGGCTTGTGATAGCGGCACCCAAGGGTTTTTTCCCGCAGGAAGATATAGGGCAGCTATCGGTCTCGACCGAGGCTCGGCAGGACGTTTCATACCCGGCAATGGTCGAATTGCAGCAGCAAGTGGCCGACACGCTTCGGCGATCTCCTCATGTGGCCAACGTCGCCTCGATTGTCGGCGGAAGTTCAGGGCTAAACAACGGCCGCTTGTTCGTCGAACTCAAGTCTTCGGATCATCGCCCGGCCTTGCAAAGGGTGCTCGCCGACTTGCGACGCGATACGGCTCGCATTCCCGGGATAAGCATGTACGCCACGCCGGTTCAAAACTTGCGCATCGGGGGGCGCTCGAGCCGAGCCGAGTATCAGTTCGTCATGCAGACCCTCGACCGGCCGCAGCTCTACGAGTGGTCGCAGAAGATGGCGGATGCGATGAGCCGCGACCCAAATTTCGCCGACGTCAATAGCGACCTGCAGATCAACGCCACGCAGGCGACGTTGATCGTCGACAGGGATAAGGCGAGTTCGCTCGGGATATCAGCAGAGCAGTTGCGCTCCACGCTGTATTCAGGATTCGGCAGTCGGCAGATCTCCACCATCTATGCGACTGGCGACAGCTTCGCCGTTGTGATGGAATTCGCGGACAAGACCAACTGGACCACTGCTGAGCTACCCGACGTCCGCATCCGCAATTCGGCCGGCAAGCTGGTGCCGATCGGTGCCTTCGCGCGCATCGAACGCACCGCCGGCTCGCTCACCATCAACCAGCTCGGTCAGCTGCCTGCAGTTACGCTCTCGTTCAACTTGCCCCCGGGGGCCGCTCTGGGCGACGCGGTGGCGAGGCTTGAACAACTGAAGGTGGAATTGAAGGTACCACCGACCATCACCACGGCCTTCGCCGGCAACGCCAAGACCTTTCAGGATTCGCTCGCCAATCAGGGCATCCTGCTGATGGCCGCGGTAGTAACGATCTATATTGTGCTGGGGATTCTCTACGAGAGCTACATCCATCCATTCACGATTCTCACGGGTCTGCCGTCTGCAATCGTCGGTGCGCTTCTTGCGCTGCGTTTGTTCGGAATGGATCTGAGCTTGATCGCGGTGATCGGCTTGCTCATGCTGATCGGCATCGTCAAGAAGAATGCCATTATGATGATCGACGTCGCCCTCACCACTCAGCGCGAGGGTAAGGATCCTGCCACGGCGATCTACGAGGCCGCTTTGCTGCGCTTTCGGCCGATCATGATGACAACACTGGCGGCGCTATTTGGTGTGCTACCCATCGCGCTCGGCATCGGCGCTGGTGCGGAATTACGTCAGCCCCTGGGCGTGGCTGTTGTCGGCGGACTTCTGGTATCCCAAGTGCTTACCCTCTACATGACGCCGATCCTCTACATCTACATGGAAAGGCTGGCACTCGGCGTACGCACTCTGCCGTCACGGATCCGTCCCGCATTAGGTTACCGGCCCGGGAGCGCAGAAAGGTGAACATCGGAGTGTGCTATATTTGGGAGCCGACGCCCAGCGGTTGGACGCGGATTTGGAGTTAGCGATGCGGAATGCGGGCATCGATCCTGCGAAGGCCCAAGCCATCCGAAAACTGCTTCGCTAAGACCAGTTGTTCTCATGCAGGGAACGGGCTACCGGCCAACGATGGAAGCCGTCTTAGCATCAGGCCCCAATACATCCGCGTCCGTCATTCCGAGCGTTTCTGAAAGTTTCGTACGGGCGCGATTGACCCTACTCTTGATGGTGCCGACGGCGCACTGCGCCACTCCGGCTGCCTCTTCGTAGGACATGCCGACGGCGCCGACGAGCACCAAGGCTTCTCGTTGGTCTGCGGGAAGGGTGCTCAGCGCCTTGCGAAAATCCTGCATGTCGAGATGCCCTTGCTGGGCCGGCGCAACCGAAAGGGATTCAGTCATCTTGCCATCCACGTCTTCGACTTCCCGACGCTTTTTCCGCAGTTCGGAGAAGTAGCTGTTGCGCAGGATCGTGAAGAGCCAAGCACGCAAGTTCGTGCCTTCCTCAAACTTGTCGAGGTGTTGCCAAGCCTTGAGCACGGTCTCCTGCACGAGATCGTCAGCCCGGTCGAAGTTGCTGCAAAGCGAGAACGCAAACGCCCGCAACGTCGGAAGCTGCGCAAGCATGGCATCCCTGAGGGACGTGTGTGGATTACTCAGGTTTCTTCTCCCTGGCCGCAAGTGCCTCAAGAAGCTCGCGTAGACGGTCGGGCACCGGTTGAGATTCCACGTCAGCGAACAGGCTGCGCAGTTTGTTTCCGAGTTGGTTTGGAAGTGCCGATGCATCTACCGGCGTCGTCTGGCGCTTATCACCAGTAACGGGGAACTCGTCATCCTCGGTCATATCGATACCTTGAGCTTCAGTCCTGCCTGTTGCCAGCGTGGCGAGCACTCGTTGGTCATGCCGCGGAACCATGGAGCTAGGCAGCCCGCGCGTTGACACGGGAAGCCGCGGCAGGCGTCGCGAGGCAGGAAATCTCGTCGGTCCACACTCGAAACCCAGCCAGCGTGTTGGCGCCGAAGGTCGTGGTGATGGCGACATCAGCCGCGTCACGGCCACGCGCCATCAAGAAACGTCCAATACGCGGCACATTGTTGCGCGGATCAAACGTGTGCCACTCGCCACCCAGGTAGGCCTCGAACCACGCAGCAAAGTCACCGGCCGGATAAGGCTTCGGCGTACCGACGTCGCTCAAGTATCCAGTGCAATAGCGAGCGGGCACGTTGAGCGCCCGGCACAGCGCAATGGCCAAGTGGGCGTAGTCCCGGCACACGCCCCGCTTGTCTTCGTAGGCGCCAAGTGCTGTCCGGGTTGGTCGCGCCGCCGTGTAGTCAAAGGTGATGCGCTCATACACGAAATTGCAAATCGCTTGAACACGCGCCCATCCCGGCTCGATGTGCGCGAACAGGGTCCAAGCCACGTTGCTCAACAGATCGCTGTCGCAGTAGCGACTGGCCAGGAGATAAAGCAGTGCGTCATCAGGGAGGCTCTCAACAGGAACCTGCCTAGCATGGGCGGCGATGCGATCGGGTAGACCGTCGTCGCTGGCAACGGTGTCCGTCGAGATCGTCATCTCGCCAGCGGGTGCCATCAAGCGACAGCACCGATTGCCGAAGGTGTCTATGTAGGGGCTCGTCGCGACCGGCGGGAGGGTGCGGATGGTGTCTGGCTTCTCCAGATCTGCCGCGCGCGTGTCGTGCACCTGAAGCATCAGGACAACAGGCGTGGGCTGCGCAAACTCGAAGCGCAGTTCATAGCCAATGCGGAATTTCATGACTTTCTCCGGCGGCATCGCCTCTGCGATGACGCTTGTTGGGGCGCGCGTCAATACCACCAATCGGATCACTTGCCCGGTCGGTTGATCTCGTTGATGGCAATAGCGGTCAGTTTAGCGTTGGCCGCCTTTTCCTGATCCAGAATTTCAGACAGCAGCTCGTGGGCCTCGGACTTGCCGAGAGCTTTGGCCCATTCGCGCAGCGTACCATATCGCGAGATTTCGTAGTGCTCGACCGCCTGGCAGCAACCGATGATCGTGGCGTGTCTCGCCACGGCTCCCTTCGCTTCTTCGATGACGCCTTCAGTCTCTTTGATCAGACCCTCGATGGCATCGCATTTCTCGCCGGAAGCTTTCTTCCCAATCGACTTGAAGATCGCTTGTAACGTCTTGATCTGGCCCTTCGTCTCATCGAGATGGTCCGCGAGCGCCGCCTTGAGATCGGCGTTGCTGACAGCCTTGATCACCTTGGGGAGCGCCTTGGTGATCGCGTTCTCCGCGTAATAGACGTCCTGAAGGGTATGCTCGAACGCGTCGGCCAGAGTTTTCATTGCTGTCTCCAGGAAGGGTGCAAGCGTGAAACGCTCAAGTTCGAGCTTGGTTCCAGCCCGTGTGCACATGTTCTATCGCTCTGGGTGCAACCGAACCCCACCATCCATCGTTGACAGTGCTGGGATATGTAGGCTGGAGCGAGGCTCGCCGCGCCCAGGGAGGTTCTGTGACAAGGCTGATCATGAGGTCCCGCCCCGACGCGGGGCATCTGGCAACGCTGGCGCACGCGCTCATCATTGCAGCGCTCATTGTTGTGCTTCTGATCGTGGGCCGCGAGATCCTTGAGCCGCTCGTGATCGCCGCGCTGCTGGCCTTCATCCTCTCGCCACTGATCAGGCGCCTTCGCCAATGGGGCGTGTGGCGGGCCCCATCGGTGGTCCTGGCGGTATTGTTCGCGCTGGGCGTCATGGGTGCACTGAGCGCGATCATTGGCCTGCAGGTTACGCAACTCGCTCAAGAGTTGCCGACCTACGAAACCAATCTCCGCAATAAGATCAGGACGCTGGGAGCAGGGAAGTTGACCTCTGGCGCCCTCGATCGCGCATCGGGCACGCTGAGGGATTTGCAAGAGGAGATCACGAAGGCAGGACCGGCTACGCCTGCGGGACAGAAACCGATGGTGGTCGAAGTCCGCCAACCCGAACCAAGAGGGCTCGAATCAATCGCCACCTTAGTCCGACCGTTGCTGTCACCACTCGCGATGACGGCGTTGGTGGTGCTATTCCTCATTTTCATCCTTTTGCAGAGAGAGGACATACGCGACCGGTTCTTGCGTCTCGCCGGCACTGCCGACCTGCAGCGCTCGACGGCTGCACTCGACGACGCGGCCAGCCGATTGAGCCGGTTCTTTCTTATGCAGACGCTGTTAAACGCCGGCTTTGGCATTTTCATTGCTCTTGGACTTTGGATCATTGGCGTACCCAATGCGGTGCTGTGGGGGATCTTCGCGGGGTTGATGCGGTTCGTCCCCTTCATAGGCAGCCTCATCGCGGCATTCTTCCCTATCGCACTCGCGGCGGCCGTCGATCCAGGTTGGACCATGTCGCTCGCCGTTGCAGGGCTTTTCCTGGTGTCAGAGCCGATTGCCGGTCACGTCATTGAACCGGTTCTCTACGGACAGCACACCGGTTTGTCGCCCGTTGCCATCGTCATCTCGACCTTGTTCTGGACGCTGCTATGGGGTCCGATCGGATTGCTGCTGGCCACTCCCTTGACGGTATGTCTGGTGGTCCTTGGCACCCACATCGAAGCCCTTCAGTTCATCGAGGTGCTGCTGGGAGATGAACCTGCATTGGAGCCGCATGAACGCCTCTACCAGCGCCTTCTTGCCGGCGACGATACGGAAGCGGCAGACATGGCGGAGAGACTTCTCAAGAAGCAAAGTCTATCGGGCTACTACGATGCGGTCGCCATGCCGGCGCTCGCGCTTGCGCAAACTGATGCGGCACGTGGCAAGCTCTCCAACGACAAGCAAATGGGGATCTGCGATACGGTTGAGGAAGTCGTTGAGGATTTGAGCGATTACGACGACAAGGACCCCACGGACGAGGAAGCCCCGCGTGCTGGCGTGCTCTCAATCGATCGCGCGGATCTCGAAGGGGGCTGGCGGGTCAATCATCCAATTCTGTGCGTCGCTAGCCGCAGCCCGCTGGATCAGGCGGCTTGCGCCATGCTCGCTCAGCTCCTCGACAAGCACGGCCTACCTACCCGCGTGCAGTCGTTTACCGACGTGGCTTCGGCGCGATCATTCAAGGTCGACGCTGCCGATGCGCCCCTAGTCTGCCTGTCTTACTTCGGGAGCGCCGGAAATCCCGCGCACGTGCGCTATCTGATCAAACGTCTGCGGCGTGTGATGCCGCAAGCGCGGTTTCTTGCCGGCTTCTGGATGCTCCGGGGCCAAGACACCAAAGCCGAAGAATGGCGAGCCGCTGTAGGCGCCGATCTCGTCGCGACTTCGCTAACGCACGCTCTCGATATCTGTGTGAGCCAGGCGCGGACGCACACAGTCTCGGCAAAGACTTCCAGCCATGCCCTTACGCTAGCGCCGACGATATAGGGAACGCGCCCAAGATGGAGCGGAACATCGGGCAGCCCCATTAAGTCCCACTGGTCGTAAATAGATCCGGACCAGCCTCCAGCTGAGAAGAGCTACCTGCGGGGCAAATTTCCTACGTGCACGGGCTTGCCGGTGGCCGCGCGTTGTGCGGCCTCAGATTTGAGGCGTTGTATTTTCTTGCGCGTCTGCAGATGATTCATCTGCATTTTCTCAAGACCGGTGCGAACGGACTTTGAAGACTTTGATCTGTCGGAACTCAGGTTACGAGCCATCTGTTTTCCAATTCCGGAGGAGCCATTGCCGGGGTTCAGCCATCACGAAACAGGGCACGACTGACTATCAGCATCAGAAGTTTCGCCGTCTCGTGTCTGCACCGTGCTAAGCTGGCGAATGCGATATCACAGAGCACCTCTCATCAGCGGCCCGGAGGCCGCGTTTCTCCTCGAGAGAAACAATGCCGGTTTGGGTCACGCTGTCGTCGTCTCGTGCGACGGGCAGTGGTACGACGTGCGCGCACTGAGCAGCAAAGAGCTTGAGGAGTTTACGGACGATCTCGCGCGCAAGAAACTCGTCGGCATGTCAGTGACGAACTGAGCGCATTCACCTTAAAAACCAATGGCGCCGCCACAAACAGCTGGCGGCGCCATCGTAGCTTGCTAGAGGCTAGACCTTCTGGATCTGTCCTGCTTGCTTGCCGCGACCTTTACGGTCGTCCTCGAGCATGAAGGAGACCTTGTCGCCTTCGTTGAGCGAGTGGATGCCGGCCGCCTCGAGTGCGGTCGCGTGAACGAACACGTCCTTCGAGCCATCCTCGGGCGTGATGAAGCCAAAACCCTTGGCTCCATTGAAGAACTTGACAGTCCCAGTGACTCTCATTGTGAGAGGCCTTTCCTAGATGCGCGTAGATAAACCGGTCGATTAAGGGCTCGCGCATGGCCCAGGGCGGACTCAGGTCTTGGGAATAGCCACTCGACCCGCAGGGACAAGCGTCTGGCCAAAAGATGAGGGCGCGGCCCACCGCGGGTCGCACCGGTTCCCTCCACATGGGCCGGCCCGCCAGCCATTACAAGCAAAAAAGTGCGCGAAACTACTAAAATACCTGCGCCGAAATACGGAAACCCGGAAAAAAGCTTGAAAAAACAGCCCGCAAAAAAAGATTGCAGTGACGGATTGCGCAAAACGGCGTACAGGATTTTTGGAATGCGCCCGGAGGCGCAGACGAACAGCCCATCGCTATGGCAAGGCGATTGGCCCGACAGCCTGCTGATCCGCAGGCGTAGGGCCCGAGACCTCGCGATCCGATCGCGGCTGGCAAACCGTCATTTGATCACCGCTGACTGCAGCGAGGGCGCGTGCCGCGCATGGAGGTACATGTGCAATCTCCTCTGATCGCAGGCTGCTCAATTTGCCAGGAGCCGGTCGGCAAGTCGGTGACCGCCGGTGGTGCGCCGCCCACCGACGTCGAAGCGAGCCAGGCGGGGGCAAACAGATGACAGATCTGCCCATCGAACTCGATCACCGCCGGGGCATGTTGGCCCAGAAGGCCACCGAGATTCGGCGTCTACTGGCCGACGTGGAAAACAATGCGAAGGTCCTGCGCGAACAGCAGGACGCCCTTGAGGCGCAACTCGCCGCGTCTCCGTCAGCTACCTGGCCCGAGGCGGCCGCCAAGGCCCGCTATCTGCTCGGCTTGTTTGCTGACACTCCGATCGCACAAGACCAACGCAGGCAGAAGTTGATCACAAATGTTCTGGACGATTTCGTTCGTCTGAGCGCTGAAACCCAATGAACCAACTGCACGCAATGAAAGAAAGGCACTGCCATGGCCAACAGGGAACAACGCGGCAACCGAGAGCCGAAGAAAAAACCGCAATCCAAATCGCTAAAGACGCCCACTTCGCAGGCGTCGCCCTTCTCACGCATGCAGGGTGGCACCGAACCCAAAAAGGCGGTGAGCAAGAAAGCCCGCTAACTACCGCCCACGACACATCGCGAGGTCTCATGTCGCAGCACAAGTTCAAAGTCGGACAGTCCGTCGACTACCATGCCAATCACCTGGGAGTTCCCGCTTCCCTGAAAGCGTACACGATCGTCCGGCTTCTACCGTCAGATGGCAATGATCTGCAGTACCGCATCAAATCAGCCAGCGAGAGCTTCGAGCGGATAGCGAAGGAACGCGACCTGGGGCGGCGCAACTTGGCTTGATGCACGGTTGCGCTCTGAGGCTCAAGGAACGCCTGCACGCCGGAGACAGCCATGCCCAATACAATAGCGTTCTACTTCGAATTGGCGACCGGCCTCGCAACCATGATCGCCGTGAGTGTGGTGACGGGCCTCGCGACCGGCGCTATCAGCGGCAACAGATCCGTCGTCATCGGAGCCTGTGTGGTTGGTTTCGCCCTCTCGGGTATCGTTCTTGCAGTCCGCCTCTGGCGCATCGCATGGTCGGCAGAGCCCCGAGAGTAGTCTCGCTCAGAGCACGCAAATTGGTGAGGATATGCGCGTTTGATAAACCTCCTAACTCCCTTTCTCTCGCCCATTGCAATACGGCGTGTGCAGTTCGTTATCGCTGCGAGCGCGACGGTGCTGGCGCTCGGCTTCGCGGCCGCCATCGTGTTTGGGGCGTGATCGAACGAATAAACACGCTACCCGAGTGCAAGCGCTCATGATCAGCGAGACGCGAGCCGCCCATCTGCTTCACTGTCAATGCGACGACCTGACTACGCCCGCCACCGCTTGGGAAGCTGCTGCTGCAGGTCAGAGAGACGTTCCATCAACGTATCCACGTGACTGGTCTTGCTCGACCGCTGCAACTTCCACAAGGCGCCAATGGCGAACGCAAGACCGCCCACGACTGCCAGCGTGGTGATCGGATGCTCTTTCACAGTGTCGCGGGCACCGGTGGCGGCTTCCGTTGCATCATCAAGCGCTTGCTGCCCCATCTCTGTGATCTGGTCCATCCTCGACTTTTGGGGGACGTTAGGTTCGTACCTGTGTGGGTCCATTGCACTGCTCCGGCTTAGTTTGTTGGAGGTCAACGCCTAGCGCCTGGGTGTGTTCCGAAGCCCCATCGGTGCGAGCACTCGCCGCCCGGTCCACGAACCCCCTTCGCCCAACGCTCGACTTGCTACCTCAGTGCGAGGGCACAAGCCTGCCGGTCAGGTGCTCTTGATCTTCCTTAACGACGACGTTGCTCGGCGCGCCGCCGGCAAAGACGATTTCGCTGCCCGTCCCGCCGCGATCCTTTTGGTATTGCCGCACCATGACGACATGGTCTGCGTTCACCCGGATCTCGTTGCCGTCTACGGTGGTGCACCTAATCCACGTGGCCATGGTTCGTTTCCCAGATTTGGTTGATCGTCGCCTCAACAAGCTACCCGAAATGCAGAAAGTCGGCAGATTCTTCGCGCCTCATGTTTCGTCTCCCTCCATCCGCAATCGTGCTTTTTTGGGGCAGCCGCAGCTTGAGGGCCTGCTTGGCGACGACCTCCTTGAGCTCTCGAGACTGGTGTAGGAGGCCTTGACCTCGTCGCTTGTTGCCGGCCACCAGGAACTCCTTGGACCAGCTGTAGCAGACGCCCTCGGTGATGCCCTCGCGGCGGCACAACTCGGCGATGGTCATCTCGCCGCGCAAGCCGTCCAAAACGATGCGGATCCCCTCTTCCGCCGCGTAACGCTTCCGCGTCACCCGGCGCATGCCTTTGGCAACCTGTTCGGACGAAGGCTTGTTAGACTGGGACTTCTGTCTCATCTTCGCTCGCCTGAAGGCAACGATGAGCCAGAATATGCCCTTCCTTAAGCCGCTAAATCCGTCGCACAGATGGCTGATGCCGAACACTTGGTATCGACGAAAGGGCACAGACCCGTCGGGCTTGCATTGCTGCCCGCGCTATCTGACCACCGAACTAACCATTCCGCGCTGCAGCGTTTCGTCCGGAATTGGCGATCACCTGACGGTCGGCGGATGTGTCTTGGGGCCAGGTCCGCGCATGTAGTGGCGTTCAGGGCGATAGGTGCTCCCCCGGACCAGTGCAATGGTCTTCCTTAGTACGGCCAGGGCCCTGCGTAGCCCGCTCATGATCGACTTTGACGCCACGGCTTCTCGCACCCGCTCCAATTCGGAACATCAACCACACGAACGACCCATGCGCTCGGCAACAGGTTCAAATGCCATGCAAGCGTTGTACCGCCTCCTGGCCAAACCCTCGTTCCGTTTGTCGCACTCGGCCTCTGCGTCATGCTGCGAGCTGTGAGCCGAGACGACAATCCACCCTTTGGGGGCCACATCGATCACCACCCACGTGTTGATTGGCAGCTTTTTCATTGCAACGCCTCCTCGTGTGAAGCGGGCGCACGTAGGCGGCGTTTGTGGCGACATCTCGAACTGGACCTTGAGCGTCGAATGGCTTGCGGGAGAGAACGGCCCTTCGGGCCTTGCGGCGCGGACCTGAGAGCGTCACAACTCGCAACAGGTGTTGAAGCGACGAGCGAAATGTCGCGCCTCACATGCGTGCCCTCAACTTTGTGTTGGCACAGGCCCCGCTACGGACGGGACCGTGTGGCCGGCAGTGCGCTGAATGGTCAGCAGACCTCTTCAGATGGCTCGCTGGCCTGAGCCATCCTGTCCAATCTCGACATGGTGCCCGCCAAGGCCGACCTCGCCGTGGCGCGGCGCTATATCGGCCTGGTGACCGACCGCAAGCTTGCCGCCACCGCCGATCACTACATCGCCATCATGCTCCCCGGGCGGATGTTCAAGACAGCGTTCGCCCGGCGCGACCTTGCGCCCGTGATGTTGTCGCGCACGATCGGTGCCTCCGCGACCCCGACTTCGGCGCTTGTTCCGCGGAACAGCTGTGGCGCCTTTAGGGCCCCGACCCTTGGGGTACTCACGTTCAGCTTTCTGCCGTACACCGTATTCAACATTGCGAGCCCGCTCATCGCCATGGCGATGGCCTTTGCCGGCATACGCATGCTGACCGTGCCCAGGCAGCGCCCAGAACGCCTGCTGTCGTAGAATCCTGCGTTGCGTGACACTTGACGGCAGCATCGCCGCTTCACTCCTTGCCTGTCGGACCCCGCATGATGATGAACGTGAGAGCTACGATCATGACGGCGAGCGTTATGCCCAATCGGAACAGGTCGAGCTCGCCGGCCCGCGTGACGGCCTCGCCAAGGAATAGGACCGCAAGCACGGCGATCACAACGCCTACCAGATGCGTTTTCAGTTCCTCCAGGTCATGGATTTGCAGCCAGCGCGGCAGGGGCAAGTTGTCATCCACGAACAGGGCGTAGAGACCTACGGACATGATGTAGGCGACGATGGCGATTAGGAACACGTCGATGGCTTGAATCAGGCCCACCGCAAGGCTTTTGCCGGCACCGACCGAGATTGTGCCCTGCAGAATTACCCTTGTCAGGGCCTCCGCCATGATCAGGCCCTGGTAGATCATGAGTGCCACCGACGAGACAAAGGTGCCCAAGATGGCGATGATCACGATGTATCGGCCGGAAACCAGGACCGTGCGCAGGATCGCAAGGAGCGGCGTCATAGCAGATGGTATCCCGGCGCGGTGGCTGCTTTCGCCGGCGGCGCGGGCGCGGTCTCCCGCCACTCGAACCACGTCACGTAAAGCGTCGGCAGGAAAACCAGGGTTAGGGCCGTGGCGACCAGCAGTCCGCCCATGATGGCAATGGCCATCGGCCCCCAGAAGACAGTGGGGGCGATCGGGATCATGCCGAGCACCGTCGACACTGCGGTAAGCGTGATCGGGCGGAAACGCGCGCTGCTGGCATCGATGGCCGCTTGCTGGATATCTTTGCCTCGACTGCGTTCCGCCTCGATCTGTCCGATCAGGATGACGGCATTCTTGATGATCATGCCGAGCAGGGCGAGGATGCCGAGGATCGCCACGAACCCCAGCGGCTTCCTGGACAGCAGCAGTGCCGCCACCACGCCGATCAGTCCCAAAGGGGCCACGCTGAGCACGAGCAGCAGGCGCTGGAAGCTTCTCAGTTGCACCATGAGAACGGTGAGCATGATAAGTAGCATCGCCGGTACGACCACGACCACCGATGCCTGCGACTTCTGGCTTTCCTCCACCGTTCCGCCAACCGCAATGCGGTAGGACCTCGGCAGCTCCTTGCTCAAGGCCTGCACGGCGGGCGCCAGCGCAGACACAAGGGACTTCTGGCAGCGTGCCCGACGTCACGTCGGCCTGCACGGTCAGCGTCGGCACACGCTCTCGCCGCCACACCAGCGGGTACTCCTGCTCGTAGCCGAAGGTGGCGAACTGGCTGAGCGGAACCGTCTGTCCGTTGGGGAGCGGGACCTGCAGGGTGGGCAGCGTCGCGAGAGACACGCGCTCTTCGTCGGTCGCGCGCGCAACCACATCGACGAGGTAGATGTCGTCACGCACCTGGGTGACCGGTGCGCCGGAGATCACGGTGTTGAGCACGCTTGCCACCGCCTGCGAGCTCAGGCCGAGCAGGCGCGCCTCGTCCTGGTCGATGCGAATGCGCAACTGGCGGGCGGGCTCGATCCAGTCAAAGTTGACGTGTACGGCGTCCGGGTTTGTCGCAACGACCTGCGCCAGCTTGAGAGCAATTTCACGCACCTGTGAGAGATCAGGACCGCTGACCCGGTATTGCACCGGCCATCCGACCGGCGGCCCCAGCTCCAGCGGGTAGACGCGCGCGACCACGCTCGGGAAGTCGTTGGCAAGCAGCTTCTCCAGCTTCTGCCGCAGCCGCTCGCGCGCGACCACATTCTTGGCGACGATCACTGCTTGCGCAAAGAAGTCGTTCGGCAACTGCACATTGAGGGGCAGATAGAAACGAATGGCACCCCTGCCGACATAGGTACTCCAACGTTCGACGTCGCCGTCGTCCTTGAGGGCGGCATCGAAGCGCCGTGACAGCGTCTCGGTGGCGAAGATCGAGGCGTTCTGCGGCAGGCTGAGATCGACCAGGAGTTCGGGCCGGTCCGAAGAGGGAAAGAACTGCCGCGGCACGAGTGGAAGCGCCAGGAAGGAGGCTGCAAACAGCCCGATCGTGACGGGGATGGTCACCCATCTGACCCGCATCGCGCGCGTCAGGAAGCTCCGGTACGACTGCAGCAAGCGACCAGGAGCCTCTGACTGCCGGCTCTTCGGTGGAACCAGAAAGGCGACGCCCAGCAACGGCGCGCACAAGACGGCCACGAACCAGGACACGACGAGCGCAATGCCCACCACCGCAAACAGCGAGAAGGTGTACTCGCCGGCGGAGCTGGCCGCAAAGCCGACCGGCACGAAGCTCGCGATGGTAACGAGAGTGCCGGCGAGCATGGCGAATGCGTAGGTGCGAAACGCGAAGGTGGCGGCCTGCACCTTGTCGTCGCCCTGCGCCAGGCGCGTCAGCATGGCGTCGGTGGTCGTCATCGCATCATCGACCAGCAAGGCCAGAGCAATGATCAGCGCTCCCAGCGATATGCGCTGCATGTCGATTCTGGCGAGATCCATCACCGAGAAGACGATTGCGAGCGTCAACGGGATGGCGAGGGCTATGACCAGACCCGGCCGCAGGCCGAGGCTGATAAAGCTGACGGCCAGGATGATGGCGATCGCCTGCCACAGCGACGTCATGAATTCGGCGATGGCGCTGCGGACCGTCACGGCTTGATCCGCCACCAGCGTTGGCGTGATGCCCAGTGGCAAATTGTTGGTGATGTCGGTGACGACGCGCTGGAGGTTCTTGCCCAGCGTGAGAATGTCCCCCCCATCCCGCATGGCGATGGCTAGGCCGATGCCCGGCTCGCCATTGACGCGAAATATCGGCTGGGGCGGGTCGGCAAAGCCGCGGCGAACCTGTGCGATGTCGCCCAGGCGCAGCATGCGTCCGCCGACGGCGAAGTTGATGGCGCGCACGTCCTGCTCGGAGCGGAAGGCGCCCGACACCCGCAGCGCCAGCGTCTCGCTGCCGGTCTGGATCGCGCCGGCCGGAAGCACGACGTTCTGCGCCTGCAGGGCACTGATCAGCGCGGTTCGATCGAGGCCGAGACTGGCGAGTTCCTGCATGGAGAACTCGACAAAGATCCGCTCGTCCTGCGCGCCGAGAATCTCGACCTTGGAGACGTCGGGAACGCTCAACAGCTTCGAACGGATCCCCTCCACATAGTCGCGCAGCTCGCGATGCGTAAAGCCGTCGGCCGCGAAGCCATAGATGATCCCGAACGTGTCTCCGAAATCGTCGTTGAAGCCAGGTCCCAGGATTCCGGCTGGCAGCGTATGGCGGATATCACCGATGCTCTTGCGCACGTGATACCAGATGTCGGGGACTTCCCGCGCCGTGGTGCTGCCGAGCAGGTTGACGAAGATGGTCGTGACGCCGGCGCGCGTGTAGCTGCGCAGGAAATCGAGCTTGGGCGTCTCCTGTAGCTTACGCTCGAGCCGCTCGGTGACCTGTTTGAGCGTGTCCTCAACCGACGCGCCGGGCCAGGCGGCCTGCACGACCATGGTCTTGATGATGAAAGAGGGATCCTCACTGCGGCCGAGCCGGAAGTAGGAGGCCAAGCCCGCCGCCACCGCGATTATCATGAAGAAGGCGATGACGGAGCGATTGCGCAGCGCCCACGCGGACAGATTGAACTCGCTCATGGTTCGGACCCGAGCAGGCGCACCGTCTGGCCGGGATGAAGGGCTTGCACGCCGGCCGTGACGACAATCTCGCCGACGTCGAGCCCTCCCGAGATCGCCACCAGCGCCGGGTCGTAGCGCAGCACGTCGACGTTGCGGATCGACACGGCGCGGCTGGCCGGATCGACGATCCAGACGGCGGGCTGGCGATTGAACTTCGTGAGCGCGGTCGCCGGAATCTCGATCGTCGCCAGGGCCTGGCGCTGCACGCGCCCCGTCACCGTGGCGCCGAGCCGCATGGCGGCGGGCGGGTCGGTCAGCCCCACTTTCACTGTGAATGTGCGGGTCACGGGGTTGGCCTGCGGCCCGACTTCACGCACGCGGCCTTGCGCTGTCACGGTAGCGTCGTCGGTGAGGGTCACCGTCACCTCGGGGTCGCCCGGCACCGAGCGCATGACCTGGGCCGAAACGTCGAACACGGCGTCGCGGCCGCCCTGACGGGCGACTTTGAGGATCATCTGACCGACCTGGACGACCTCGCCCGCGCGGGGACCCCTGGCCGTTACCACACCCGGCGCGTCGGCCTTAAGCTCCGTAAAGCTCACCAAATCATGAGCGACTTTGAGATCGGCTTCAGCCGCCTCCACCTGCGATCGGGCCGTTTGCAGCGCCTGGACGGCCTGGTCGTGATTGACGCGCGTGGTCCAGCCATCCCTAAGCAGCGTGTCCTGGCGCTCGAAGTGATTGCGAGCCTGAGTGAGCTGGGCCTGAGCGGCAGCGAGGTTGGCCTGCGCCGTACGCAGGGCGTTGAGCTCGTTCTGCGGCTCCAGTCGGGCCACCACCTGCCCGGCCTCCATAGGGTCTCCGAGCCTCAGACTGTTCTCCAGCAACCGCCCCGAGATGCGAAACGCTAGAGCAACTTCATCCTCGGCCTCGATGCGTCCCGTCAGCACGATTGGCGCACCGGCTTCGCGCTTCTCGGCGACGACGGTTCGCACCGGTCGGCCTTCGGGCGCGGCCACCGCCTCGGGCTCTGCCCGGCACGCCGCAAGTGCAACCGGCAGGGAGACTGCGATCAGCACGGTACTGATGGGGCGCAGCAAGGCGATGCGGCCGGTGAATGGCTGTCTCAGTCTCGGTGTCCGGAAGAATGCCTGCGCCAGCCTGCGCACCGCCATGTGCAGTCTCGCAGCAGGACCGAGGCCTGAAGGAAGGGCATTGGGCCTCATGACACCCGTCAACCACGACCGATTTGCTGCCTTGAGTATGCGGTCGGCCTCGGAAAACCGGCTATCGGGCCAAACCCTGATCCGCCTGGTGGGTGACCCTCGACGCGCCGCACTCCGGGCGACACCGTCCTGCAGCTCAGTGATGCGATGCGGCAGGCTTGTCTTCGAGCGGGTCGCGCAACACGGGCCGAACATGGGCCCATCGCCCGATGTTGCTGAGCTGCCAGCCCACGCCAAGCAGAGACAGGATGACGGTGCACAGCGCTGGAAGCAGGACTCCCGAAACAGGCCAGCCCATGCTCATCAGCAGCGCCTTCGCCCCAGCCACGGCCAATGTCGCCCCGCCGAAGGCAGATGCAACAACGACGAACAGATCGAAGTAACGCGATGTCAGCATGGCGCCGATTACGCCGCCGGCTACCGCCAAGAGGATACCAAGGAATCCACTCGTTAGTTTGTCGAGGCCTAGCAGCGACGCAAGCGATAGGATCACCAGGGCGCCGCCCCAATAGCCGAGCAGAACGCGCCGGTAGGGCTCCAGGTAATAAGTTGCGCTGGCGGCTGCTACCGCTCCGACTATGCCGAGAACGATAGCAAGAGTGCCGACATCGCCGCCGGCCAGCCATTCACCCAGCAGAAATCCGATCTCGAAGCCAAACAGGGCATAGAACAGCGGCAACCACGCGTAGAACAGGAAAAGGCCGAAGGCCATAATGCCGAGGCCACCCAGGATGAGCAGAACTGCAAACGAGAAGAGCATTTGACGTTTCTCCCGAGGTCCGCGTCTTCGGCTTCGGCAACGCTAGGCGTGGTTGACCTGTCCGACCATCGGGCACACCCCTTAGTTCGGACGGTGATTTCCCTGGTGGGTGGCTTTGCGGGTCAGCGCGCACTGGGCAGCAGGCAATACGCCAAGAGCCGCGCTCGGTGCCGCAACATTTGGCATCCTGATGGCCTGCGCGGTCGCCGGCTTGATCGGCTTTGGCATGCAGAACCGCAAAGGCACCAGTCCGCGACGATGTCGATCACCGTTGAAACCTAGCTTTTTCGATCGCCGAGGCCGAAGGCGGCTTGGCGGTCTACCCGCCGGGACGGCCGAGAAATTGGCGACGATCCTTGATCAACTCGATGACGAAAGGGCGGTGCATCGCGGGTCGCTTGCGCGAGATGGTCACCTCAGCGAAATCAGTACTGGAAGGTGCAGCAGGCCAGACCCAGAATGGCTGGCCGAGCGTGCTCGACCAGTTTCACGAAGCGATAAAACGGCCCCGCGTCTTCCGCACTGACAAGTGCCACGGAGGCCCGGACCGATAAAGTCGAGGACGGAAATAGCCTGCAATCTTTCCGGATGTTAGCGTCATGCTGCTCGGCCAGTTCGCCGACGACACGTGCGACCTAACTCAGCGCTGGTGCGACACGCGCCGCTGCCGAAGCCCGCCAGGATGGCTGGCAATACTGGCAATAGGAGCGCGACCCAGGCAAGATACAATAGGAACGACGGCGCCCGAGCGATTGAGGATGGAGACGATGCCTGTAGTCAAGACGTCGAGCAACCGCAACATCAAGGTGTCAAAGCAGGCCGTCGACGAGGCGTTCGAGGCGCTGTCCAACTGGGGCCGTTGGGGCAAGGACGACCAGATCGGCACGCTCAACCACATCACGCCGCAGGACGTCGTGGCTGCCGCCAAGCTGATCAAACGCGGCAAGGTGTTTGCACTTGGCATTCCATTAGGGCAAGGCGGGCCTCAGCGTGGGTTGTTCGGCAAACGCTGGAACCCCATCCACACCATGCTGGCGACCGGCACCGACGCGCTGGCGGGCCGGCAAGGCGGCCTGCTCTACTCCGACGATGCGCTCAACATGCCGATCCAGTCGGCCACGCACTGGGATTCGCTCGGGCACATCTTCTACCATGACAAGATGTACAACGGACACCTCGCCAGCGCGGTGGACTCCAATGGCGCGAGCAAACTCGGCATCGAGCACGCCAAAGACAAGCTGGTCGGCCGGGGCGTGCTGCTCGACATCGCCCGCTGGAAGAAAGTTGACACCCTCAAAGAGGGCGAGGGCATTGCCAACGACGACCTCGATGCCTGCGCGGCCGCACAGAAGGTTGAGATCCGCAAAGGCGATTTCGTCATCGTCCGCACCGGGCAGATGGAAGCCTGCAACAGCCGCAAAGAGTGGGGCGGCTATGCCGGCGGCGATGCGCCGGGCCTAAAATTCGAGAGCTGCTACTGGCTGCAGGAAAAAGAGGTCGCAGGCGTGTGCTCCGACACCTGGGGCGTGGAGGTGCGCCCCAACGAGACCAAGGACGTGAATCAGCCGTGGCATTGGGTGGTGATCCCGGCCATGGGACTCTACATGGGCGAGATGTTCGACCTGAAAGAGCTGGCCGAGGACTGTGCCGAGGACAAGATCTACGAATTCTTCTTCTGTGGCGCGCCGCTGATTATTCCGGGCGGCACTGGCTCTCCCATCAATCCGCAAGCCATCAAATAACGGGCGGCAAACAGACAAGACGCACGGTGGCCCAAAGTTGTTTCCGCCAACTTTTGCGCGTGCCAGCAAACATGCCGACAGGTGTACGCAAGTCTTTGCGCCGCATCATGGTCAGGACTAGTGCGCATCACAAATTCTGATCATTTCTGGCGACGATAGGATTTGGAGCACGGAGGTAGGCAGACCATAATCTGCGCCGTGACCGGGAGTATACTTCGAGCAGGAGGGCTTCTTTTGTCCGGGCAACTTTCGCCCAAGGATTGTCATCAAGAAAAGTCCGGCTAGCGGCCGGAAACAACTACCAAGGGAGTGAAGCGCCATGACCGTCAAACGCAGGACCATGCTGAAGGGCATGCTGGCGACCGGCGCCAGCGCAGTTGCGATCAGGATGCCAGCCGTACACGCGCAAGACGCGCCGTTCAAAATTGGGCTGCTGACCGTCAAGACCGGCCCACTGGCGCAGGGCGGAATTCAGATGGAGCAGGGCATCGCCGCATTCCTGAAGGAGAAAAACAGCACGCTGGCAGGCCGGAAGGTGGAACTGCTGGTTGCAGACACCGGCGGCAATCCGGCCGGCGCCAAGACGAAGGCGCAAGAGGTGATTGAGCGCGACAGGGTCAACGTCATTCTGGGTCCGCTCGCCGCCTTTGAGCTACTGGCGATCACAGAGTACGTGCGCGACCACGCCACGCCGCTGATCAGCCTGGCGGCGGCGGAGGACGTCACCCAGCGCAAGACCAATCCATTCGTGATCCGCCCCGCCGCGTCCTCCGGACAGTGCAGCCACGCGATGGGTGACTACGCCGCTAACGAGCTCAAGTTCAAGCGGGTCGCCACCATCTCTGACGACTTCGCCTTCGGTCACGAGCAGATGTCGGCATTTCAGCGCGTCTTCGAGGACGCCGGCGGCAAGGTCGTCAGGAAGCTGTGGCCGCCGTTGGTGACGCCGGACTACACGCCATTCATCGCCCAGATTGGCAATGTCGATGGCGTGTTCCATGGCTTCGCCGGCTCCAATCCAGTGAAGTTCATGCGCTCCTATGCCGACCTCGGGCTGAAGGGAAAGGTCCCTCTGCTCGCCGGCTGGACCGGCCTGGACGACGCGCTGCTCAAAAGCCTCGGCGACGAGGCCGTAGGGGTCATGTCCGCCGCTTACTACTCGGCTGCGGCCGACACGCCGAGCAACAGGCGCTTCGTGGCGGCGATGCAGAAGGACTATGGCGTGCTGCCCGGCGGCTATTCGGCCGGGATGTATGTCGCGGGCCAGTGTGTGGAGGCGGCGATCCAGCAGCTCGGGGACAAGGCCGAGGACCGCAAGGCGCTCGCTGAGGCACTGCACAAGGTGTCGCTTGCAGACACGCCGCGTGGCGCGGTCAAGTTCGATCAGTACGGTAACGTGATCGGTGAGGTCTTCATCCGCCGCTGCGAGAAGAAGGATGGGCAGCTGGTCAATACCGTGATCAAAACCTACCCCAACGTCAGCCAGTTCTGGACCTATAACGAGAAGGAGTTCCTGGCGAACCCGGTTTATACGCGCGACTACCCGCCGGCGAAGAACTTGGAGAACTAGGTCGCTGCAGGCGGCATCTATGACACGCGGCCGATGCGTGGGGGGAGTTGCGTGCAACCCAGCCGGCGTGCCGGCAGGCATCTTCGACAGCACCCAGGGGTGAGGTTGCCGAGCGTTGATGGGTCGTTTCATGTCCTCGAGATCTGCATGAGCCTGTGGCTGACCTTGGCCGTCAACAGCATCGCGCTGGGCGGTCTCCTGTTCCTGCTCTCCTCGGGCTTCTCGCTGATCTTCGGCCTGATGCGCATCCCCAACCTGATGCACGGCTCGTTCTTCATGCTGGGGGCCTACTTGGGCGTCACGCTGCTCGCGCGTGGCTACAACTTCTGGGTGGCGGCGATGGCGAGCGCCGCAGCCATGGCGGTAATCGGCGGACTGATCGAGCGCTTCCTGCTACGCCGCCTCTCTGGCGACCAGCTGCCGCAAGTTCTCCTCACGCTCGGTGGTGCCTTCATCGTCGGCGACCTCTGCCTCATGCTGTGGACCGGCGATCCATGGCAGCCGGCGACGCCCGATCATTTGCGCGGGGTCGTACAGGTGGCAGGCCTGTACTTTCCAATTTTCCGGCTGGTGATCGTGGCGGTGGCGGTGGTGGTCGCGATCGCGCTCTGGCTACTGGTAGACTGGACCACACTCGGCGCTAAGATCCGCGCCGGCGTGGATGATGCGCCCATCGCCAGGGTGGTCGGCATCAAGGTGTCGCAGCTCTTTACGCTGGTGTTTGCGCTCGGCGCGGCCCTGGCCGCCTTCGGCGGCGTGATGGGAGCGCCCTACCTCTCCGTCTATCCAGGCCTCGATTTCGAGATGCTGCCGCTGGCGCTAATTGTCGTGATCCTGGGCGGAACGGGGAGCCTGCTCGGCGCGCTTGTCGGCAGCTTTCTGATTGGCTTTCTCTACAATTTTGGCCAGGCGATGTTCCCCGACCTCGCCTACGTCATCCTGTTCCTGCCGATGCTGGTTATCCTGGTGCTGCGCCCGCAGGGGCTGTTCGGCAAGGTCGCATCGTGAGACGGATCACTCCCCCGCGCGTTCCCATCGTAGTGGCCCTCGTCCTGCTCGCGACGTTGCCGATGTGGGTCGGCAACTCCTACTATATTAACATCGCCAGCCAAATCCTGATCTGGGCCATCCTGGCGCTCGCGCTCAACGTGCTGGTCGGCTATGCCGGCTTGACGTCGCTTGGCCACGCTGGCTTGTTCGCCATGGGCGGTTACACAGCCGCCATGCTGCTCGCCGCCGGCCACAATCATTTCACCGCCGATGTGCTGGCTCTTGCGGTCACGCTCGTGACCGCTGCGGTCTTTGCCCTGCTCGCCCTGCGTGCTACGGGCATCGGCTTCCTGATGATCACGCTAGCGATCGGCCAGATCCTGTGGGGCATCGCCTACCGCTGGGCGAGCCTCACCAACGGCGACAACGGCATCAGCGTGTCGACCCGGCCGGCACCGTTCGGATTGAGCTTGAGCAGTGCTCCGTCGTTCTACTATGCGACGCTGGTCGTGTTCCTGATCGCGGTAGCGACGATGGCTGTATTCGTGCGTTCTCCGTTCGGAGCGAGCCTGACTGGCACCCGCGACCAGGCGCGGCGCATGACAGCGCTCGGCTACAACGTGTGGTTGATCCGTTTCCTTGCAATACTGTTCTCTGGCTTATGGTCCGGTGTCGCCGGCCTGCTCTTCGTCTACTACAACCAGTTCATCAGCCCGCAGGTGGTGGCGCTGACGACGTCGGCGGAGGCGCTGCTGATGGTGATCTCGGGAGGCAGCGGCACGCTGCTGGGACCCATCGTTGGCGCGGCCATCGTCGTCACAATGAAGAATGTGGTGAGCGCCTACATCGAGCGCTGGAACCTAGTGCTCGGCGTCATCTTCATCCTCATCATAAGCTTCATGCCGGAAGGCCTGGTGCCCGGCTCGGTGCGCCTCTGGCGTGTCGGGTGGCGGGCTGTCCGCTGCAGAGCCGCCGCGCGAGCGCCCGAGAAGCTGGAGGCGCCGCGATGAGCGCGCTGCGGATTGCGAGGTTGTGCAAATCGTTCGGAGGCCTGCGCGTCACGGCGGAGGTCAACGTTGCGGTGGAACCCGGTGAGCGACGGCTGATCATCGGCCCCAACGGTGCCGGCAAGACCACGCTGTTCAACCTGATCACTGGGGAACTGACCCCGGACAGCGGCTCGATCAGGCTGTTCGGGCACGACATCACGGGCACGGCCTGCCGCCGTCGCGCCCATCTCGGCATCGCGCGCACCTACCAGATCATCACGCTGTTCCCGCGCGACACCTTACTGCGCAACATCACCCTGGCGCTCCTCGGGCTCTCACCGCAGCGCTGGAATGCGTTCGCCGATCTCGGCTCCCAGCATGACCTGATCGCGCGCGCGCGCGCCGCGCTCGCCCACGTCGGCCTGGACCACATCGCCGACCGGCCGCTAGCCCAGACCTCCTATGGGGAACGCCGGCGTGTCGAGATCGCCATGGCGCTGGCGCAGAATCCGAAAGTGCTTCTGCTTGACGAGCCGTTTGCCGGCCTATCCGTCGATGAGCGTCGCGATGTGCAGGCGCTTCTAAGGGCGATCCCGCGCGGGGTGACGGTGGTGATGATTGAGCACAACATGGATGTGGCGCTCGACCTCGCCGACCGCATCACGCTGTTGCATTTCGGCGAGGTGATTGTCGAAGGTACGCGCGCCGAAGTGGTGGCCGATCCGCGCACGCGGGAGGTGTATCTTGGCGTCCAGTGATGATGCCCTAAGTCTGCGCAAGGTCGACGCCTACTACGGCGACAGCCATGTGCTGGAGATGGTGTCGTTCGCCGCCGGCACCGGCCGGTTGCTCGGGCTGATCGGTCGCAACGGTGCCGGCAAGACCACGGCCATCAACGTCGCCGTTGGCCTGCTGGCGCCGCGCACCGGGAGCGTCGAGGTGTTCGGCACGGACGTCTCGCGCCTGGCGCCCGAGCAGATCGCCGCGTGCGGGGTGGCGCTTGTACCGCAGGGGCGCCGCGTGTTCCGAAGCCTGACGGTGCGCGAGAACCTGAGCGTGGCCGCGCGCGCACCGATCGCCGCCGGCAAGACGACCTGGAGTCTCGACACGGTGTTTGACATGTTCCCCCGCCTGGCCGAGCGCCGCCACCAGCTGGCCAGCCTCCTGTCCGGGGGCGAGCAGCAGATGCTGGCGATCGGTCGCGCGCTGATGGGCAATCCGCGCCTGCTGCTGATGGACGAGCCGTCCGAGGGCTTGGCACCGCAGATCGTCGCCGACGTCGGCCGAACCATAGCGCAGCTCAAGGGCGAGGGACTTTCGATCGTGCTGGTGGAGCAGAATATCAAGCTCACCCTGGACCTCGCCGACGACATCGCCATCCTCAACTCTGGCCGTGTCGTGTTCACCGGGGCGGCGCGCGAGATCAAGGTGAACGATGCCATCGTGTCTCAGCACCTGGGCGTGTATTGAGACGGTGAGGAGGTCGTGCGCCCGTCAGCTATGCACGGGCCGCAGTATGATAGTGAGTAGACAAGGGAGGAGTTTCGCCATGCTGCACAGAATTCTCATTGTCGCATCATTGAGCCTTGTGGCGTTTGCCAGCGGTACCGTTGCCCAGGAGACTGTCAAGATCGGCATGAGCGTCCCATTGACTGGCGCTGGATTCAACGCAGTAGGCCGGCAGGTCGTGGCGGGGGCGCGGCTTTACGTGCAACAGCACGGCGATCAGGTCGCGGGCAAAAAGATCGAGCTGATCATCCGCGATGATGCGGGCGTTGCCGACACCGCGCGACGCCTTGTACAGGAGATGATCGTCAACGATAAGGTGAGCATCATCGGTGGCGGCATCACCCCGACGGCGCTCGCCATCGCCCAGCTCGTGACTGAGGCGAAAATGGCGACGGTGGTGATGGTCTCTGGTGCGTCCATCACGGTTGATCGCTCCGCCTACATGGTGCGCACCAGCTTCACGCTCGGGCAGTCATCCGGCACCATGGGCGATTGGGCGGCCAAGAACGGCAGCAAAAAAGTTGTAACCCTTGTCAACGACTGGGCGCCGGGCGTCGAGGCCGAAACAGCCTTCAAGGAGCGGTTCATCAAGGGTGGCGGCCAAATCGTCGAAAGTCTACGTTTACCCCTTGCCAACCCGGACTTTGCACCGTTCCTGCAACGCATACGCGATGCCGCGCCTGACACGGCTTTCATCTATTTCCCCGGCACGCAAGCGGGCATCTTCGCCAAGCAATTCGTCGAACGCGGTCTGGACAAATCGGGCATCAAGATTATTGGGCCTGGTGACCTCACCGATGATGACGAGCTGAACACCATGGGAGATCCGATGCTCGGCATGATAACGGCACATCACTACTCGGCCCTGCACGACTCTCCGCTAAACAAAGCCTACGTGGAGGCGTTTAAGAAAGCCAACCACTTCCGGCCCAATTTCATTTCGGTGGGTGGCTACGACGCCATGCACGCCATCTACGAGGCGCTGAAGAAGACCGGCGGCAACACCGATGGGGACGCGTTGATAGCGGCAATCAAGGGCATGCAGTGGGAAAGCCCGCGAGGACCTATCTCAATCGACCCTGAAACGCGCGACATCGTGCAGAATATCTATATCCGGAGAGTAGAGAGGGTTGCGGGAGAGCTCCACAATGTCGAGTTCGCGACCTTCGTTGCTGTCAAGAATCCAATGAAGGAAGCCGCGAAGTAAGCCGGCTTGGTTAGAACGCTTGCAAGGCTGGACTTCCAACGAAGACGCTCTCGCGTCCCGTGGGGGCGGGGATCCGGCGCGCTGTGCGCGACTGCTGCGATTGTCCAGCGCATAACGGCCGCCCCCCCCGTGCTGGCGAGCAACTGGAAACCGCCCGACATCGCAACGTTCTTAGAGAAGTGCGCCCGATTGGCGCCGCGCGCAGCACCTTCCATAAGCCAGAAAGCGCTGTGGCCACCACCAGCCAGATGGTTAGCGCCAAGGCAACCCAGCGAGTCTTGAAGCCAATGAGGGTCGCAAGACCGCTAAGCAGCTCGATGGCCGCGATGAGATAGCCGAGCCATGTGCAGGGGTTCTGGCTGCGACGAGATCCACGAAGGGCTTGGTGCCAGGGTTATTCAGGATCAACGCAACGTCGATAAATTTGAGCCAAGAAGACCTGGTTGGCGCGGACTGCCTAGATCAGGCGAGTTGGCCATCGATGTCGCCGCCGTGCTCCACGTTGACTCTTGGTCACGCAACACGGGAAATGCCGCCATTCGATATGTTCGACCTCAGCGTTTCCGATGGCGCCCTGGCACGCCAAAAGAGCGTTCGATCAGAAAATCGAGGAAGGCCCGAACCTTTGGTACCTTCTGCATCCCTGGCGGGAACACCGCAAAGGCGGGTGTTCTTTCTGGATGATGCTGATCGGCGAGAAGTCGCACCAACGTTCCGGAGCGGATCGGCCCCGCAACCATGTAGTCGGCAAGTCTCGCAATGCCAGCCCCTTGCAATGCCAATTGCAGGATGCATTCCAGGCTGTCGCTTGAAAACGTCCCAGACACCTTCACCTGCTCTGGGTTCCCGTTGACCCTCTTGAAGGGCCAGCGGTCGCGCCCAGGAGCGGTGAAGACGATGCAGCGGTGGTGCGCGAGATCGGCAGGGGTTTTGGGTGCGCCAAATCGTTCGACATACTTGGGGCTCGCGCAGATAACCCGGTCGACCTCGGCTAGTTTTCGCGACATGAGGTTCGAGTCGCTCAGCGGCCCGAGGCGGATTGCGACATCGATCTGCTCGGCGTGAAGGTCCACCAATCGGTCCGTAAGGGTCAAGCTAACCCGCACATCGGGGTAGCGTTGCTGAAAGTCGATAAGCGCTGGCGCCAGGTGCCGCACGCCGAACCAAATTTCGGTGTTGATGCGTAGCAGCCCGCGCGGGTGGCCGGCTGATGCTGCGACTTCATCCTCCAGGCCGTCCACAGCCTCGACGAGCCGCCGGCCGGAGTGGAAGTAGGTCTCCCCCTCTGACGTCAACGACAACTTGCGCGTCGTGCGGTTGATAAGCCGCACGCCAAGCCGCGCCTCCAGCCGCCGAATGAGTTTGGAAACCGCAGACGGCGTCAGTCCATGGTCGCTTGCGGCAGCCGCAAATGTACCGCGCTCAATGGCACGGACGAACACGCGCATCTCAGTCAGCTGATCCATCATTCATGCCTGCAATTCACGAAAGACGTGCCCGGCGCGGTGATTTGTCAAGCAGGAACTGCGCGTATAAGCGCGCGAAATGGCAGGCCAAGTCCTGCCCACCGACATACTCAGGCGAGGTCCGCGCATTTTTTCGCGACCCAACCCGCAAGCTGCAGCTACCAACCAGGAAGGACGCTCCGCGACATGACTCTGGCCGACATCACGCTTGGCGTGTTCATGCTTTGCAACAGCCTTCGGGTGGTGGCCTACGTGCCCCAGATCACAAAGGCCGCCAGAGACCAGAGCGGCGCCGAAGCCATTTCGTTTTTGACGTGGGGCCTGTTCCTGTTCTCAAACGCCTCTGCCATCGCCTACGCGCTCGTCAACAACGAGGATTGGATGATGGCGTGCGTGTTTCTGGGTAATGCCGCCGGTTGTGCGGCCATTCTCCTGATTGGAGCTTGGAAGCGTACACAGCATCGCAGCCAGCGAGTCGGCAAGGTCGCAATGACCTGAACCAGCGGCCAATGCGCATCCGCCGCTTCTGCTTGGCCCCTACTGTCCGAAAGCGCGGCTTTCGTCCGCGTTGTGCCAGCAGCGACAGGGACTGGAGATGATTGCGCGCGTCGCGGTTAGGCCACTGCTAGTCGATCACCACATCTTCCGCAGGAGCGCTGTTGGCGGTTGGCCGCCTTAGCAGGAGAAGCAGGAGTGCCGTGGCCATGCACACGAACAGCATGAATTTGAAGTCGTTGGCATAGGCGATGATGGACGCCTGCCGCGTGACCTCGGCGTTGAGCGCCGTCAGACCCGGGGCCGTGGCGCTGTTCCACACAAGATAGGCGCCGCCCGTCTGCAGGCTGCGATTGAAGGGCGTTACGCCCTCTGCGATACGCGCATGCATGATCTGCGTGCCCTGCGCCAGCAGAAACGACGACACCGAGATGCCGAGTGCGCTGCCAACATTGCGGATCAGGCTGAACAGTGCCGTGCCGTCTCCGCGCAGATCCGGAGCCAAGGTTGCAAATGCCACGACCTGGAGCGGGATGAACACGAAGCCCAGTCCGACGCCTTGAATAAAGGTTGTTGCCGCCAGCGACCATTCGTCCACGTCCGGCGTCCAATCGATCATGCGCCACATCGAGTAGCAGATCATGGCGATGCCGCCGAACATCAGCAGCCGGGGATCGGTGCGAGCGGTAAGGCGCCCGGCAATCAGCATGGCCAGCATGGTGCCGGCCGCCGCGCGGTGCCATCAGCAGGCCCGTCGTCGTGATGGAATATCCGCCCAGGTTCTGCAGATAAGGCGGCAGCAGCGCCATGCTCGACAGCAGGATCATGCCGATCGCGAACATCACGAGGAAACCGGCCGAGAAGTTCAGGTCCTTGAAGATGCGCGGCGGGATAAACGTGTTGGTGGCCGTGAACAGGTGCACCACGAACAGGTAGATGCCCAGGCAGGCCAAGACGAGCTCGACGATGATCTCGGTCGAGTGGAACCAGTCCTGCTGCTCGCCGCGGTCGAGCATTAGCTGCAGCGCTGCCAGCCCGAGGCTGAGGACCGCAAATCCAGTCCAGTCAAATTTGAGGTTCTGCTGGCGCGGGGTCTCGCGCATGAAGATGATGAGGCCGGCCGTTGCCAGGATGCCGAACGGCACGTTGATCAGGAACACCCAGCGCCAGTTATAGGTATCGGTGAGATAACCGCCCAGCGTCGGCCCCAAGATCGGCCCGACCATCACACCCATGCCCCAGATCGCCATGGCCGAGCCGCGCTGCTCGGGCGGATACAGATCGAGCATGGTGGCCTGCGACAGCGGCACCAGCGCCGCGCCGAACATGCCTTGCAGCAGGCGGAAGAGAACGATCTCGGTGAGCGAGCTGGCCATCCCGCACAACGCGGAGGCCAAGGTGAACCCGACTACGCAGGCGAGAAACAATCGCTTGCGCCCGAAGTTCGAGGCCAGCCAGCCCACGGGCGCGGTGAAAATGGCGGCCGCCACCACGTACGACGTCAGCACCCACGTGATCTGATCGGAGGTGGCCGACAGCGAGCCCTGCATGTAGGGCAAGGCTACGTTGGCGATGGTGTTGTCCAACGCCTGCATCAGGGTCGCCACCATGGCGCACACCGTCACCATCGTCCGGTTGGGCGAAGGAACGGCCATGCCGGGTGCGGAAATCGCCGTCATGAGCTGCCCTCACCAGAGATCGGACAGCGACCGGCGATGGTGTGTATCAATAGTCACGTAGGTGCTCATGCCGGCCCGCAGGCGGGGGTCGTCTTCCTTGCGGTCGACTGCGATTCGCACTGGGATGCGCTGGACGACCTTGACCCAGTTGCCGCTCGAATTCTGAGCCGGCAGGATCGAGAACTCCGACCCGCTGGCCGGCGAGATGGCCTTCACCTTGCCGGCCCAGGTCTTGCCCGGATAGCTATCGACCGAAATCTCGACCTCCTCTCCCGGTTTCACCCAGGTGAGATCGGTTTCCTTGAAGTTGGCGTCGATCCACACGTCGTCCGTCGCCACCAGCGCGACTGCGCCAGTGTTGGTGAGGGCCGCCGTTGCAGCCACCAGATACATCCCCGGCTGAAGCTGATCGACCTGCGTGACGACGCCGTTGAACGGCGCACGCACCACGCTGTGATCGAGCTGGCGCTGCGCCTCGTCGAGCTGCGCCTTGGCCTGCAGGTACATCGGATGGTCGGTGACCACAACGTTGGCTTCACCGCCGAGCCTGGCCAGCAGCACCTTCGCCTGCTCGCGGAGCGATTGCTGCTGCTTGATTGCCGCGTCCAGTGTCGTGCGCGCCTGGTCGAACGCCTGCGCCGACGTCACGCCCCTCTTGATGAGATCGGAGGCGCGATCGTAGGTCTTCTGCGCCAGATCGACTTGTGCCGCCTGTGAAGCAGCATCCGTCAACAGACGCTGGTAGTCCTGCTTCATCGACTGGAGATTAAGCGCCGTCTGCGCCAGCTGCGCCTTGGCGTTGTCGACCGCGATCTGGAATTGCCGGGCATCGATGCGGAACAGTACGTCATCCTTCTTCACGGTCTGGCCTTCATGCACGAGCACTTCGGACACCAGCCCCGAGACATCGGATGAAACCATCAGCTTGGGCGCATGGATGTAGGCGTTGTCGGTCGACACGTAACGGCCGCCGGTGAACCAGAAGTAGAACGCCACCGTTGCAACCAGAAGCGGCACTCCGACCATCAGCAGCTTGCGCAGGCTTTGCCGCGTCCAATGCAATTCGCGAATCCGGTTTCGCACCCGCACGGCTGGCGCGAACGCAGCCTTTCCCACCTGGAAGTTCATGCCGATTTCTTTCGGCGCGCTGCCTTGCCGCGCGTTAGGTTGAGTCGCATCTGCTGCAGACAGTCCACCAGCGCGGCGAGGCTCGCCTCGTCCAGCCCTTCGGCCATCTCAGTGTGAAGCTCGCGCCGGAACGCGGCGATCCGCTTTAAGATGGCCGCCGTCTTCAGCGTGAGCCTGAGCCGCCAGATGCGGCGGTCATCGGGATCCGGCGTTCGCTCAATCAGGCCGTTGGCCTCCAGACGGTCCACCAGGCGCCCGATCGTAATCGGCTCGACGTCGGTCAGGTTCGCAAGCTGGCTTTGCGTGATGCCGGGCTCTCTCTCGAGCCTAGCCAGCACCGCCCACTGGGCCCGCGTCATGCCATAGGCACGAGCCCGCTGGTCGGCTTGCCGCCGCACGAGTTGCGCCACGTCATAGATGAGAAAGAGAAAATCGCGCTCGATGTCCTGCTTCATAGCATGAGATAATATAACGCGCGTTATGACCGCCGCAAGGCGAGCAGCTAAGCCGCCTCACGATTCCCATGCACGAATCCGTGATTTCGCCTCCTCAAGCCGGGCCAGAGCTACTGTTTCCGAGCCCGCGGGACGCCTTCCGGTGGATTTGTCGAGTTGTTCAACAAGCGGGCATTGCTGGAGTTCGCCGATGAGCTTCGAACGTTCCCTCGCCTAGCGTTGCATCGATCACATTCGGCAGAACCTCACCTCGGCTCGTATCCGGTCGGCGACACTGGCATTGACCTTTTGGGTGTGCAACTCTGCGGCTATCCGCAAACAATCCTCCGGAATGTCGAACATGGACGACAAGGGCACCGGTCCCGGGCAAACGGCCTCAGTCGAGCAGCGGGTGGCCGCAATCGAAGCCGTCTTCGAGGCGCGGGGGATGGAACCCAAGCCATTCATAGACACCATGACGCACAGCGCCGAGGAAGAGTGGGTTCCACGCAATGGCGCCCGGGTCGTGGCCAAGGCGTGGACGAACCCCGAGTTCCGTCAGCGCCTCCTCACCAACGGGAAACAGGCCGTCGCCGAGCTTGGCTTGACCATGCCGCCACATCACCGCCATCTGGTGGCGCTGGAGAATACGCCCAAGGTGCACAACGTCATCTGTTGCACGTTGTGCTCCTGCACCGCCTTCACGATCATCGGCTTGCCGCCGGATTGGTACAAGGACTTGGACTATCGAGCGCGCGTGGTTCGGCAGTCGCGCACAGTGCTGAGCGAGATGGGCCTCGACCTTCCGCCCGAAATGGAGATACGCGTGTGGGATACCACCGCGGACACGCGCTACATGGTGGTGCCCATGCAGCCACCGGAAACCGTCGGGTGGTCTGAAGAACGGCTGGCGGAGATTGTCACCAAGGAATCGATGATCGGCGTTGCGCGCTTGTGATGGGCAGTGCGGCGCGAGCATGATGGCCGCGAGGTAGAACATGGACGGCGTGCACGATCTTGGCGGCCGGCAGGGCTTCGGGCGAATTCGCTACCGGGCCGGGGCGCCGGCCTTTCACGCGGCCTGGGAGAAGCGCGTCAACGCGCTGTATGGCATGGCCGTCAAGCGCGGCATCTTCAACATGGACGAGTATCGGCATGCCATCGAGCGCATGTCTCCGCGCCACTACCTGTCCGCCAGCTACTATGAGCGGTCCCTGACTAGCCTAGCCACACTGTGCGTCGAAAAGGGCGTGGTGACGCGCGAGGAATTGGAGCGTTTGGCCAAGGGCTATTTTCCCCTCTCCGAACCGAGCGCTCCCGGGCGATCCAACCTGCCAGGGCGCGAGCGCTTCCAGCGTGGCGCCCGGGTGCGGGTCAAGAACGACTTCTTCGCCGGGCACGTGCGCATGCCGGGCTACATTCGGGGCAAATCCGGCGTGGTCGTCAGCGAGTCTCCGGTCTATCCCTTTCCCGATGCGCACGCGCATGGCGTCAAGGCAGTGGACGAGCCCACCTACGACGTCGCGTTCCGCACTGAGGATTTGTGGCCGAACTCGGCGGACCCCGCGTTGGTGCATGTGGGCGTATTCCAGAGCTATCTGGAGCGGGTGGGCTGACGCAAAGAGCGGTGCTTGGGGAATTAGCGACAGACCGTTCCTCGCCGCTCGTCTCGGCGTTCAAACCCTCGTGTCGCAAGGATCCCTCGTTCGTCACTTTATCGTTTGATCAAGCCACCGCAGGCAGCGCCTGATCCGGGCCACCGCCCTCATTAAATCCTGCGAACCAAACCGTACGTCATCGGCGATCCGAGCCGGCCAGCGGCAAGATCTGCAACTGCCATGTCTCCACTACTATTGCCGTTGCGCACACTCACGAAAGATTTGGAGCTGGGCTTCGCTGAAATATTCTAACCCGCGACTTGTATTGCGGTGCGTCAGATGCAGGCACATGTCGCGTTCGATCGTGCTTGTGTAATCATGGGTGACTTCACTTACCTCTGCGGCTTCAAGATATTGCCGGTTTTCACTGACGAACTCGAGCGCAGCTTTGGTGCTTGTAAACATGAGTTCATTGACGATTGCCTTGCGCTCGGTGATGGTCATCGCACGTATCGGCAATACCCGAATTGCAAAATCGAGCCATTCCTTGGAAGACTGGCTTTTTATGATTGCACTTGCGATGAATGGGCGCACCTCTGCAGGTGTCAACGTGTCTTCCAAGTTCTCTCGCGTAAGTTTCGCCACGCTAATATCATCGACGCCCGCGTCAGCGATCACTTTTTGCAAGAGCGTCCCGCGTAGAGAACTCGAGAAATTCAGGTGCCGCAGCGCGGTGAGCGCGTAGGAGGCTCGCGCGTTGACAATAGCTCTAACGGCATCGTCCTGCGTTTCCCGCGGCAATCGATCGCCAATTGTTTCCAAGGCCAATACGGCGACGCCCGGATTTAGGTCAAAGGCCGAGCGCATGCGCGGAGCGAGCTGCTGAATTTCCGCGTCAAACATGCGCAACGGCATAGCGTGCTTGAAGATGAGCTCGATGCTTGCTTCGCGAAAGACCTTGGTGCGAAGGGCTAGACGCTGCCCTTGGTTGAGCCGGTTCACTTGCACAACGATGCTCAGTGCGTCGTCCCCACCGTCCGGTGCGGCGAGAACTCGACTAATCAATTCATCAAACTGCTCCTCGTCGAGCATGCGGGATCTTTGCGCCACTTTGACCATATCGGCGGTGGTACCAACGAGATCCATAAACCGCGCATAGACTACGCCCGGCGCGACGAGCGGCGACCTGTCTTGCGTCAGCAATTGCACCAGGGTCGGCAAGTGCTTTTCATTGATTGCTTCTTGCTCGGTGTAGTGTTTACTCCAAACGCCGCCGATACTCCTCGCGGCGATTTGCGGTGTTAGGGTCAGCTGCAGGGGGCACGCGCTGCCGTCCTGGTCGACGGCGCGGCAGATCCTCTGGATCAGCTGATCATAAGCCTGGCGTGCTTCAAATAGTGCGACCCGAGAAGACCGAGATTTCGTGCTCTCGACCGCAAGCACCGCATTCACAGCGCGGATGAGAGGTTTCGAAACGTCCTCGTCGTCGCTGTGTCTCGCAATGTAAGGTTCCCCAAACCGATATTTCACTTCAACCGAGTTGACGGTGGCAGTTCCCACCACATTGCGTACAATTCTATTGCCGCCTCGTCCGGCTAGGACGAACACCTTGTTGCTAGGCCGCCGCGCCGACTCGCTTGCGATGAATACCCGTCCATCCTTGCTTACGACTGCCGATGATTGGGGTATCTCTGCTGCCGTGAGCCAGAACGGAAAATACAACCATGTCCAAGTGATCACCAACCAAGCGCAAACATGAAGTGTTCTGTCGCGGGCTGACGTGATCGCAAGTTTAACGAATGTAGCAAGCGATGCACCAAGGCAGACAACGGGCCAGAAACCGCCGGCATCGGTCAGCCAGATCGCACCGCTCCATCTCAGATATTGGCCGATGCCGGCTCCTAAGATGCACGGGATGATCCCAAACATGATCACCTTGGCCATAGTCTTCTTCCGTGTCGATGCGCTCCCCATTCTCTGTCCTTCCGAAGAACTAAGAGAGATTGGCCAGCTTGATTGCGATCGACGCTGGCGACCGACGAGCTTGCTCGAACAGCGCTCGCGCTCTCGTTGGCCTCACGCCATTCAAAGGCATTTGACCGTGATCACTCAGTCGCGGCGCCTGAAGGTAGCCGAGGATATGCCGGACGCGAAGGGATAGCAGTCAACGGGGTCGGGCTTCACACGACTTGTCGTGGAACTCGCAGATCTCCCCGGCCCTCCAGCCCGATCTGAATCTCACATGGCCAGCCAGCTTGCAAGAGCGGGCATCTCTTCCGTCCAAGAGCGCGCTTGTGGAGTTCTGGCTTCTGCCCGAGGAGGCCATGGTTCTCGTCTTGATCCATGGCAGCTACATGCGCGCAGCTGCCAACGCGGCGGCAAAGCTGCGATTGGCAGACGACAGAGGCAGGGTGAGAAGATGGCCAGTCAGTCTTTCAGAAGCGGACTAGGCAACGATACGCCGGGCACGTCCGTTTCGATCCCCAAAGCGGACATAGGCGCGACCGACGATGTTTGTCTGCTTAGCGCCAGGAACTGTCATACCAGCCATGATCGAGAAATGTCCGCGAACGCCAAAGGCGGACATGGCCACATCCTTACAGTGGTCATACTGTTTGCGCACGGTGTTCCTGTTCACTGATGGATTGCGGAGATTCACATGATAGCGTGGCCTTTGGTGCGGGGCTGGGGGGCTCCGGCCGTGCTGTTGGTGGCACTCATGGTGAGCATCGGACCCATGAGGGCGGTGGCGCAAGGCCCTGATGCCCTCGCAGCGCTGCGCGGCCAAGTCACTCAACTGCACAGCCGAGGCAAATACGCGGAAGCGCTTCCACTTGCCGAGCAGTACGTCGCCTTGGCCCGCCAAAGGTTTGGCGAGGAGAATACCGAGTTTGCATCAGCGATTATCTGGCTAGGTAACGTCTACAACGGGCTGGGTCGCTATCCCGAAGCCGAGCCGCTCTATAGGCGCTCGTTGGCGATCCGCGAGAAGGCGTTGGGACCCGATCACCCCGATGTCGGCACGGCGCTCAACAACCTGGCCGCGCTGTATGACGACCAGGGTCGCGCCACAGAGGCCGAGCCGTTTTATAGGCGCTCGCTTGCAATCCGTGAGAAGGCGCTGGGGCCCGATCACCCCTTGGTCGCCAGCTCGCTGAACAACCTGGCCTTGCTGTATAAAAATCAGGGTCGCTACAGTGAGGCCGAGCCGCTCTATAAGCGCTCGCTTGCCATCCGCGAGAAGGCGTTAGGCCCCGATCACGCTGACACGGCCACAGCGCTCAATAACCTGGGCACACTATACCGCGCGCAAGGCCGCTTCGGCGAGGCGGAGCCGCTGTATCAGCGCAGCCTAGGGATCAAGGAGAAGACGCTGGGTCTCGACCACCCCTCCGTCGGCACGTCGCTTAGCAACCTTGCCTTGCTGTATGATAGTCAGGGCCGTTACGGCGAGGCGGAGCCGCTCTATAAGCGCTCGGTTGCGATCTACGAGAAGGCATTGGGACCCGACCACCCTTCCGTCGGCCCTGCGCTCAACAACCTGGCCTTGCTGTACTGGGCGCAGGGCCGCTATGGCGAGGCGGAGCCGCTATACAAACGCACGGTCGCGATCTACGAGAAGGCACGGGGTCCCGATCACACCTCCGTCGGCACCGCGCTCAATAATCTGGCCGAAGTTTACGAAAGCCAGGGCCGCACTACCGAGGCGGAGCCGCTCTACAAGCGCTCGCTCACCATCCACGAAAAGGCGCTTGGACCCGATCAACCTAATGTCGCGCTCAACAATCTGGCCGCTATGTATGACCGCCAGGGTCGTTATGCAGAGGCCGAGCCCTTGTACAAACGCGACCTTGCCATCCGCGAGAAGGCGCTAGGCCCCGACCACCCCACAGTCGGCACGTCACTCAGCAACCTAGCCGGGCTCTACTTTGCGCAACGGGAGTGGTCACGCGCCGCTGAAAACTGGCGACGGAGTACTGCGCTCGTCGCACGCCGTTCACTGCGGGGAACGCCCGATCTCGGCCAATCTCTGGTCGGAAAGAGAAAGAGTGAAGCGGACCAAGCGCGCTACCAATTTTGGGGGTTTGCCAAGGCGACCTTCCGTGTAGCCGCGCAAGATGGCGCGAGCTAAACCCAGTCTAGAACGCGAGATGTTCCGGACCGCACAATGGGCGCAAGGCTCGGAGGCGGCCGCTTCGCTGGCACAAATGGCAGCGCGCGGCGCCAAGGGTGACGCGGGGCTGAGCCTGCTGGTGCGGGAGCGCCAGGACCTTGTGGCGGAATGGCAGAAGCGGGATGGCGTGCGCACTGCCGCCCTGTCGCAGGCCCCCGACAAGCGCGACCGTCCCGTCGAAGCCAACAACGTTGCCCGGCTCGCCGCCATCGACGCGCGCATCACGGAGATCGACAAGCGGCTCGTCTCGGATTTCCCCGACTATGCGGCTCTCAACCGACCCGAGCCGTTGACGGTGGAGGAGGTTCAATCCCAGATCCGCCCCGACGAAGCCTTGGTGCTGTTCCTCGACACACCGGAATGGAAGCCGACGCCGGAGGAAACCTTCGCCTGGATCATCACGAAGACCGATGTGCGCTGGGTGAAAAGCGACCTGGGCACGCCCGCGCTGACGCGCGAGGTGGCCGCCCTACGTTGCGGTCTCGACCTGACACTTTGGGATGATGACCGTGCATCAGGCCGCTGCCGAGATTTGGTCAAGACTGCCCCGCAGCGCGACCGCTTCGATACGGTCATCTCCGCGACACTGCCCTTCGACACCGCCCGCGCTCATGTCCTCTACAGAGCCCTGTTCGGCGGAGTGGAGGACCTGATCCGCGACAAGCACCTGCTGATCGTCCCGTCCGGCCCGCTCACCCAGTTGCCCTTCCAGGTGCTGGTGACAACACCTGCTACAGCTAGCGGCGACTATAAGTCCACCGCCTGGCTCGCACGCACGCATGCCATCACGGTACTGCCGGCGGTCTCCTCCCTAAAGGCGCTGCGCCGCGTCGGCAGGCCCAGCGCTGCCACCAAACCCATGATCGGATTCGGCAACCCGCTGCTCGACGGAAATCCGCGCGAGCGGCCGTGGGAGTCGCAGTGGGCGGCGCTTGCGCGCGACAAGGCCTGCAATGGTCTACCACTGCAGCGGGTGACCGAGGCCACGCACAAGACTCGTGGCGTGCTGCGGGTTGCCAGGCGCGACGGCCATGCTGACCTTGCAGATGTGCGATCCCTGATGCCATTGCCCGATACTGCCGATGAGCTGTGCGGAGTTGCCAAGGATCTCAAGCTCTCACCCGACGACATCTGGCTCGGCGCCAGGGCGACCGAGACCAACATCAAGGCGCTGAGCGATCAGGGCAAGCTCGCCCAGTACCATGTGCTGCATCTGGCCACCCACGGCACCTTGGCCGGCGACATCTCTGGCAGCAGCGAGCCCGGCTTGATCTTCACCCCACCGAAAGAGGCCACCGATCTCGATGACGGCTATCTGTCGGCCTCAGAGGTGGCGGCCCTCAAGCTCGACGCCGACTGGGTGATCCTGTCGGCCTGCAACACGGCGGCCGGCGGAGCCCAGGGCGCTGAAGCGCTCTCTGGCCTGGCACGCGCCTTCATCTACGCCGGCGCCCGCGCGTTGTTGGTGTCGCATTGGTCAGTCGATTCAGCAGCCACTGTGAAGCTGGTCACATCAGCTGTCGGCGCCACCGCACGCGACAAGACCATCGGCCGCGCCGAAGCCCTGCGCCGGGCCATGCTGGAGATGATCGACACCGGCGAGGCACGCGAGATGCACCCCGCCTACTGGGCGCCGTTCGTGGTGGTGGGCGAAGGGACCGCTGCGAAGTAGCGGCAAGGTCTGCTTTGGCAGACAGAACCGGAAGGATCAGCTCAATCACGTCTCCTTCCGCATCGGATCCTAGTCTGAGGTGATGCCGACGCAGACAGACGTATCCGCTTTGCCCTCAAGAAGGGGCGTAGTGGTCTCCGACGGCTTCGTGTGCTTTGTGCCGGGAACGGACAAGCTGAGGCCGATGAGATCATCTGCTCAATGCGAGAAGGGGATCATGCACTCGCACTAAAAGCATTTCTCGGTCGATCAGGGCCTCCATGAGTCTCTCCCGGAGACTGAGCACTGGCGTCACCGGGTCCTGGAATGGTTCTGTTCCTTTGACGGCCTCACTCCCTGTTGCCTTGCTTGTACAAAATGCCGGAGGGCTTCATGTCATCATTGCGAAGTTCAGGGTCAGACGTCGCAGGCCTGAGCGGCGTGCCAGTCCTCGTCGTCGAGGACAGCTGGCACGTGGCCAAGGCCATAAAATCGGCCCTGGAGCAAGTGGGAATGCGTGTAGTTGGACTGGCCGCGACCACAGAGGAAGCGCGGCGTTTGGTGGCGGGAGAGAAGCCCCAGATTGCGCTCGTCGACGTGAACCTCACGAAGGAACTTGGCTTCCGGCCTGATTGAAGAACTCCATGGACAGGGGATGCAGGTTATTGTCGTTTCAGGCTACGCCATGCCACCACTGCCCAAAAACGCGGTGGCGGCCTTTCTGCCAAAACCTTTCAGCGACAGTGATTTGATCAGGATCCTGTGTGCAACGGCACCTCGGCCCCATTGAGTACGCCGCTTGCTGGAGTGCCATCGCTCAGCCACTCCGTGGGGATGTCCAGTTGGCACCGAAGTCCGTCAGCATCGAAAGCGAGGTCAACCTTTCCCCCAAGTTCGTAGGGGATGAGATCGTGAATGACCTCCATTCCATATCCCGATGTGTTGGGAGGTCGCACGGACGGCCCACCGGTTTCTTGCCATTCGATACCAATTCCAGGGCTCGCATTCCCGTTCACTCTACGTTGCCAACGAACCGAGACCCGTCCATCGTGAACTGACAGCGCACCGTGCTTTGCGGCATTGGTCGCCAATTCATGCAGGACCATGGACAGCGCCTGGCCGGCTTTCGCACTCAGTGTCACTTCGGTGCCCTCGATCGCCGTGTTGGTGCCAGTGGCGTAAGGTATCAGTTCGCGCTGGATGAGTTCCGACAATGGAACGCCGTTCCATAGATGGTGGCTCAAAAGTTGATGCGTTGCGGCCATGGATTGAATGCGGCCGCGTAGAGCGGCCACAAAGCCAGCCGCATCACCAGTTGCGTCTTGCGTGCGTGAGATGACGGCGTTGACAGTTGCCAAAGCGTTCTTAACGCGATGATCGAGCTCTCCAATCAATATTCGGAGCTGTTCCTCGGTTCGCTTGCGCTCGGTAACGTCGATATTGATGCCGATCACTCGTTGCGAGCCATCCCTGTTGTAGGACATGAAGCTGCGCAACTCGATCCATCGAACTTCGCCACCGGACCGGATAATGCGATACTCGGCGGCGTGCTCGCCTCGCCGCTCCTGGAGAGCCTGAGATCGGGCGGCGTTGACTCGGTGCACATCTTCTGGGTGCGCCCGAAGGCGCCATTCACTGCGCGTAGTCTCTGTTGTTCCATCCGGTAAGCCGTGCAGAGCGGCATAACCCTGGTCTACTTGCATGTTGTCCGCGTCGACGTCATAGGCATGGCTGCCAACGAGGGCCGCCTTTGCAGCCAACGCAAACTGCGCATTGCGTTCGGCCAGGGCCAGCTCCGCCTTCTTGCGTTCGCTGATGTCGACCGTCATGGTGATGACGCCCGCGATCGAACCTTTCTCATCAAACAAGGGCGTCGGATATGGGATGATTGGGACGAGTGAACCATCCCTGCGCTCAATGATTGCCTCCTGCCCCTGCACGATGCGCCCTTGCTTGAGGGCAATCTGGGTCGGACAATCAGCTTGTGCCATCGGTGTTCCGTCGGCGTGACGAAACTGGGCCAGACCATCCCACTTGTCCTTTCCCAGAACTGGCACGACTTTCCACAGATCGACCGCGGTCTGATTGCAATAGATGATGTGCCCTGCGGCATCGGTCACATAGATGGCAGCCGGCAACGCGCCGAGCAAGTCACGCGACGCCCGTTCGCTCCTCTGAAGTCTTTCTTCGACCTGTTTCCGTGCAGTAATGTCTTGGCTAACACCAAGCAATCGGACGAGCTGCCCATCGCGGCCTCGCACAACGGCACCTTCGACCGCAACCCAACGTTCTTCAGAGAGCTTGCCCGCAGTAGGTGCGAGTCGGTATTCGACTTTGTATTTCTCGCCCGTGCGCTGTGACGCCGCGTAGGCGATCCCAAGGTGGGGCCGGTCATCTGGATGTACAAAAGCCACTGCCTCCGCAGGTGTCTGCGGCCCTGACCCTGGCGTGTGCCGGTGAATCTGACCATGCCGAAGGTCGCATTGAAAGTGAGCCGTCTTGAGGTCGAGGCTCCAGACGCCTAGCTCCCCAGCCGCCAGAGCCAATTGCAGTCGATCGCTGCTTTCTTTCAGCGCCGCTTCCTGTCTTCGCCTCTCCGCGAACAGTGCGGCGAGAACAAGCGCGCACATCGATGTGCCCAGCAATTCGATCTGCGCTGCAAAAGTGCGATCCTCAAGAGTGATGTGGGAGTCGCCAAGGCGGCCGATGCCGAACGTGAGGGTCCAAACGATCACCAAGCCAATAATGAATAGAGCTGCTGCTGTGAACACCGGAAGGCATCGGGCAGCCGGCCAAATCAATAGAGGAAGAGTCAGGGCAAAGGGCAGGATGGTGAAGCAGTAGTCTGTCGGCGAGAAAAAGGCGACAGCGCTCGTGCCAGAAAGCACCGAAAGCATGAACAAGCCTTCCAGCAGCTCCCTTAAGCTCGGCGGATCCCGCAGGGAGCGGATCACGCCGATAGCCAGTGGTGCCACTATCGCCACGCCAATCGCGTCCGAAGCAAACCAGTTAAGCCAAGTGGCCAGGACCGGGGCCTGCGAGGCATGGAACAAGGCAAATCCTGCAGCTCCACCGACACCAGAGAGGGCTGTTGCGACTCCAGCTGCCAAAAAGAAGCCGAGCACCCGGCGCAGGTTGTCCAGACTGAAATCCGGACCGAGGAAGTGCCCGATCAGCCACGCGATTAGCGTCGTTTCTCCCGCGTTGCATAAAGCGAAGGTGAGAGCAGCTAGCGGGCTGCGGTCACCTGTTAGATTGGCCACAAGCGTTGCGGCCATCACACCTAAGGCCACTGGGACCCTTGACCATGGGCCAAGCGCAATCATAGCGCCGGCTGCAAGGCCGGCGGCAGGCCAGAACACAGCCACGCCGTCTGGTGTGGTCAGCAGAGCAAGGCTAAGCCGAGCAGCAAAAAAGTAGCCAACACCGACGACTGCAGCGAGCCCGATGAGGGCTGGCGTCCCCTTGCGATCCGGAGCGTGTATGCCCGGCCTGTCCGGCATTCGTGTCTCCCGTTGGTCGCCATGAGCGGAGTGCGGGCCCGTGTCTGCCGATGCCCGCCGCTAGTCGAAGGTGGCCTGATAGTGCATTCCGTCCAGAACGCACTGCGCTCTGCGCCATTCGGCAGGCCTTCCGTCGCGTGTTCTGATCACGCGATCGAGTATCAGAACGTGCGTTCCCGCACCAACGTTCAATGCCTCGGCTGCCGATGGCGAACACGTCCCGGCGAAAACGCGCTCCTCTGAATTGCCCAGCAGTAGAGAATAGGCTTGAGCGATCTCAACGAGCCGGTGCGACTGGAAGGCCCTTTCCAAAAGCACCGGGAACAGGACCGCAGGCAGCAATGCATCCTCGATCATGAATGCCCGACCTTGGTGCGAACGAATGCGACGAATGCGATAGACTTGGTTGCCCTCAATGAGCTGCAGGCGCGCACATTCGGAAGCGCAGGCTTCGGCCAAGACGATGCCAAGCGTGCACGCTTCGCCTTCGACGTTTGCACCATTGGTCAAGCGGAAATTGTTGAACCGTTGGCCTAGACCTTGTGAACCGGGATCAACCACGAACGTGCCACGACCCTGGCGGCGGACCAGCAAGTTCTCGCTTTCAAGCAAATCCAGCGACTTGCGTGTGGTGCCTTTGCTCACACCAAACTCCCGAGCCAGGTCTTCCTCGCTGGGAAGCGGAGTGCCCGGTTTCCACTCGCCGCGTGCGACGCGAGCGGCAATGGCATCGCGTAGTTGCAGGTAAAGGGGTTGGACGAGCAAGCGTTCCGGCATAGGGCCTCCCTCGCCGTCACGCAAAGCGAACCGGCGTAGCCGTATTGGCCTCGCCGTTCCTAAGGCGTTCAGCGTCCGCACCAGGCCCCCTGCCCACGCAGCACGATGCTAACCCGTCTAGTGAGACATGCCTCATCACTGTGTTGTTAGAACAGCCGAGCTGCAAAATTTCGTTCAGCTTACTGTCGAGTTTGCCGACGATAGGCATCGGAAACTGAACAACAAACTACTTCTTCGGTACTAGCGCACCGACGTGATGAAATGTTCTGCAGGCAATGAAATGTCTTCAGGGAAGCTTTGCTTCTCCTATACCGGCGGGCGCGATGTGTGACCGTTGGTGCAAATGGCGCACAGCCAGCAGGTGCGTGGGTTAGATGGGCCGGAACAGATTCCATGCTCACACAGCCATTCGGACTTGCTGGCTAAGAGGCCTTTCAAGCCTTCTTGGATGCTCTGCCGGTCGCAGTCTACACAACCGATGCGGGCGGCTTAGTCACCTCCTTCAACCGAGCGGCGGCGGATCTGGTGGCCGATCGCCTGAGATCGGCCGTGATCGATGGTGCGCGACGTGGCGTCAATATTGGTCAGACGGCCGGCTCATGCGCCGGCAAGCGCGGAGCGCCGAGGCCCAAGCACTCATTGAACAGGCAATCAGGCGGGTAGCCACAATATCTGCAACGCAGAGCTGCGTCCAAATCCGAGCCGCGGCATGATTTCTCTACGATCCCGACGCAACAACTCAGATCAACAGCTGGGACCTTTTATCTGCCATTTGCGTCACAGCGCAGAAGCCAGTGCAAGACTGTGCGAAGGCGCTGCCTGCGATCTTGCTAAGTGAAACTGTAATGCCCCTCGGGCTTATCCAAGATGCGGTTTCCGCGCCTCAGGATCGCTGCGAATGCACTGGGGCGGCAACTCTATACTGCAGCGCAGGCCGTCGGCCCTCGAAGTTGAGGCCCACGGTGCCGCTAAGCGAGCCGCTGTCGGCTTTTGGCCGCAGCGGGCGTGACCCTATTCTCGATGTGCGTGTAGCGGACATCGACCGGGGTTGACCAAAATTGCCTACAAGATAGTATACAATATTGCTTCCTAGATAGCGGCCAAGACCGTGAAGAAGATCGCCGAACCGACCGGTGAAGGGTCGCTTGCCCAACTCATCGCCGTGAAGATCGAGGAAGACGTGGTCCTGGGGCGTCGGCACCCTCGTGAGAGATTGATAGAGCAAGATTTGTGCGACCAGTTCGACACCCACCGCGGCGTGGTGCGGCTTGCGTTGTTCGAACTTGAGAAATCAGGGATTATCCAGCGCAAACCTAACCGCGGCGCCGTTGTTCGCGATCTGGCGCCAGCTCAGGTCCGCGCAATATATGCGGTGCGCGAGGAGCTGGAGGTCATGGCCGTCCGCATTCTGCCCCTGCCGGTTGCGAAAGCCGATCTGGAGAAGCTCGATCGGCTCCAACGTCAACATAGCAAGGCGGTCGAAGCCGGCGATTTGTTGACGGTCTTTCACACCAACCTGCAGTTCCATCGGGCGCTCTATGGGCTGTGCGGCAACGCTTGCCTGATCGAAACGATCGAGCAACTGGGGCAGAGGGTGCGCGTCATCCGGTACTCCGCGCACGCCGACCGCAACGCGCTGGACCAGGCGCGGCGCGATCATGCCGAGATGCTCAAGGTCCTCAGGCAGTCGCGTCGCGAGGCCTTAATCTCGCTGACGCGGCGTCATCTGAAGCCGGCGCCAGAGGCCTATATCCGCGGCTACAAACTGCGTTTTGCGGAAGATACCTGAACGAGCCAACAAAAGGGAGCTTCACCTAGCGTCACGACAAACCCAAAGGAGGACTCAAATGAAGCTGTCCAAACATGACAAGCACCACAAACAGCAGAGCCGCAGGGACTTCCTGATCAGGTCCGGTGGCGTCGTGGCTACCGCAGCCATCGGCTCACCCGCGATCGCGGCCGGTGCGGCCGAAACCGTAAACATTGGGGCCCTTTATCCGACGACCGGCAATCTAGCGCAGATCGGCCAGGGCTGCGTTGTTGCTGCCAAGCTTGCCGTCGAGATGGTCAATGAGGCTGGAGGCATCAAAGCGCTGGGCGGCGCCAAGCTCAATCTGATCATTTCCGACGTGCAAAGCGACCCGACGGTGACGCGAACCGAGACCGACCGTCTCATCACCGGCAACAAGCTATCCGCAATCCATGGCTGTTTTGCCTCTGCTCTCACGTTGATCGCCAGCGAAGTCGCGGAACGAGCCAAAGTGCCGCTCATAACAGGATCGAGTTCGGACCAGCTCAATAAGGGGCGGACCTTCACATTTACGCCGTTCGCGCGAGCCTCACAGTTCGCTCAGGCGCAGCTGCAAATGTCCAAGCTCGTCGGCGACAAGCCAAAGGTAGCGGTGATCTTTGAGAACACTGCGTTCGGCACATCGACGTCGAACGGCTTGAAAGAGTTGGCGCCGGGCGAGGGCGTTGAAATCGTGATGTTCGAGCCATACTCGGCAGGTTTTAGCGACGCTTCTCCGCTCATCAACAAAGTCAAGGCATCGGGCGCCAACGCGCTGTTCTCCGTCTCATACCTCAACGATCTAATCCTCATCGTGCGCACGATCAAACAGGTCGGCCTCAATGTGGCAATCAATGGAGGCTCTGGCGGCTTCGTCATACCCGACTTCTACAAGAACGTGGGCAAGCTGGCCGAAGGCCTGCAAGGCGTGGCGCATTGGAATCACGACATGAGCGACGATGCCCAAAGGGTGAATGTCGAGTACAAGAAGCGTACAGGCGACTTCTTGTTCGAATATGCCGGCGGGCTCATCGCGCAAACATTTATGTTGGCAGATGCTTTGGAGCGCGCGGCGTCGACGGATCCACAAAAGGTGCGCGAGGCCTTGTCAACACTCGACCTATCCACGGGTTACGCAGCGATGGCGCCCGGCGGAAAGGTGAAGTTCGGCCCTGATGGGAAGAACATCTACGGTCATCCGGTCGGCGTGCAGTGGCAGAACGCCGACTTAGCCAGCGTCTACCCGAAGGAAGACGCGCGCTCGCCGCTCATCAAAACCTGACACACGAGTTGTTCGACATGCTGGAAATCATAGTGCAGGCCGTTATCAACGGCCTGCTGATCGGTGGAATCTATGCGTTAGTCAGCATCGGCGTGACGCTGATATTCGGAGTCGTCAAGATCGTCAACTTCGCGCAAGGCGAATTCGTGATGATCGGTATGTACATCAGCTTTTTCCTGGCTACCCAATTCGGCGTCGACCCGCTTTTCTCGCTCGCCGTTTCGATGCCGGTATTGTTCGTCGCTGGTGTCCTGATCCAACACTTTCTGATTCGCAGGGTGCTTGGCCTCAATGACATGCCGCAAATATTTCTGACGTTCGCGCTATCGCTGCTGATCGTGAATCTTTCTCTCATGCTGTTCACCGCCAACTACCGGACGGTGCATACCTGGTATTCCGATGAGGCGATACATATCGGAGGCCTCAACATCCCCGTTGCGAAGCTGATCGCCTTTGTGCTGGCGATGACGCTGAGTGGCATCCTGTGGGTGTTTCTGCGCGCAACCGATTTGGGCAAGGCTATGCGTGCTGCCTCCCAGAACCGAGATGTCGCGCAGCTCATGGGCATCAACCCGCACCGTGTGTTTGCGGTTGCTCTCGGCATCGCTCTTGCGCTGGCCGGTGCTGCAGGATCGCTTTTGATGCCGTTCTACCCTGCATATCCGATGGTCGGACAGGTGTTCGTACTTATGGCCTTTGTTGCAGTTGTGCTGGGGACGCTCGGCAATGTCATCGGTGCCCTGGTCGCGAGCCTTCTGATGGGTGTCGCTGAATCACTCGGCATTCAATTCGTGGGTGCCGACTCTGGACTTATCGTGGTGTTCCTCATGCTCCTCCTGATGCTCGCCGTGCGGCCGAGCGGGCTGGCCGGCGGGAGGGCTCGGTGATGCCCAAGCCGCTGGGCTGGAAATGGCCGGCCCTCTGCATCGGATTCGCGGTTATGATTTTATTGCCGCTCGTTGTGAAGAGCTCTTTCGCGATGGAGATCTTGATCCGCGTCCTGCTCTTCTCCTTCATCGGGGTCGCCTGGAATCTGATGGGGGGGTATGCGAAGCAACTGTCGTTGGGCCACGCTGCATTCTTTGGCCTTGGAGCGTACACGTCGACGTTGTTGGAAATCGACTTCGGAATTTCGCCTTGGATCGGCATGGTAGCAGGCGGATGCGTCGCGATGCTCGCGAGCCTGCCAATTGGATGGCTCTGCTTTCGCCTGCGTGGCCCCTACTTCACAATCGCCACCATCGCAACCGCGCAAGTGTTGATGTTGACCTTCCTGAAGTTCCGCGATTTCGCTTGGGGTGCCGAAGGCACCACAATTCCAAATCTTGGCCACTCGCCGCTCATGATGCAGTTCGAGGGCAAGGCGCCCTACTACTATATCGTTTTCGGACTCCTGATACTTGCGCTCACGGTGACGGCTTGGATCGAACGCACGCATATCGGCTACTATCTGGTGGCCATTGGCGAGGATGAGGACGCGGCCGAAGCGGTAGGGGTGAACGCGCCGCGCACAAAGCGCGACATTTACATGATCAGCGCTTTTCTCACTGCACTGGCGGGAACGTTCTATACGCAGTACATCTACTTCATCGATCCCGCCACCGCGTTCAATTTCGGCATTTCGATTGAAGCGGCCCTTGTTTCGATTGTCGGCGGCATAGGCACTCTATGGGGCCCGGTGATTGGAACGATCCTTCTCGAGACCACATCTGCGCTCCTGCAGAGTTGGCTCGGCAGTTCGATCGGCGGCGTTCAGCTGACGGTTTACAGTCTCATCCTGATGGCAGTGATCCTGTGGCGGCCGACCGGCATCATGGGTTTTCTCATGGAACTCAACGCGCGACGCGCCTCCAAGATGGCGAGGGCGTGAGCGATGACAGCAGCGTTGGTTGTCAGCAAGCTCAACAAGCGTTTCGGTGGGTTGCGTGCCGTGCAGGATGTCAGCTTCACCGTGCGCGAGAACGAAACGGTGGCGCTGATCGGTCCAAACGGAGCCGGCAAAACGACCGCGTTTAACCTGATCACGGGCTTTCACCGGCCGGACAGCGGGTCGGTCCTGGCTTTCGGCAAGGAAATCGTAGGACTGCGCCCGCACAGCGTCTGCGCATTGGGCCTTGCGCGCACCTTTCAGGTGGCCAAACCGTTCGGCGGCATGACGGTGCTTGCCAACGTAATGACCGGCAGCTTCCTGCGCGATAAGCGACTGGAGGCAGCGCGCGAGCGCGCGCGGGAGGCGATCGATTTCGTGGGGCTTTCGGCGCGTGAGGGCATGGCAGCACGTGATCTGACGACTATCGATCAGCGCCGGCTGGAGATGGCGCGCGCCTTGGCGACCCAGCCGCGCCTACTGCTGCTCGACGAGGTCATGGCCGGCCTCAATCCCGCCGAGGTCGATCAGGCCGTCGCGCTGGTAGGCAAGCTTTCGAGTCGGGGTCTCACCATCATCATCGTTGAGCACTTAATGAGGGCCATCATGGCGGTCGCCAAGCATATCGTCGTGCTCGACCACGGCCAGAAGATCGCAGAGGGAAATCCTAACGAGGTCGTGGAAAATGCCGAGGTGATACGCGCCTATCTGGGCTCGGGATACGCGCCCTCCGCATCTAAGGCCCCGACATGATCCAGCTTTCCGACGTCAGCGCGGCCTACGGCAATGTCCCAGCAATCGAAGACATCGCCATCAATGTGGCGGAAGGCGAGGCGGTCGGTTTGCTTGGCGCCAACGGTGCAGGCAAGAGCACCACACTGCGAGCCATTTCCGGGCTCGTGAAGCTGACGTCCGGAACGATCACTTTTATGGGTCGCGATCTCGCATCGCTGCCACCTTACAAGATCACCGAGCTTGGCATTGCGCACGTCCCGGAAGGCCGGCAGGTATTCCCAGAGATGACGGTGAACGAGAATCTCGAGATCGGCTCCTATGCGCCACGCGCCAAGGCAGATCGCAATCGTTCCCTGGCGCTTGTCTATGCCATCTTTCCCCGCCTCGCCGAGCGTCGCAAGCAGCTGGCCGGCACGATGAGTGGCGGCGAGCAGCAGATGCTGGCGCTCGGACGCGGCCTAATGTTGAAGCCGCGCCTGCTTATGCTCGACGAGCCATCACTGGGCCTTGCTCCAGTGATGTGCGACATCACCTTCGAGAAGATCCAAGAAATACATCGGATGGGAACTTCGATCCTGCTGGTCGAGCAGAACGTGAGCCGTGCGCTGACGTTGGTCGACCGGGCTTACGTGCTCGAGGGCGGCAAGGTCATCATGCAAGGCACAAGTGCAGAGCTTGCCGACAACAAACGGGTGCAGGCGGCATATTTGGGAATTTGAAATCGAAGTGCCTTTCGACGGCGCTTTGCGGGTGCGCCGATCGGTGCTTCATTGCTCGCTCGCCAAAAGGAGGTTGGGTCATGCGCCTCTTCGCTGCCACGCTAGCAACTGAGACCAACACGTTCTCTCCGCTGCCGACCAGCCTCGCTTCATTCAAGGAGAGCGTATTTCTCCGGCCACTCGAACATCCCGACGACGCGCCACGCATGTGCACGGCTCCGCTTTTCGTCGCACGCCGGCGTGCTGCCAAGGACGGCTTCATCCTGGTTGAAGGCAGCTGTTTTGCCGCGAGCCCGGCCGGGATCACCAACCGCAAAGATTACGAGACCATGCGTGACGAGATCCTTGCCCAGCTACGCACGGCGCTGCCGCTCGATGGCGTGCTTCTCGGCCTGCACGGCGCGATGGTGGCGTTCGGCTACGACGATGTCGAAGGCGACATCATCGAGCGCGTGCGCGCCATTGTCGGGCCCGAGTGCGTCATTGGTGTCGAATTCGACCCGCACTGCCATCTCACGCTCAAACGCGTGCGTCTGGCCGACATTATCGTCCTCTACAAGGAGTTCCCGCACACCGATGTGCTGGAACGGGCAGAAGATCTGCTCGATTTAGTACTCGCCACCTTGCAAGGCCAGATCAGGCCGGTCATGTCGCTCTATGACTGCCGCCAGATCCAGAGCTATCCCACTACTCTGCCTCTCATGCGAGCTTTCGTCGACCGCATCAAAGGCATGGAGGGCAAGGACAGTATCCTGTCGGTCTCGATCGCACACTGCTTCCCCTATGCCGACGTGCCGGAACTGTCGGGCCGGGTGCTGGTTGTGGCCGATGGTAACAAGGCCAAGGCCGATGCGCTGGCGGCCAAGCTCGGCGAGGAGATGGTGTCCATGCGCGGCAAGACCATGCCCGAGTTCCTCGACACTCCGAACGGGGTAGAAGCCGGTCTAGCCTTCAATGCTGCTCCGGTCGTCATTGCCGAACCCTCTGACAATGCCGGTGGTGGCGCGCCTTCCGACAACACCAGCATCCTGCGTGAACTCATCGCCAGGAAAACTGACAATGTTGCGCTAGGGCCGATCTGGGACCCCGTAGCGGTGCGCCTGTGCTTCGACGCCGGCCTAGACGCGGCGTTCCCGCTCCGCTTCGGCGGCAAGACCGGACCGGCGTCCGGCCAGCCGGTCGATGCGATGGTAAAAGTGATCGGCCTCGCCGAGGACTGCTGGCAGAGCTTCGGCCCGACCAAAGTGCCGCTCGGCGACTGCGCGGCGATCCGCATCGACGGCGTCGAGGTGGTGCTCATCACCAAGCGGACACAGGCGCTCGGACTCGAGCTCTTCACCAACCTCGGCATCGATCCAACCCAGAAAAAGCTGGTGGTGGTCAAGTCCACCAACCACTTCATGGCGGCGTTTGGCCCAATCGCCAAGAAGGTGATCTATATCGACAGCGATGCGCCGCTCTCCCGTGACTACCGAAAGATTGCTTATACTCGAGTGCAGCGGCCGATCTGGCCGCTCGACGAGGGCACTTCACCGGGGCTGATCTCCTAAAACCGCCCGCGCCATCGATCTCAGCGGGCCCTGTATTGTGCGCCCGTCTGCCCACCTGCATACTGTCGCTGCGGGCTTTCTGCATTGGGAGGAGACGCCATGGGCTTTTGCACGTGGAACTCTTGGCGAAGGTTTGGGCTGAGGCTTGGCCTCGGGCTGGCCGCCTGCCTCGTGGCGGCCGCAATGGCGGCACCGGTCGCGACAGCTCAGCAAAAGGTGCTGCGAGCCGTCTTGCACGCCGATGTGCGCACCCTGGATCCCATCTGGACCACACAGACCATTGCCGGCATCCATGCCATGCTGGTTTATGACACGCTGTTCGGCAACGACGACGACCAAACTCCTCAGCTGCAGATGGTCGGCAAATACGAAATCAGCGACGACAGGCTCACCTACACGTTCACCCTGCGCGACGCCTTGAACTTCCATGATGGTTCACCCGTCACCAGCAAGGACGTGATCGCCTCGCTCAAGCGTTGGGCTGCTCGCGACAACGTCGGCCAGCGTCTGTTCTCCTTCGTCGACCGGCTGGAGGCGGTGGACGCCAGGACCTTCCGCATGATCCTGAGCAAACCCTACGGCATGGTGTTGGAATCACTAGGCAAGAACGGTACCTCGGTCGCTGTTATCATGCGCGAGCAGGAGGCGCTGACCGACCCTCAGCAACAGATCAAGGAGGTGATCGGTTCTGGACCGTTCAAGTTCGCCAAAGACGAATGGGTTCCCGGCAGCAAGACGGTCTACCTTAAGAATCCCGACTATGTGCCGCGCCCTGGCGCCGAGAAGGCGGCATCGTTCGCGGGCTCCAAGTTCGCTGGCGTCGACCGCGTCGAGCTGGTCTGGATCTCAGATCCGCAGACCACCATGTCCGCCCTCGTCAATGGCGAGATCGACTTCTGGGAGAACCCCAACATCGATTTCCTGCCGATCCTGGAGAAGGCCAAGGGCGTCAAGCTCATGAAGACCGGCAACTTCGGCACCAACTCCGGCTTTATTCGCCTCAACCACCTGCAGCCGCCCTTCAATAACGTGAAGGCGCGGCAAGCGATGTATCACCTGATCAACCAGGAGGACTTCCTGCGCGCGATCATCGGCAACCCCGACTACTACCAAGTGTGCCACGGCATGATCACCTGCGGCACGTCGCTCGCCAGCGATGCCGGTAGCGCCATGCTGAAGGATTACAACCCGAAGAAAGCGCTGCAACTGATGAAGGAGGCCGGCTACAACGGCGAGCCCATCACTGTCCTCGCCGCCACCGACCACAGCACCATAACGCCGGCCATGCAGGTGCTGATCCAAGCCATGCGCGAGGCCGGTCTCACTCTCGACGTGCAATCGATGGACTGGGGCACGGTGGTTTCGCGCCGGGCGAAAAAGGAACCTCCGGCGCAGGGCGGCTGGAACATTTTCGTCACTACCATGGGCACGGTCGGCGCCAGCAACCCGGTGCTTCATTCCTGGATCGGCGCCGCCTGCGACAAGGGCGCGTTCGGCTGGCCATGCGACGCCAAGATTGAGGAGTTGCGCAACGCCTACGCGTTTGCGCAGACCGACGCGGAGAAGAAGCAAATCGCGCGCGATCTGCAGGCGCGCGCCATCGAGCAGGTGGTCTACATCCCCTTCGGACAGTGGGATGCCCCCTACGCCTATCGTGCCGATCGGCTCGATGGCATTGTGGCAAACACTGGGTTGGCCGTGCTCTGGAACATCACCAAGAAGTAGGCCGATGATCGCCTACATCCTGCGCCGGCTGCTTGCCACCATACCGGTCATGATGGTCGTTGCGATTTTCGTGTTCGTCCTGCTGCGGCTCGCCCCCGGTGACCCCGCGGCAATCATCGCCGGCGAGGACGCGACCTTACAACAGATCGAGGCGGTGCGTAGCAAACTCGGCCTCGACCGGCCGATCCTCGAACAGTTCGCCGTCTGGCTCGTTGGCATGCTGCACGGCGACTTCGGGACCTCGATCTTCTCCAACCTGCCGGTGAGCCGACTGATCGTGCAGCGCCTAGAGCCAACCGTGTCCCTGACGCTCTCCACGCTGGTGGTCGCCGTCGCCCTCGCCATTCCTCTCGGCGTGCTGGCGGCCTGGAAAGCACGCGGGCTTGCGGACCGTCTCGTGATGGGCTTCGCGGTGCTGGGCTTCGCCACTCCGGTATTCCTGGTCGGCTATGTGCTGATCTACGTGTTCGCGGTCAAGCTCGGCTGGCTGCCCGTGCAAGGCTACAGGCCGATCGCCGAGGGAGTGTGGCCCTGGGCCGAGAGCCTGATCTTGCCGTCGCTAGCCCTCGGCATCACCTACGTGGCGTTGATCGCCCGCATCACGCGGGCTTCTATGCTCGAGGTGCTGTCACAGGACTACATCCGCACGGCCGACTCCAAGGGACTGGCCGCCAGCCGCGTCCTGCTGTTGCACGCCCTGAAGAATGCCGCCGTACCGATCGTCACCGTGATCGGCATCGGCATCGCGCTGCTGATATCCGGCGTCGTGATCACGGAGACAGTGTTCAATATCCCGGGCCTCGGCCGCCTTACCGTCGATGCGGTGCTGAAACGCGACTACCCCATCGTGCAGGGGCTCATCATTGTGTTCGCCGTCGCCAAGGTGCTCGTGAACCTTATGGTCGACGTCTCCTATGTCTTCCTCGATCCGCGTATCCGGTATTCACGCCCGTGACCATCTCCGCCACCGCCAACGAAATGCGAGAAGCGGTATCACCCCTTGCGCGGCTGGCGGTCGCTGTCCAGCGCAACCCGACCATCGCGCTGGGTGTGTTTCTGCTCGTCATCCTCTTGGCGATGGCGCTCGCCGCGCCGCTTATCGCCAGTGACCCATTCCGGCAGGCGCCCATCTACAGGCTGCGCCCGCCTTCGGAGCGCTTTTGGTTCGGCACGGATCAGTTCGGCCGCGACGTATTCTCGCGCACGGTCTACGGCGCGCGTGTATCGCTGATCGTCGGCTTCGTTGTGGCGGCGTTCGCGAGTCTGATCGGCCTCGCCATCGGCCTCGTGTGCGGCTACTTCAGGCGCATCGATGGCGTCGTCATGCGCACCATGGACGGCATCATGGCGATCCCTTCGATCCTTCTGGCCATCGCGCTTATCACCCTGACGCGGCCCGGTCTCGGGATCGTTATCATCGCCATCCTCATCCCGGAGGTACCGCGAGTGGTGCGCGTGGTGCGATCGGTGGTGCTGTCGGTCCGCGGCCAGCCCTACATTGAAAGCGCAATCGCCGGCGGCACGCGTAATACACGTCTGCTCATTCGCCACATTCTGCCGAACACGCTGGCGCCGTTGATTGTGCAGGCCACCTATGTGTGCGCCTCGGCCATGCTGATCGAAGCCGGCCTATCGTTCCTGGGCGCCGGCGTGCCACCGGAAATCCCGAGCTGGGGGAACATCATCGCCCAGGGGCGCACCTTCTTCCAGATCGCGCCATGGAGCATCCTGATCCCCGGCGCCTTCCTCGCCGCTACCGTGCTGGCGGTCAACATGCTCGGCGACGGCTTGCGCGACCGCCTCGATCCGAGATTGGCGAGGCGGCTATGAGTGGCAGCCTATTACAGGTGCGCGATCTCAAGACGCACTTCTCTACCGCCGATGGCGTCGTACGCGCTGTCGATGGCATCTCCTTCGATGTAGCGGCGGGTGAAACGCTTGGCATCGTCGGCGAGTTCGGGGTGCGGCAAGTCAGTGACAGCGCTCTCCATCCTGCGGCTGATCGCGCCGGAGACTGGCCGCATCGTCGGCGGCTCGATCGGATTCGACGGACGGGAGCTGACGACGCTCTCAATCGGTGCCATGCGCAAGCTGCGCGGACACAGAATTGCGATGATCTTCCAGGAACCGATGACGAGCCTCAATCCCGTTCTCACCATCGGTACGCAGATTGCCGAAAGCGTCGTGCGCCATCTGGGCCTCTCCTGGCGCGATGCCAACGACCGCGCGCACCAGATGCTGGACCTCGTGCGCATCGCCGACGCTCGGCGGCGGCTGGGCGAATATCCCCACCAGCTGTCCGGAGGGATGCGGCAGCGAGTTATGATTGCCATCGCGCTTAGCTGCAATCCTCAGGTGCTGATCGCCGACGAGCCGACCACGGCGCTTGATGTCACCATCCAGGCGCAGATTCTGGACTTGATGTTGGAGCTGAAGGACAAGCTTGGCACGGCCATAATCCTGATAACCCACGATTTGGGCGTGGTGGCCGAGACATGCGAGCGCGTGATCGTTATGTACGCCGGTCGCATGGTCGAGCAGGCAGCGGCCACCGAGCTGTTCGCACGCCCGCTGCATCCCTATACGCGCGGACTACTGCGTGCGCTACCGAGGGCGGACGATCAGGTCGAGGTCGCCGGCGGACGGCGCAAGCTCGCGGAAATCCCCGGCATCGTGCCCACTTTGAGCCGGCCGATTTCTGGTTGCGCCTTCGCCGCGCGCTGCGATTTCGTAGTGGATCGCTGCCGCACGACGGCGCCAGCGCTGTTGGACGCCGGCGGCTCGCACCTCGTCGCCTGCTGGGAAGCAGACCGCGTCGCGGGGGCACCGGCATGAACGCGCCAGCGAGCCTGGAGGTTGAGGGCCTGGTCAAGCATTTCCCGGTTGCGGGTGGATTGCTGCAACGACGGCGCAGCATGGTGAAGGCGGTCGATAGCGTCAGCTTCTCGGTCCGCCGCGCGGAGACGCTGGGGTTGGTCGGGGAGTCGGGGTGCGGCAAGACCACTGTCAGCCGCTTGGTTCTCAAGCTGCTCGAGCCGACCGCCGGACGCGTTCTGCTCGGTGGCGTCGACGTCACCAACCTCACGCCGACGCAGATGTGGCAGCACCGTCGCAGCATGCAGATCGTATTCCAAGATCCTTATTCTGCGCTCAATCCACGCCTCACCGCTGGCACCATCGTCGGCGAGCCGATGGAGAATTTCCGCATCGCCACCAGCAAGGAGAGGGAACATCGGGTGGCGGAGCTGTTCGCGCGTGTTGGTCTGCGACCCGAAAGCATGAGCAAGTATCCCCACGAGTTCTCCGGTGGCCAGCGGCAGCGGCTCGGCATCGCCAAGGCGTTGTCAGTCAACCCGGACGTGATTGTTGCCGATGAGCCTGTATCCGCCCTCGACGTGTCTGTGCGCGCTCAGGTGCTCAATCTGATGATTGCGCTGCAGGACGAGTTGAAGCTCGCCTACCTGTTCGTAAGCCACGACCTCGCCGTCGTCCGTCACGTCAGCCACCGTATCGCCGTGATGTATCTCGGCCGGATCGTCGAGCTGGCCAGTACGCGCTCTCTCTTCGCTACGCCTTTGCACCCCTATTCGGAAGCGCTGCTCGCGGCTGCGCCATCTCCCGACCCAACGCGCCGCAAACGGAAGCGCGTGCTCCTACAGGGCGATGTGCCGAGCCCAGTGCATCTGCCGAGCGGCTGCCGGTTCCATACCCGCTGCAGCTACGCACAGCCCGAGTGCAAGGTCACAGATCCACCGCTGCTGGAGGTGGCACCGGGGCACCACGTGGCCTGCCTATTGCGCCCCGTTGGCGGTAGCATCACAGCGTTGACGCGATCGACCTGAAGCAGGGATGGCAGCATGGCCAATGATGACGAAATCCTGACCCTCAGTTCAGTCGAGCTGCGCCGGCGCATCGGCACCAAGGACATCTCGCCGGTCGCGCTGCTTGAAGCCTGCATCGGTCGGATCGCCGCCCTCAACCCGGCTGTCAACGCAATCGCAGCGACCAGCTACGCGCGGGCACGCGCTGAGGCCAAGGCAGCCGAAGCGGCGGCGTTACGTGGCGACCAGCTCGGCCCCCTGCATGGACTGCCGACCGGCATCAAGGACCTGCACGAGACCGAGGGGCTGCTCACTACTTACGGCTCACCACTCTACCGCGATTTCGTGCCAGAGGCCGATGCGGCCATGGTGGCGCTGGTGCGCAAGGCCGGAGCAGTGATCGTTGCCAAGACCAACGTGCCCGAATTCGGCGCCGGCGCCAACACGCGCAACCCAGTATGGGGTGCCACTGGCAACCCATTCGATCCCAACCTCAATGCCGGCGGCTCGTCGGGAGGTTCAGCGGTGGCGCTGGCTTGTGACATGCTCCCCGTCTGCACCGGCTCGGATACCGGCGGCTCGCTGCGCATCCCGGCAGCCATGTGCGGCGTGGTCGGCTTCCGCCCGTCGCCAGGGTTGGTGCCGATGGATGCACGCAGCCTCGGTTGGACGCCAATCTCAGTGCTCGGGCCTATGGGCCGGACGGTTGCCGACACGCGCTTACTGTTCCGGGCTCAGGTCGGCACCGACGATCGCGATCCACTGACCTTCCCTCTGCGACCCGACGAGGTCGCCCTCGCCCGCCCAGTCGACCTTGGGCGGTTGCGGGTCGCCTGGACTGAGGATTTCGGCCAGTGCCCGGTCGGCACTGATATCCGCCAAGTCATGCGCGCCAGGATCGGCGCTATGCGCCACCTCTTCCGGACCTGTGATGCGGTACATTTTGACTTTGGCGAGGCCGACAAATGCTTCGACGTCGTGCGTGCGCAGAACTTCGTCGCTCGCTACCGCGCCGCCTACGACAAGGACCCCTCCTCGCTGGGTTCCAACGTGCGCGCCAACTATGAGGCCGGCGCCAGGATGAGCCTCAAGGATGCAGCATGGGCGCACGCCGAACAGACGCGCATTTTCCGCCGCTTCCAGGCCGTGTTCCGCGACTACGATCTTGTGCTGTCGCCGACCACCCCGGTGTCACCTTTTCCGTGGACCGAGCTCTATCTGCCCGAGCTCGAGGGACGCAAGCTCAACAACTACTATCATTGGCTGGCACTTACCTACTACATCACGCTCGTAACCAATCCCTCGATCTCGATCCCATGCGGCGTCGACGACAAGGGGTTACCGTTTGGTCTGCAGGTGACCGGTCGTTTCCGTGGGGATGTGGAGCTGTTGAACGCCGCGGAGGCGCCTTGAACAGGCCTTCACCGGCATTCCCGGCCTTCAACGGCCACGGCCGGATATCTCTAAGCTGAGTGCTACGCCCATACCCCAACCTCAAATCGATTGTCACTCACCCACCGCAGTGATTGGCGTTGTAGCAATCCGCAGCCGCGCCTTGATCCGTCCTATTGCTTCATAGCTGACATCGTTTCGCTCGAGCCCGCCGAGGCGTTCGAGTTCTCAGGCTCGAGATCGGCGCCAACGTGTGCGAGGCAACCGACAGCACGAGGACGATGACCGGGCCTCGGATCGCCTCGTGCGCCCTTACTTGATGCCGGCCGCTTCCAGGTAGCTGGTGTCATAGTATCGGGCAGCGTCCGTTAGGGTCTTCTGGGGCACGCCGTATTTCGAGCGCAGAGCCAGCACAGTCTTGACCCCCTCCGCATCGAACGCCGGGCGTCTGAAGAACCCGGTCTTGTCATTCACGTAGATATCGTAGGCCTTTGCGGCTAGCTCCGGCGTCATGCCCGCTGCATTGGCCACCAGAATGGCCTCGACGATCGGCCGGTTCTTCGGGTCGTACATCGCCTCCAGGCCTTTGGCGTAGGCACGGATGAAACCGACCAGGAGCTCGCGATTGGCCTCCGCCCACGACCTCTTCACGCAGGCAACGAGCCCGAGGTAGGGGCCGAGCACGTCCCGCGCGCGGGCAATGGTATTGAAGCCGCGCGCCTCGCCGAGCAGGTCGAACGGCGTCATCTGTGTCGTGGCGGCATGACCCGGGTTCTCGAGCATCATGCGAAAGCGGTTGGCAACGCCGCCGGCGCGCTCGAACTTGACCTCGCTCTCCGCCACCCCCTTTTTCGCCAGCACCTCGCGCAACACGAAGGCAAAACCCGTAGTCATGGCGTCGACCGTGACCGTGCGTCCCTTCAGCGCCTCCACCGACGTAATGTCCTTCTGCGCGGAGACCGACAGGAAGCCGTCGTCGGAGGCCAGCACGGCAATCAGGTCGACGTCCGTGTTGGGCGGCAGATAGGCCTCGTTCTGGCCCTCGCGGTAGGCGATAATGTTGTCGATCGCCGTGAAACCCATGTCGTACGTGCCGGCGATCAGGTGGGTGAGCTGGTAGGTAGAGCCGGGCGTGAAGTCGATCTTTACGTCAATCTTCTCGCTGGCGAGGAACCCCTGGCGCTGCGTCATCCAGATCGGCAGGTTGAATCCGCCGGCGAAGTTGATCATGCGGACCGTCTGCGCCGGGTTGGGATGCTTTTCTGGGAACAGCTTTGGCTCCGCCGCCTGCTGCGCATGGGCGATAGTGGCAACGACACTCGTCAGTGCGACGGCCAAGGCGGCCACGCGGCACAGGTTCGTCACAGTCGGCCTCCCGAGAGCTTATTGCTTGGCACTACAGGATCGTGCGCCGGAGATTTTGCCACGGCTGCGGCGGGCTTGGAAGGCACCACGCCCAGCCAAGCGCGCTGATAGCACTGATGCGCAGCCCGGGCGTGTGTTGCTTCCCCATCATTGCGTCGTGGGCCTGCCCCGCTGAGCAAGCTTCATCGGGGAGCCGATGTCCCGAAAGTGCTTCGGAATTGCGAGGTTGCGGGTCCGTGGGCATCAAATCAAGTCGTAACCGTGCTGCAAAACGGCCTCAAAATTGAACTCTTTATGCGGTACACCACATATTGCGGGACGTGCCCTCGATGGTGGTGTGAGAGGTGCCTACTAGGATCCCGTCAGACGACGAGTTGGAACTCGCGGCGCTCGACTTCCTGCGCCAGCGTTTCCTCAGGGCCGACGAGCGCATGGTCGGGCTGCTCGCAACCCTAGAGCGCCAAATCGATACGGCTTCGCCGCAGGAGCGCCTCTCCATCCGCCATACGGCGGACCAGATCGATGAAATTCAACAACGTCTGCACGCGCAGGTAGGTAGCCTGCCGGCAGGTGCTGAAGAGCGTCGAAAGATCATGAAGGGCCTGCTGCAGGTGCAGGATGCCGCGTTGCAGCAGCTCAGCGTCGTGGTCGAGCACAATAGACGGCAAGAGGCCAAGGTTACCCATCCGACACGGGTGTCTTTGATAGAGCCGCGCGATGCCTCCGTGGCCGGCCGGGTATTGACCAACGCTCATGTCGAGCGCTCCCCTGCGGGTAAAACGCACGCGCCAAACCGCCCACGGGGTCGCCTGCGTCGGCGGCGCCGCATCGCTATTGTGGATCTGATGCGTTCACACAGGCTGACCGTTCTCGCCGCAATGGCGGTGGCAGCGGTGTACGCGTACGCGCATCTTCCGAGGGCATATATCCCATATGTACGGGACCTCGACCGCCCTACGCTGGCTGCAGAGGGTGGCAGCAAGGACCCGCCAAAGTATCCCGCCTCGCTGGGGGACGCGGAAGACACGGCCGACTGGAAATCCGGCCCGCAATCGCCCGGCACCATCACCATACGGCCCTCGAGCGGTGGCGCTGGATCTGCGTCGGTGTTGTCGCCCACCGGGCCCGTGAGATTGCAACAACTAGAAGGAGGGCGGGGAGACGAACCCGCTGAACCCGGCAAGGACGCAGTACACCTTGGCCCGCGCATTCCTGCGACCAGCGAGGAGCAGGGCTCGGCGACGTGGTCGGTACGGAAGCCCTCGACTCCTGCGGCCAACAGCGAGGACCGAGCCGCAGAGCCAGGCTTCGTCGCTGTGGTCTTCACCCACAGGGAACCAGAACTCCGCGATCGGTGCATTCGCTGACCTGCAGCAGCGCTACCCGCGTTTGCTTGCCCAGCGCAAAGGCGAAGCGCAGCCTGTCGAAATTGCTGACAAGGGAATCTGGCACCGCATGGTCGTCCTGCCTGCCGGCCCGCGGCAAAGTGCCGACAGCCTGTGTGATCAATTGCAGGCGGCAGGCTACGACCGCTGCTGGGTAAAACCTTACTGATGCGGACGAGAGAGAACCACCGCCCCAGCGCAATGGGAGAGGGCAACCGGGACCAGAGGTTGCCGTGGTGTGACCATGACTGGTCCTAACGGGCCTAGGAGGCAGTAGCCTCGTGCATTTTGGTCAGGCAAGATTCGATTTGCGGGCAGTTAGCGATTACGTACGCGCATACCCGAAATCAAGAAAGCTGATTGTGAGGGCCGGTGCAGTCGTCGCCGGAAGGAGCTACGCTGCGTTGGGTGCGCGCCGAAGCGTGACGGAGCGTCTGATCTGCGATGCAGAATGTTGGCTCGACAGTGGCACATGCTCCCCAAGTCGGACCGCTCTTCGCCTCGCGCTTGGGCGCATTTGCGCGGACGGCCCTTCCGTTCATCGTCGTCGGAGTGCTGTGGGAGATGGTTGCGCGCCTGCAGATTTTCCCCGCGCGCCTGTTCCCTTCGCTTTGGACCATCGCCTCTGCCTTCGTGCGCCTCACCGTCTCAGGCGTGCTGCCGCACCATGCCGGGGATACAGTTCTGCGCCTGGTGACTGGGTTCGCGCTCGCCGCCGTCATCGGCATCGCCGTCGGAATCGTGATGGGCCGGTCGCGCCTCGCGGAGGAGTTGGTCCTGCCGCTTGTCAGCATGGGCGCGCCGATCCCCGGCATCGCCTACGCACCGCTGTTCCTGCTGTGGTTCGGCCTGGGCAACGTTTCGACCGTATTGCTAGTCGGGTTCGTCTCCGCCTTTCCCATCATCTTTAACACCTGGACCGGGGTGAAAGCAGTGAAGGAGGTGTGGGTGCGCTCGGCGCTCGCCATGGGCGCCGATGACCACCGACTGTTCCACAAGGTGATCCTGCCAGGAGCGCTGCCCTACATCCTGACCGGGCTGCGACTCGGGCTCGCACAGGCGTGGCGCATCCTCGTCGGCGTGGAGATGCTGGCGGCTGTGCCCTGGGGCCTTGGATGGATGATCTTCGGCGCGCGCGAGTTCCTGAACACGGACGTGATGCTCGCGGGTGTTGTCGTCATCGGGGCCATCGGTCTCGCCTTGGAAAAGCTGGTGTTCAAGCGGCTGGAGGATTTCACGGTGGTGCGCTGGGGGATGATGACGTGAGCTATTCTGCTGACCAGACCCGCTCGATGCGCCGCGCAGCCACCTCGCTGATCCTGGCCGCGGCCGTATACGAGGGCATTGCTCGCAGCGGCTATTTTCCGCCCGCTCTGCTGCCCACGCTACCCGCCGTCGCTCGCGCGCTGATGGACGGTCTTGTGGACGGAAGTCTGCCGGGCCACGCGCTCTCCACGCTCAACAGGGTCCTGCTGGGGATGGGCCTGGCGATCGTGGCGGGCCTGCCGCTTGGCATCCTCATGGGCCGGTTCCGCGCCATCGAGGGCTTCTTCTTGCCGCTCGCCAGCGCGCTGATGCCTATCCCGTCGCTGGCCTGGGTGCCGGTGTTTATCCTGTGGTTTGGCATCGGCAACGCGACCGCCATCGGGATCGTCTTCTACGCCGCCCTGTTCCCCATGCTGCTCAACGCGTGGTCCGGCGTGCGCGCAGTCAATCCGCTGTGGCTACGCGCGGGCAGCGCCATGGGCGCCGACGAGCGCGCCTTGTTCTGGAAGGTGATCGTGCCGGGCGCCTTCGCGTTCATCATCACCGGCCTGCGCCAGGCCTTCCTACGCGCCTGGATAGCAGTGGTGGGTGCGGAGATGCTGTCCGCTTCCGACTGGGGGCTGGGCTGGGTGATCTTCGACGCCAAGGAGTTCCTGAAGGCAGACGTGATGCTGGCTTCGCTCGCCGTCATCGGCCTGATCGGCTTCGCCTTCGAGCGCCTCGTGTTCGGCTCGCTGGAGCGCGCTACCGTGCAGCGGTGGGGCATGGTGCGGACGGCCAAGGGCTGAGGAACGAGGGATGCCACACATCGAGGTCCGCGACGTCTCGCTCACCTACGACACGCCGGCCGGCCGCGTGCCGGGCGTGGCGGGCGCCAGCTTCGACATCGAGCAGTCCGAGTTCGTGTGCCTGGTCGGCCCCAGCGGCTGCGGCAAGTCTACGCTGCTCAACATCATTGCCGGATTCCTCGCACCCACAGGCGGAGTGATCCGCATCGGTGGCAAGGAAGTCACTGGCCGCGGTATGGACCGCGGCATTGTCTTCCAGGACTTCGCCCAGCTCTTCCCCTGGCGCACGGCCCTTCGCAACGTCGCCTTCGGCCTGGAGATGAAGGGTATCCGCAATCCCGAACGCGAGCAGATCGCGCTGGAGCAGCTCCGCCTAGTCAAGCTGGAGAAGTTCGCCAACGTCTACCCGCACCACCTCTCTGGCGGAATGCAGCAGCGGGTCGCCATCGCCCGCGCGCTGGCCTACAATCCGTCCGTGCTGCTGATGGACGAGCCGTTCGCGGCGCTCGATGCGCTTACTCGCGACGACATGCAGCGGCTGCTGGCAGACGTATGGCGCGAGACGCGCAAGACGGTGGTGTACGTGACCCACAACGTGGCCGAGGCCGTGTATCTCGCCGACCGCGTGGTGGTCATGAGCCCGCATCCCGGCACAGTGAGATGCCAGGTGCCGATTAAGCTCGCCCGGCCGCGCGACCCGCTTGGGATTGAGTTCCTCGATCATCAAAAGAAACTGCTGCGCCACCTTGGTGACCAGGCTGTGGAGGCCTGACAGAACTCACGAGCCAAAAGCCATTGTAGGAGGAGACAATGACGACACGGCAAGACATCACCCGACGGCAGTATCTGACCGCAAGCGGTTCCGTGGCCCTTGGCCTGGGCTTCCCGGGGCCAGCGACCGCGCAAGCCGCCGTCATCCGCCAAGGCTACCAGACCAACGTGTGGGGCATGCCCACCTACTACCTGCTGCGCTCCGGCGCGCTGGAGAAGCGCGGGCTGAAATTCGAAGAGTTCGCCGTACCGTCGGGCAACCTCACTATGCAGCAGATGGTGGCGCGGCAGGTCGATCTCGGCACCTACGCCGGCCCCTCCTTCATCCTCGGTCACGACAAGGGCGGCATGATCGGCATCGCCGTGATCGAGCACGTCGGCCGCACTACCCGCATCATGGCGCGCAAGGACCTCGCCATCGGCAAGGTGGAGCAGCTCAAGGGCCTCAAGATCGCCAACCAAACCGGCTCGTCGATCGGCAACATCTTTGTCGATCAGATCGCGCCCGCAGCTGGCCTCAACAGGGGCGACTACCAGGAAGTGCGCATGGACGTGAACAACATGGTGGCGGCCATGTCCGCCAAAACCGTCGACGCCATGGTCAGCGTCGAGCCTTACAACTCAATTGCCGAGGCCGATGGGCTCGCCACCACCATCATGGACTACTCGAGCGTGGACACGATGCCGGTGTTCATGGCTGCCACTCCGGAGTTTGTTGCCAAGAGCGACGACGCCATCGTCGCCTATCTCAAGGCGTGGCTCGACGTGGCGCGCGACTTCAAGGAGCGCCCAAACAGCGTGGCCGACACTATCTACGGCTTCTACGCCTCCAAGGGCTATTCCCTGTCGCAAGATGTCCTCCGCAAGGCGCTTGCCACTATCGACGTGGCCCCCGGCTTCCCTGCTGACCTGCGGCCCTACATGCAACAACACGCCGACGCACTGCTCAAAGAGAAGAAGATCGGCGCCATTCCAAATTGGGCCAAGGCGCTCAGGCCCGAGTTCATGGACAAGGCGCGCTCGGCAACGTAGGCAAGAGCCGGGTCAAGGAGCAGACACGATCTCCTGAGAGGAAAGCGCATGACCGGCCCCCTGAATACCTACGAGCCGACGATCCGGAACTTCAAACTGCTGGCTCACCACGAACTCAACGGCTTCGGCGGTATGGGCGAAGGCATGTCGATCCAGATTGCCAAGGATGGCCGCCGCATCCTGTGGCTGGCTCACGAGAGCGCGCCCAAGAACTTCACCGCCGTCGACGTCTCCGACCCGCGCGCCCCCAAAATCGTCGCGCAGACCGATCTCCCCGAGCCACACATGCGCTCCAACTCGCTGGAGGTGGTCGGCGACGTCATGGCGGTGGCCTATCAGACCAAAAAGCACGGCCAGAAGCCCGCAGGCTTCGAGCTGTTTGACATCTCGGTGCCGGAAAACCCGAAATCCATCGCCTTCGTCGATGCTTCGGGGCCCGGCTCGCGTGGCGTACACCAATTGTGGTTCTGCGACGGTGAGACCGTCCACATGGCGGCGGGCGCACCCGACTTCATGGCCACCAACCCGCTCGACGACCAGTTTTACCGCGCCTTTGACGTGCGCAACCCCTCCAAGCCCTTAGAGGTTAGCCGCTGGTGGATGCCGGGCACACGCGTGGGCGACGCGGAACCCTCGCCAAAGCGCCACAAGCCACCGCGCTACGACATGGGCTTTCGCGCCCACAATACCAACGTCTATCCGCAGCGCCCCGACCGCGTGTATCTCGGCTACATCGACGGCGGCATGTTCATCCTCGACATCTCCGACAGGGCGAACCCGAAGCCGCTATGCCGCTGGGACAATTCCCCACCGTTCTGTGGCTTCACCCACACCGTGCTACCGCTGTTCGAGCGTGAGTTACTGATTGTCACCGACGAATCCGTGGTCGATGACGCCAAAGACTGGCCGAAGCTGATCTGGGTCCTCGACGGCCGTGAGGAGACCAACCCTGTGCCGATCGCCACCTGCCCGGTGGACAACGTAGAAGAGTATGCCAAGCGTGGCGGCCGGTTCGGTGCGCACAACATCCACGAGAATGTGCCGCTGCCGACCTCGTGGCAATCCGACCGGATCATTCTGGGTACCTTCTTCAACGGTGGCTTGCGCGCCTACGACATAGCCAATCCCTACCAGCCGCAAGAGGTCGGCATCTTTGTCCCCGCGGCTCCGAAAGGGGCCCCGAATGGCACCATCCAGCTCAACGACGTGTTCGTCGACGAGCGCCAAATCGTGTACTGCGTCGATCGACACATCGGCGGCCTCTACATATTGGAAATTGGGTTCTAGCAACTCACGGCTCGGTCATGCCCCTAGTCCAAGCCCGAGGATCGTGTCCCCCAGATGTGTCCGCTCTGTGGTCGATTGCTGCAGTGGCTCCTGGCAGCCAATGGCACACGACGTCGTTTCCTTCCTGGCCATGTCTGCTTGAACGCCCTGCGGCGTCAATGACCCCAACGGGCTTGATTGGATGGGCAAAACCTGAAGGGAAGTTGCGCCGCATCATGAGCGCTCTGGCATCCTGCACCTAACGCCACTCGACGCATACGTCGCACACTCGACAGCCCTTGGTGGACCTCCGGTCGTTAGAGCCGATCTCGAGAGCGCCGGGAACGGAGCTTTTTGCCGATTGCCAGACCATTGCGCCATCACCATCGCTGATGACGACAACAAGAACGACTGATGGCGCTGCGAGGATGGCTTCAGGCTGCAGCCGGTAGTACGATGAGCTGTCGCAAGAAAAGGAAGTGCCAAAAAGGGGCGGGCATCAAAGGAGGCGTCGCATGGTCACGCTTACTGTCAATGGCCGCAGCGTCAGTGCCGATGTCGATCCCAGCACGCCGCTCATTTACGTCCTGCGCAACGATCTGGCGCTCAACGGCCCCAAGCTTGGATGTGGCAGCGGCTTGTGCGGCGCCTGCACGGTGCACGTCGACGGGCGCGCCGCGCGCTCCTGCCAGACGCCGCTCAGCGTCGTGGCGCAAGGCGCCAAGGTCGTAACGCTCGAAGGCCTGGGCACGCCCGAGCGGCCGCACCCGGTGCAGGCTGCTTTCATCGCCGAGCAGGCTTTGCAGTGTGGCTATTGCACCAACGGCATGATCATGGAGGCGGCGGCCCTGCTGGCCGATACGCCAAACCCTACTGAGACGCAGATCCGTCAGCACATGAACAGCAACCTGTGCCGCTGCGGTTGCCAGCAGCGCGTCGTTCGCGCGGTGCAGCGGGCCGCCCGCGGGGGAGTGTGACGCCATGACGATCAGCGCTGACATCACTCTGAGCCGTCGCGTCTTCGGTATCGGCGCGGTTTCTGCCCTCGCCGGACTCACCATCGGCTTCCGCTGGGCCGCGGCCCAAGGAACCCCCAGTGGTCCACCTGTGCCACCCATGATCCGAGCCAATCCCCAACTCGACGCCTGGGTGCGCATCGCCCCCGACGGCACCATCACGGTGATGACCGGCCGCGTTGAGTTGGGCCAGGGCATGCTGACGGCCATGCGCCAGGTCGCTGGCGACGAGCTGGATGTTGCGCCAGAGCGACTCGTTCTGATCTCCGGCGATACGGGGCAAACACCGGACGAAGGCCAGACTGCCGGCTCGCTCGCGATCAAGCTTGGCAGCACGGCGCTGGGTCTCGCCTGTGCCGACGCCAGGGCCACGCTGATCGGGGTCGCGGCCAGAGCCTGGGATGTGCAAACCGTCGCCATCAAGGTCGAGGACGGTCAGATGGTGGGCCCTGCCGGCCAGCGCATGAGCTATGGAGAGGCCGCCGGCAAAGTCTCGCTGTCACGTCCGGTGGATGTGACGGCCAAGCGCAAGCGCCCCCCCGAGCAAAGACTCATCGGCACGTCCTATCCACGTGTCGACATCCCCGCGAAGGTGTTCGGCAGCCAAGTGTTCATCCACGATCTGCGGCCCGCCGGCATGCTGTTTGGCTCCGTGGCCCGTCCCCCAGCCTATGCCGCACGTCTCGCATCGGTTGATCTGGCTGCCATCCGGGCCATGCCCGGTGTGGTCGAGGTGGTGCAGGACGGCTCTTTCCTGGGCGTGGTGGCGCGGCGCGAGGAACAGGCGCAGGCCGCCGCTAACGCACTCGTCAAGACGGCCAAGTGGGACGCCGGCGCTCCGTTGTTCGGTGGAAAAAACATCTTCGATTACCTGCTGACGGCCGACTCGGAGACAGCTGTTCTCCACACCGTGAAGGCCGACACGTCGCCGGCTGCAACGACGCACAAGGCTGAGTACCGCCGCCATTTCCAAGCGCATGCCTCGATCGGAGCAAGCTGTGCGCTTGCGCATTGGCAGGAGGCCAGGCTGACGGTCTGGTCGCACACGCAAGGCCCGTTCCCGCTACGCGGCGACCTCGCCAAGGCCCTGAAAGTTGCGCCGGATACGATCCGCGTCATCCACGCACAGGGCTCGGGGTGCTATGGCCACAACGGCGCCGACGATGTGGCCCTCGACGCGGCGCTGCTGGCGCGTGCGGTGCCCGGCAAACCAGTGCGAGTGCATTGGGCGCACGAGGAGGAGATGGCCTGGGAGCCCTGGGGCTCGGCCATGGTCACGCAGCTCACGGGCGGGGTTTCGGCCGATGGCGCTCTTACTCAATGGACGCACGACGTGTGGTCGTTCCCGCACTCCACGCGCCCCGGCAGTGGCGCTGGCTGCAACCTGCGCTCCGCCTGGTATCTCGCTGATCCCGTTTTGGCGGAGAAGGCGGTGGACGGCCCGCTGCCGAATGGCGCCGCCGCGCGCAACGCGGTGCCGATCTACGCGGCGGCAAACCAGACGGTAACGTCGCACTTCCTGGCCGCGATGCCGATCCGGACATCGGCGCTACGCACCCTGGGCGGTTACTTCAACGCCGTGTCGGCGGAGATGTTCATCGACGAGCTGGCCGCCATGAGCGGGCGCGATCCCGTCGCCTTCCGACTTGCCAACGTCAGGGATGCGCGGCTCGATGCCGTCCTGAAGAGGGCCGTGGAAATGTCCGGCTGGACTCCCCGTGTGGTCAGCAGGCGACCGTTGGCGACGGAGATGGTCGGCACTGGCGTCGGGCTTTCTCGCTACAAGAACGGCGATGCCTATGTGGCGGTGGTGGCCGAGGTCTCCGTCACTACGAAGAGCGGTGTCGTCCGCCCGCTCAGGCTGTGGAGCGCCACCGATGCGGGGCGCGCCGTCAATCCCGACGGCGTCCTCAACCAGATCGACGGCGGCATGGCGCAGGCCACGAGCTGGACGCTGCAGGAGGCCGGCCGCTGGGACAGCGGCATTATGAAAGCGGTCGATTACAGTGCGTATCCAATCCAGGACTTCGTCACGACGCCGGCCATGCATTCGGTGGTGATTGACCGGCCCGATCAGCCATCGCTAGGAGCCGGCGAGGGCAGTCAAGCCCCCACGGGAGCGGCAATCGCCAACGCGATCTTTGCGGCAACTGGCCGGCGCATTGCGGAGATCCCTTTCACCCCAGAGCGCGTTCTTGCCGCCCTGCGAGCCTGAGCACCGTGTCAGCGCGGTGATCGGGGGCAAGGTCCGCGGACGTCTGCCATGCCAGACTGCTGCCGGAACACTGCAGTGATGCAAAGCGACGTGATGTGCCAATCTTTGGATGAGCGCCTGGCTCATTGGCCCACGACGGTGACCTTGAGACGAACAAGAGAACGATGGCCACGGCAGTGATCAATCGATACGCGATGGAGGCTGGCGAAATGGAAGGTAACGGTCCAACGCAAGCGCAACGGCAGAAACTTCATGTGCAGCCCGTGACGAGTTGTGACGAGGTGAACCGATGCAAGTCATGATTTTTGGCATGGCCTTGATGCTCATGTCTGCTCCCTCGAACGCCGAAGTGAAGGAGGTTCGCATTGGAGTGCAGTACGGCTTGGTCTATTTGCCTGTTGCGGTTGCCGAAGCCCAAGGCTTTTTCGCGGAGGAGGCGAACAAGGCCGGCTTGGCCGAGCTAAAAGTCACGATCAACCGCTTCAGTGGCTCGACTGCGATCTCCGATGCTTTTCTGTCCAGCAACATCGATGTCGGCGCCTGGGGCGTCCCGGCTTTGCTGCTCCTGTGGGACGTGACTAAGGACCGCTATGACGTGCATGGCCTCGCAGCTCTTGCAGCCCATCCCTTTATTCTCGAGACCAACAAGCCGGAGATCAAATCTCTGGCAGATTTCGGAGAGAGCGACCGTATTGCGGTACCGTCGTCGACTTCGCCTCAGGCGATCTTGATGCGCATGGCCGCCGAGAAAATCTACGGTGCGGGGCAGCACAAGAGAATCGACAGCCTCCTCGTTGCCATGCCGCACCCGGAGGCGACCACGGCACTCCTCGCCGGCGGGACGGGCATCACCGGCTATGTTGCGACACCGCCCTTCATCGCGCCGCTGCAAAGAAGCGACAAGATACATGCCGTCATCCGCTCGAAGGAGATTCTGGATGGCGAGGAGGTCACCGGGGCCGCACTCGGGACCAGTCAAAAGTTCGTCAAAGAAAATCCGACGGTTGCGAAGGCGATTGTGATCGCTCTCGACGATGCCATTCAATTCATCAAGGCAAAGCCCGATGTGGCCGCCGATATATACATCAAGTCTGAGGCCTCTAAGCTCAACAAACAGGATGTGCTTGATATGCTGAGCGATGGCACCATGCTTTACGACACGACGCCAAGCGGCATCATGAAATTTGCGAGCTTCATGGCGCGCACGGGACAGTTGAAGTCGGAGCCGAAATCCTGGGAGGACGTATTCTTTCCCTTGCTCAAGGATGGGAAATGATGTGGTGCGCGCCGTAAGATACTCAGAAGTGCGCCTGTGATCCTTTTCCTCATTCCAAGCGGATGGTCACCCAATCGAGGTGGCGGAGATCCGCATATCGAAGCAATACGGTGTGGCTGCTCGCTCGCTGGTTGTCATCGAACAGGACCAGCTGATCGGGGAAGCACCTGACGACCAACACTGACGTTCTGGCGGAGGGAGTGTCGACCGTAAGGGTAGAGCACCTGTAGGCAGCGCCGTGGTCAAGGCGCCGAATGCTTTGGAAACGACAGCGATATCAATGGGTTCTGGCGGAGGGAGTGGGATTCGAACCCACGATACGGTTGCCCGTATACACGCTTTCCAAGCGTGCGCCTTCAGCCACTCGGCCATCCCTCCGGCCGCTGCCGGCGATCGGGCGCGAATATAGATGCCGGGGCCTCGAGCGCAAGCCTTCTGGCGCGCCAGCCAGGCGCCGGGCCCGGCATTGCGGACGGCGCCCGGCTGATGTATTGCCCGCCTCGGGCCTGTGGAGCTGCCCGATTGGCCATGGAGGGGCGATGACAGTCTGGGCTCTGCGCTTTTTTGCCGGCTTGTTGCTGCTGATCGCGGTGATCGCGGCGGTGGCCGACGGCACGCGCATGATGGCCGCCGAACGACTGGTGGTGACATCGGCCGGCGAGCAGTGGGGCAAAATCGCCCCGAACTCGCTGAAGTATGCGCAGACCTACGTGCAGCGCACCGTGCACCCGCTGGTATGGGATACGGCGGTGCGGCCGCTGCTGCTGTTGCCGACCTGGGCGCTGTTCGGCGGCCTCGGCTTCCTGCTGGCCTACATCGGACGGCGTCGTCGGCGCGTCAACGTGTTCGCCAACTGACGGCTATTTCTTGGATGGCCCGGACGTACCCACCAGGGCAAACGAGGTGGTGGGCGCGGTGAATACGTCGATGGCAATGCCGCCGACCACCAGCACGGCCATGACAATCACCAGATAACGCATGGCGCGGCTGTGGCGGCCGTTGATCTCGGCCATCTCGGCCTCGGTGATGGCGGGGCTGTCCTCGAGGGCCGTCTTGCGGCCGATCAGGCCCAGCACGCGCCGCTCGATGGAGCGGCGCACCATGCCGCCGTCGACGATGCCGACGCCGGCGCGCTCCGCAATCTTGGCGCCGATCTCGGGGAAGGGCAGGGCCTGATCGACGTTGTCCTCGTTGACGTTGCCAAGGCGCACGTGGCGGCCGTCCTTGGTGACGATGCGGGTGGCGCGCAGCAGCACCGGGGCGAAGGTACGCCCGAACAGCACGCAGCGCGTCTCGATGCGGTCGATCTGATCGTAGGGGAGTTCGGTGCTGACGAAGCGCAGCATCGGCGTGGCGCCGCTGCCCTGCGGCAGGGTGAGCTTGACGGAGGCGTCGCCCAACTCCACGCGCGAGCGCAGAGACTGATAGAGCTGGACGGCCAGCAGTGCCATCAGGGCGGTGAACAGAGCGCTGAAGATGATCAGGCCGATGGTGTCGAACCACAATCCGTGAATAAGGCGTGAGATGAGCATCGCCGGCAGGCTGGCGAAGAATGGCAGCAAAATGAGAAACGCCAGCGAAAGGAAGAACTTGCGCCCGAAGCCGGCCTCGTAGACCGCGCGCTCGGAGGGCGTTGCCGCTGCCGCCATGGATGCTCTCCCCTCGTCAAGCCACTCCAAACCCAGGAGCGATTACCCCTGCAAATACGCTCCCGCACGCACTATATCAGGGAGCGAAATCCCAACGCTATGGTGACCCCCATGTTCTTCTCCCGCAAGAAGCTTGAGATTCCGACTGCCGAGACCGCGCTGAAGGGCCGCGCGACCGCTATTCCGACCGCCAAGTCGCACTTCATCAGCGACCGGCCCTTGCAGGGCCCCTACCCGGAAGGCACCGAACGGGCGATCTTCGGGCTCGGCTGTTTCTGGGGCGCGGAGCGCAAGTTCTGGGAGCTCGGCAACGGCGTGTGGGTGACGGCGGTCGGCTACGCCGGCGGGCTGACGCCCAATCCGACCTACGAGGAGGTCTGCTCGGGCCGCACCGGTCATAACGAGGTGGTGCTGGTGGTGTACGACCCCAAGGTGATCAGCTACGAGGCGCTGCTGAAGACATTCTGGGAAAGCCACGACCCGACGCAGGGCATGCGCCAGGGCAATGACGCCGGCACGCAGTACCGGTCCGGCATCTACGTGACGAGCCCAGAGCAGCGGCTAGCGGCGGAGGCCTCCAAGGCCGCCTACCAGAAGGTGCTGAGCGCCAACGGCTACGGCCCCATCACGACTGAGATCGTGGACGCGCCCGAGTTCTATTTCGCCGAGGACTATCACCAGCAATACCTGGCCAAGGTGCCGCACGGCTACTGCGGGCTGGGCGGGACGGGGCTGTCCTGCCCGGTTGGCATCGGCGTGAAGGCAGAGGCGTAACCGAACTTGTCGTCAGCCATCCCGGCCTGAGCCCACGCTGAGAGCCGGGATCGGGCTTCACGCAGCCGGATATTCGCCGATGCGAATTCCGGGATGACAGCGCTATTTCTTCTCGGTGGTCTTCTTGGCGGCGTCGGCCGACTTCTTCGGCACGGGCGTCTTGGCCTTTTCAGCCGGAGCGTCGGTTGCGGATGAGGGGATGGCCGGGCCACCCGCGGTTGTCAGCACGGCTTTGCATTCGCCGGGCAGCTGATCGATCGTGAGGCCGGGCTTGGGCGGTGCTGGCGGCCCGGGCTTCTCCGGCTTTTCCGGCCTCTTGAGCAGAGCGATCCAGCGATCCACCTCGGCGCCGCAACCATCCTCGCTGACCGGCGCCGGCTGGTGCTCGCAGTTGGTGCTGCCGGGCGGACAGACGATGCGAATGTGGAAGTGATAGTAGTGGCCCCACATCGGCCGCACCTTGGACAGCCACGCGCGGTCGGTGTCCTTGGCGGTGTCCTCGCACAACGCCTTCTTGATGGCGGGATGCACGAAGATGCGTTCGACCGAGGGGTAGGAGGCGGCGCGCTTGATCAGGCGCACGTGCTCGGGCTTCCAGATACCGCGATCAACGGACACCTTGTCGGCGGCCAGCATCGAGGTGGCCGACAGCTCCTCGCGCTCCTGCTCGGTAAGACGGCGGTCCGGCATCGGCGTGAGCCAAATGTCGGCGTCGAGGCCGACCTGGTGGCTGGCGTGGCCGCTCAGCATAGGCCCGCCGCGCGGTTGCGACAGGTCGCCGACCAGCAGGCCCGGCCAGCCATCGCGCGACTTGGCGTCGGTGCCGAGCTTCTCGACCAGGCTGACCAGCTCAGGATGACCCCAATTGCGATTGCGCGACAGCCGCATGGCCTGCCAAGCGGGACCGTCGACGGGTAGCGCCGTGCCGCCAGCCAGGCAGCCCTTGGCGTAGAAGCCGATCGAACGAGCGGCGAGCGGCGCCGGTGTCTTGGCCGCGCCGAACAGCGTCTTGGCGGGGATGCCGGGCGGCTTGGCCACCTTGGGTACCGGCTTCTTCTTCGGCGCAGCCTTCTTGTCGGCCTCGGCGACGACGGATTGGGCGGCCTGCTGCGCGTGCAGAGCGAGCGGCACGCCGGCCGCCAGGAGCACCGCGCACAGCACCAGTTTCGGAGTTCGCATGCCCAGCCCCGTTGCAGGTCCGTCGGGGGATATTGTAACGCGAATGACGCGTCAGACCAAGGACATGCGACGCGGCAGAGCGGTATTGCGCTCACGCGCGGCTTGTTTACGTCGGTGCCGTTGTGTAGCTCAAGCCACCGGGCCGACCGCGTAACACGGGCACCCCAGCAATGACGCAAATGCTGTGGCCACTATTCAAAGACTGACATAGCATATCGGCTATCCACTTATCAGTCGCTGCATTGCCAAGCATCTATCTGGTGTATTTGCATATAGGAGCAGAACATGCGGACCAGATCTGCCTTATTGACCCGCCGTGCGTTTGTGTCCGGACTAGCTCTTTCCACGTTTCCCGCCGTCGTCGCTGCACAGACAAGCGGTTATCAACCGACGGGCTACGCGCGCGGCGCGAAAATCCCTACACGGTTCCAAAGTCATATACAGGCCCAAAACAAGGTAAGCCGCACAATAGAAAAGGTCCTGCAGGCCGATCCCGAGTATATGAAGACGCTTGTTATTAATTCGCAACTCCCGCAGGCCCAGAAGAGCCTTCCGTCCAGGTTTGACTGGCGAGACGCTGGCAAAGTCACGCCAGTAAGGAAACAAGGTGGTTGCGGCAGCTGCTGGGTGTTTGCGGCCACCGCCGCCTATGAGGCGGCTTATCTGATCGCCACCAACCAAACCTCAAAACAGCTGGAGCTGCATGTTTCCGAACAGCAGGGGCTGGATTGCTCTTTCAGCGAGACTGATTGCGCCTTTGGTGGCTGGCACGAAGTCGTGTTCGTTTATCTTCAGTATCTCGGCGAAGTCGCGAGCGATAAATACACCTACAATTCCGATGCTCCGCAGAAAGGCAAATGTGTGTCGGACTTCGGGTCGCGGCCATATTATCTGGCGAATTGGGCTTACGTATCCAATGACCCGACGCTTGCATCGGACACGGCTATCAAGCAAGCGATTTAAACCTACGGCCCATTGGCCGCATCGGTGGCAGCCACGGGCGACTGGGATTTTTACGAGAAAGCTAACCCCAATTGGAATAAAGACTATCCAAACGCCGTGTTCAGCGGCACTCCCACGAAAAACCTGCAGCTATCCAACATTAACCACGAGATCTTGATCGTGGGCTGGGATGATAATCGGGGCGTTTGGCTTGTGAAGAACTCCTGGGGACCGCAATGGGGCGACGAGGGATATATAAATTTGCGTTATGGCTCCAACTATATCGGGTTCGGAGCTTCCTGGGTACGGGCGCTACCTCCGGACACGAATAAAGCCTTGGTGGCTCAGCTAAAGGTCACAAACCAAAAAAGCGAGCTGCTCAAACATTATCCGGAATTCCGGCAGCTGCAGTAATTGCCCGCCCGCCCAGCGCCAGGTGTTCTCGCACGCCACACCAGCCCGATACGAGGGGGGTCGCGCCGTTCCTACGTGGAGCGGCGCACGCCTTCCACAGCGGCGGCGACGGAGCCTGCTGCCAGCCCTAGCGAGATCAGAACATTCCAGCCGGCGAACGATAGGCCCATGAAGCGCCAGGACGCCTCATCACAGCGCACGACGCGGGATTTCTCGAGGCTCTCGAGCAGGCCGCCGGCAGTCTTGCTGAGGCCTTGCGCCGCGCCACAGGTGTCTGGGCCCGCCCAGAACTTCCATTCGACGCCGGCGTGGTAGACGCCGAGGCCTGCATTGGCGAGGAAGCCCCCCGCCGCCGCGAGAAACAGCACGGCGGCCAGAGTGCGCCGGTCGGCGGCCACCAGCACGAGCGCGAGGAAGACCACAGGGATGCCGGCGTAGTAGGCGTACCGCTGCTGCAGGCAAAGCGGGCAAGGCGGATAGCCGCCAATGTACTGGAAGCCGAGCGCCATCAGAATCACGGCGACGGCCGCGAACAGAACGAGCGCGCCGGTGCGGTAGGCCGGCGATTGCAGAGGGTCGGACGAGGCGCGCAGCAGCATGGTGCTAGTGTCCCGATTGCGAAGTCCGCCAAACTTTGCCGCCGTCGCGAACGTCGGCGAATGATCATCTCAATAGCGCTTCAGAACAGATACTTCACGGCGACAAAGCCGCCGATCAAGGCGACCAGGAAAGCAGTGGTCACCAGGCTCAAGCGCCGCTCGATGAAATCGCGGATCGGCTCGCCGAACCAGTACAGCAACGCGGCCACCAGATAAAACCGCATGGCGCGCGCGACGATGCTGGCCATGATGAACGACGCCAGGTCCATGTGGAACACGCCGGCGGCAATGGTCAGCACCTTGTAGGGAAACGGCGTCCAGCCTTTGGCGATCAGGATCCACGGACCCCACGCGTCGAACAGGGCCTTGGTTTCCAGATATTTGGCGCCATAGCCGTAGAACGCCAGAATTGGTTGGCCCGCATACTCGAACACGTAATAGCCGATGGCGTAGCCGGCCATGCCGCCCAGGACCGAGCCAATCGTGCAGATGGTGGCATATCGCCAAGCCTTCGCGCGGTTGGCGAGGATCATCGGGATCAGCATCACATCGGGCGGGATCGGGAAGATCGAGCTCTCGATGAATGACACCCAGAACAGCGCGTGCGGCGCGCGACGGTTGCGTGCCGTGCGCATCATCCAGTCGTAGAGGCGTCGCATCATCTCAAGCCGTTCCAGGGTGCGCGCGAGTGCGCCACCGTATTGAAACAGCGGGCGTTATACCAGCCCGAGCGCCAGCTGCACCGGCCGGAAGGAGCGGCGATGGTGCGGCGTGACGCCGTAGCGGGCAATGGCGGCCTGATGCTCGGGCGTGCCGTATCCCTTATGCCGGTCGAAGCCATAATGGGGAAAGGAGCGGGCGAGCTCCGTCATGATGGCGTCACGGGCCACCTTGGCGACGATCGAGGCGGCCGCGATGGACAGGCACTTGGCGTCGCCCTGCACGATGGTGCGAGTCGGAAAATCGAGGGTCGGAGCCTTGTTGCCGTCGATCAGCACCAGTTTGGGTGCGCAGTCCAGCCGGGCCACCGCCTGTGCCATGGCCCACAGGGCGGCATTAAGGATGTTGTCGGCATCGATGCGCAGGACATCGGCAACGCCGATGCCGACGCGGGCTACCGCCAGGATGCGTTCGTAGATGCGCCGGCGCTGCTCGACGTCGAGGGCCTTGGAGTTGGCGATGCCGTCCGGGATGTTGTCGGGGTCGAGCACCACGGCCGCGGCCACCACGGGGCCGGCCAGCGGGCCGCGCCCGGCCTCGTCGACGCCGGCCACCGGCCCGCCGCGCAGCTCAAGCTCGATCGCTTCCAGCTCGAACGTTGCCTTCATCGCGAATTGCTTCCCCTGTCGGGCGAAGCTTTGCGGCAAGGCGGGCGGCTGTCAAAGGAGGGGGATCTGCTTTCCCCTGGATACGGGTCGCTGGAACAGGTCGAGGCGCAGCTTGCAGTTGCGCTCGTTCAGGCCCAAGCGCTTGGTGGTCATGCGGAATCTGACGCCGATCTGCTCGGCATAGGGGCCCCGGCCGCGCTGCCGGACGCGCCATTCGGGCGTGTAGTCCTTGCCGCCGTGCATGGAGCGCAGGATGTTGATGACGCGGTCGGCGCGGTCAGGAAATTCAGTGCGCAGCCATTCGCGGAACAGGTCTTTCAGCTCCAGCGGCAGGCGCAGCAGGACGTAGCCGGCCTCGCTGGCGCCGGCGTCGCGGGCGGCGGTCAGGATGGCCTCGGTTTCATGGTCGTTGAGGCCGGGGATGATGGGGGCGGTCATGACGGCGACCGGCACTCCGGCATCGGCCAGAGCCTTGATGGCCTCCAGCCGCTTGGGAGGGGTGGGCGCGCGCGGCTCCATCTTGCGTGCCACCCGGCGGTCCAGCGTAGTGACGGAAATGGCGACCTTGGCGAGGCCCCTGGCCGCCATGCGGGCGAGGATGTCCACGTCCCGCGCCACCAGGGCCGATTTGGTGACGATGCCGACCGGATGGCCCGTGCGTTCGAGCACCTCGAGGATGGAGCGGGTGATGCGGTGCTCGCGCTCGATCGGCTGGTAGGGGTCGGTGACCGCGCCGAGCGCAATGTATTTCGGCACGTAGCGGGGATGCCCAAGCTCCAGTTCCAGCAGCTCGGCGGCGTTGGTCTTGGCGTACAGCTTGGTCTCGAAATCGAGGCCGGCGGAATGGCCGAGATAGCAGTGCGTGGGCCGGGCGAAGCAGTAGATGCAGCCGTGCTCGCAGCCGCGATAGGGGTTGATCGACTGGTCGAAGCTGATGTCGGGGCTGTCGTTGCGCGCGATGATGCTCTTGGCCACCTCCTCGCGCACGTCGGTCTTGAAGGCCTCCAGCTCGGCAAGGCTGTCCCAGCCATCGTCGAACGCCTCGCGCTGCTCGGCTTCGTAGCGGCCGACGCGGTTGGAGCGCGCCCCGCGGCCCCGCCGGCGCTCTCCATCCACAAGTGTAGGGTCGTCGGTCACGGGCGTCCTGGCATGCGCAGCCCTTCGAGGGCATCGCCAAGGCTAGGCCACCCATGAGAACAAAGCAAGAACTAAGCGATCGCCGTGTCGTAGGCGGCGACGACTGCTTTGGCGCGGGCCTCGATGTCAGCCACTGATGCGCCGGGCTTGTAGAGGTAGCTGCCGATGCCGAAGCCGGTGCAGCCGGCGGCGATGTAGGCGGCGAAGTTGTCGGGGTTGGCTCCGCCGACCGCGTAAAGCGGGATCTCGCGCGGCAGCACGGCCGACAGGGCTTTGACCCCGATCGGTCCGACCAGCTCGGCCGGGAAGATCTTCAATCCGTGCGCCCCGGCCCGGATGGCGCGGAACGCTTCGGTCGGCGAGAACACGCCGGGATACGAGCGCAGGCCGCGCGCCAGCGTCCGAGCAATGACGGCCTCGTTGCAGTCGGGCGAAACGATGAAGCTGGCGCCGGCTTCAACGAGGGTGTCGACGTCCGCCTCGGTCAGCACGGTGCCGGCACCGATCGAGGCTTTGCCGCGCAGGGCCGTGGCGGCGGCGCGGATCGAGTCGAACGGGCGCGGCGAGTTGAGCGGCACCTCGATCAGCGTGATGCCGGCGCGTGCCAGGGCCTCGCAGACGGCAACCGCCTCGTCCGGCTCGATGCCGCGCAGGATGGCGATGATGTGCCGATGCGATGTGGTCATGGTGGGCTTTCGTTATTGCTGAGCCTGTCGAAGCACGGCGATACGCCTTGATCCGCCCTTCGACAAGCTCAGGGCGCGGGGGATCCGGTCAAGCGGATGTCCTAGCTTTGCTGTCGCGCGGTCTTGAGGCCGGCAAGGGTTGCATCGATACCGTCGACGATGCGCGCCTGGCCGCCGATCATCGACGAGACCTTTGGCATAGAGGGCGGCAAGTCCGGCGTCGCCGACAATAGCCACCTCGCCTGCGCCGATCCATTCCCGCTGCGCGCCGATTTCCGAGCCGATCAGCAGGCCCGACAGAAATCCCGCGCACCAATCCGATGTACGCCCCGACAGCAGCGAGGTTGCACGCACCTTGAACAACGTGGCCGACAACCTCTGCGGCGAGTTTATGCCGGCGGTCGAGGCCTTCCTCGAAGCCGGCATCGCGATGCGGGCCGTGCAGCGGCCCGGCCAGCGAATGGCGCAGAACCGAGTGGGTGCGCAAGACTTCGAACAACTCGCCGGTCATGGCGGTGGCGAAGCGCTGCACGCGGCGACCGGCAAGCTGCACCCATTTCGAATGGGTGCCCGGCATACAGACGACACCGTTGAAGCCGGGCCAGAGCGTGCCGAGCCCGAGCAGCTGCGTTTCCTCGCCGCGCATGACGTCCTCGGCGCCGGCGAGGCGCTGGCACACGCCCGGCAGGATACGCGCCGACCAGCGTGCGTCAGGGGTGGCGGGGGATACGGATCGGGCGCTCAGCTCGGCGAGGTCGGCGGGGGCATCGAGGTAGGGCGCCTCCATCCAGCCCTGCCGGGCGCCGGCCATGCCGCAGATCAGCGTGTCGATGCGCGGGCCGGTCGGGGCGAAATGGTCGGCCAGAAGGCCGGCCAGGACGGCGCCGTAGGCATCGGGCTTGAGCCGGCTCATGCCCTGATCGGAGGTCCGCGCAAACACCACCTCGCCGCCGGAGCCGATGCCCCATGCGCGCAGATTGGTCGTGCCCCAATCAACGGCAACCCATTCGGCCTGGATGGCCACCCGGCCTCCATCAGAAGACAAGCATGCTCGATATCACATCGGACTGGAGCACGGCAGAGGCCGATGCGGTATGCCTTGCAGGTGCGAGGCAGCTGCCTTGGCAGGGCCCCAAAGCCTATCTATCCCGCCCCTGATCATCATTCGCCAGGGAGGGCACGTGCGATGGCGATCACACAGCGGCAGCAGCGCGACGGCGAAACCGGCGGCGTTCTCAAGACCACGCGCGAGGTCATCAAGCTGGGGGCACGCGGCGGCTGGCTGCCGACGGTGTTCTCGGCGGTGGCCGTCGCACTGTCGTGCGTCAGCGTCTACATGAGCACGCTGCAGGGTGCCAAGCTCGAGGTTTACATGCCGCCGACCATCCACTATGGACGCGATGCCGGCGGCGACACCGAGCTGTTCGCGATTCCGCTCACCATCGCCAACAACGGCGCACGCAGCGCCGCGGTGCTGTCCATCGAGCTCGAGGTGCAAAATCTCAAGACCAACACCACCCAGCGCTACTACAGCGCCTTCCTCGGCGAACATCCGCGCGAAGCGACAACCTCCAACCGGCAGTTCGCGCCACTGAGCATTGCCGGCCGCGGCCTGTTTTCCGAGACCGTGCGCTTCTATCCCGCGGGGGTGCAGCCCAAGCTTGTGGATGCCGAGGGCGAGTACGCCTTCCGCCTGCAGCTCAACACGGCAGCCCCGCACGAGCCGTCCCTGCTGGACCGGCTGCAGGGCCGCGCGCAGCTGGCGCCCGTCAATTTTGCGATGACGCTGCCCTGGATCTCGGATCAGCAGCTTGGCTTTCGGCGCGCCACGATCGCCATGCACGCCAAGGACTGGAAGCCTGTTCCGGCCGGCCCCAACTAGCTTTCCCGGCCCGCGTGGCTCGCCACGCCTGGCAGGCCGCCTGCAGAGCCAGCAGCGTGGCAGGAGAGGACGGATTCCAGGCATATGCTCAGCATGAGCCCATCACATGCGCATCATGCCCCAATCGACGGCGACCCATTCGGCTTCGCTGCCCACCCTGTCTTCCTCAAGGCAGGAGCGCTCTCGATGTCACGTCGGACTGGAGGGCGGTAGACCAAGTGAGCCTCGCCTGACGACAGCTTTGCGTGTCGTAGCCGCTCGGCTCTGAAACACCCAGGCTCCGCGGATTTGCGATTTGCGACCACCCCCGCATGTTCGCTACCCAGTTCAGCGGAATTGCAAGCCGAGTGGCCGCGCGACCCGCCTTCAGCGCTTGAAGCCCCAGCCCTGGCACTTATAGTGCGCCGCAACTTGGCCTGCGCTGGGGCGCCATGATCTCCGTCATCATCCCGACCTTGAACGCCGAGGCGACGCTGGCGGCGACGCTGACGGCGCTGGTGCCTGCGGCCGTCGACGGGCTGGTGCGCGAGGTGATCGTGGTCGACGGCGGATCGACCGACAAGACTGCCGACATCGTCGAGGACGCGGGCGCCCAGCTGCTGCGCAAGAGCGGCGGGCGCGGCTATCAGCTCACCGTCGGGGCCAAACGCGCCAAACAGCCGTGGCTGCTGTTCCTGCACGCCGACACCGTGCTGGAGGCAGGCTGGGAGCGGGCGGCCGGCCTGTTCATGGAGCGCGTTGACGGCAAGCCGGAGCGGGCTTCCGCAGGCGTGTTCCGCTTCGCACTGGACGACATCGGCGCCAAGCCGAGGTTGCTCGAGCGGCTGGTGGCGGCGCGCTACGCCGTATTCCGCCTGCCCTATGGCGACCAGGGCCTGTTGATCCCGCGCACGCTCTATGACGAGGTGGGCGAGTTCCGACCGCTGCCGCTGATGGAGGACGTCGACTTCGTGCGCCGGCTGGGGCGCAGACGCATGACCCTGCTGTCGGCGCGCGCGGTGACCAGCGCCGAGCGCTACCGGCGCGACGGCTACCTGCGCCGCTCGACCCGCAACCTGATATGTCTGACGCTGTATTTCGCGGGCCTGCCTACCAACCTCATCAACCGGCGTTACGGGTGAGCCTGCTGCCGCCGTGGGTGCAGTGCAGCAGAGCCTGCGGACTATCAAAATCGCGTGACCTCCGTTGTGTATTGCATACCAGGACTCAAACCACGCTTAAGGTGGCCGCGCTTTTGGCAAATCAAGCAGTGTTTAGGGAGGACATCATGCAAAGCATTTCACGCCGAGGCTTAGTCATCTCGGCGGCCACGGCGGCCGCCGCATTCGGGCTCGACGGTCCGCTGCAGTTCCTGACCCCGGCGTTTGCGCAGAAGGCCGACAAAGGCTTCGTCAAATTCAAGGTCGGCGACATCGAGGTCATCCAGATGTACGACGGCATCTGGGAGAAGGCGCACGATCCGGGCTTCGTGAAGAATGCCTCGCTCGACGAGGTCAAGACCGCGCTCAAGGCCGGCGGCCTGACCGACGCGCATGTGCCGATTCCCTTCACCGTCACGGCGGTGCGCATCAAGGGCAAGCTGGTTCTGTTCGACTCCGGCACCGGCGCTCAGCTGGCACCGACGGCCGGTCTCATCACCAAGAACGAGGTGATGAAGGCGGCGGGCATCGACCCCGCCAAGGTCGACACGATCGTTGTCACCCACTTCCATCCCGACCACATCAGCGGCCTGATGGCCAAGGACACCAACGCGCCGATCTTCCCCAACGCGACCATCTACGTGCCGGCCTCCGAATACAAGTTCTGGACCGACCCGGCGACGACGGCGGGTGCTGCCAAGCGCATCCAGGCGGTGTTCCCGGGCTGGAAGAACATCAAGCAGTTCGACGGCGACAAGGAGGTGGTGCCGGGCGTGAAGGCGATCGCAACCAATGGCCACACGCCGGGTCATACCAGCTACCAGATGGGGTCAGGCAGCCGCCAGCTGATCGTGCTGGGCGACGTCACCAACATCCCGGCGCTGTTCGTGCGCAACCCGGGCTGGCATGCGGCGTTCGACGCGGACGGCCCGATGGCGGAGGCCAACCGGCGCAAGATGTTCGACCGGGTGATCGCCGACAAGGCCACGGTCACCGGATATCATTTCGGCCTGCCTGGTGCCGGCAAGATCAAGAAGGACGGCAAGGGCTATGTGTTCGAGCCGGTGAAGACCGCCTGAGGGCGCCAGCGCGATGCCGGTCGCGCCGGTTCGGTCGAGAAGAAGAGAGAGGGCGCCGCGCCGATGTGCGGCGCCCTTTCGTTGCCGGCTGGTCATCATGGCCAAGGCGCCGGTGGCGGGCGCCGTCAAGACACGGCTGGCGCGCCAGATCGGCGTCGCCGCTGCGACGCGCTTCGCGCGCCATTGCACGGCAGCGCTGATCGCCCGGGTCGCCTTCGATCGGCGCTGGCAGACTTCGCTGTGGGTCACTCCGGATGCGAGCTGCGGCAGCCGGCATTGGCCACGCCGACTTGTGCATATGCCGCAGGAGCGGGGCAACCTCGGCCGTCGGATGCAACGCGTGCTGGATCGCGCTCCGCCGGGTCCCGTGGTGATCATCGGCACGGACATCCCCGCGATCACGCCGGCGCGCATCATGGCAGCCTTTCGCATGCTGGGCAGCGCGCCGTGCGTGTTCGGCCCGGCCACCGACGGCGGATACTGGCTGGTCGGGGTGCGGCGCCGGCCGCATGTGCCCAGGCCGTTCGACGGCGTGCGCTGGTCGAGCCCGCACGCGTTGGCCGACACGCTGGCCAACCTCGCCGGGCAGCCGGTGGGCTTCGTCGCCACACTGTGCGACGTCGACGACGCGGCCGCCCTGTCACGGTTCGGCGGGTTCGCGCGGCGGACGGTTGCAGCCGGCCCCGATCAAGTCACCAGGGCGTAACCGGGCGCGACACCGGCATTGCCTAGCGACGCGGCACCGTACGTCACGCCTTTTGCTCGCGGGGCATGGCCGATACGATCAGCACGGTGCCGCATGCCGTGCCGCCGAACAGAGCAATCACCACCCAAAGCAGCAAACGGGGCAGCCCGGCCGTTTCTCTGACGCGATCTACCAGGTCGATGAGGGCAAACCCCGCGCCGGACAATACCGCCAATCCGCAGTAGAGGCGGCTGCCGATCGGGACCCGCTTCAGGGGGCCGGCATCGCCCCCCGCCTTGGCCAGCAAGTAGCTGTGCAGGGGCGGGAACATCCAGGCGAACAGGGCGCCGAAGACAGTACCTTTCAGCAACGAAAACGCCATCAAGGTCATCAACATCTGGGTGGTCATGGCCGGCCTCGTGCAATTGCGCTGATGCCAGCAATATGCCCTCGGGCGCGCCCCGCGCTGTTACACGTGAAACAATGCAGCCATGGCACAACAGCGGGGATAGATGTTGCACGTGAAACAATGCCCTGATGGAGGACCCCCCTGGGGCCTTCCGCCGCTGCAGCACGGTTGCCGGCCTTGAGCGGTCTTGGCGATGCAGGTAGAGAGGCGTGCTGACAGAAAGGCCGGACCCGCATGAAAAGGTCGAACGCAGCGCTGAAACCCGGGCCCGCCGAGACGGATGCGCGGCCGATCGATTTCGATGAGCTGCCGACCTACGTCGGCTATCTGATACGCCGGACGCAGACCAGGATTTTCGGTGAGTTCGAGACCACGCTGGCGGATTTCGACTTCACGCCCGGATCGTTCGGTGTGCTCACCGTGGTACGGGCCAATCCGGGCATAACGCAGGTGGTGCTGGCGGCGGCCTTCGGCGTCGACAAGTCGACCATGAGTCCCGTTGTGGTACGCCTGGAGAAGCGCGGATTGATCCGGCGCGAGGTGCTGTCGAGTGACCGGCGCTGCCACGCGCTCTACTTCGAGCGCTCCGCGGAGTCCTCCTTCGTGGCTGCCCGCGAGAAGGTGCGGGCCTTCGAAGCCGGGATCGCGGCGCGCCTCACCAAGGGCGAGCAGCGCGAGCTGGCACGACTGCTGGGCAAGCTGCAGGAGGCGGCCGGCTAACGTGGCCGAGGTCGAGAAAGTCGCGCCGACACCTGCCGCGCACAATGGCGGAGCACCCGATCGTGGCGCCAACAGACCTGGACTGGGGACGCCGGCCCACGCCGGCTTGCATGGCGGGTGAGGTTCGCCGACAGTTGCGGTTGCGGGAGCACGGGGAGCCAGCACATGCGGCTTGTAGAGGGGGGATGCGGCCTGAGCGCCGGAGGCCGGGCTCGACGCAAAGTCGGGCTGCTGCCGGCGATCGCGCTGTTGCTCATGGTCAGCATGGCACTGCCGGCCCTTGGCGCGCAGCGCGCCAGCGATCAGGCCACCCGGCGCCTGCAGCCGGTGACGGCCGCCCGCAAGCCGCAGGGGCCACTGCAGATCCTCATCTCCATCAACCGTCAGACCCTGCGCCTGTTCGACAAGGACGGGCTGGTGGAGCAGTCGACCGTCTCCAGCGGCACCGGCGGCTTCCCCACGCCCAAGGGCATCTTCAGCGTCATCGACAAGGAGAGGGATCACTTCTCTAACATCTACCACGGCGCCTCGATGCCCTATATGCAGCGCCTGACCATGTCCGGCGTGGCGCTGCACTCGGGCATTGTCACCGGCCGCCCGGCCTCGCACGGTTGTGTCCGCCTGCCGCACAGCTACGCCATTCACCTGTTCGGCCTGACCAGGCTCGGCGCGCGCGTGATCGTCGCCGATGCCGAGCTGACGCCTTCTGCCATCGAGCATCCACGCCTGTTCAAGCCGAAGCGCCCGCTGCTGGCCACCGCCTCGGGTGAGGGAGCCGTGCTGGCCAGTCTGGCCAAACCGGAGCCGGAGCCGGCGGTTGCCATCGCCGCCAAGCTTGCCACCGACCTGCAGCGCGAGGTCGCGCGGGCCAAGATCGGCGAGGCGACGGCGGAGCGGGAAGCGGCGCTGCAGGCGCTGGCCGTGTCCGTGTTCGTCAGCCGTGCCGCCGGCCGCGTGTTGGTGCGCCACGGCTTCCTGCCGGTGTTCGATGCGCCGGCCGAAATCCGTGGCGGCGACCGCCCGCTAGGCACCCATGTCTACACGGCCATGCAGGTGGAGGCCGACGACGCGCACATGCGCTGGACCGCCGTTTCGATCCCGCAGGGCGCGGGGGCCTCGGACGCCTCCGAAGCCCTCGACCGCATCGACCTGCCGGCTGACGTCGCCGAGCGCATCTCCGGCATGCTGACCCCCGGCGCCAGCCTGATCGTGTCCGACAAGGGGCCGAGCCGCCAGATGCGCCCCTGGGGCACGGATTTCATCATCCTGACGGACTGAACCTCATCCCGGTACGCGCGCCAGCGGGCATGCGGATCCAGCAAGTTTGACTGGTCGCCGGAGCAAGCAAGCGACCAGCCGCGCAAGAGTCACATGGCAGCAGCCATCATCCCGCCACCACCTCGCTCACCTCGGCGCGCCGCCGTTTGCCGTCCACCAGCAGCTGCCGCTTGTGCTGGGCGAATGCGCTCGCGCGGTGAGCGATGCTGAGCACCGCGGCGTCCGGCAGGCGCTGACGCACCAGCTCGTACATGCGCCGCTCCGCCTCTTCGTCGAGTGCGGAGGTGGCCTCATCGAGGAACAGCCAGTCCGGCCGGAACAGCAGCGCGCGCACGAAGGCCAGGCGCTGCTGCTCACCGCCCGACAGGATCATCGACCAGTTGTTGGACTCATCCAACCGCGGCACCAGATGCGTCAGTCCGCAGGCCTCCAACACCTCGCGGCAGGCGGCGTCCGTATAGTGCTCGGGCGTCTCGGGATAGCTCAGCACTTCGCGCAGCGTACCGAGCGGCAGGTAGGGCTTCTGCGGCAGGAAGAAGATGCGCGCGTTGTCGGGCAGCCCGACGCGCCCACGGCCGAACGGCCAGAGCCCGGCCAGCACGCGGAACAGTGTAGTCTTGCCGCTTCCCGAGGCGCCACGCACGAGCACGGCGTCGCCCTGCTTGACGGTCAGGTTGACGTTCTCGATCAGCACCTGGCCGTTGGGTAGCCGCACGTCGACGTTCTCGAGCACCAGGCCGCCCGGGCTGTCCTCGCGATCGAAGGCGTGCTCGGTGCGGGCCGCTGCCTTCGCCTTGGCGATGGCATCGCGGAAGCCGGTCAGGCGGTCGAGCGTCGCCTTCCAGGCGGCGAGCTGGGCATAGGAGTCGATGAACCACGATAGCGATCCCTGCACTTCGGCAAATGCGCTCGCGGTCTGCGTCAGCACGCCGAGCGAAATCTCGCCGGCGAAATACCGCGGGGAGGCGACCACGATGGGAAACACCGACGCCGCCTGCCCATAGAACGCGGTCAGCCCCGTCAACCGCTTGGTGTAGGTCATGAACTCGAGCCAGGTCGCATAGATACGGGCGAAGGCACCGCGCAGGCGCCGCTCTTCGTCGACCTCGCCTCGGTAGAGAGCAATGCTCTCGGCATTCTCGCGAATGCGCGTCATGCGGTAGCGGAAATCGGCGTTGTAGCGCTCCAGCTGGAAGTTAACCCGTACCAGCGGCCGGCCCACGAGGTAGGTCACCCACGAGCCCAGCAACGCGTAGAGGATCGCCGCCCACATCATGTAGCCGGGGATGGCGACGCCGCCGAAGATCGGCAGGAGGAAACTGCCCGACAGTCCCCACAGGACAGTCGCGAAGGTGACCAGCGTCATCACCTGCAGCAGCAGGTTGACCGTCAGATTGAGCGTCTGGGTGGCAAACACCGAGCAGTCCTGCTCGATGCGCTGCTCGGGATTGTCGGTGCCCTGGCTGATGATTTCCATCCGGTAGTAGGTTCGGTCGCTCAGCCAATCGTTGAAGTAGACCTCGCTCAACCAGCGACGCCAGCGGATGGTCAGCAGCTGACTGAGATACAGTCGGTAGACCGCAACGGTGATGTAGATGGCCGCCAGCACGATCCAGTAGAGCAGCTCGTCCCAGAACACCGCTGCGTTTTTGTCCTGCAGCGCATTGTAGAAGCGCCCATTCCAGTCGTTGAACAGCTTGGACATATAAACGCTGAGCACGCTCAGCACGAGGATCAGCGCCAGCAGTCCGCGCGCGATCCACGCTTCGCTGATCGATATCGAGAAGCCCCAGAATTCGAGGCGCTGCCGTTCTCCGGCGAACCAGTAAGGGCGGGCAAGCGCCCACAGCTTCTTGAAAAAAGCGCGCGTGGCGGCAATGCGTTCGATCATGGTTGGCATCCACAGCGTTGGGTGTGATGCCCTTTATCACGCTCCGGCGGCGTTACCTATTGGGCAGGATGCTCTTGCGCTGTGACGCCTGCCGCGGTCCCGGAAGCCGCGCTGCCGCGCCGCTGCAGATGCTGCCCCAGCGCCATAATTTCGCCCACGATGCCGCGCCGGAACAGCAGCACCGTAACCACGAAAATCGCGCCCTGGATCACCAGCACCCATTCGCCGAAGCCGGCCAGGTAGTTCTGCATGGTGATGATGATGCCGGCGCCGACGATCGGGCCGAACACTGTGCCCATGCCGCCGACCAGCGTCATCAGCACCACCTCGCCCGACATCTGCCAGGTGACGTCGGTGAGCGAGGCGAGCTGGAACACGATGGCCTTGGTGGCGCCGGCCAGGCCCGCGAGTGCCGCCGACAGCACGAAGGCGATCAGCTTGAAGCGGTCGACGGCGTAGCCCAGCGAGATGGCGCGCGGCTCGTTCTCGCGGATGGCCTTGAGCACCTGCCCGAACGGCGAGTGGATGGTGCGCCAGATGATCAGGAAGCCGACGGCAGAAGATGGCCAGCACCACATAGTAGAAGACGAAGTCGTTGGCGATATCGATCACAGCCGAGCAGCGGCCGACGCGGGATGGCCTGGATGCCGTCCTCGCCGCCGGTGAACTTGGCCTGCAGGCAGAAGAAGAACACCATCTGCGACAGCGCCAGCGTCACCATGGCGAAGTAGATGCCCTGGCGGCGGATGGCGATGGCGCCAGCGACCAGGCCCAGAGCTGCGGCAACGGCGGTGCCGGCGAGGATGCCGACTTCGGTCGGCCAGCCCCACACCTTGACCGTGTAGCCGGAGATGTAGGCCGCGAAGCCGAAGAACATGGCGTGCCCGAACGACAGCAGGCCGACGTAGCCGATCAGCAGGTTGAAGGCGCAGGCGAACAGCGCAAAGCACAGCACCTTCATCAGGAACACGGGATAGACGAACAGCGGCGCCACCAGCCCGACCGCCACCAAGACGGCGAACACCAGCAGAGTCGTGGTTGCTGCGTGCTTTCCATGGCGCCCTCTACTTCGGTGTCCCGAACAGGCCCTGCGGGCGCAACATCAGCACGATCGCCATGATGATGAAGATCACCGTGTTGGAGGCTTCGGGATAGAACACCTTGGTCAGGCCCTCGACGACGCCGAGGCCGAAGCCGGTCAGGATCGAGCCCAGGATCGAGCCCATGCCGCCGATCACCACGACGGCGAACACGACGATGATCAGGTTGGAGCCCATCACCGGATTGACCGAGTAGATCGGCGCCGCCAGCACGCCGGCCAGCGCCGGCGAGGCCGACGCCGAAGCCGTAGGTCAGCGTGATCATGCGCGGCACGTTGATGCCGAACGCCTGCACCAGGTCAGGCCGCTCGGTCGCCGCGCGCAGGTAGGAGCCGAGCTTGCGTCTTCTCGATCATGAACCAGGTGCCGAGGCACACCACCAGCGAGAAGACGACGATGACCCAGGCGCGATACCAGGGCAGGAACATGAAGCCCAGATTGGTGCCGCCGGGAATCGGATTGGTATAGGGCAGCCCCGACGAGCCGTACTGCTGGCGGAACAGGCCCTCGATGATCAGCGCCAGCCCGAAGGTCAGCAGCAGGCCGTAGAGATGATCGAGGTGATACAGGCGCGAGATGAACAGCCGCTCGATGATGATGCCGATGATGCCGACGATGATCGGCGCCAGCACCAGCGCTCCCCAGATAGGGAATGCCGAGATACGTGCAGCAGCATCCACGAGCAGAACGCGCCCATCATGTATTGCGCGCCATGCGTGAAGTTGATGACGTTCATGAGGCCGAAGATCACCGCCAGCCCCAGCGACAGCAGCGCATAGAACGCGCCGTTGATCAGGCCCAGCAGCAGCTGGCCGAACAGAGCCTGCGGCGGTACGCCAATCAGCTCGAACATGCACGCGCTCCTCATCCCCTGCTCCCGGGCAGTTCTTCATGGCGGAGAGGCGGGATCAGATCACTTCACCAGCGGGCACTCGCCCTGATCGAGCGGGCGGAATGCCTCGGCCGCCGGGATGGTCGCGCGCACCTTGTAGTAGTCCCACGGCGCCTTGCTCTCCTCGGGCTTCTTGACCTCGAACAGATACATGTCGTGGATCTTGCGGCCGTCCTGACGGATGGTGCCCTTGCCGAACAGCTTGTCGTCGGTCGGCATGGACTTCATCTTGGCCACCACGGCGGCGCCGTCGGCATCGCTCTTGAGCTCATGCACCGCCTTCAGGTAGTGCAGCACCGCCGAGTAGACGCCCGCCTGCACCATGGTCGGCATGTTGCCCTTGTTGGCCGGCGCGAACTCCTTGGCGAACGCGCGGTTGTTGTCGTTCTGGTCCCAATACCAGGCCTCGGTGAGCATCAGGCCCTGCGCCGTCTTCAGACCGAGCGCGTGCACGTCGGTGATGAAGACCAGCAGGCCGGCGAGGTTCTGCCCGCCCTGCGACGATGCCGAACTCGGCCGCCTGCTTGATGGCGTTGGTCGTGTCGGCGCCGGCGTTGGCGAGGCCGATGATCTTGGCCTTGGACTGCTGGGCCTGCAGCAGGAACGAGGAGAAGTCCTGCGCCGGGAAGGGATGGCGCACCTTGCCCACCACCTTGCCGCCGTTCTTCTCCACCACGGCCGTCGGTGTCGGCTCCAGCGCATGGCCGAAGGCGTAGTCGGCGGTCAGGAAGAACCAGGTATCGCCGCCCGTCTTGACGATGGCCTGGCCGGTGCCGTTGGCAAGCGCCCACGTGTCATAGGTCCAGTGCACCGTGTTGGGCGTGCAGTCCTTGCCGGTCAGGTTGGAGGCCGCTGCACCCGACACCAGGAACACCTTGTTCTTCTCCTTGGTGATGGTGTTGACCGCCAGCGCCACCGAGGAGGTCGGCACGTCGACCACCACGTCGACCTTGTCGACGTCGAACCACTGGCGCACGATGTTGGAGCCGATGTCCGGCTTGTTCTGGTGGTCGGCGAACACCACCTCGATCTTGTCGTGGCACTTGGTGGTCTTGCAGAAGTCCTCGATGGCCTTCTTGGCCGCCCACACCGAGCCCTGGCCCGACAGGTCGGCATAGGTGCCGGACTGGTCGTTCATGACGCCGATCTTGATCGTGCCGTCGCTGTACTGCGCCTGCGCCGAGCCGGCTGCGACGCACAGGGCGCCGGCCGCCAGCCACGTCTTCAATTGGTGTTTGCATGAGTTTCTCCTTGGACTACACACCGAGATACGACTTGAGCTTCTCCCGGTTCGCCTCGATCGCGGCATTGGGGATCATGTCGATCACCTTGCCCGTGCTCGACGACATAGTGGCGGTCGGCCACCGTCGCAGCGAAGCGGAAGTTCTGTTCCACCAGCAGGATGGTGAAGCCCTGCTCGCGAAGCATGCGGATGGTATTGCCGATCTGCTGCACGATCACCGGTGCCAGGCCTTCGGTCGGCTCGTCGAGCAGCAGCAGCTTGGCGCCCGTGCGCAGGATGCGGGCAATCGCCAGCATCTGCTGCTCGCCGCCCGACAGCTTGGTGCCCTGGCTGAAGCTGCGCTCCTTCAGGTTGGGAAACAGGTCGTAGATCTGATCGACGCTCAGCCCGCCGTCCTTGACCTTGGGCGGCAGCATCAGGTTCTCGCGCACATTCAGGCTGGCGAAGATGCCGCGCTCCTCCGGGCAGTAGGCGAGCCCCTGCCGGGCAATGCGGTCCGACTTGAGGCGGATCAGCTCCCTGCCCTCGAAGTGCATCGAACCCTTGGCGCTTGGCCAGCATGCCCATGACGGCACGCATGGTGGTGGTCTTGCCGGCGCCGTTGCGGCCGAGCAGCGTGACGACCTCGCCGGCGTTCACGTCGAAGCTCATGCCGTGCAGGACGTGGCTCTCGCCATACCAGCCGTGCAGATCGCGGACGGCGAGCTGTGCCTCAGCCATGGCCGGTACCCATGTAGGCTTCGATCACCTGCGGGTTCTTGGAGACGTCCGCATAGCTGCCCTCGGCCAGCATCTCGCCGCGTGCCAGCACCGTCAGCCGGTCGGACAGATCGGCCACCACCGACAGGTTGTGCTCGACCATCAGCACCGTGCGGTCCTTGGCGACGCGCCGGATCAGCGCCGAGGTGCGCTTGATGTCCTCCGCGCCCATGCCGGCCATCGGCTCGTCGAGCAGCAGCACCTCCGGATCGAGCGCCAGCGTAGTGGCGATCTCGAGCGCGCGCTTGCGTCCGTACGGCAGCTCGACCGCCGGCAGCTCGGCGTAGGCCTTCACGCCCACATCGTCCAGAAGTTGCAGGGCACGCTCGTTCAGCACGTCGACCGAACGCTCGGAGCGCCAGAAATGATAGGAGGTGCCGAGCGCGCGCTGCAGTGCGACGCGCACGTTCTCCAGCACCGTCAGATGCGGGAACACCGCCGAGATCTGGAACGACCGCACCAGCCCCATGCGCGCCACCGCGTGCGGCTGCGTCGCGCGTGATGTCCTGGCCCTTGTAGAGGATGGTGCCGGCGCGTCGGCTGCAGGAACTTGGTGATCAGGTTGAAGCAGGTGGTCTTGCCGGCGCCGTTCGGCCCGATCAGCGCGTGGATGGTGCCGCGCCTCACCTTGAGGTCCACCTTATTGACGGCGGTGAACCCCTTGAACTCTTTGGTCAGGCCGTTCGTCTGAAGAATGTACTCGCTGGCCATCGAACGCGCCGTCTCCCGCAACTCTGGCCCCTGTGCGACGCGGTCGCCGCACCTCGGGTCTCGCAACCCAGGTGCGCGCCCTGCGCAACGGTGGCCAAGCGACGCCTACATAGACGGGGCGCGATGCCAGGGCAAGGTTAGACGATCTTCTAAGCTTATTCGGCAGGTGCGGTTGCCTGCCCGGCCTGGCCGCCTTCCCTGTGCGCTGCACCTTGCGACCGGTGCTCGCGGGCGACATAGGTGTAAACGGCCGGCGTGACGAACAGCGTAAACATGGTGCCGACGGTCATGCCGGCGGCGATCACCAGGCCGATGGAATAGCGGCTGGCCGCGCCGGCGCCGCTGGCGATCAGCAGCGGCACCATGCCGACCACCATGGCCGCGGTGGTCATCAGGATCGGACGCAGGCGGATGGCGGCGGCCCTTTCGATGGCTTCGCGTCGCGACAGGCCTTCGTTCTCCTGCAAGTGATTGGCATAATCGACCATCAGGATGCCGTGCTTGGAGATGAGGCCGATCAGCGTCACCAGACCCACCTGGGTATAGATGTTGATCGACGCCAACCCGAGGTTGATCGGGATCAGCGCGCCGAAGATGGCGGTCGGCAGCGCGATCAGGATGATCAGGGGATCGCGGAAGCTTTCGTACTGGGCGGCCAGCACCAGATAGATGATGATCAGCGCGAAGATGAAGGTGACGACCAGCGTGCCGCCTTCCTGCACGTACTGCCGGCTCTCGCCCTGGAAGTCGTAGGTGAACCCCTCGGGCAGCTTCTGCCTGGCCGTCGTCTTCAGGAAGTCGACGGCCTCGCCGATCGTGCGTCCCGGAAAGGGCACGCCCTGCAGCGTCGCCGAGTTCAGCTGCTGGAAGCTGGTCAGCGCATTGGGCTGCACCGAGTGTCCGACCGAGGCGACGCTGGACAGCGGCACCAGGGCGCCGGTGCTGGTGCGCACCTGATAGCGCTGCAGCCAGTCGGCCGTCAGCCGGTACTCGCGCGGCACCTGCGGGATCACCTGGTAGCTGCGGCCGTACAGATTGAAGCGGTTCACGTAGTTGCCGCCGAGCAGCGTCGCCAGCGAGCCGCCGATGTCCTGCATGCTGATGCCCAGCCGGTTGGCCTTGTCGTGATCGATCTTCAACTCGACCTGGGGCGTCTGAAACTTCAAATCCGTATCGGTGAAGATGAAGAGACCGCTTTTCACCGCTTCAGCCTGGATCTCGCTCAGCACCTGCGACAGCTGCTGGTAGTCCGCCGTGGTCTGCACCACGAACTGCACCGGCGGCCCGCCACCCGCGGCGCCCGGCAACGACGGTAGCGGGAACGCGATCGCCAGGGCGTTGGCAACGCCTCCGAGCTTCGGCTGCAGGCTTTCCAGGATCTGCTTCTGGGTGCGCTTGCGCTCCTCCCACGGCTTGAACAGGATGCCGGCGATGGCTTGGCGGACGTCGCCGCCCAAGCCGTTGATGGTGAAGACGTGCTCCTTCTCGGGCACCGTCGAGAACACCTTGTAGAGCTCGCCGGTAGCCTGCTCGAGATAGTCGAGATTGGAGGTCTGCGGCGCCTTGACGATATTGAACAGGATGCCCTGGTCTTCCTCGGGCGCCAGCTCCTTCTGGCTGGTGACGTACATGATGCCGACCGCCGCCATCACGCCGGCCACGATCAGCAGCGTCACTGGCCGATGGTTGAGCGTGCGATTGAGGCGGCGCTGATAGCGCTGGCGGATGCCGTCGAACATGCGATCGAGGAAGCGCGCGAACCGGCCGCCGCCTGCGTGCTGCGGCTTGAGCAACTTCGACGCCATCATCGGCGACAGGGTGAGCGCGATGATACCGGAGACGACCACGGCACCAGCCAGCGTAAAGGCGAACTCGCGGAACAGCGCGCCCGTCAGCCCGGAAACGAATCCGATCGGCGCGTAGACGGCCGCCAGCGTGATGGTCATCGAGATGACCGGCACCGCGATCTCGCGTGCACCCTTCAGCGCCGCGTCGAAGGGCTCCATGCCCTCCTCGATGTGTCGGTAGATGTTCTCGACCACGACGATCGCGTCGTCGACGACCAGGCCGATCGCCAGCACCAGCGCCAGCAGCGTCAGGAGATTGATGGAATAGCCGAGCGCCAGCAGCGCGAACATCACGCCGATCAGGGACAGCGGAATGGTGACGATCGGGATCAGCGTGGAGCGCAGGTTGCCGAGGAACAGGAAGATCACCACGATGACGATGCCGGCCGCTTCCAGCAGCGTGGTCTGCACCTCCTTGATGGAGGCATCGATGAACTTGGTGGCGTCATAGGCGATGGCGCCTTCCATGCCGGTCGGCAGCTGCCGCTGGATGTCCGGGAAAGCCTTGCGCACGTTGCCGATCACCGTCAGCGGATTGGAGGTAGGGGTCGTGTAGACGCCGACGAAAACCGCCTTCAGACCGTCGAACACGGACGAGGAATTGGCGTTTTCTGCCCCCAGCTCGATGCTGGCAAAGTCGCTCAGCCGGATCAGCGCGTCGCCGCGCGTCACCACCACCAGCTTGCCGAACTCGGCGGCGCTGTTGATCGCCGTTTCGGCGTTGATGGTGGTCTGCACGAAGTCGCCCTTCACCTGGCCCGCGGCGCTGGTGAAGTTGTTGGTGGCGAGCGCGTTGCGTACGTCGAGCGGCGTCACCCCGAGTGCGGCCATCTTGTCCGGGTTGAGCCAGATGCGCATGGCGAATGTCTGCCCGCCCAGGATCTGGGCGTTGGCCACGCCGTCGATGGTCTGCAGCCGCGGCTGCACCACGCGCGTCAGGTAGTCCGTGATCTGCGAGGCCGTTATTACCTTGCTGTTGAACGACAGGTACATCAGCGCGTACGGCTCGCCGGTCTGCTTGATGACGATCGGGTCCTGCGATTCAGCGGGCAGCACACTCTTGACCTGCTGGATCTTGGACAGCACGTCGGCCACCGCGCGGTCGGGATTGGCATCCAGGCGCAGGTTCAGGGTCACCGTGCTCGTGTTCTGCTGAGAGGACGACGTGAGGGTGTCGATGCCTTCGGCACTCGCCACGGCCTGCTGAATGGGCGTGGTGATGAAGCCCTTGATCAGGTCCGCGTTGGCGCCGGGATAGACCGTGGTGATGGTAATGGTCGTGTTGGAGGTCTTCGGGAACTGCCGCACCGCCAGGTTGAAGCCCGACGCCAGGCCGATCAGCAGGATCAGCAGACTGACCACGGTGGAGAGCACCGGCCGGCGAATGAAGATGTCGGTGAACGACATGGGTCGCTCCGCTACTGCTTGGGCCGGTCTTCGGGCCGCGTCAGCGGTTGGGTGTTGTCGATGCGGATGCTCGCCCCGGGATTGAGCTTGATCTGGCCGGTGGTCACCACATCTTCGCCGGCCACCAACCCCTCGGTGATGGCAACCCGATCCTCACGCGCCTGTCCCGTCTTGACGAAGCGCCGTTCGGCGATGAGCGCGGCCTCGGCCGGCTTCTGGGCTTCCTGGGCCTGGGCGCCCCCAGCTTGGCCAGGCTCGCCCTTGGGCGGCGCCGGCTTCACCACGTATACGCTGTCGCCGTACAGGCTGTAGGTCACGGCCGTACGCGCTACCGTGACCGTGTCGACCGGCTCACCCGCATGCACCGTGACGTTGGCGAACATGCCGGGCAGCAGCTTGCGCTCCTTGTTGGGCAGCATCCCGCGCACCAGCAGCGTGCGCGTATCCTGGGCCACGCGCGCGTCAAGCGACTGGATTTCGCCCTTGAAGGTCTGGCCGGGGAACGCGTCGACCGTCAGGCTGACCACCTGACCGATGCGCAGCTTGCCGATGCTCTGCTCCGGCATCGGGAAATCGACACGGATCGGGTCGAGCGCCTGCAGCGAGGTCAGTGCGGGGCCCGCCGACACGTATTGGCCCTTCTCGACCTTGCGAATGCCGAGCCGTCCGCTGAACGGCGCCATGATCAGCTTCTGCGCTATCACCGCCTCGACGCGCTTCACGGTCGCCTGAGCCGTATCCCGCTTGGCCCGCGCCGTGTCGAGATTGGCCTCCGAGGTCACGCGCTTGTTGATCAGGTCGTTCTGGCGCTGGAAGGCGACCTCCGCCTCCTGCAGCGTCGCCTTGCCGCTGGCGAGGTCGGCCAGCTCCACCGCCACGTCGAGTTGCACCAGCTTGGCACCCTGCTCGACGTCCTGGCCGCTCTCGAAATAGATCTCGGTAACGACGCCCGCCACCTGGGTGGTGACATCGACGCCCTGCGAAGCGATCAGCGTTCCGATCGAGGTCAGCTGTTCGCCCCATTTCTCGAACTTGGCGGCTTCGGCCGTGACGGTCGCCGCCGGCGGCTTCATCTGCGACAGGAATGTACGGATCATGTTCGGCTTGAACACGAACTGGAAGTAGGACAGCCCGCCGAGAAGCGCAGCAACGATGATGCCGGTAATGATGAAGCGTCTGCTCATTGACTACCCGTATGATCGACGCGCCGGGAGATGGACATGCCCAGCATGTTCTCGCACGTCTCCGACCGGCGTGGGGCCGAACGGCGACGTCGCCAAACCTGCTCTTGGCTCCCCTGGGGACGGCGCGCTCTGCGTTGAGCACTCCATAACCAATTGGCGCGCTCGAGACAAACCAAACAAACCAACCGTGCGTATCCGTCGCTCCCCGGGCTGTCGCAGAACCGCCGCAATTCGCCACGCCTCCGCCTCGCAGATTGCGCATGCAGCTCAGCAGAACCAACTGGCTCGCGTCGAATGCGCGTTTTCGATGCACGGGGAGGCGCAGTGCCTAGTATCCGCGCCCGCGATCGACGACGTTTTCGAGCGGGAGGCCGTCGAGGTGCCTGCGCCGCTGGCGCAGGGCATAGCGCACGATCGAGAGCGGTGCGCTCTCGGCCGCATTGTGCGGCGTGATGACGACGCGCGGATGCGACCATAGCGGGCTTGCCGCCGGCAGCGGCTCGGTCTCGAACACGTCGAGCGAGGCCGCATACAGCTCGCCCGCCTCCAGCGCGGCCAGGATGTCGGCATCGACCTGCAGGCCGCCGCGGCCGGCATTGATGAGCACGGGGCCCGGCAGGCGCTCGTCGCGGCCCTGGCGCGACAGCTTGCGGATCAGTTCCCGGTCGAGAATGCCGCGCGTTTCGGCCGTCAGGGGCAGCAGGACAGCCAGGATGTCGATATCAGCCAGGAACGCTTCGAGCCCGGCCTCGCCGCAGTAGCACCTCACGCCCTCGATGGCCTTCGGCGTGCGGCTCCAGCCGCGCAATTGGTAGCCGAGCAGCTTGAGCGGCGCCACCGAGGCCGAGCCCATCACGCCGAGCCCCATCAGCCCGACGCGCACCTCGTGTGCCGCCGGCTCGGCCAGATACTTCCACTCGCGGCGCGACTGCAGCTCGCCGAACTCGGTCATGCGTCGATGGTGGTGCAGCACGTGCAGCGTCACGTACTCGGTCATGCGGCCGGTCAGGTCGGGGTCGACGTAGCGAACCAGCGGCAGGTCGGGCAGGCTCGCATCTTCGAGCAGCGCATCGACGCCGGCCCCGACCGAAATGATCAGTTCGAGCCTAGGCAGCGTTTTCAGCAGCCCCGGCGGAGGCTGCCAGGCGAGCGCCGTGTCGATGTCCTCCGCTCGTCCCCAATCGGGTGCGACGCGGATGTCGAGGCCCGGGTCGAGCTGGCGAGCTGCCGCCGCGAACAACTCGGCCCGCGTGCGGGCTGCTATGAGAAACGCCATGCGATGCTTTTCCGAGGGTCGTCAATCTCCCCGGTCTGACATCAACGCGCCCCGGTTGCAAGATGGCTGGCGGTCCTTGCGCGCCTCACTATTTCGACGCGAGCTCGACCAGCTTGGCAACCGTGTTCATGTTGCGGGCGGTGCCCCTCTTGGCTGCCGGAATGCGCAGCTTCGAGCGGCCCATGCCGGTGGGGTAGTGGACGAAAATCTCCTTCTTTCCCAAGCGCACTTCCTCGTCGTGCTGTCCGGAGACACTTGCGAGCGCATCGGCCGGCGGCGGCTCATTCAGGAAGATGGCGTAGGTGTGTTTGGATTCGGCCTTTGGAAATGGATTGCCCTTCAACACGGCCGATATCTCGGAGGCCGTGCGCAGGACGACATCGATCGGTTTGCCGGCATAGGCACGCAAGCGCGCCTCCAGCTCGTCCTTGACCTTCGAGGCCGCAGCCTTGCTCTCGAACAGCACGTTGCCGCTGGCGATGTAGGTCTCGCACGCGCGCAAACCCCGCGTCCTCACAGATCGCCCGCAAATCGGACATCGGCAGCTTGCCCGTGCCGCCGACATTGATGGCGCGCAGCAGCGCGATGTATCGCGTCATCTGCAAGACATGGGTGCGTCAGACGCCGCGCCTCTATCCACCAGCAACTTCCTTGAACCGGCGCAGCTGCTCGACCTGACCGTCGAACGTCTCGATGCGGTACATCGGGTACAGCATCGCCATATCGGCCCCGAGCTTGCGCCATCCCTCCACCGCGGCACCCCACCGCTGCGGATCGCCTTCGCGCATGCGCAGCCAGCCCTCGAGGCCGAACTTGGACGGATCGCGCCCGTGCGACTTCAGCTGTTCGCGCAACGAGCCAAGCTTCTGCTCCATTTCCGCGTCCGGCGCCGCGATCGGCATCCAGCCGTCGCCCAGCTTGGCAGCGCGCGCCACCACCGCGTCCGAGCCTCCGCCGAACCAGATCGGAATCGGCCGCTGCACGGGCCGCGGCAGGATGTTGACCTCGCGCAGGTCGTGAAAGCGCCCCTTGAAGCTGACCAAATCCTCGCACCACAGGCGCCGCAGCACCTCGACCTGCTCGGCCTGGCGCGCGCCCCGCGTCTTCCAGTCCATGCCCAGCGCCTCGTACTCGACGTGGTTCCAGCCCACGCCGATGCCGAGCCTGAAGCGCCCGCCGCACAACACGTCGACCTCGGCCGCCTGCTTGGCGATCAATGCGGTCTGGCGCTGCGGCGAGATCAAGATACCACTGGAGAGCTTGATCCTGTCGGTCACGGCCGCCAGGAAGCCAAGGGTCACGAAGGTTTCGTGGAACGCGTTCGTCTCGTCATAGAGCGGCGTCCACCCGTCCCGCGTCGTGGCTCCGACCACGTGATCGGGCACCTCGATGTAGGCATACCCCAGATCCTGGGCCGCCTGTGTCCAGTCGCGGATCTTGGCGGGATCGGTGCCGATGTCCCGCGTCGGGAAGAAGGCGTTTAGCTGCATCGGATCGCCTCGTGGTGCCAGACCCTTCGGGTCCGACACCATAGCGCGACTTTCACGGTCTGGTGCAAGCCGTGCCGTGCCTTGTCCTGCCCTGTCGAGGATAGCACCATGGTGTCAGGCCCTCGGCGCCTGACACTTGCTCACGTCGCGAGCACCGCCCGCTCGGCCACCTTGAGGTCGAAGGCGGCCGCCAGCAGCGCCTTGGTGTAGGCGGCCTTCGGGTTGGCGAACACCTCGTCCGCCGGCCCTTCCTCGACCACCTTGCCGTTCTTCAGCACCACCACGTAGTTGGACAGCGCACGCACCACCTTGAGATCGTGGCTGATGAACAGATAACCCAGGTCGTGCTTTTTCTGCAGGTCGCGCAGCAGATCGACGATCTGCGCCTGCACCGACATGTCGAGGGCGCTGGTCGGCTCGTCGAGCAGCACGAACTTGGGCTCCAGAACCATGGCGCGCGCGATGGCGATGCGCTGGCGCTGGCCGCCGGAAAACTCGTGCGCGTAGCGGTCCTGCGCGCCTGGATCGAGCCCGACTTCGGCAAGCGCCGCCCCGACACGCCGGCGCCGCTCGTCGTAGCCCATGCTCGGGCTTTGGATCAGCAGGCCCTCCTCGATGATCTGGCTGACCGACAGGCGCGGCGACAGCGAGCCGTAGGGATCCTGGAAGACGACCTGCATCTCCCTGCGCAGCGGGCGCATGCGTTTGGAATCGAAGCTGTCGATGCGCGTGCCGGCGTAGGCGATGGGTCCTCGCGACGAGATCAGTCGCAGCAAAGCCAGACCAAGAGTTGTCTTGCCCGAGCCCGACTCGCCCACCACGCCCAGTGTCTCGCCTGCGCGCAGCTTCAGCGTGACGCCATCCACCGCCTTGATGTGATCCACCGTGCGCCGCAGCAGCCCCCGCTTGATGGGAAACCAGACCTTGAGGTCGTCGGTCTCCAGCACGATTGGCGCCGACGGAGACGCCAGCGGCGGCTTGCCCTTTGGCTCGGCTGAAAGCAGATGGCGCGTGTAGGGATGCTGCGGCGCTTCGAACACGTCGGCGGTCCTGCCCTCTTCCACGACGTCGCCCTTGCTCATCACGTACACGCGGTCGGCGGTCTTGCGCACGATGCCAAGGTCGTGCGTGATCCACAGCATGGCCATGTGCAGCTCGCGCTGCAGTTTCTGCAGCAGCTCGATGATCTGCGCCTGGATGGTGACGTCGAGGGCCGTGGTCGGCTCGTCGGCGATCAGCAGGTCCGGCTCGTTGGCCAGCGCCATGGCGATCATGACGCGCTGACGCTGCCCGCCGGAGAGCTGATGCGGATACGCGCCAAGCCGTTTCTCTGGATCGTTGAGGCCGACCTTGCGCAACAGATCGAGCACGCGCTCGCGCACGCTCTGGTCACCGAGGCCGTGGTGTACCTTCATGATCTCGCCGACCTGCTTCTCGATGCTGTGCAGCGGGTTGAGAGAGGTCATCGGCTCTTGGAAAATGATGGAGATGCGCTTGCCGCGGATGTCGCGCATTTCCGGCACCGACGCCTTCAGCAGGTCCTTGCCGTCGAAGAAGATCTCGCCGGTCGGGTTGGAGGCGGCGGGATAGGGCAGCAGGCGCAGGATCGACAGCGCCGACACGGTCTTGCCCGAGCCCGAATTCGCCGACCAGCGCCACGGTCTCGCCCTTGCCGATCGTGAACGAGACGCCTTTGACGGCGTCGCTGACGCTGCCGCCAGAGGTAAAGCGCACCGACAGATTGCGGACCTGGACGAGCGGGGGCCTGGAAGCCATCGGCGCCCTCACTTGAACGTCTTGCGTGGGTCGAGCGCGTCGCGCACACCCTCGCCGACGAAGATAAGCAGGCTGAGCAGCCCGGCGATCGAAATGAACGCAGCAAGGCCGAGCCACGGCGCCTGCAGGTTGGCCTTGCCCTGCGCCAGCAGCTCGCCCAGCGACGGCGAGCCGGGCGGCAGGCCCAGACCCAGGAAATCCAAGGCCGTCAGAGCCGTGATCGAGCCCGACAGCTTGAACGGCAGGAAGGTCAGCGTCGCCACCATCGCGTTCGGCAGCAGATGCTTGAACATGATCTTGACGTTGGACAGCCCCAGCGCCCGTGCCGCCGTGATGTACTCGAAATTGCGGCCGCGCAGGAATTCGGCGCGCACCACGCCGACCAGATAGACCCAGTGGAACAGCAGCAGCACGCCGAGCAGCGTCCAGAAGCCCGGCACCAGCACCGAGGAGATGATGATCAGCACGAACAGGGATGGGATCGACGACCAGATTTCCAGGAAGCGCTGGAACACCAAATCCACGCGCCCGCCGAAAAAGCCCTGTGTCGCGCCGGCCGTCACGCCGATGATCGAGGAGAAGATGGTCAGCAGCAGCCCGAACAGCACGGAGATGCGGAAGCCGTAGATCAAGCGCGCCAGCACATCACGGCCCTGATCGTCGGTGCCGAGCCAGTTGCGATTGCCGATCGCCTGATAGCGCTCGATCTGGTCGGGCGGTGCCTCGCAAAGCTCGGCGCGCGTCATCCATGGCGGCGGCCCCGGGAAGCCCAGGCATTGCCCGCTCGGGTTCTTCACCCGCGGGTAGTCGCGATTGATCGACTGATATGAGTAGCTGATGGGCGGCCAGAGCGCCCAGCCGTGCTGCGCGATCTCGTCCAGGATGACGGGATCCTTGTAGTCGGTCACCGCCAGGAAGCCGCCGAACTTCGATTCCGGATAGTTTACCAATACTGGGAAGAGAACCTCGCCCTTGTAGACGGCGATGATCGGCTTGTCGTTGGCGATGAATTCGGCGAACAGGCTGAGCACGAACAGGCCGAGGAAGACCCACAGGCTCCAGTAGCCGCGCCGGTTGGCCTTGAAGTTGCGCCAGCGCCGCCGGTTGAGCGGCGACAGCGAGAAGCGGCTGAACCTGCGGAACGCCAGCACGTGGCGGCCGACTTCCTCCGACGGCAGCGGCAGTGGCGGCTCGTCGGGGACCAGGGTCTTCTGCACGGGCTTGTCTTCGAGGCGCGTATCCAAGGGTCACACCTCTCGCGTCTCGAAGTCGATGCGCGGATCGACCAGCGTGTAGATGAAGTCCGACACGAGATTAACGGCAAGACCGAGCATGGCGAAGATGTAGATGTTGGCGAACACCACCGGATAGTCGCGGTTGATGACGCTCTCGAAGCTCAGCAGGCCTAATCCATCCAGCGAGAAAATCGTCTCGATCAGCAGCGCGCCTGAGAAGAAGGCGTGGATGAATGCGCCGGGAAACCCCGCGATGATCAGCAGCATGGCATTGCGGAACACGTGGCCGTACAGCACCTGCCGCTCGCCCAATCCCTTGGCCTGCGCGGTGAGTACATACTGCTTGCGGATCTCATCCAGGAACGAATTGCGCGTCAGGAACGTCATGGTGGTGAATGCGCCGAGCGACATGGCAATGATCGGCAGCGTCAGGTGCCAGAAGTAGTCCGCCACCTTGCCAAGGGTCGACAGCTGGTTCCAGTTGTCGGACGTCAGACCGCGCGAGGGGAACCACTGGAAGAACGAGCCGCCCGCAAACACCACCAGCAGCAGGATGGCGAACAGAAATCCTGGTATCGCATAGCCGATCACCAGCACGCCGGACGTCCAGGTGTCGAACTTCTCGCCGTCATGCACGGCCTTGCGGATGCCGAGCGGAATCGAGATTAGGTAGGTGATCAGCATCATCCAGACGCCGAGCGAGATCGAAACCGGCAGCTTCTCCTTGATCAGCTGCAGCACACTGATGTCGCGGAAGTAGCTCTTGCCGAAATTGAACGTCAGGTAGTTCTTAAGCATCAGGAAGAAGCGCTCGTGGGCCGGCTTGTCGAAGCCGAACTGCTTCTCCAGGCTCTTGATGAATTCGGGGTCGAGCCCCTGCGCGCCGCGATACTTTGAGCCGCCTTCGCCGCCGCCCTGCCCGGATTGATTGGTGGCCTGAGCCGACATGCCATCGCTCGAGCCGCCGCCGATACGGGCCGTGGCCGACACGTCGGTGCCCGTAATCTGTGCGATCACACGCTCTACCGGTCCACCAGGCGCGAACTGGATGATGGCGAAGCTGATCAACATGATCCCGAACATGGTCGGGATGATGAGCAGGATGCGCTTCAGGAGGTACTGTGCCATCCGATCAATCGTGCCGTTCGAGTTTCGCCCTGCCCACGGCAGCCCCCTTTAGTGATGTCCGGCGCCAAGCACTGGCCAACGTCACAATCGGGAAACTAGCGAGCCGCGAGTTTGGCAGCTTTTTCAGCATCGTACCACCAGGTTTCCGGTATGCCGCGCGCGTACTTCGGTTTGATGTCGGGGCGGCCGAATTTGTTCCAATAGGCGAGCGTGTGCGAAGCCTTGTACCAGTGTGGGATCCAGTAATGCCCGGCGCGCAGAACGCGGTCGAGAGCGTGTGTGGCCGTGACGAGTTCCTCGCGCGTGCGCGCTTCGAGCACTTTGTCCACCATTGCATCCACCACCGGGTTGGCAATACCGGCGAGGTTGCGTGTGCCGTCCATGCCTGCCGACTCGCTGCTGAAGAAATCCTTAAGCTCCACACCTGGAGTCAGGCGCATGCTGAAACGGGTGGTGATGACATCGAAATCGAGCGCCTTGACGCGCCGCTCGTATTGCGCCGAGTTGACCCGACGGATACCCGCGCGGATGCCGATCGCTCGCAGGTTGCGCACGAAAGGTGCGATGATGCGCTCGAAGCTCGGCTCGTTGGTCATGAACTCGATGTCGAGCGTTTCGCCCTTGTCATTGCGCACGCTGGGCTGGCGCGGGTCGGCAACCGCGACGCGGATGGTGCGACAGAGCACGCCGCAATCCCGATCCGCCGGGTCTTGATTGTCGAGCGACCAGCCGGCCTCCTGCAGCAGATGCTGGGCCTCGCGCAGGTTGGCGCGGTCGCCCCATGAGCCTTGCGTCACGGGCGCCAGGAACGGATCGTCGAAGACCTCGGGCGGCAGCTTGTCGCGGAATGGCTCGAGCAGCGCCAGCTCCTCTTTGGACGGCTTGCCTTCGGCCTTCAGCGGCGAGTTCTCGAAGTAGCTGTTGGTGCGGATATAGAGATTGTAGAACAGGTTGCGGTTGGTCCACTCGTAGTCGAAGGCGTAGTTGAGCGCCTTGCGCACGCGCGGGTCGGCAAACTTGGCCCGGCGGGTGTTGATGAAGAACCCTTGTGCACCGGACGGGCTCTCGTCACGCAGCGTGGCGCGGATCAAGCGCCCATCCTTTACCTGCGGCACGTCGTAGGCGGTCGACCAATCCTTGGCCGTGAACTCCTCGCGCAGGTCGTAGGCACCCGCCTTCAGACTCTCCAGCGATGCCGTGCGATCACGGAAATACTCGTAGCGGACTTCATCGAAATTGTGCTGGCCGCGATTGACCGGCAGGTCCTTGGCCCAGTAGTCCGGCCGGCGCTTGTAGGACACGAAAGCGCCTTGCTTGAACTCGCCCACCGCGTAGGGCCCTGACCCCAAGGGCGGCTCCAGCGTCGTCGCGTCGAAGGTCCGCGTTGCATAGAAGGCCGCCGACAGCACCGGCAGGGTGGCGACGATTTGCGGGAGGTCGCGGATCTGCTTGCCCTTGAAGAGGTAGCGAACGGTGCGCGGCCCATCGGCTATCGCATCGACCACGTCGCGCAGGGAGAGTCGGTACTGCGGGTGACCTTTCTCCTTCAGTGTCTTGAAGCTGAACACGACGTCTTTCGACGTGACAGGCGTCCCGTCTGCGAACTTGGCCTCGGGTCGCAACTGAAACGTGATCGACAGCCCGTCGGCCGCCAGCACTGCCGAGCGAGCGATCAGGCCGTAGACGGCATCGGGTTCGTCGTAGGCGCGCACCATCAGACTGTCGAACAGCAGCGACAGGCCCTGGGCGGCGTCGCCCTTCAGGATGAAGCCGTTGAAGCTGTCGAACGTCAGGGTCGCACCGGCCCCGAGTTGCGAGATGCGGCCGCCCTTCGGGGCGTCGGCATTGACGTAGTCGAAATGCTTGAAATCCGCCGGATACTTCAGATCACCGAACGCCGAAATGCCATGGCGTTCGACACCGTCGGCCGCGCAAACCGTTGCAGCCTGCAGGACCAGAGAAAGGGCGGCGCACGTCCAAGCCCACAGTCGACGATCGAGTGCTTGCGAACACGCAAGCCACCTCATTGGCTGCGCGCCTCCGCCAGTTTCTTGGCCGCGACTTCGTCGTACCACCAAACGCGTTCGAAGCTGGCCGTTCGCGAGGGAAGCTTGTCGGGCCGACCGAACTTGTTCCAGTACGACCAGCCGCTCGTAGGGATAGTGCCACTGCGACACGACGTAGGTGTTCCACAGCAGCACGCGATCCAGTGCCTTGGTGGCGGCGACCAGTTCGGCACGATCCTTGGCGAAGATGACGCGGTCGATCAGCTTGTCGATAGCCGGATTCTTGATGCCGATGGCGTTGCGCCCTCCTTCCTGATCGGCCACGCTTGATCCCCAGAAAAAGCGCTGCTCGTTGCCGGGCGAGATCGACTGCGCGAAGGTGACTGTCGTGATGTCGAAGTCGTATGTGCGCCGCCGGCGCTGATATTGGGCCGAGTCGATGACGCGCACGTCCGCATCGACGCCCAGCAGCTTGAGTTGGGCGACGTAGGTCAGCGCGATCTTCTCGAAGGTTGGCGAGACGAGCAGGAACTCGGCCTTCAAGGTCTGCCCGGACGCATCGCGCAGCAGGTGGTCCTTGCTGATGTCACGCTTCCAGCCGGCCTGCTCGAGCAGCTTCGCCGCCTTCTGCATATTGGCGCGGCGCGTTTCCGGGCTCGCGTTGGTCGGGTTCTTGTACTCGGTGGTGAACACCTCGGCCGGAACCTCGGACTGCACCTCTTTCAGGATCTCCAGCTCCCGGCCCTCCGGCAGCCCCGACGCCTTCAGCTCGGAGTTGTCGAAATAGCTGCCGGTGCGCACGTACAGGTCGTACATCAGCATCTTGTTGATGTGCTCGAAGTCGAACGCGAGATTGAACGCCTCGCGTACGCGCGCATCCTGGAACTGCTTGCGGCGCAGGTTGAAGCCGAACGCCTGCATCGGCGCGACGCGGCTCACCGCGATGCGATCCTTCTTGATTAGGCCCTTCTGAACCGCGGGAAAGTCGTACGCCGTCACCCAGTCCTTGGCGACGTTCTCGACCCACAGGTCGATCTGTCCGGTCTTGAAGGATTCGAAGCCCGCGGTGCGCTCGCGGAAGTAGTCGATGATCAGCTCGTTGAAATTCCACTGTCCGACCACGGCCGGGAGGTCTTTTGCCCAATAGTCCGCGACCCGCTCGAAGGTGATCGAGCGGCCCGGTGCGAATTCCTTGATCCGATAGGGACCGGACCCGAGCGGGGGCTCCAGCGTCGTGCTGGTGATCTCGCGCTGGGTCCCGTTGGCGTCCTTGCCTTCCCAGTAGTGCTGCGGGATCACGTTGAGCTGGCCGACAATCACCGGCAGCTCGCGGTTACCTTTGGAATCGAACGTGAAGGTCACCTCGCGATCACCAGTCTTCTCGGCCTTGACGACGTTCTTGTAGTAGTGCTCCGCCTGCGGGTCCGCCTTCTTCTGCGCTTCCAGGGAGTAGATCACGTCCTCGACGGTGATCGGCTTGCCATCCTGGAAGCGCGCCTCGGCGCGCAGCTTGAATGTCACCGATGAGAAATCGGCCGGGTAGGACACCCACTCGCAGATCAGGCAGTACTGGGTCGATGCTTCGTCCGGGCTGTCGACCATCAGCGAATCGTAGATCACGCCGAGATTTGCGACCTTCTGGCCCTTGAAACTGAACGGATTAAGGCTGTCGAATGAGCCCTCGGCGAATTGCCGAAGCGTGCCGCCCTTCGGGGCGCTGGGATTGACCCAATCGAAGTGCTTGAAGTCCGCACCGTATTTTGGCTCACCCACCAGCGACAAGGCGTTGTGCTTGGGGAGATCGTCAGACGCCAGCGCGGCCGAACCGCCGCAAGCCAGGAAAACTGCCAGCGCGGTACCGGCAAGGCGACTATGGCGGGGCATGTGGGATCATGTCCTCCCTGGCTCATGATGGCGGCCGGGCGTGCGGGCCGCAGTTTGCAACCACTATGAAGGGGAGGGGACAGAGCGCCAAGTTAATCCTTGGTCATCCGTCCACGGCACCGCAAAATATAATTAAATCAGTGCGTTATCTTAAATTGAACAGCACCAAGCATCACGCGACAGCGCCTACTTCGGCAATGCTGCCGGCGCATCGGCAAGCTTGCGGACGTAGACCAGAAGGTCCGCCAACTCCGCGTCATCCTTGACCCCGACGAACGCCATCTTGTTGCCGGGCACGGCTGCCTTGGGATCGTGCAGATACTTGATGAGCTCCTGCCAGGTCCACTCACCGCCCTTGGTCTTCATGGCCTCCGAGTACGGGAAGCCAGGCGCTTCTCCGACCTTGCGACCGACCAAGCCCCAGAGATTGGGCCCAACCAGATTGCGGCCACCCTTATCGGGCGTGTGACATTGCAGGCAGCGCTTGAAGACGTCCTGTCCGGCGTCGGCGCTAGCTTTGGGCAGCAGTTCCAGAACCTTGGCCGGGTCGAACGCAACCTGGGCGGTGCTCGTGCTGGTCGTCGGCGCTTCGGTGATTGGCAGCGCCCAGCCAGGCTTTTCCGGCTTGTGCTCTTTGTAGGCGATGTCGAGCAGCGTCTTGCTGCCGAAGATCACCAGCAGAGCCGACAGCGCGGCGCCTGCGATCTTGTTGACTTCGAAAGCGTCCATGCGACCGCGTTTCCCCAATGCGAGGTCGGCGGCGCTTCCCCGCCAACCGGCGGCCAATATAGGGTTTCACGGTTGGCTTGCAACCGAACTCGGGTCCCATCCTGGAGCTGGCCCCGAGGCGAATTGTCACCGGGCAGGCGCTCGCCGCAAGCGAGCAGGGCAAGGGCCGCGGCCGCTACCCGAGGGGCAACCGCTTCAGCCGATCGAGCCGGCGCTGACAGATCGCCAGCTTATGGTCCAGCCGGCCGGCCTTCTCGAATGCATCGCGCGGCGCGATCGCCTCCCTCCCGCGACACATGAAGGCCATCACGTGCTCGATCCTCTCGGCATTGGCATCCATGTAGCGCCTGAGCGCATCCAGTTCGATGGCAACGCGAGGCGTAAGGTGGATCTCGATCATTTCGCCTGCCTAGTGCGAGTCGCAAGGGATGCGCAATGTCGAACAACAAACTCCTTTTTCAAGCCGTGCCCGGCCCAAAAGGTGGTGAAAAGTGCCCGGCTTCCTGCTACCCCACGCCCAATCTGTTGCCGTTGAGACACCCGGACGCTGATGCAACGCACGCTTGTGGTCATACCGGCCCGCATGCAGTCGACGCGGCTGCCGAACAAGCCGCTCGCCGATATTCATGGCGTGCCGATGATCGTGCACGTGTGGCGCCGGGCCATGGCCGCGGAGACCGGTCGCGTGGTGGTGGCAACCGATACCCCGGAGATCATCGCGGCCATTTCGGCCGCGGGTGGGGAAGCGGTCATGACGCGAGCGGATCATGTCACGGGCTCCGACCGGGTTTTTGAGGCCGTCAACAAGATCGATCCGGAAGGCGAGTTCGATTTCATCCTCAATCTGCAGGGCGACCTGCCGACGCTGGAAGCGCGGCTGGCGCGCGATTGCCTGGCCCCTCTGCTGGAGAAGGGACCGCATATCGCCACCATCGCCGCGGAGATCACCGACCCGGCCGAGCGCACCAACCCCAACGTCGTGAAGGTGGTGGGCACGCCTACCGGTGCGCCGCGCCGTCTGCGCGCCTTGCTATTCACGCGCGCCACCGCACCCTTTGGCGACGGACCGCTCTACCATCACATCGGCATCTATGCGTTCCGCCGCTCGGCCCTAGAGCGCTTCGTCGGGCTGCGGCCGTCCACGCTCGAGAAGCGCGAGCGGCTCGAGCAGTTGCGCGCGCTGGAGGACGGCATGCGCATCGATGTGACGGTCGTTGACACCGTTCCCCTCGGCGTCGATACTCCCGACGATCTTGAGCGTGCCCGTCGCCTGCTGGCCTGATTGCAGAGACGCCCGCCGCTCCTCCAACCCAAGCTTCCCATGGCAGACCGCAAGACCAAGCAGCCGGCAGCTCCGGCCAAAACGCAACGCACGGCCGGCCCCGACCGCAAGCGCGCCACTGGCGTGCGCGTGTCGTATCAGGGCGAGCCCGGCGCCAACTCGCACCTGGCCTGCATCGAGGTGTTCCCCGATTGCGCAGCCGTTCGCGTGCGCCACCTTCGAGGATGCGCTGGCGGCCGTGAAGAACGGTGATGTCCGCTACGCGATGATCCCGATCGAGAACTCGGTCGCCGGGCGGGTGGCCGACATCCATCACCTGCTGCCGAAGGCCGACCTGTTCATCGTCGGCGAGCACTTCCTGCGCGTGCGCCACAACCTGTTGGCGCTGCCGGGCGCGTCGCTGACCACCATCAAGCGCGTGCTGAGCCACACTCACGCGCTCGGCCAGTGCCGCACGACCCTGCGCCGTCTCGGTCTGACGCCGGTGCCTGAGGCGGATACGGCGGGCTCGGCCCGCATCGTCAGCGAGTCCGGCGACCAGAGCCTGGCGGCCATCGCGTCGGAGCTGGCAGCCACGGAATACGGCCTCAATACCCTGATGCGCGGCATCGAGGACGTTGGCGACAACACCACCCGGTTCGTGGTTCTGTCTGCAGACAAGCATGAGGCTGAGGCCGGCGACGGCCCGATCGTGACCACCTTCATCTTCCGCGTGCGCAACGTCCCGGCCGCGCTCTACAAGGCTCTGGGCGGCTTCGCCACCAACAGCATCAACATGACCAAGCTCGAGTCCTACCAGGAGGGGGCTTTCGCCGCGACCATGTTCTATGCCGACATCGAGGGGCACCCGTCGGACCAGGCCGTGCGATATGCCTTTGACGAGCTGAAATTCTTCTCGCATGAGAGCCGGGTGCTCGGCGTCTACAAGGCAAGTCCGTTGCGCAAGGAGTTGGCCCGGCAAAGCGCCGTCGCCCGCATCAAGGGCCACACGGACTGACCAGCGGTAACGTGGCCTGATCAATCCTTGCCGTTCGCCTCGGCGCCGCGGTTGGTGAAGCGCGCGTTGCCGAGGCCAGTGCCGATGGTCAGCACACCCCATCGCGCGCGATCCTTGACATAGGGCAGCTCGCTCAGGCCCTGCACCACAGCATCGTTGTGCATGACAACCAGCGTCTCGTGGTCTCCGATCTGCGGCACCTGCTCGGCGATGCTCCCCGGCAGGTTGAAGCGGCTGCTCTCCCAGTTGCCGGGCAGGTTCTGCGCTCCGCGTGCGATCGAGCCGTCCTCGTGGATGACGCCCGGGCAGCCGACCCCGATCACTGGGGCGAGAGAAAGCTTGTTGCGCTTGCCCCAGTCGAGCAGGCCGTTCAGCATCTCCGCAAGGCGCTCGACGGCGTCGTCACGCTTCACGTCCTCATCGCTGTGGCGCCACACCTCGAAGTGCACGACGCGCGCCTTGGACAGATCGGCATTCTTGGAGATGTTGAGCTCGACGATGCCGGCGCGGATATTGCTGCCGCCCACGTCGACCGCAAGAATGCCGTCATGCCCCTTCAGCATCCACGCCGGCAGCAGATGAGCCGCTCCCAGCAGGCCTGCCTCGTCGGGATCGTTGCGGATCAACTCGAGTTCGATGGGGATGTCGTCGGCGCGCAGCAGCAGTCCGGCTCGGGCGACCGCCAGCTCGCCCAGGCGATTGCCACGAAAGCCGCCACCGATCACCAGACACTCGGTGTCGCGCCATGCCTTCAGGCGCAGGAAGCGGCGGATCACCTGCGCCAACTGCTGGGCGAATTCCTCGACCGCACTCTGCACCATCGCAGCCGCCTCGGGCTCGCCGTCGGTGAGCATCTGGGCGAGCTTCTTCTTGCTCACCTCCTTGGTGGGCTTGTTGCCCAGCGGATCCTGATCGGCTTCCTTGAGCACCTTGCGCCATTTGTCGAGGATATCGGCGAACGCCCGCTTGCTGGCCTTGTCACCGAGAAATCCGTCCTCGTCCTGCACCTCGATGTTGTAGCTGTCGACGCGCACGCTCGGCAGCACCGCGGCTCCGTGCGTCGGAAGCTGGGTCTTGTCGTCCTTGGATTTGGCCATCTGCCTCGGTCCGCTCACGCCTCGTCGTGACAACGCAGCGGCCAAGGTCACGGTTCCGCCAACGCGGGCACGAATGCGCTTAACGATGCTCGGCCGCACGCTACAGTGGCGCATAGCCAGCACATTTCAGGGAGGTAGCCCATGAGGCTGAAGGACAAGGTCGCAGTCGTCACCGGCGGGGCGTCGGGCTTCGGCCGTGCCATCTGCGAGCTGTACGCCAGTGAGGGCGCCAAGGTCGTCGTTGCGGATCTCAATGGCCAGGGTGCGCGCGAGGTGGCGATGGGCATCGGCAGCTCAGCCGGGCATGTGCCCGCCGATGTGTCCAAGCGCGCGGATGTCGACGCCATGATCGCCGTAGCGGTGAAGACCTTCGGCGGCGTCGACATCATGGTCAACAACGCCGGCTACACGCACAAGCGACAGTCGATGCTCGATGTCAGCGAGGCGGACTTCGATCGCATTCTCGCCGTCAACGTGAAGGCCATCTACCTCGCCGCGCTCGGCCTGCGTGCCGATCATGCAAAAGCGCGGCGGCGGCGTCATCATCAACACGGCGTCAACCGCCGGCGTGCGCCCGCGCCCAGGCCTCACCTGGTACAACGGCTCGAAGGGGGCGGCGATCACGCTTACCAAGTCGATGGCAGCCGAGCTGGCGCCAAAGAACATCCGTGTGTGCGCCATCAACCCGGTGATCGGCGAGACCGGCATGCTGGAGCAGTTCATGGGGATGCCGGATACGCCGTCCAATCGCGCCCAGTTTCTCGCCACCATTCCGCTCGGCCGCTTCTCAACGCCGGCCGACGTCGCCAATGCCGCGCTGTTCCTCGCTTCGCCCGAGAGCAGCATGATCACTGGCGTTGCCCTGGAGGTGGACGGCGGCCGCTGCGTGTGAGGAGCGGTCAGGCCGCGCCGCGCACGCCGAACTCCTGGATTGCCGCAACGTAGTTTTCCGCCATGGCCTTCACCGTGAAGTTCCTGGAGATGTGCTCGCACGCTCGCTCTCCCAAGGACGCACGCAGGTTCTCGTCGAGCAACCGTTCCAGCGCCTGCGCAAGCGCTTTCGCATCGTCGGGCGGCACGAGCAGCCCCGTGACGCCGTCCACCACCATCTCGGGAAAACCGCCCGATCGCGCGGCCACTGCCGGCAATCCATAGCTGCCCGCCTCGAGTATTGTTGTGCCAAACGGCTCCTCGACTGCAGGCGCGACAACCACATCGAGATTGCCGTAGATGTCAGCTTGCAACGCCACGAACCCCATCCAGCGGAAAGAATCGACGAGGCCCGCTTGTTGGATGTGCCGGTCTACCTCAAGGGCGTACGGCGACGTGTTCGCGCCATAGATGCGCACCTCAATCCTATCGCGCATGCCAGGGTCGAGGAGACGGACCGCCTCCACAAGCACATGGTGGCGCTTACGCGGCAAGAGCTGGCCGATGATGCCAATCCGGAGCTTTGCGGAGTGTGAACGGGGGACCTGGTTCCTTGCCGGGGGCAGCCCGTTGTGAACCGTCCGGACAGGCAGATTGAAGCGCGGTACATTAAGCACTCGCTCGCGGATGAAATCGGACACCGTGATAACGCCCTTGCTGCGCCCGAGGACGTGACCACCGAGCCATGACCTCCAGTGCCTGTTCGGCACGTCATGGAGATGGATGGCAAGTGGCACGCTCTTCGGCACGAAGTGGACGACCGTCAGCGCGAATTCCACGCTCGTCAGCACCATCACATCCGGCCGAAACCTTTCGATTACCCCGCGCAAATCTCGACTTGCGCGGGGAAGATTGACCAACCCGTCCAAGGTCCAGCGCGGCTTGGAGAGGTACGGCGCGCCCAAGCTTCACGCTTTGGTGCGGAATATCCGCCTCGCTCAGTTGCGCTGGGTATCGTCCGTCATTCCATCCGCTGACTATCGCGAAGCACGGGTGGCCCTGGACCCTCAGCTCCCGCATCAAAGCCAGCGTTACCATCTCGAGGCCGCCGATGTAGCTTCCACCGGGGAAGAAGAGGAATCGCATCGATGAACAACTCGGTTGGTCGAAGCGGCTGACCAACCCAGCGTATCAGCCCGCCGACAGCACGCGCCAGACGCGGATCGGCTTGCCGGGAGCGGGCGCGATCTCCTGCAGGAATCCGACGGGCTCGCCGCGCATCAGCTTTGCACGCAGCGAATTCGGGTATTTGCCGCCCGATGTCGGCGTGGCGCCGGCGGCGTCGGTCGGCACCACACAGGGCGATGTATGTGACGCCCAGCGACCGCGCCACGCGCTCCGCCTCCTCCGGCGGGCCCAGCAGGATCGCATGGCCGGCGAGGATGCCTTTGTCGAGGCGATGATAGGGTGCCGCCACCACGCGGTGCGGCGTCATCGCCACGATGTGCGGGCCGAGGTCGATATTGGCCGCAACCAGCCCAGGCGGCAGCTCGGCCAGACGCGCGACATTGCTGGTACGCGCACACTCCTTGCCGACATCGGCTTCGCTCGTGTCTTCAGGGGTCGCGCGGACGAGCGCGCGCACGGCGACCTCGCCCGCCTCGAACACGGCTGCCAGGGTCGATTGATTGAGCAGCATCACCGCACCGACGCCGACGATCGGCCCTGTGAACGAGCCGACCCGCTGCAGCCGCGCCGCGAACACGGCGATCGGCAACACCGCCAGCCAACTCGCATACAGCATCAGCTTGATCTGCCAGCAGCCGACCATGGCAGCCAGCACGACTATCGCCGTGGCCAGCGCGTTTGATGTCGTTGGCCGCGCACGCCAGATGGCGAACTGCGCCACAATGCCTGCGAGGACGAATGCCACGAACGCCAGCATCGGCGCGTATTGGTTGTCGCCGAACGACAGGATGCTCTTGCTCTCCATCACGCGGTCGAGCCAGATCGGCTTGAGCGCCGGATTGACCTGGCCGAACGGCCCCATCAGGCAGGCTGGCTCCATGAAGCCATAGAGCACCGCGCCGAGTGCCGCACACAGCCCTGCGACCCCGAGGCGCCCGCCGGCGCCCAGGTGGTCCGGCACACGCCGCACGGCCCACAGGCCCAGCGCGCAGCAACCGGCGAGCAGCGGCAGATTGAGCGACAGCGCATCGCAATGAATGACGAACCAGCGCGATGGCGGCACGGTCATAACGAGGGCCGCCAGCAGTACACCCGCCGCAGCCGTGGCGGCGCGCGCGACGCCGCCGACGCCACGTCCCTCCCACAGCACGACGATGGCGGCCAGTCCGAGCGCCGGCACCACCAGGCCGATCGCCTCGTAGCCGACGGCAAGGCCGAGGCCGATCAGGGCGCCAGCGATCCAGCCGATGCGCTCCTCCTCCAGGCTGCGCACCAGGAACATCAACCCGGCGACGGCGCATAGGATCTGCGCGTTGTGATGGTCGATGCGGCCCGGCTTGAACTGCACGAGCGGCATAACCGACAGCAACGGCAGCGCCACCGCGAAAGCCGCCGCCCAAGGCCCCGCGCGGCGGAAAGCCTCCCTGGAGATCATCAGCTGCAGGACAAAGAACAGCAGCGCCGGCCATACCATGCGCGTGGCGATCTCGGCGCCTTGCACGCCGAGCAACGGCCGGAACAGCAGCATCAGCACGGCCAGCGGCGCATCGATCAGCCGCGACCAGTGCGACACCAGCGGCTCAGGCGCGCCGATGCGAGGCAGCGTTGTGTCGAACCAAGGCGCGCCGCCCAGCAACTCACGCACGGTGACCAGGCGGACCGTGTCGTCCGTATCCCCCAGCCAATTCGCCAAGGCTGATGGACCGCTGTCCGGCAGCATGAACAGCAGCGCCGTCGCCAGCGCGCACCAGGTGGCCGGGCTGGCTGCGACACGGCTCAATGCGGATCGCCAGGATGCCGCACGCGACACGCCGGGCTCTGAAATCTGCAACGCCATCGGGGGCGCCCCTGCGACCATTTCCGCGAGCATACGGGAACGACCTTAGGGCCCCGTTAAGCACGGTGTTCCGCCGGGCTCGCGCACCTGAGGCCGTGAGTCCGATGCGAAAGAATTTATTCAATCTTTCTTCCTAGCGTGCACGTTCGCTCGGGATACGTGGGACGCCGTCGGCCAGAACCAGGACCGCCGTCCAGAGCGCGCGGTACTGGCCTGTTTGTCGAGGTTGACCGAATGTCTCATTCCCATGTGTTCGTGATCGGCGCCGGACCGGCCGGCTTGACCGCGGCCTATCTCCTCACCAAGCAGGGCATCTCGACCACGGTGATCGAGGCCGATCCGCACCACGTCGGCGGCATCAGCCGCACCGCCAGCTACAAGAACTTCCTGTTCGACATCGGCGGCCACCGCTTCTTTTCCAAGTCGAAGGAGGTGGTGGACCTGTGGAACGAGATTCTGCCAGACGACTTCATCAGCCGTCCGCGCATGTCGCGCATCTATTACAACGGCAACTACTTCTCCTATCCGCTGAAGGCCTTCGAGGCGCTGACCAACCTGGGGCCGATCGAGAGCGCCATGTGCGTGCTCTCCTTCATGTACAAGCAGGCCTTCCCGAACGATAAGCCCGTCACGTTCCACGATTGGGTGGCCAATCAATTCGGCGAGCGGCTCTTCTCCATTTTCTTCAAGACCTACACCGAGAAGGTGTGGGGCATGTCCTGCGACGAGATCTCGGCCGACTGGGCTGCCCAGCGCATCAAAGGTCTCGACCTGTGGTCGGCCATGTCGAACGCGCTGCGCAATCAACTCGCACCGACCAAGAAAGGCCCGGCCACCACGGCCAACGGCGAGGTCATCAAAACGCTGATCGACAGCTTCCAGTATCCGCGCCGCGGCCCCGGCATGATGTGGGATGCAGCCGCCCGCAAAGTGCGCGAGCGCGACGGGGAGATCCACATGGGCACCACGCTCGAGAGCCTGCGCCGGGACAAGACCAACTCGCGGTGGGCTATCACCGCAAGGACGGAGCAAGGCGAGAGCCGGACCTTCACCGCCCGCCACGTCATCTCCTCGGCGCCAATCCGCGAGTTGCTTGCCGGCCTCAAGCCGGAGCCGGATTGCAAGCCCGCGGCCGACAAGCTGCGCTATCGCGATTTCATCACGGTCGCCCTGATCGTCGAGAAGCCTGATCTATTCCCCGACAACTGGATCTACATTCACGAGCCGGCCGTCAAAGTCGGCCGCATCCAGAACTTCCGCTCCTGGTCGCCGGAAATGGTGCCGAACCCCAATCAGTCCTGTCTCGGCCTCGAGTACTTCTGCTTCGAGGGTGACGGCCTGTGGAACGCCACCGACGGCGAGTTGATAGGTCTCGCCAAGAAGGAGCTGGAGCAGGTCGGCCTGGCCGCCTGGAACGACATCAAGGACGGCTGCGTGGTGCGGCAGAAGAAGGCCTATCCGGTCTACGACGATAGCTACAAGGCCAATGTCGAGACGATCCGAGCCGAGCTCGCCCAGAAATACCCCACGCTGCATCTGGTCGGCCGCAACGGCATGCACAAGTACAACAACCAGGACCACGCCATGATGACCGCCATGCTGACGGTCAGGAACATCGTGGCCGGCAGCAACATCTATGACGTGTGGAACGTCAACGAGGACGCCGAGTACCACGAGGCCGGCGAAGCCGGTGCGCGCGAGGCGCTGGGCAGCGTGCGCCTCGTGCCGCAACGCGTCGGGGCGGCGTGAGATGAGCGCGATGGGCAGCACCGTTTCATCGCTCGTCGAACATCAGCACATGCGCACGGCCGATCCGGTGCTGCGTACGCGGTTGCATCCCAAGCTCGCGCCGGTGCTGACCATTCTGCCGCAGTTCTCGCGCTATACGCTGGTGAGTGGTCTCGCTCTGATTCTTGACTTTGCTGTCTACCTGCTGCTCGCGGCCGGTGGAATGCAGGTGGCCCTGGCGGGAGCGCTCGGCTACGCCTGCGGGCTTGCCCTGCACTACATGCTGTCAGTGCGGTACGTGTTCGACGCGCGGGCGGCGCATAAGGGCCAGTCCCGCCTGTTTGCCGAATTTGCAGTGAGCGGATTGGCGGGCATGGCGATCACCGCGTTGGTCATCGCCGCGACCGTCGACCTGGCCGGTCTGCCGCTGCTGCCAGCCAAGATCCTGGCGGTCGGCGCGAGCTTCCTGGTGGTCTTCGCACTGCGACGCGGCGTCGTGTTTGCCGGCCGCTGACTTTGATGCAGCGCACCCAAAGCCATCAACCGCAAGCGATTTCAAAGTCCTGCTGACCTGCGTGCGGCGCGCCGTCGCGCCGTTCATCTGCGGTTTGGAGAATCTCCTCTGCTCGGCCATTTTCATGCCGCGATGGCGGCGGAAAGCTGCCCCACCGTGCAATTGCTTTGAGCATTGCTCGATTCCCCAGGGAGAGACGATCCATGTATGGCAGGATAGTTGCGGCACTGGCGACGGCGCTGGTGCTGACAGGAGTGCTCGCCAGCGATGCGCTGGCGCAGCGGTGGCGAGAACGCGAACGCGAGTGGCTGTTGCTCGGTGAAAAGGACGTCGGGTTCGGTGTCGACCGCGACGTCATCAGGATTGGCCAGGGCGAGGATTGGTACCGAGATCGCAGGTTCCGGACGCTGCACTTCATTGCCGAGCGCAACGACGTGCACATGATGTCGATCCGCCTCGTCTACTTCAACGGTTTCGGTGAGGATTTCCGCGTCGACCAGTTGATCCGGCAGGGCGACGATCTGCCGATCGATCTGAGAGGCGAGCGCAGCTATATCCGCGCCATCGAGATGACCTACCGTTCGCGCCCGAACTTCCGTGGCGAGGCCCTCATCAAAGTCTACGGCGAGCCATCGCGCTTCGGCGGCGGTGGTCCCAGGCCGCCTGACCGCCCCGGGCCGGGCGCAGGGCGTGACTGGGAGGAGCTGGGCTGCCAGCAGGTCTCGCTATTCGGCAAGGATCGCGACTCGGTCCGCGTCGGCCGGCGCGAAGGCCGCTTCAAGGCCATTCGTCTGCACGTCCGCGGCGCCGACGTCGAGATGCTCAATCTGCGCGTCATCTACGCCAACGGCGAGCCGGACAACCTGGAGGTCCGCCATGTCATCCGCCAGGGCGAGCGCACCAGGCCGCTCGATCTGAGAGGATGGGAGCGCGCCATCGACCGCGTCGACATGGTCTACCGGACGGTTCCGAACTTCAAGGGTCTCGCCACGGTGTGCGTCGAAGGACTGCAATAGACGTTCACGTTTGCGAGACGAGTGCAGGTGTTGGGCGAGGGCTGCCGCAAGGCGGCCCTCGTCGCGTTTGGCGGCGCTGCATCGACAACGGAACTGTAACTGCAGCGTCGTTGTTGAGGGCTACGTGCGATCACGCCAACACCACAGGAGAACCATGATGCAGTTCAAGAAACTCGCGGTTTTGGTCAGCGCATTGACATTGACGGGCTTGGCGGCCGGTGACGCGCTTGCTCAGCGGCGCGACGGCAAATGGGTAGAACTCGGCTGCCAGCAGGTTTCGTTCATCGGCAAGGATCGCGACTCGATCAAGGTCGGCCGAAGCGAGGGCCGCTTCAAGGCCATCAAGCTGGCTGCGCGCGGCAATGACGTCGAGATGCTCGACCTCAAGGTCATCTACGCCAACGGCGAGCCGGACGACATTCCCGTGCGCTCCCTGATTCGCGCCGGACGCGAGACGAACGCGCTCGACCTCAAGGGCCGCGACAGGGCCATCGACCGAATTGACATGGTCTATCGTTCGCGCCCGAATTTCCGCGGCCAGGCAACGGTCTGTGCTGAAGGCCTGGATTGACAGGCTGGTGGCGCGACGTGATCCGCGAGAGCCGTCCCTAGGGGCGGCTCTCGTTCTGTTGACGGTTTTGCGACGGATCATTGGTCGACGCGGCGTTTCCATGGCTCTGTCGAGAGCGGATGGCTCTCGACGCGGATCACGCAGATCACCAACGATAAGGAGAAACAAGGATGAACTGCAAAACCGTGGGTATCGCGCTGGGCCTGTCCATGTTGTCGTTCGCCGCCGTGGCGCAAAGCACCACGCCGCAGAACCCTGGAGACAGGCCTTCCAACGAGGCACGCGCCGAGGCCCGCGAGAAGTTCCGCGCTGCTTGTGCCAGCGATGTGCAAAAGTTCTGTGCCAACGTGGACCACGCCAAGGGCGCCGTCCGCTCTTGCCTTGACACCAACGCGTCCCAGCTTTCGGACGCCTGCAAGGGCGCCCGAGCCGATCGCGCCGCGGCCCGAGAGGCCAATAGCGCCGCGAAATAGTGAGGCTTCCCATCGGGTTATAGACCAGCGCCGGGGCAGGCAGGCCGCCTGCTCCGGCGCTGTCGCGTCGGTCTCGATGCTGATAGAACCCTGATACCTCCCCCGAAGCGACGGTTCACACCCGGCCGGCGCGTTATTGATCGAGGTTAAGGTTGCCCCGTACGGGGGTCGCCCCCAGCCCGCCGGTTGCGAGTGAAAGGAAGCAAAGTGACGAGGCTGCTCAAGAGGCTCGCCGCCCTGGTGGTGATTTGCGCCGTCGTTGCGGGCGTCGTGGCCGTTGTCATGCTGCCGGGCGTGCAGGAGAAGCTCAGCGGTGGCCGCCGTTCCCGGGGCGCCGGCGAAGGCGCCGTGCCCGTCCTCGCGGCGCCGGCCCGCATTGCCGACATGCCCGTCTACCTAAATGGCGTCGGCACGGCCAAGGCACGCAATCTCGTTACGGTGCGGCCGCAGGTCGACGGGCGCATCCTCTCGCTCAATTTCAAGGAGGGGCAGGACGTCAAGCGCGGCGACGTGCTGGCCAAGATCGATCCTGCCACCTATCAGGCGCAGCTCGATCAGGCCGTGGCCAAGAAGGCCCTCGACGAAGTGCAGCTCGACAACGCCAAGCGCGACCTGGAACGCTACAACACGCTCGGCAGCAATGTCGTGGCGCAGAAGACCATCGATACGCAGCGCGCGCTGGTCGCGCAGTTCACCGCCCAGGTCCAGTTGGACGACGCCGCTATCGCCAACGCCAAGGCTTTCCTCGACTATACCACCATCATGTCGCCTATCGACGGCCGCACCGGCATTCGCATGGTGGACGAAGGCAACCTGGTACGCGCCTCCGACGCCGGCATTGTCGTCATCACCGAGGTACGGCCGATCACGGTTCTGTTCACTCTGCCGCAGCAGCAGCTGAGCCAGGTCAACCGCGCGCTGGCGGGTGGCTCGGTGAGCGTGGAGGCACTCGACTCTGACGGCAAGACCGCGCTCGATCGCGGCGTGCTGCAGGTGGTCGACAATCAAGTCGAACTCGACCACGGGCACGATCCGCATGAAGGGCGAGTTTCCCAACGCCAGCCTGCAGCTGTGGCCCGGGCAGTTCGTCAACGTGCGCATCCTGATCGACACCTTGAAGCAGGTGGTGGTGGTGCCGACCCAGTCGGTGCAGCGCGGCCCGAACGGCGCGTTCGCCTACGTCGTGCAGGCCGACGACAAGGTCGCCATGCGCCCGGTCGCCGTGACGATGCAGAACGAGACCGATGCCGTCATCGCCAAGGGCCTTGGCGACGGTGATCGCGTTGTCACGACCGGATTTGCCCGCCTCAAGGATGGTTCGAGCGTCACCGTTGCCAAGCCCGAGGAGCAGAAGTCGGGTCCGCCTGATGCCAAGCCGGAGGTTGTTTCGGAAGCGCGCGTCAACGTCAGGGCGGCCTGCGCCGACGACATCCAGAAGCTGTGCGCCAACGCAGAAGGCAGGGGGGTTCGCAGCTGCCTGCAGACGAACGCGGCCAAGCTGTCAGATACCTGCAAGGTAGCGATCTCTGCCGCCCGCGGCGGCAAGCCGCGCGAAGCCGACGCACGCAAGGCTGACAGCAGCACGACACAATGAGTGTCTCATCGCCCTTCATCCGGCGTCCGATTGCCACCTCGCTGCTCGGCGTCGCCGTGCTGCTTGGGGGCGCGCTCGGCTACTGGCTGCTTCCGGTTGCCTCTCTGCCGCAGGTCGACTTCCCGACCATCCAGGTAACGACGCAGCTGCCAGGCGCCAATCCGGAGACGACCGCCAATCTGGTGACGGCGCCGCTGGAGCGGACGCTCGGGCAGATCCCCGCGCTTGCCACCATGACCTCGTCCTCGTCCTACGGCATCAGCCAGATCACGCTGCAGTTCGTGCTCACTCGCGACATCGATGCTGCCGCCCAGGACGTGCAGTCGGCCATCAACGCCGCGGGCTCCACGCTGCCGCGTAATCTGCCCTATCCGCCGACCTACTCGAAGGTGAACCCGGCGGATGCGGCGATCATTACGCTGGCGCTGACCTCCAAGACCATCCCCCTGCGTAACCTGAGCGACTTGGCCGATACGCTCATGACGCAGCGTCTGAGCTCCGTGCCGGGTGTGGGGCACGTCTCGGTCGAAGGCGGCATCAAGCCCGCAGTGCGCATCCAGGCCGACCTCTCCCGGCTGGCCTCCTATGGCCTCGCCATGGCCGACCTGCGCAACGCCGTCGTCTCAGCCAATGTATCCGGCCCCAAGGGCTCGCTGGATGGTCCGTTTCAGTCCTACACCATCGCTGCCAACGACCAGATCACCAATGCTGAGGCCTACCGCTCCCTCATCATCGCCTACCGCAACAACGCGCCAGTTCTGCTGAGCGATGTCGCCCAGGTCTTGGAGAGCCTGGAAAACACCAAGGTCGGTGGCTGGTATCGCGATGTCCCCGCGATCGTCATCGACGTTTATCGCCAGCCCGGCGCCAACGTCATCGACACCGTGCAGAGCATCCGCAAGGAATTGCCGAGGCTGCAGCGCTCCATACCGAGCGATGCCGAGCTGACGCTGGTGACCGACCGCACAGGCACCATTCGCGCCTCCGTGCACGACGTGCAGTTCACGCTGATGCTGAGCGTCGGGCTGGTGGTGCTGGTCGTCCTCATGTTCCTGCGCACCATCCGCGCCACCATCATCGCCGGCGTGGCGCTGCCGTTGTCGCTGATCGCCACCTTCGGCGTGATGTGGTTCTGCGGCTTCAGCCTCAACAATCTGTCGTTGATGGCTTTGACCATCGGCACCGGCTTCATCGTCGACGACGTGATCGTCATGATCGAGAACATCGTCCGCCACATCGAGCGGGGTCTGAAGCCGATAGAAGCGGCGCTGGAGGGCGCACGTGAGATCGGTTTTACCGTCATCTCCTTGACGCTGTCGCTGATCGCCGTGTTCATCCCGCTGCTGTTCATGACCGGCCTGGTCGGGCGCATGTTCCGCGAGTTCGCGCTCACCCTCACCATCGCCGTGTTGATCTCGGCTGTGGTGTCGCTGACGCTCACGCCGATGATGTGCTCGCGCATGCTGCGCCATCAGGGCGACGAGAAGAGCGGTTTGCTGGCGCGCGGCTTCAATGCGCTGATCGACTGGGTCCTTGCCGGCTATCGCCGCAGCCTCGAATGGGTGTTGCGGCATGAGCGCGCCACGCTGATGACGACATTCGCCACCCTAGTGATCACCATCGGGCTCTACATCATCGTGCCCAAGGGTTTCCTGCCGCCCCAGGACACTGGGCTCGTCAACGCCGTGATGGAAGGCGGCCCCGAGGTCTCCTTCGCTGAGATGCAGCGCCTGCAGGCGACCGTCACCAAGGCGCTGCGCACCGATCCTGATGTCGAGGGCGTTGTAACCGTGATCGGCGTCAGCTCGATCAACCCGACGCCCAACTCCGGCCACCTGAAGGTCATTCTCAAACCGCGTGATTCGCGCCGGGCCTCGGTCACCCAGATCGTGGAACGACTGCAGGCGAGCGTTGCCGCGATCCCCGGCGTTGTCCTGTATTTCCAGCCGGTGCAGGATATCCAGATCAGCACCCGCACCAGCCGTGCGCAGTACCAGTACACACTGGTCGGCAGCGACGCCAACGACGTCAGCACCTGGTCGAGCAAGTTGACCGAGAAGCTGCGTACCTCGCCCGTATTGCGTGAGGTGGTCAACGAGGCCCAGGACGGCGGCTTGCGCGCCTTCGTCAACGTCGATCGCGAGACGGCGAGCCGGCTCGGCGTTTCCATGCAGGCCATCAACGACGCACTGAACGATGCCTTCGGGCAGCGCCAGATCTCGACCATCTACGCGCAGGCCAACCAGTATCGCGTCGTGCTCGAGGCCATGCCGCAATTCCAGGGCGACGCCGGCGCGCTCAACTTCATCTACGTGCCGGCAAGCAACGTCGGGCAGTTGCCTGCACCGACCTTGCAGGCGCCGGGAGCTCCGGCCGCTGTCCCGGCGCAGGGCGGGTCCAGCGCGCAAATACCTCTGAGCGCCGTCGCAAAAATCGAGCGCCGTGTCGCCCCGCTCGCCATCAATCACCAGGATCAGTTCCCCTCGGTCACCATCAGTTTCAATCTGGCGCCTGGTGCGTCGCTGAGCGATGCGGTGCATGCGATCTCCTCGGCCAGCGAGGAGATCGCCATGCCCTCGTCGGTGACGGGCAGCTACTCCGGTGATGCCGACGAGTTCACCAGGTCGCTCGCCGGCCAGCCGTGGCTGATCCTGGCCGCGGTCATCACGATCTATATCGTGCTGGGCGTGCTCTACGAGAGCTTCGTGCACCCCTTCACAATCCTGACCACGCTGCCCTCGGCCGGCATCGGCGCCCTGCTCGCCCTGATGTACTGCGGCATGGACCTGTCGATGGTGGCACTGATCGGCATCATCCTGCTGATGGGCATCGTCAAGAAGAACGCCATCATGATGATCGACTTCGCGCTCGACGCTGAGCGTACGCAGGGCATGAGCCCGCGCGATTCCATCGTGCAGGCCTGCATGCTTCGCTTCCGGCCCATCATGATGACGACGCTGGCCGCTTTGTTCGGCGCATTGCCGCTGGCGCTCGAAGGCGGCACCGGCTCGGAGCTGCGCAATCCTCTGGGCGTCACAATCATCGGCGGGCTGCTGCTGAGCCAGCTGCTGACCCTCTACACCACGCCCGTGATCTATCTGACCATGGAACGCGTCAGGGCTCGCCTGGCGCCGGGCTCCAATGGCGTGATCCGCGTGCCCGATGAGACGGACAACGCCCCCCAGGCTGCGGAATGAGGCCATGAACTTCTCGCGGCCTGCTATCGAGCGTCCGATCGGCACCACCCTTCTGGCCATGGGCCTGATGCTGCTGGGTCTGGTTGCCTACCGCTTTCTGCCGGTGGCAAGCCTGCCCACCGTCGAGTTCCCAACCATCCGCGTCAACGCCAACCTACCCGGCGCGGACCCCGAGACGATGGCAGCCCGTGTAGCGGCACCGCTCGAGCGTCGTCTCGGCGAGATTGCCGGCGTTACCGAGATCACCTCGACCAATTCGCTCGGCAGCACGCGCATTGCCATCCAGTTCGCGCTCAATCGCGACATCGAAGGCGCGGCGCAGGACGTGCAGGCAGCCATCAATGCGGCTGCAGCCGATCTGCCGGCCGACATGCCTTCGCTGCCCAACTTCCGCAAGTCGAATCCGGCAGCGGCTCCCATCCTGATCCTGGCGCTGACTTCGAAGTCTATCGCGCCGAGCGACTTGTACGACGCCGCCGATACGGTCATCGCCCAGCGCATCTCGCAGCTCGACGGGGTCGCCGAAGTGACGGTTGCAGGCGCCGACCAGCCTGCCGTCCGCGTGCGCGTCAATCCCATGCAGCTCGCATCCATGGGCATGAGCATCGAGGACGTGCGCACAGCCATCACCAGCGCCAACGCCGTCGCCCCGCTCGGCATCATCGACGGTGACCGGCACGTGACCGCGCTGGAGACCAATGGCCAGCTGCGCACGCTGGAGGACTATCAGAACATCGTCATCAAGTCGTCCGGGGGTGACGTCGTGCGCCTTTCGGCGGTGGCGAGCGTCGAGCAGGGGACGCGCAACTCGCGATCGGCTGCCAGCTTCAACGGGCAGCCGGCCATCCTCCTGACCATCGTCAAGAGCGCGGACGCCAACGTCATCGATACGGTCGACCGCATCCGCGAGCTGATCCCCGAGATCAAGCGCTGGGTGCCGGCCGGGATGGACATCTCCATCCTGTCCGATCGCACCACCACGCTGCGCGCCAGCATCCTCGACATGCAGCTGACCCTGGGGCTGTCCATCGCGCTGGTGATGGTGGTGGTCTACGTCTTCCTGCGGCGGCCGACCCCGACCATTGCCGCCGGCATCACCGTGCCGCTGTCCCTGGCAGGCACCTGCGCGGCCATGTGGCTGGCAGGTTTCTCGATCAATAACCTCACCCTGATGGCGCTGGCCGTGTCGGTCGGCTTCGTGGTCGACGACGCCATCGTCATGATCGAGAACATGTTCCGCAACCTGGAGAAGGGCATGTCGCCGATGCGGGCCGCCCTCGTAGGGGCGCAGCAGATCGGCTTTACCGTCGTGTCGATCAGCATCTCGCTGATCGCCGCATTCATTCCGCTGCTGTTCATGGATGGTGTGATCGGGCGTCTGCTGCGCGAGTTTTCCGTCACGCTGGTATTTGCCATCGCCGTGTCGCTGGTCGTGTCGCTGACCGTGACTCCGATGATCTGCGCGCATTTCGTGCGCGCCGCCCCGAGCAAGGACACCACCTGGCTAGACCGCCTGGTGGAGGCGGTGCTGGGCTGGGCCACGCGTGTCTACATGTTCACGCTGGCGATCGCAGTGCGCCATGTGGTCGTGATGCTGACCATTGCCGTCGCCACCGTAGTGCTGACGGTCAACTTCTACGCCAAGAGCCCCAAGGGTTATTTCCCGCGCGACGATACCGGTTTGATCTTCGCCTCCACGCGGGCCTCGACCGACATTTCCTTCGATGCCATGGCCAAGCTGCAGAAGGAAGCGCTCGACATCGTGCTGGCCGATCCGGCAATCGAAAATATCGGCTCGTCGGTCGGCGCATCGGGATTCAACGCGGCCGTCAATCGCGGACGCATGTTCATCAGCCTGAAGCCGCTTGCCCAGCGCGACGGCGTGCCCACCGCCCGCGTCATCGATCGCCTGCGGCGCTCGCTCACCCGCGTGAACGGCATCAGCGTCTTTCTCAGCGCCGCGCAGGACATTCGCGTCGGCGCGCGTCAGAGCGATTCCGACTATCAGTTCACGCTGTGGAGCCCCGACATCGGCGATCTATACGCGTGGGCGCCCAAGGTCGTGGACAAGATCGCTGCCATTCCCGGTCTCGCCGATGTCTCCACGGATCGTGAGCAAGGCGGCTTGCAGGCCAGTATCTCCATCAACCGGCAGGCGGCAGCCCGGCTCGGTGTCCGCATCCAGGATATCAACAACGCACTCAACAACGCCTTCGCACAGCGGCAAGTGTCGGTCATCTACACCCAGCGCAACCAGTATCGGGTGATCCTGGAGGTGGACCCGGGCTTCCAGCGGGATCCGACCGACCTGCAACGCATCTATGTGCCCGGGAGCGGCAGCACGCAGCTACCGTTGAGCAATGTCATCACCATCGACCGGCTGTTGGCACCACTGGTCGTGAACCATCAGGGGCCGTTCCCGGCCGTTACCATCAGCTACGGCTTGACAGCCGACATGACGCTGGATGAGGCGCAAACCGCGATCCGCCAGGCGATTGCCGAGCTGAGGATGCCAGATTCGATCCGCGCCGAAGCGGCCGGCGATGCCAAGGCCTTTGCCCAGCAGGGCGGCATGCAGGTGTTGCTGATCATTGCCGCGCTGCTGGCCGTCTACATCGTGCTGGGCGTGCTGTACGAGAGCCTGGCCCATCCCATCACCATCATCTCGACGCTGCCATCGGCGGGCCTTGGTGCGCTGATCGCCCTGAACATGGCCGGTATGGAGCTGTCAGTGATCGCGTTCATCGGCATCATCCTGCTGATCGGCATCGTCAAAAAGAACGGCATTATGCTGGTCGATTTTGCGCTCGAGGCCGAGCGCGGGCAGGGATTATCGCCGGAGCGCGCCATTCTGGAAGCCGCGCGCGAGCGTTTCCGGCCGATCCTGATGACGACGTTCGCGGCGCTGCTCGGCGCCATACCGCTGGCAATTGCGACCGGCCCGGGCTCCGAGCTGCGTCGCCCGCTGGGCGTTGCCATCATCGGCGGCCTTGTGGTGTCGCAGGTGCTGACGCTCTACACGACCCCTATCATCTATCTGCTGCTCGAAAAGCTGCACCGGCGGCTATGGGGTACAGGTCAGGCGCCCGAGCCCGCATTGCCCGGCCGCGGGGCCGTAGCCTGAGTGCCCGCCGTCAGACGTCGGGCCAGAGATCGCGCAGGCGCTCGACGTACAGCAGCCAGCCCGAAGCCCGCAGAAGCTCGGCGCGCACGTGCCAGTTCGCCCGGCCCCAACCGCGCGTCAGCATCAGGTAGGCGTTCTTGGAGCATCCCTCGAGTTTGCCGCGGCGCGTTCGAATTCTCTCGATCTCGGCCAACTGCTGGTCGCGCTTGGCCTCAATGGCGTCGGGATGAACCGGGAGGCTGGACTTGCTCGTCTTTGGTCGCGGGGCTTTGCGATTTGGCATTTCCAACCTGTCACTCTATTATCCGGACGACCAAGCGCGGCCGGTAACTGCCTCTCCGACCTACGCCATTGCCATCGTCATGCGCTAGCAAATAGCTCGCTTCAGGCATGCCCGCAGCCCATTAATAATGCACAAATTAATATGCTAATCCAAATGCTTATATAGTTTCCATGCCCCCAAGGTTGTACGACGACCGGTGCGCAGACATGTCACACTGTTGCTGCTTGGGGTGACCCACGAGCGGCCATCGGGCGATCCGGCGCAGATCGACTATTTCGTCACCGTGTTCCTGCTGTTCATCCTGGTGGTGTACGTGACCATGGTGTACGGGCCGATTGCGGCATGGCTGGTCGAGATGTTCCCGACGCGCATTCGCTACAGCGGACTGTCGCTGCCCTATCACATCGGCAATGGTTGGTTCGGCGGCTTCCTGCCGGCCACGGTGTTCGCCATCGTGGCGGCGACCGGCGATATCTACTCGGGCCTCTGGTATCCGGTGGTGATAGCTACCATGAGCTTCTTTGTCGGCCTGCTGTTCCTGCCCGAGACCAAAGGACGTCGACATAACCAAGTAACTCTTGGCTTGTGGCGCCTGCCATGCCCCTCGGTTGCCTCCTCGGCCGAGGGGCTTTTTTGTCGCCAATTGACTGAACTGCCCTGGCCGCGAGCCCCGGCGAATGCACTCTGCCGGAAGTGTACAGAAGGCTGGAAGCCTAGCTCAGCTCGCGGATCTTGAACTGCAGGCCACCCTTGGGGGTCAACGTCACCGTGGCGTTGAGGCCGGGCGGCTCGACGCCGACGTACTCCGGACGGAAGCGACGCAGCAGGATCGACAGTGCCAGCGTATTCTCCACCTGGCTCATGGCGCCGCCGATGCAGGCGCGCTTGCCGCCGCCGAACGGCAGATAGGTGTAAGGCTTGCGCTTCTTGGCGGCGTCGCCGAGCCAGCGCTCGGGCATGAACGTCTCGGGGTCCTCCCAGTACTTCGGGCTGTGATGTGCGCCGTAGGCGAACAGGGCCACCTTGTCGCCGACGCGGATTTCCTTGCCGTCGATGACATCGGGCTTGTCGGCCACGCGCACCAGCATCCAGATCGGCGGATAGAGCCGCATGGTCTCCTGGATGACCGCGCGGGTGTAGGCTAGCGCGGAGTAGTCGGCGGCGCTCGGCTCGCGATCACCGCAAACCGTCTCGCCTTCCTTGCGGATGCGCTCAGCGGCGGCCGGGTTCTTGGCCGTCTCGTAGAGGGCCCAGGCCAGCGTCAGGGCGGTGGTCTCGGTGCCGGCCCACAGGTACTGCTTCAACTCGTCGACGGCCTGCTGCTGGTCGAACTCGGGTATGCTCGGATCGGCCACCGCGGCCTCGATCATCTTGAGCAGGGTGCGCTCGCGCTCCTCGCGCGGGTCGGCCAGGAACACCTCCGGCGGCACGCCAGCCCATACGTCCATGGCCTTGGCCGCATCCTGGTCCGACATCTCGAACTCTTCGCCGGCCACCTTCTTGTCGCGGATGGCCTTGTGGTTCATCACATCGGTATAGGTCTTCACGCACTTGAACACGAAGTGCGGGTTGAACGGCATGTCCCGGTCGAAGAGCGCCTTGCAGATCATGTCGGCGGCGAGCGTCCAGGTCTGCTCGACCATCTCGATTGTCTCGCCGGTCTTGGCGAGCTTCGACCAGATCTCCATCTTGGTGCGGATCGCCGAGAGAAAGTAGGGGATGTACTCGGCGAACATGTCCGGGTGGAACGCCGGCTGCTGCGGCATGCGGATTTTCTGCCAGAGCGCCCCGTCGTGGGTGATCATCGACTTGCCGAAGATCGGCTTCAGGCCGTCGAAATACTTGATGTAGTCGTCGGCCTTGGTCACCAGGATGCGCTTGAAGTGATCAGGCTCGGTCAGCAGCACGACGCGCTCGTTGCCCATGTTGACGGGGATGACGCCGCCGTAGCGCTCCGCCATCAGCATCAACACCTTCATGGGGTTCTGCGGCCCCTTGGCCAGCGGCGTCAGCTTGAACCAGACTGAGGATTCATCGCCGAGCTGCTGGATATGGGAGGCGGGTGCGGTCATCTCGTCGGGCTCCGCAGACGAATAGCTTTGGCGTGGAACATGCCGTCGACAGTGCTGGTGGCAGGCCGGACCCGCACGACCGGCATGAGATTCCCTCCCCGACCAATCTTATGGCGCCATTGGGTTTTTTGTCGCCTTTGGGGTCTGGTAGCACCGGCGTCGTGAGCGTGTCCAGTTCCAGGCTGTCGCCGCGGCGATTTTTCCAGAGGTGTTGCGCCGCCAACCGGCAAATCAGATTGCTGGCGAGTATAGAAATTCGCTCGAATTGACCACCCTATCGAGCACCACCCGGCCGTCCTCGAGGCGGGCACGGCCCGACGCTACCAGGTGCAGCGCGTGCGGATAAAGCCTGTGCTCGGCAACAAGAATCCGTTCAGCCAGCGTGTGCTCGGTATCCCGCTCATGCACCGCAACGGCGGCTTGTGCGACGATCGGCCCGGCGTCCATCTCCTCGGTGACAAAGTGCACGCTGCAACCCGAGATGCGCACCCCCGCCTTGAGGGCTTGGCGTTGCGGATGCAGCCCTTTGAACAGCGGCAACAGCGAGGGATGAATGTTGAGCTGTCGGCCCAGCCATTTCTGCACGAACTGCGGGGATTGGATGCGCATGAAACCCGCCAGAGCCACCAACTCGGCGCTCACTTCCTCCAGGGCAGAGTCGATGGCCCCGTCAAAGGCCTCCCGCGAGGCGTAGGCCTTGTGGTCGATGGCCCGGCTGGGGAGCCCCTGCGAGTGCGCCCAGGCCAGCCCTAGGGCGTCTGGCCGGCTGGAAATGACGGACACGATCTCGGCAGGGTAGTCCCCGCCCCGGGCCGCTTCCACCAGCGCCATCATGTTGGAACCGCGCCCCGAGATCAGGATGGCGACGCGTTTCCTCATGACGCTGCGCTCAGCGCTCCGGAATAGCGCACGGCTTCCGCCTCGCCTTTGCCCTTGGCGGACGACTTTACGCCGCGGCCTGGCTCGATCTCGCCGATGGCAAACGGCTGTTCGCCCGCGGCCTTCAACGCCGCCAGCACGGCGCCGGACTCGCCCGCCGCCGCTACCAGGATAAGGCCGACCCCGCAGTTGAAGGTGCGCAGCATCTCCTCGTCGCTGAGGTTGCCGGCGCGCTGCAACCAGCCGAACACGGCAGGAGCTGTCCATGCCGCGAGATCGACGTGCGCGGCAAGGCCATCGGGAAGCACGCGCGGCAGGTTTTCCGACAAGCCGCCGCCGGTGATGTGCGCCAGCGCCTTGATGGCCCCCGTCTCGCGCAGCGCCGCGAGCACCGGCTTGACGTAGATGCGAGTGGGCTCGAGCAAGATCTCAGCGAGCGAGCGCCGGGGCGCGAACGGAGCCGGCCGCAGCCAGTCGAGTTTCTCCTCCGCCACCAGCCGGCGCACCAGCGAATAGCCGTTCGAGTGTACGCCGGAGGAGGCGAGCCCGATCAGCACGTCCCCGGCGATGACGTCGGGCCGCGGCAGCAGCCGATCGCGCTCCACAGCGCCTACGGCAAAGCCCGCCAGATCGTAGTCCTTGTCGGCATACATGCCCGGCATTTCAGCGGTCTCGCCGCCGATCAGCGCGCAGCCCGCCTGGCGGCAGCCCTCGGCGATGCCGGCGATCACCGACCGCCCGGTGGCTACGTCGAGCTTTCCGCACGCGAAGTAGTCGAGAAAGAACAGCGGCTCGGCCCCCTGCGCCAGCAGGTCGTTGACGCACATGGCGACGAGATCGATGCCGATGGTAGCGTGCTGGCCGGTATCGATGGCGATCTTTAGCTTGGTGCCGACCCCGTCATTGGCCGCCACCAGGATAGGGTCCTTGAAACCTGCCCGCTTGAGATCGAACAGTGCGCCGAAGCCACCGAGATCGACATCCGCGCCGGGCCGCCGCGTGCTGGCTGCCAGGGGCTTGATTGCCTCCACCAGGGCGTTGCCTGCGTCGATATCGACACCGGAATCGCGGTAGGAAATGGGTGGGCGGTTGTGCCGGCGATGAGGCATGGAAATCTCTGGCGGTGCTCCCAAATCCTGCCCTAATGCTTCCTGGTTGTGCGGGCATAGCAGACGATCAAGGGATTAGGTAGGGTCCGCTAGGCAGCGGCAGTGGATGCCGCCTCGAAAGATGAGCCCGAAGGGGGAAATGATCAGAATCAGCAGACCAGCGCGCCGCGCGGCCCTGTTGCTGGCGACGGCGCTGCTTGGCCCAGGAGGGCTTACGCCAGCGCACGCGGCAGACGCGGTGTTCACGGTCGGCAACTACCCGGTCGAGGCCCGCGCCGACAATGCCGTGGCGGCCAAGACCCAGGCCCTCGCCGATGGTCAGCAGGCCGCCTTCCGCTCGCTTCTGAAACGGCTCGTGCCGGTCACCGCCTACCCGCGCATCCGCCGCCTCGCCTCCGTCAAGGCGGGCGACCTGATCGACGGCTACAAGGTGCGCTCGGAGCGCAATTCCGCTACCGAGTACATCGCCAGCCTGGACTTCTCGTTCCAAGCGAAGTCGGTGCGCGACCTGTTGCGCCGCGAGGGCATTCCCTTCTCGGACGAGCAGTCACCAGCGGTCACCGTCATTCCCGTCTGGCGCGATGGGCCAACCGGCACGCCCCGCGACGACCCGGCGTGGACCAACGTATGGAAGGGCCTCGACCTGGAGCACGCGCTTACTCCGGTCACCCTGCAGACGCTCAGGAAGGAGATCCAGCCTTCCACCATCAATGCGCTGGCCGGTGGCGACGGCGCGGCCATTCGTTCTCTGGCCGGGATCTACCGCAGCGAATACCTCCTGATCGCGGTCAGCGAGGCCGATCCTGCTGCAGGGCGCCTTAACATCATCCTGTCCGGCCGCGACGCCGTCGGCGCTTTTACCCTGCAGCGCGCCTATCGTCTCGATGCGTCAGACCCGGGCTACACCAACGAGCTGGCAGCCGTGGTGGCGCTCGGTGTGATCGAGGGACGCTGGAAAGCCACCAAAATACGCGGCGGGGGCGGCGGCGGAGGTGGGGGAGGCCCTCTGGCCGCAAGCGGCGGGGCGGCGGATCTGATGATCTCGGTCGAGTTTCGCGGCATGAACGAATGGCAGGACATCAGCCGCAAGCTGGCCGCCACGCCGGGTATTGAGGAGCTGGAGGTGGCCGGTCTTTCAGCACGCGGCGCGCGCGTTACCTTGCGCTACTCGAGCGGCACCGAGCGCCTGACGGAAGCCCTTGCAGGCCAGGGGCTTGCCCTGCGCAACGTGGGTGGCAACTGGATCATCGCGGCACAATAGCCCGGCTCGACGGCTGTAGCGGGTGGCGGGTAAGATCAGGCCGCTGACGACCGTCGGCACGGGCTTCCTTGGCGTAGCGACGGTCTGTGCACTCGCAGCTAACAAACCGGTTGGCCATTGAACATCAATATACCCAACTTCATCACGCTCGGACGGGTCATGTCCGTGCCGATTATTTTCTGGCTGCTCCTGACCGGCCGGACGCAGGTCGCGTTCCTGATCTTCGTCTGCGCGGGCATAAGCGATGCAATCGACGGTTATCTGGCCAAGCGCTTCGACTGGCGCACCGAGCTTGGCGCCTATCTCGACCCTCTCGCCGACAAGCTGCTGATCGTCAGCATCTACATTGCGCTCGGCGTGCGCGGCGAGCTGCCGCTGTGGCTGATCATTATGGTCGTCAGCCGCGACATCCTTATTGTTGTCGCCGTGCTGCTGTCATGGCTCATGGATCAACCGGTGGTCATCAAGCCGCTGGCGGTAAGCAAGGCCAATACCGTGGCCCAGATCGTGCTGGCCGCCACGGTGCTGGCCGACGATGGCTTCACTCTGGGGTTGCAGACGGTCCGTCTGCTACTGGTGTGGATTACGGGGGGTTTGACGCTGCTTTCGCTGGCCGCCTATCTCAAGGCTTGGTTCATGCACATGACTGGATACGAGTCCGGCAAGGACGCGTCGAGCTGACAGCCCGGCTCGGCGGCGGAGCACGAGTTTGTCCGGCAGGGGGTAGGCGAGCGGACATGAAGATCGAGAAGCAGCTCTGGTTCTGGCTGGCCGCATTCGCGCTGGTGGTGCTCACCATTGCGTTGCTGAAGGACATTCTGCTGCCCTTCGTCGCCGCCATCGTCATCGCCTACTTCCTCAACCCGCTCGCCGACCGGCTGGAAGCCCGCGGCGTCGGGCGGGTCTCGGCCGTCACCATTATCGTTGGCCTCGCTGCCGTGCTCATCGGGCTGGCGCTCGTCATCCTCGTGCCGCTTCTAGCCGAGCAGGTGCGCCAGCTGATTGCCCGCGCGCCCACCGAGGCCGAGCGGATGAAAGTCGGCGTGGAGGGCTTTGCGCACTACTGGCTGGGACCCAATTTCCCGGCGTTCAAGGTGGCTCTCGATCGCGCCTTGACGGAAGCGTCTGGCAACTGGGCAGCGATGGTCGGCCACATCGTGGCATCGATGTGGAGCCAGGGGCTGGCCTTGGTGAATTTCCTGGCCCTCGTACTGATTACGCCGGTGGTGGTGTTCTACCTGCTGGTCGACTGGCATCCGATGCTGGAACGTGTCGATCGCACGCTGCCTCGCGAACATGCGGCGACCATCCGGCGTCTAGGGGGCGAGATCAACGATGCGGTGTCGGCCTTCATTCGCGGCCAGGGCGCCATCTGCATGATGCTAGGCATCTACTACGCTGTCGGCCTCAGCTGGGCCGGGATCGAATATGGCCTGCTGGTTGGCCTCAGCACCGGCCTGCTGGCCTTCATTCCGGTGGTGGGTTGGTTGCTCGGCCTGATCTTCGCGTCGGGCCTCGCCATCGTGCAGTTCTGGCCGTCTCTCGCGCCGCTCGCCAAGGTGGTTGGGGTGCTAGTCGCTGGCATGGCCTTCGATGCAGCGGTGCTGTCGCCGCGCTTTGTCGGGCATAAGGTCGGCCTGCATCCGGTCTGGCTGATCTTTGCGCTGTTCGTGTTCAGCTACCTGTTCGGCTTCGTTGGCACGCTGGTGGCGGTACCTCTCGCGGCCGCGGTCGGCGTGCTGGTGCGCTTTGCCCTGCAGATCTATCTCGACAGCTCCGTCTACAAGGGCACGAACGCGCAGGCGACGCCCTCCGGCAAGGAGCAGGCATGACCGGTGCATCGCGTCAGTTGCTGCTTGACCTCGCGCAGCGACCGGCACTGGGGGCTGAGGATTTTCTCGTCAGTGCATCCAACGGGGCCGCAGCCGACATGATCGACCGCTGGCCGGACTGGCCGCTTGCCTCGATCCTGGTGGTCGCGCCGGCGCGCGCGGGCAAGACGCACCTCGCCAATGTTTGGCGGCTGAAATCCGGCGCCGCCCGTCTCATGGCCTCAGCGCTGCGTGAGGACGATGTGGCCGGAGTTAACGGCGCGCTGCTGGTCGAGGACCTGCACGGCGGCATCGCCGACGAGCGTGCGCTGTTCCATCTCCTTAACCTAGTTCGTGAGCACCGGCTCTCGATGCTGCTGACGTCGCGCGTGCCGCCGGGAGAGCTTGAGGTGCGCTTGCCCGACCTGCGCTCACGGCTGCGGGCCTTGCCTCTGGTTACGATCGCCCGGCCGGACGAGGTGCTGCTGAAGGCCGTTCTCATCAAGCATTTCAGCGACCGGCAGCTTGCCGTCGAGCCCCACGTGATCAGTCACCTCGCGTTGCATATGGAGCAATCGATGGAGGCAGCGGCCAATATCGTGGCCGAGATCGACCGGTTGGCGATGGCGTCGCACCGCAAGGTGACCAGGGCGCTGGCAGCGGAAGCGCTGGCACGGCAACGGGCACAGCACTGAACACTGCCGTTCCCGCCACCAAACTTTCATCTTGGTGTTGCAGAATGTTGCCTCACTGTGCCAAGTGGGTGGCTCTGCGGTGACACTGTCGCCAGCCGGTTCCGTGCGCACTGAAGGTTGTTCATGAGTTCGCCGAGAACGAAGCTAAAAGAGAAAGAATCGGCCGCCAGGACCGCGCCACCCGCGGGACCTGACCGCTTTTTCAACCGCGAGCTGTCCTGGCTGCAATTCAACAGGCGGGTGCTGGAAGAGGCGCTGAACCAGCATCATCCGCTGCTCGAGCGTTTGCGCTTCCTGTCGATCTCGGCCTCCAACCTCGACGAATTCTACATGGTGCGGGCTGCGGGTCTGTACGGCCAGATCGCCGCCGGCGTGACGCAGGTGAGCCAGGACGGACTGACGCCGGCGCAGCAGCTCACCGAGATCAACAAATTCGCGGCGGCCCTGGCCAGCGAGCAGTATGAGGCCTGGGCCGGCCTGAAGTCCCAGCTGTCGGCCGCGAGCATTGACATCGTCGAGCGCAAGGAGCTGACGCCGGCCGAGCAGGAGTGGCTGCAGCGCGAATTCGGCGCGCGCTATCTTCCGGTGCTCACTCCGATCGCGGTCGATCCCGCCCACCCCTTCCCGTTCATCCAGAACGGAGGGCTCACGGTTGGCGTCGAGCTGAGGCGCGAGCGCGACGGCACCACCATGCATGCCCTGCTGCCGATCCCGGGCCAGCTGCCCCGTTTCATCCGGCTGCCGGCGCTCGATGCTGCGCAGGGCGGAACGCCTGCGCCGATCCGCTTCATTCGCATCGAATCGATGATCGGCATGTTTCTGTCGCGACTGTTTCCAGGTTTCCTGGCACGCAGCCACGGCGCATTCCGCGTGCTCCGTGACAGCGATATCGAGGTGCAGGAAGAAGCCGAGGACCTCGTCGCGCTTTATGAGACGGCGCTCAAGCGCCGTCGCCGCGGTCACGTCATCCGCCTCGAGATCGACGGACAAATGCCGACCCGCTTGCAGCGTTTCGTCGTGCAAGAGCTGGAGATCCGCGAGGACGCGGTGTTCGTCAAGGAAGGCATGATAGGCCTCACCAACACCTCCGAGCTGATCGTCCCTGACCGGCCGGATCTGGTCTTCAAGCCGTTCAACATCCGCTTTCCCGAGCGCATCCGCGAGTTCAACGGCGATTGCTTCGCTGCCATCAGCAAGAAGGACATCGTCGTCCACCATCCCTACGAGTCGTTCGACGTGGTGGTGCAGATGCTGCGCCAGGCGGTCGCCGACCCCAACGTGATGGCCATCAAGTGGACGCTCTATCGCACCTCCAACGACAGCCCCATCGTGCGCGAGCTGAAGCAGGCCGCCGAGATGGGCAAATCGGTCACCGCGGTGGTCGAGCTGAAAGCGCGCTTCGACGAAGCCGCCAACATCCGCTGGGCGCGCGACCTGGAAAGCGCCGGCGTGCACGTGGTGTACGGCTTCATCGAGCTGAAGACGCATGCCAAGCTCGGCCTGATCGTGCGTCGTGAGGGCAGCGAGCTCGTCACCTACTGCCACATCGGCACCGGCAACTATCATCCGGTGACGGCCCGCATCTACACGGACCTGTCGTTCTTCACCGCCGACCCGGTGATCGGGCGCGACGCCAATCGTATCCTGAACTTCATCACGGGCTACGCGGAGCCGGCCGAGATCGAGGTGATGGCGGCGAGCCCCCAGGGCATCCGCACGCGCATCCTGGCGCACATCCGCGATGAGATCGGCCATGCCAAGGCGGGACGTCCGGCCGCCATCTGGATGAAGCTCAATTCTCTAGTGGACAGCCAGATCATCGACGGGCTCTACGAGGCGAGCAGCGCGGGCGTCCAGATCGACCTGATCGTGCGCGGCATCTGCTGCCTCAGGCCCGGCGTACCCGGCTTGTCCGATAACATTCGCGTCAAGAGCATCATCGGCCGGTTCCTGGAGCATGGCCGTATCTACTGTTTCGGGGCCGGGCACGGCTTGCCGGCCGCCAAGGCGCTCGTCTATATCAGCTCGGCCGATATGATGCCGCGCAACCTGGACCGGCGCGTTGAGGTGATGGTTCCCATCAACAACGCAACGGTGCATGAACAGATCCTTGACCAGATCATGGTTGCCAATCTGAAGGACAACCAGCAAAGCTGGCGGGTACTGGCGGACGGTTCCTCGGAGCGCATTCGGCCGGGTCCCGGCGAGGAGCCGTTCAATGCGCACGAGTACTTCATGACCAATCCAAGCCTGTCCGGGCGCGGCCAATCATTGAAGGACAGCTTCCCGCGCCGGTTCAGCCTTGCGCAGAAGGAATAAGGAAAAGGCGTGACGCGGGACTACGCCGAGTTCGGGCGCAAGGGCGAACTCGAGCCGATCGGTGTCGTGGATATCGGCTCGAATTCCGTGCGGCTCGTCATCTACGAGGGGGCTGTTCGCAGCCCCACGCCGATTTTCAACGAGAAGGTCCTGTGCGGCCTCGGCCGTCAGGTGGCTTCGACTGGCCATTTGGGCGAGGAAGCCGTCGAGCGCACGCTCGCGGCACTGGCGCGCTTTCGCGCCATCGCCAGAATTCTGCGCGTCAAGAACATCCGCGCCATTGCCACCGCGGCCTGCCGCGACGCCGTCGATGGGCCTGCCTTCATCCAGCGCGGCGAAAAGGTGCTCGGCACTCGCATCCAGGTACTGTCCGGCCAGCAGGAGGCGGAGCTGGCAGCCCAAGGCATCATCATGGGCTTCCGCACGGCTAACGGGCTGGCGGGCGACCTCGGCGGCGGTAGCCTCGAGTTGATCGACGTGGAGGACACGTCTCTGCGCCGGGCCGTGACGCTGCCGCTCGGCGGCTTGCGGCTGATCGACAGCTCAGGAGGCAAGATCGACAAGGCCCTCGATCTCGCCGATGAGCAGATCGCCAACGTCGGCTGGCTCGACCGCGGTCGCAACCGGACGCTTTCTACGCCGTCGGCGGCACGTGGCGGGCGATCGCCAAGCTGCATATGGAGCAGATCAACTATCCGCTGCGCATCATGCACGGCTACAGCATGCCGACCCGGCAGGCGATCGAGTTCTGCGAGGACATCCGCAAAGCCAAGAAGCTGTCCTCCATGCAGGGCATCGAGGACGTCTCCAAGCCGCGGCGCGAGGTGCTTCCGTATGGAGCCATGGTCCTGGAGCGCCTGCTCAAGAAGCTCGAGCCGTCTGAGGTGCGCTTCTCGGTATTCGGCATCCGCGAGGGCCTCGTCTACAGCCTGATGTCGGACAACGAGCGCCGCAAGGATCCCTTGCTGTCGTTCTGCGCCGAGTTCGCCCAGCAGCGCTCGCGCGACGCTGAGCATGCCCTCGAGCTGTGCGACTGGACCGATGCCCTGTTCGATGGCCCCGGGCCCAAGGAGACGGATGAGGAGCGGCGGCTGCGGCACGCAGCCTGCCTGCTGTCCGATACCGGCTGGCGGGCGCATCCGGACTACCGGGGCGAGCAGAGCCTGATCCTGATCACCTACGCGGCACTGGCCGGCATCGACCATCCGGGCCGGGTATTCCTGGCCTTTTCCATCTACTTCCGGCACGTCGGTATCGGTGCCGATGCCGAGGGTGGCGAGCAGCTCTCCGAGAAGCTGAAGGAGATCGTCTCGAAGAAGCAGTTTCGCCGCGCCCGCATCATCGGAGCCGCCATCCGGGCCGCCCATATGCTGTCGATCGGCCGGGCAGGTATTATCGACGAGACGCCCCTGAGCTACGAGGGTGACAAGCTGGTTTTGACCGTCCCGAAGGCCCATGCGGCGTTGGATGGGGAGCGCCTGCGCCGCCGGTTTGCCGCACTGGCCGAGCTATTGGAACGGGTGCCGGAAATCCGCGTCGGTCAATAAACAGGCAGTTGCACGGCAATGCCCAGTTGGCGCACGAGCGCCATCATCCTACTTTAGCACTCAGTGAGACTGGGCCGGGATGGGCAACTGCAGATGGCCGAAGACCCCTACAAAGTGCTGGGCGTTCCACGCGAGGCGTCGGACGATGACGTCCGGCGGGCCTACCGCAAGCTCGCCAAGGAGCTTCACCCCGACCTCAATCCGGCCAATCGGGCGTCGGCCGAGGAGCGCTTCAAGAAGGTCTCTGCCGCCTACGAGATCGTTGGCGACGCCACCAAGCGTGGGCAGTACGACCGGGGCGAGATCGATGCCAACGGCGAGCAGCGCCGGACCTACCAGCGCGCACACACCGGCGGGCCGTTCGGTGGCCGTGCAGGTGGTGGGAGGCCAGGCGAGGAATTCGGCTTCAGCGACATCTTCTCGGATCTGTTCGGCGCCAACCGGCGAAGCGAGGGGGCCAGCCCCTTCGGCATGCGCGGGCGCGACGTGCGCTACACCCTCGAAGTCGACTTTCTCGAGGCTGCCACCGGTGCCAAGAAACGCGTGACGATGCCCGACAGCGGCGTGCTCGACATCACCGTGCCGGAAGGCGTCGCCGACGGTCAGACGCTGCGACTGAAGGGGCAGGGTGCGCCGGGCCCGCGCGGCAGCGAGGCGGGCGATGCGCTGGTCGAGATCAAGGTGCGGCAGCACGCCCTGTTCAAGCGCGCTGGCGACGACATCGTCCTGGAGCTGCCGATTAGCGTCGACGAGGCGGTGCTCGGCGCCAAGATCGAGGTGCAGACGATTTCCGGGCGCGTGCAGCTGACGGTACCAAAGGGCACCAGCTCGGGGCGGGTGTTTCGCCTGAAAGGCAAAGGGGTGCGCAATACCACGACCGGCAACACTGGCGATCAGCTGGTGTCGGTGCGGATTGTCCTGCCCGAGACGATCGACAGCGAACTGTCCTATTTCATGTCGGAGTGGCGCCAGAAGCACGCCTACAATCCCGGCCGTTCCAGCTGATTCTTGCTGCGCTGCGGTACGTTCGGGTTCAACTCATCAAACCGCATAACGCTCGCGTGAGGCGGCCTTTCCCGTCGGCGTGGCCTTCCCATATCCATACTGACAAATTCGACGGGTTCGACCGACAGCGGAGCGAACTCCATGATGGATGTATGAAAAATGCGGATGGTTCTCGTAGCCGGGATGCTGATGGCGCTGTTTTTAGCCGTTCTCACGGCGGTCAACGGCGAGTGCCCGAGCCTATCGTCGGGTGTAGCCGGTACGCGCCTGGTGGAGGGCGCGGGCGCCGGATAGGTGTGGCCTGTCGCGTCAGCGCGAGACTTGTGTCCACACCACTTCGCCATTGCTGGCTTTAAGCGCCAGCTCCCCCTTCTTGAGGCGCTCGGCATACTGCCCAAAGAGGTCGTAGCGCCAGCCTTTCAACGCGGCCACGGCCGGATGGTCTTCCACGGCAATTTGCTCCAGGTCGTCGCCGTCGGCGATCAGACGGGGCGCTACCCTGGCGCGGGCCGCGCACGCTTTCAGCAGCACGCGCAGCAGGTCGACGAGCGCCACCTTATCTGCCGGCAGCGGCGTGCCTGTCCGCAGCGCCGGCACCGTTTTGGGATCGCGTGCCAACCCACGTTTGACGGCATCGACGATTTCCCTGGCCCGGGCGGAGCGGGCGAACCCTTCGCTCAGAGTGCGTAGCTCGGAGAGCTGCGCAGTCTCGGTCGGCGCATGCCCGGCGATGTCGTAGAGCGCCTCGTCGCGCAGGATGCGGTTGCGCGGCACGTCCTGGGCCTGGGCGGCGCGTTCGCGCCAAGCGGCGAGCTCGATCAGTACGGCCAACCCCTTGCGGTTCTTGACGCGCAGCTTGAGCCGCTGCCAAGCCTCCTCTGGATGGGTTTCGTAGGTACGCGGATCGGTGAGCGTAGCCATTTCCTCGTCGAGCCATGGGGCGCGGCCGCTCGATTCGAGCTCTTCCTTCAGACGCTTGTAGATGTCCCGCAGGTAGGTCACGTCGGCGAGCGCGTAGGTCAGCTGCTTTTGCGACAGCGGCCGGCGCGACCAGTCGGTGAAGCGCGAGGACTTGTCGAGATCGCGGCCGGTGACCTGCTTGACCAGGTTGACGTAGCTCACCGCCTCGCCGAAGCCGCACACCATGGCGGCGACCTGCGTGTCGAAGATCGGGTGCGGGATCAGCTTGGCCTGCGTCCAGACGATCTCAAGGTCCTGGCGGGCGGCATGAAACACTTTCACCACCGCCTCGTTGGCCATCAGCTCGTAGAACGGCTTCAGGTCGATGCCGGCAGCGAGGGGATCGATAATCGCCTCATGGTCGGGACCGGCGACCTGGATCAGGCACAGCTGCGGCCAGAAGGTCTGCTCGCGAATGAACTCCGTGTCGACCGACACGAAATCGTGCGTGGCGAGCTGAGTGCAGACCTGGGCCAGCTCTTGGGTGGTAGTGATAAGACGCATGGGCGCGGGGTTATAGCGCAGGCTTTGGGAGTTGTCGCGGCAAACGCTTGCCGCGACGGCCGGAGCCGGCAATTGCACGGCTAGCGGGGCTGCACGATGAAGTCGGTGTAGACGCCGGTTTCGTTGCTGATACCCTGATCCGAGATGATGATCGAGGCGCCGGTCCACAGCCGCTCCGAGATGAACTGCCGCGTTTCCTCGGGGATATCGATGCGCTCGAGGGCACCTGCGGCCGTCTCGTGCGGTCGTGCGGGAGTGGCTTCGACGGTCTGGCCGGCCTTGCCGCGCCGTGACTTGGGCCGGTCATCATCATCATCGTCGTCCTCACGGCGGGCCGGCTTGGCGGCCGGGAAGGTGACCGACAGCCAGCGCAGGCTCTTGCTGTCGGCGGCCGGTTCGACCGCGAGATAGGTGTGCGTGCCGATCAGGGCCTCGGGCTCCCTGATGGTTACCGCCGCCTCGTGGATCGGAGCCCAGGCCTGGCGGATGTAGAGGCGGTTGGTCTTCTTGCTGATGAAAATTGAGATCGGGTCCGTGCCGTGCTCGGCGGCTTTGGCCTCGGCGGCTACGATCCTGCTGGCGTTCTCTGCCTCCCAGGCGGCGCGGGCAGCGGCCAGGGCCTCCGGCGTTAGCACGGCTTCCTGCGCGCGCGCTTCCTCGCTGGCGTTGCCGGCGGCGGCCAGCGCCGCCTCTGCCGCGGCAACAGCGGCCTTGGCGCGCTCCGCCGCTTCAGGCGTCTTGACGGTATCCAGGGCTTTGGTGGCCGCGTCCAGCCTGTTCTGGGCCGCAGCCAATGCCAGTTCGGCGGTGCGCAGGCCGGCGATGGCCTTGTTGGCTTGCGCGGCTTTGACGGCCGACAGCTCGGTTGCAGCCTTTGCCGCCTTGCTTTTGGCGATGGCCTCGGCGGCAGTCCGGATTTTGGCAGCCCGGGCCCGCTCCAGCGGATTTAGCACGCGCGGCGTGGCGACTGCGGCAGCTTCCACGCCATCCGTGGCTTGGCCGGTCAGGGCCACAGACACGAGCCCGGATTTGGCCTGGTCGGCCGGCGTCTCTTCGGGAACCGGTGTCAGTGTGGGCAGAGGCAGGCGCGGGCTAGCGATCTGGACGGCGGCGGTGTCGTCCGGGGCGACGATGACGCGCGCGCCGGGCTTGGTCATACCCCACAGCTCGACTGCGAAGTGGCTGGGCAACCGGATGCAACCGTGCGAGGCCGGATAGCCCGGAACGACGCCAGCGTGCAAGGCTATGCCTGACCAGGTGATGCGCTGCATGTAGGGCATCGGCGCGCCGCTGTAGATGTTCGACTGGTGATACCGGTTCTTCTGCAGCACGCTAAACACGCCGGTCGGCGTGCGGTGACCGGGCTGACCGGTCGATACGGCGCTCTGCGCCAGCAGGCCTTCTCTGCCATAGACGGAAATACGCTGGTGTGCGAGGGAGACCACGGCAATCAGCGGACCGGGCGAAGGTTTGGCGGCCTTGTCGCGCGTGCTCGACGGCGCCCCGCGCTTGACGCCGGTATTTTGCTCGGTGCGCGCGTCCGCCCCGTTCGCGCCAAATACCAGCCAGACCAGCAGTCCCGCGACCGACAGGCCGACCGCGCGGGACAAGCCACGCTCACCCAGGGAAACGCCTAGCACCACCTGCAACTCCGACAACTTGGAACGTTGGAAGACCGTTGCCTTCCTTATAGGCGAGGATGGGGCAGGGTCCGTGACACATGCGCCACACTTGGCCAGTGTCGCACAGCCAGGTTGCGAAGGCGTTGTCTGGGCCGGCAACCTTGACACCCCCTGGACCGTCGTGCTCTTCCGCGCGTCAACCCCAGGTAGATTTTGCAAAGGACACAGCGGGCTATGGCTGACGCGAAAAAAACGGAAAGGCGCACCGCTGCGGCCGATGCAACGCCAGCCGGAGGGGCACTGCACCGCTACCGCTCGCATACCTGCGGCGCGCTGCGCAAAGCCGATGTGGGCAAGCGCGTGCGGCTGTCGGGCTGGGTGCACCGTGTGCGCGACCACGGCGGCCTGCTGTTCATCGACCTGCGCGACCATTATGGCCTGACCCAGGTGGTTGCAGATCCCGACAGCGCGGCCTTCAAGATGGCTGAGACGGTGCGCTCGGAGTGGGTGATCCGCGTTGACGGCGCCATTCGCGACCGGCCTCAAGGAACCGTAAACCCCGAGCTGCCAACCGGCGAGGTGGAGCTGTTCGCCTCGGAGATCGAAGTGCTGTCGGCGGCCAAGGAGCTGCCCATCCCGGTGTTCGGCGAGCCGGACTACCCGGAAGATCTGCGCCTGCAATACCGCTTCCTGGATCTGCGGCGCGAGACGCTGCACGCCAACATCATGAAGCGGCTGGCGATCATCAAGTCGATCCGGCAGCGCATGCACGAGGCGGGCTTCAACGAGTTCGCCACGCCCATCCTGACCGCCTCGAGCCCCGAGGGCGCGCGCGATTTCCTGGTGCCCTCACGCGTTCATGAGGGCAAGTTCTACGCCCTGCCGCAGGCGCCGCAGCAGTACAAGCAGCTGCTGATGGTCTCGGGCTTCGACCGCTATTTCCAGATCGCGCCCTGCTTTCGCGACGAGGACCCGCGCGCCGACCGCCTGCCCGGCGAGTTCTACCAGCTCGACGTGGAGATGAGCTTCGTCGAGCAGGCCGACGTGTTCGCGGCGATGGAGCCGGTCGTCACCGGAGTGATCGAGGAGTTTGCCGGCGGCAAGCCCGTCACCAAAGGCTGGCCGCGCATCCCCTACGACGAGGCGATCCGCAAGTACGGCTCCGACAAGCCCGACCTGCGCAACCCCATCGAAATGCAGGATGTAACCGAACACTTCCGCGGCTCCGGCTTCAAGGTGTTCGCCGGCATGATCGAGAAGGACGCCAAGGCGAGGGTGTGGGCGATCCCCGCTCCGGGCGGCGGCTCGCGCGCCTTCTGCGACCGCATGAACGGCTGGGCGCAGAAGGAAGGCCAGCCAGGCCTCGGTTACATTTTCTGGCGGGCTTCGGCGCCCGTGGCGTCTTCGGATGCGAGCGGCCCGAAGAAGGATGCCAAGGATCCGACCAAGCACACCCCGATGATCGCGATCCTAGAAGGTGCGGGTCCTGTCGCTAAGAACCTCGGACCCGAGCGAACGGAGGCGCTGCGCGCTCAGCTCGCCCTCGGCGACGGTGATGCGGTGTTCTTTGCCGCGGGCAACCCGGAGAAGTTCTACAGGTTCGCGGGCGACGCCCGCACCCTGGTGGGCCAGGAACTGAAACTCATCAAGGAGGACCAGTTCGCGCTGGCCTGGATCGTCGACTTCCCGTTCTACGAATGGAGCGAGGAGGAGAAGAAGATCGACTTCTCGCACAATCCCTTCTCGATGCCGCAAGGCGGTTTGGAGGCGCTGGAGGCTGCGCAGTCGACTGAGGACTATCTCAAGATCAAGGCCTACCAGTACGACATCGTCTGCAACGGCTTCGAGATCGCCTCGGGCGGCATCCGCAACCACAAGCCGGAAACGATGGTCAAGGCGTTCGGCATCGTCGGGCTCGGGCCGGAGGTGGTGGAGCAGCGCTTTGGCGGCATGTACCGCGCCTTCCAGTACGGCGCGCCTCCGCACGGCGGCATGGCGGCCGGCATCGACCGCATGGTGATGCTGCTGGTCGGCGCCAAGAACCTGCGCGAGGTGGCGCTGTTCCCCATGAACCAGCAGGCCAACGACCTGCTGATGGGTGCGCCGAGCGAGGTGGCGATGAAGCAGCTGCGGGAGCTGCACATCCGCGTCGCCGCGCCGGAGAAAAAGGCGTGATTCCGCGGCGCGATTACGCGGTCGCGGGGTTGAAGTCCTTCCTCATCGGATAGCCGCGATGTCGTCCTTCATGTGGACCGGCATCGACATAGCCGCTGGAGAAGTAGAAACGCCGCGCGGTCTCGCTGCTGCGAAGCATGCACGCAGTGCAACCCCTCGATGCCGCTATCTGTTCGAGGGCCAGCAACAGCGCTTTGCTGATGCCGCAAAATCTGGCGTCAGGGGAAACGTAGAGGAGATTGATCCGGCCCGCATCGGTGACGGCCCCGACCCCGAGAATGCTTGCATCGCCGACTGCCACCAGGACCGAATTGTCGGCCTGCTTCATCCAAGCGCGAAAGTGTTCTGGTGTCTTGTTGCTCAACCATTCATTCAAATGGGCCGGATCGTTCTTGTGATCGGCGAAGCAAAGTTCGGCAATCGATCGTCGTATGATGGTACTGCCAGGTTCTGCGTCTTCCGGCAGAGCATCCCTGACCACTATCGGCATCGACGAGCAACTCTCACGGCTCGCCGACGTCTTTCAACACTCTGTCCACCATGGCGGCGGCGGACCCGAGGTAGTTGGCGGGATCGGTCAGCTCAGCGAGGCGCTTGGCGTCGAGATGCTTGGTGACATCCGGGCGCTTGTGCAGCTCGGCCAGCAGCATGGTGCCGTTCTGCAGGGCCGCGCGCGACGCCTCGGCGACGATATGATGCGCCTCCTGCCGGCCGGTGTGCTCGGCCAGCGCCATCATCACGGCTTCCGCCACGATCAGGCCGCCGGTCAGGTCGAGGTTGCGGCGCATGCGCTCGGGCTCGACGACCAGGCCTTCCAGCATCGACCGCGTATGCCGCAATGCTCCGCCCGCGGCGATGAAGGCTTCCGGCACGGCCACCCACTCGAGCTGCCACGGCCCGGTGGCGCGCTCGTGATCTGCGGCCATGCCGTCCAGCATCAGCCCGACCTGCTGCCGCACGACCTTGGCGAGCGCGAGGATGAACTCGCAGGCAATCGGGTTGCGCTTCTGCGGCATGGTGGAGGAGGAGCCGCGACCTTCCTGGTAAGGCTCGAAGACCTCACCGACCTCGGTCTGCATCATCAGCATGACGTCAGTGGCGATCTTGGCCAGCGTGCCGGCGACCAGGCCGAGGAACGACACGGATTCGGCCAGGGCGTCGCGGGCTACATGCCAGGCGATCGGCGGACGGCCGAGCCTGCAGTTCGTCCATCAGCGCGTCGTGCACGGCGAGACCCTTGTCGCCGAGCGAGGCGAGCGTGCCGGCGGCGCCGGCGAACTGGCCGACCAGTACGCGCGGCTTCAACTCGGCGAGGCGCTGGCGATGGCGCCGCACCATGCTGAGCCAGACGGCTGCCTTGTAGCCGAAGGTCACCGGCAGGGCGTGCTGCAGATGCGTGCGGCCGGCCATCACCGTATCGCGGTGCGTCTTGGCCAGGGCGGCAAGCGCCGCGTCGATGCCGGCGAGGTCGGCATCCACCAGCGCCAGCGCCTCGCGCAACTGCAGAACGAGGCCGGTGTCCATAATGTCCTGGGTGGTGGCACCCCAGTGCACGAAGCCTCCCGCATCCCCGCATTGTTTCGCGAGCTGGCTGACGAGACCGACGATCGGATAGCCGACCACATCGGTCTTCGCCTTCAGAGCCCCCAGATCGATGGCACCGGCGTTGGCAGACTTGGCAATGGTCTCGGCGGCCGCCTTGGGGATCACGCCCACCCGGGCCTCGGCGGCGGCCAGCGCCACCTCCACCTCGACGTAGCGCGCGACCGTGGCGGCATCGGAGAAAACCTCGCGCATCGCCGCGGAGCCGAAGGCATCGCGGAAGATGGCGGAGTCGAAGACCGTTGAGGGCATGGGCGAATCCCTTCGGCTGATGATAGGCCGCCCCTTGCAGCGGTGCAGCCGCAGCAGCGCAGTGATCTACGACGCTTGCGAGGCGATCGACGCAGCCTTGCCGACGACTGCTGATGGACCAAGCGCGGCCGTCGCATTGGCGGCGGCCACGCGCTCGATCATTTCCGCGCATACGGCCTTGATGGCGGCACCGGATTCGCCCGGGTACTTGGCGGTGTAGGACCGTTCCACCGAGCTCAGCTGGGCGGCATGCTGCATGGCGCTGCTGCGCGGAATGGCCTGCTTGATGCAGCGATTGTCGGGGTTGCCAGCCAGCCAGCGATGGTAGTCCCCGTCGACGGCCGAGTGCGGGTCCTTCATGTTGATGATCACGCCCAGGTTCTCGGCAAAACCCATCTCCGGGTTGAGGCCCTTGAAGCGGCGGAATACCTCGAGCCCGCAAGTGGATACGTAATCAGGCTTGGTCGGCGAGAAGTGGAAATCGGCCTCGCGCAGCCACGACTCTGTCAACACTGACAAGCCCGGCGGGCAGTCGATCAGAATGATGTCGAAGACGCTGCGCACATGGCCCAACAGGGCGCCGATGCTGGTGCGCAGGCGCGCATGCAGGCTCTCCTTGGACACCTCCCGCTCGAACAGGGTGAGTTGCATGTCGCTCGGGATCAGGTAGACGGTGCGCGCCTCGTCGACGTCGGACACGCCGCCCACCACGAACCTTGGCCAGTCGACCGCGACGTTGTTGAGCACGCTCGCCACCAGCAGGTCGACGATGGTGAGGCCATCCGACTGCAGGCGGTGCAAGTTGGCCGCCGTCAGCAGCATAGCGCTGACGCTCGCCTGCGAATCCGAATCGATGATGAGGACGTTCTTGCGGAACTGGGCCGATAGCGTCTCGGCCATCGCCAGCACGAGGGTGGATTTTCCTACCCCACCCTTCGTGTTCATAACCGCAATAGTGTTACGCATGCCCCGCCAGCCTATCCGAGCGTTGGTCAACAGATCCTACCCGCCTCGGCCCACGTGATGTGCATGGCAAATGTGGCGGACTCCAGGTGGGCCTACCAAGGCCGATCGCCATTCGTCAACCGGCTTTGCCTCTCCGGCGCCTCGCCTCGGTCTGATTTGTGGCGGCCGCCTTGGACGTCGTGGCCCGGGTTGACTTGTCCACCACGTCGGTGCGTTGCCGGACCATGTAGTGGTAGTCTTGGTTGGGACGCATGTCGGCCGCGGCGGCCATCCGATTGGTCATGTTATAGAAAGCGGCCACGGCGGCGATATCCCAAATGTCGCGGTCGCCGAATCCGGCCTTGCGCAGCGTTTGCCGATCGGCCTCCTCGATCTTGTCTGGCTGCTCGGTCAGCTTGACGGCAAAGTCGAGCATGGCCTTCTGGCGAGGCGGCAGGTCGGCAGCCCGGTAGTTCTGCACCATCAGCTCGCCGAGCTCGGGATCGCCGGCGCGCTGGCGCACCGCTGCCCCATGCGAGGTCAGGCAGTAGTGGCAGTGGTTGACCGAGCTGACAGCGACCGCGATCATCTCCCGCTCCAGCTTGGACAGACCGCTGTCGCCCAGCATCAGGTCGTCGGCCATCAGGATGAAGGCGCGCAGCTTGGCGTTGTCGAAGGCGTAGGCCGCCAGCACGTTGGGGACGAAGCCGAGCTTCTCGCGGCATTTGGCGAAATAGGCTTGGTTATCTGCATCCAGCCTTGCGGCCGGGCCGGCATCGAGCACCATTGGCTTGTTCTTTGCGGTCATGCATGTTTCCTTGAGCTAGCGACCGCGATTGTCAACGGCCGGCCGACCTTATTGTCAATTTGCGACGCCGGCCGCAAAGTCTCGGTCCAAGGGGCGGCAGCACATAGAGCGTACCATGGCCGACGACGCGGAGACGGACGGCGACGGGCTCATCCGCCAGGTTCAGCAGATACTTGGGCCGACCACAGCGGCGGCGCAGTTCGCCGCCCTGTTGTATGGCCGGAACGGCAGCCATGAGCTCGAGGGCCTGGCACCGGCCCGGCTCGCCCGCGACGCACGCGAGGCCGTCGAATTCATTGCCGAGAAGCCGAAGGACCGGCACAAGGTCGGCTTCCGCCGCATGGCGGCCAGCCCCGCCGACGGCCTGCCGGCGACGACCGTGCTGGAAGTACTCAACGACGACATGCCGTTCCTGGTGGACTCGGTGCTGGGCGAAGTGGCGGCACGCGGGCTGGCGGTCGGCTTGCTCCAGCATCCGATCTTCAAGACCAGGCGCGACCGCTCGGGCCGGCTGCAGTCGATCGTAGGACCCGGCGACGGCGCCTGGGGCGACGGCCACCAGGAAAGCTACATCGCCGTCCACCTGCCCGCCCTGTCCGAGGCGGCGGCAGCCGACCTCGGCGCGGCCGTGTCGGCGATCCTGCGGCAGGTCAGGATGGTGGTCGCGGATTGGAAGCCGATGCGGCAGGCCGTCAAGGCCGCCGTCGCCGCGTTGGGCTCGGCACCGGCCAGCATTCCGCGTCCGCTGCTGACCGAGTTGATCGCCTTTCTGGAGTGGCTGGAGCACGACAATTTCACGTTCCTTGGCATGCGCGAACTGGAGCTGTCGGGCGATGCAGAGACGGGCAATCTCGAGCCCGTCGCAGGCAGCGAGCTCGGTGTGCTGCGCGATACGTCGGTGCAGGTGCTGCGGCGCGGCAGCGAACTGGTGGCGATGACGCCGGAGGTGCGCCGGTTCTTCTTCGCCCCTTCGCCGCTGATCATCACCAAGGCCAACGTCGTCTCGAAGGTGCACCGGCGTGCGCACATGGACTATATCGGCATCAAGACATATCGCGCCGACGGCACGCCCAAGGGAGAGATTCGCGTCGTCGGCCTGTTCACGTCGCAGTCCTATTTCGAGTCGCCGACGCAGGTGCCGTTCCTGCGCCACAAGGTCGATGCCGTGCTCGGCGCGCTTGGCTATCCACCGTCCAGCCACGACGGTAAGGCCATCCTCAACATCCTGGAAAGCTTTCCCGCGCGACGAGCTGTTCCAGATCGGCGTGAAGCAGCTGCGCGAGTGGGCGGAGGGCATTCTCGATCTGGAAACACGGCCGCGCGTGCGCGTGTTCGCCCGCACCGACCGTTTCGATCGGTTCGTCTCCCTGCTCATCTACGTGCCGCGCGACCGCTACACCTCGATGGTGCGCGAGCAGATCGGGGCGCTGCTATCGGAGACCTACGAGGGCCGCATCGTCGCGTTTTATCCGCATTTCACCGATGGCCCGTTGGTGCGGGTGCAATTCATCGTCGCACGCTATGCCGGCGCCACGCCGCAGGGTGACGCCGCGCGGCTCGAGCGCGGCATCAGCGAGATCGTTCGCACCTGGCAGGACCGGCTGGCGCAGGCGATTGCCGCCTCGGGCGGCGACGCGGATGCGCTGGAGAAGCTGGAGAGCAAGTATCGCTCAGCCTTCTCTGCGGGCTACGCCGAGACGTTCGCGCCGGAGCGGGCGCTAGTCGACATCAAGCGCATCGAGCGGCTCGACCCGGATCGGCCGGTCGCCATCGACTTCTACAGCGAGGCCCCAGGCCGGGTGCATGCAGCGATGTATCGGTTCGGCCCGCCCATGCAGCTCTCCGAGCGCGTGCCGATCCTGGAGAACCTCGGCTTCTCGGCCATCGACGAGCGCACCTATCGCATTACGCCCCGCTACAGCGATGGTGTGCGCGAGGTGACGCTGCACGACATGGCGCTGCAGACGATCAGCGGCGATGCGGTCGACCTCGCCATGCACGGTGCGCGGCTGGAGGAGGCGTTTCTGGCCGTCTTCCAGGGCCTGGCCGACAACGACGGCTTCAACCGGCTGGTGATGTCGAGCGGCGCCGACTGGCGCGAGGCGGCCATCCTGCGGGCCTATGCCGCCTACCTGCGCCAGCTCGGCTCGCCGTTCGGGTTGCGTTATCTGGCCGACACGCTCAATCGCCACGCCGGCGTGTCGCGCGACCTGCTCGAGCTGTTCCATCTGCGCCTCAATCCGGATCGCAAGGCCGGCATCAAGGATCGCGACGCGGCAGAGGCGCCGATCCGCAAGCGCATCGACGGCGCGCTGGGGGCCGTGCCGAGCCTGGACGAGGATCGCATCCTGCGGCAGTTCCTGAGCCTCGTCGCCGCTACGGTGCGCACCAACTTCTACCAGACGGGCGCCGACGGCCGGCCGCCCGAGACGATCACCTTCAAGTTCGACGGCAAAGCCCTGGACCCGGCGCCACAGCCGCGCCCGTATCGCGAAGATCTGGGTCTATTCGCCGCGCGTGGAGGGTGTGCATCTGCGCTTTGGGCCGACGGCGCGCGGCGGCATCCGGTGGTCGGACCGGGCGCAGGATTTCCGCACCGAGATCCTGGGCCTCGTGCGTGCGCAACGCGTGAAGAACGCGGTGATCGTTCCGACCGGCGCCAAGGGCGGCTTCCTGCCCAAGCAGATGCCGCGCAGCGGCGGGCGCGACGCCGTGCAGGCCGAGGGCATCGCCGCCTACCGCATCTTCATTTCCGCGCTGCTCGACGTCACCGACAATGTCAAGGACGGCGCCGTGGTCGCGCCGCCGCGCGTGGTGCGCCACGACGGCGATGATCCCTACCTGGTGGTGGCAGCCGACAAGGGCACGGCCACCTTCTCCGACATCGCCAACGAGATTTCGCTGGCGCACGGCTTCTGGCTCGGTGATGCGTTCGCGTCAGGCGGCTCGGCCGGCTACGACCACAAGAAGATGGGCATCACCGCGCGCGGCGCCTGGGAATGCGTCAAGCGCCACTTCCGCGAGATGGACATCGACATCCAGCGCCAGCCGTTCCGCGTGGTCGGCGTCGGCGACATGTCGGGCGACGTGTTCGGCAACGGCATGCTGCTGTCGCCTGAGATCAGGCTGGTGGCGGCCTTCGATCACCGCGACATCTTCCTCGATCCCGATCCGGACGCTGCCGCCGGCCTCGCCGAGCGCCAGCGCCTGTTCGACCTGCCGCGCTCGAGCTGGCAGGACTACGACAAGGCCAAGATCTCCAAGGGCGGCGGAGTAATTTCGCGCGCCTCCAAGTCCGTTGCGCTGAGCGCCGAGATCCGCGAGCTGCTCGACATCGACGCTGCGGCCCTGACGCCGGCCGAGCTGATCCGCGCCATCCTCAAATGCGAGACCGACCTGCTCTGGTTCGGCGGCATCGGCACCTATGTGCGCGCTTCGGACGAGACCGATGCGGATGCCGGCGACCGCGCCAACGATGCCCTGCGCATCACCGGCACCGAGTTGCGCGCCAAGGTGGTGGGCGAAGGCGCCAATCTCGGCATGACGCAGCGCGGACGCATCGAGTTCGCCGCGCGCGGCGGGCGGCTCAACACCGACTTCATCGACAACTCGGCCGGCGTCAACACCTCCGATCAGGAGGTCAACATCAAGATCGCGCTGGGGCCGGCGGTACGCGCGGGCCGCCTCACCATCGATGCCCGCAATGTGCTGCTGACCGAGATGACCGACGACGTGGCGGCCAACTCGCTGCGTAACAACTACCAGCAGTCGCTGGCGCTCAGCCTCGCCGAGCGGCGCAGCGTGCGCGATCTGCCGGACTACCCGCTGCTGATGCGTGCGCTCGAGGCGCGCGGGCTGCTCGATCGCCTGCTCGAGGCGCTGCCGTCCGACGAGCAGCTGCTGGAGCGTGCGAAGGTCGGGTCGCGGGCTGAAACGGCCGGAGCTTGCCGTGCTGCTGAGCTACGCCAAGATCGCGCTATCGCAAGACCTGCTGGACAGCAAGGTGCCGGACGAGCCGCTGCTGGAGTCCTGGCTCACCGCCTATTTTCCGGCGCGTCTGCACGGGCGCTTCGCCACCGACATCAAGAAGCACATCCTGCGCCGCGAGATCATCGCCACGGGCCTCACCAATGCCGTCGTCAACCGCGGCGGCCCGGTGCTTGCCATGCAGATGACCGGCGAGACGGGCCACGGCAAGGCCGATGTGGCGCTCGCCTTCATGTCGGCGCGCGAGGTGTTCGAGCTGCCGCAGCTCTGGCAGCGCATCGATGCCCTGGACGACAAGCTCGGCGGCGCTGCGCAGCTCTCCCTCTACGAGGCGACCCAGGAGCTGGTGCGCACCGAGACGCTGTGGTTCCTGCACGATGGCCAGGCGATCAGCGACCTCGCCGGCACCATCGCCCGCCACAGCGAGGGTCTGGCGGCGCTCAGACCCGCCATCGAGGACGTGCTGCCGGCCCGGCTCAAGGATCACATGGCGGAGGTGGAGCAGGGTTTCCTTGCCAACGGCGTACCGGCCGACCTTGCCGCCGACGTGGCGCGGCTGGAAGCGCTGTGTTTCGCGCCGGCCATCACCGAGATCGCCGCGCAGGCGCGGCATCCTATCCTGCGGGTCGCTCGCGTGTTCTTCGAGGTTGGCGAGCATTTCCGCATCCGCGATCTCATCGCCAAGGCGGCAGCGATCGGTGCGCTCGATACCTACGACCGCCTGGCGATCGGGCATGCCGTCAATCAGCTGGCGGCCGCGCAGGCAGCCTTCACCCGCGATGCCATCGGCGGCGACAGCGGGCAGGCCTGGTCGATCGGGCCTTGGCTGGAGCGCTTCGGCGCACGCCTGCGCCGGGCAGAGACGACGCTGGAAGCCGTTCTCGGCCGCATGCCGCTCACCATCGCACAGCTATCGGTCGTTGCCGGACAGCTCAGCGAGCTTGCGGGTCCGGCCGTTCCCTCAGCATCAGCCAGCACGGGCCATCGATCGGATCCTGCCAGATCCGCAGCCAGCGAAAGCCTGCCCTTTCGTAGGTTCTGGCGACAACCTCGTTCCTGATCGAGACGACGCCGCAACAGGCAACCGCCAGCCGGGTGGCGAACACCTCCTCGGCCAGCAGCGTCAGCGCGAGTTGGCCCGCGCCGAGGCTGCGATGCTCAGCCGAGGCGATGAACAGATCGATGTCCCAGGTGCCGGCCGGCAGATCATCGGGCAGATGCTCGCCCCAAAGGCCGGCCTCCACGGCATGGGCGTAGCCGATCGGCGTGCCGCCCGTCTCGATGATGCGGCAGAGCGAGGCCTCGCTCGCCATCGCCAGGGTAATCTCGGCCTCTGCGCTCGCCGCATTGCCCCACCATGCTTGCACCTCGGGGTCGGCCAGCCAGCGGCGGATACGAAAGCGGTCCTCGGGCAGGGCGGGGCGCAGATGGATTGCGAGAGCGTTCACGGCGCGATCCACGAACTCGACATCATCCTGGGCTTGTCGAAGGATGGGCGGCGGCTGCCGGCCTCATGGTTCGACAAGCTCACCATGAGGAGGACCCGTGAGCCTAGTTAGTGCCGGAAATGGCGGGCGCCGGTGAACACCATGGCGAGGCCTTTCGCGTCGGCGGCGGCGATCACCTCGGCATCGCGCATCGAGCCGCCGGGCTGGATGACCGCGGTGGCGCCGGCCTCGGCGGCAGCCAGCAGGCCGTCGGCGAACGGGAAGAAGGCATCGGAGGCCACCACGGATCCCTTGGCCAGGGGCTCGGTGAGGCCGGCCGCCTTGGCCGCCTCCAGCGATTTCCAGGCCGCGATACGGGCGCTGTCGACGCGGCTCATCTGCCCGGCGCCGATGCCGACCGTGGCGCCATCCTTGACGTAGACGATGGCGTTCGATTTGACGTGCTTGGCCACCTTGAAGGCGAACTTCAGGTCGGCGAGTTCGGCCGGCGTCGGCTGCGCGCTTGGTCACCACCTTCAGCTCCATGTCGTCGACGACCGCGTTGTCGCGCGACTGCACCAGGAAGCCGCCGGCCAGCGAGCGGAAGGTCAGGCCCTGCGCCCGCGCTTCCGGCAGGCCGCCGGTGGTCAGCAGGCGCAGGTTCTTCTTGGCGGCGAAGATGGCTTTGGCCTCCTCGCTGGCATCGGGAGCGATCACCACCTCGGTGAAGATGCCGGTGATCTCGCGCGCCGTCGCCGCATCGATTGGGCCGTTCAGTGCGATGATGCCGCCGAACGCGCTGACCGGATCGCAGCGCAACGCCTTGGCGTAGGCCTCGGCAAAGGTGGCGCCGATGGCAACACCGCACGGATTGGCGTGTTTGATGATGGCAACAGCGGGTGCGGCCTTGGGATCGAGCTCGGCCACCAGCTCGAAGGCCGCATCCGTGTCGTTGAGGTTGTTGTAGGACAGCTCCTTGCCCTGGTGCTGCACGGCGGTGGCAACGCCTGGCCGGCGCTCGCCCGATACATAGAAGGCTGCTTGCTGATGCGGGTTCTCGCCGTAGCGCAGCTCCTGCGCCAGCCGGCCAGCGAACGTGCGCCAGCGCGGCGAACGCTCGCCCAGCTGGTCGGCGAACCAGCCACTGATGGCGGCATCATAGGCCGCCGTACGCGCATAGGCCTTGGCGGCCAGCGCCTTGCGCAGATCGAGCGTGGTGACGCCGTTGTTGGCGACCAGCTCCGCCAGCACGCGTGAATAATCTACCGGCTCGACCACTACCGTGACGGCGGCATGGTTCTTGGCGGCGGCGCGGATCATGGCCGGGCCACCGATGTCGATGTTCTCCACGCACTCCTCGTAGGGTGCGCCCCCTGCCGCTGTCGCCTCGAACGGGTAGAGGTTGACCACCAGCAGGTCGATCGGCGCGATGCCGTGCGCACGCGCCGATGCGTCGTGCTCGGCATTGCCGCGGATCGCGAGCAGGCCGCCGTGCACCTTGGGGTGCAGCGTCTTGAGGCGCCCATCCATCATCTCGGGAAAGCCGGTGTGATCGGCGACGTCCTTGACGGGAAGGCCCGCCGCCTGCAGCGCCTTGGCGGTACCACCGGTCGACAGCAGCTCGATGCCGCGCTCACTCAGCGCGCGGGCGAACTCGATGAGGCCCGCCTTGTCGGACACCGAGATCAGCGCACGCCGGATCTTCGCATTGGTCATGGCAGTCACCATCGCAGGGCAGATAGGATCAGCCGGTTAGCACGGATATCTGACGGGATACAGCCGGCGCAAAGTAGCTGGTACCGTCAGAGCGCATCCACCTCGGCCTGCCGCTTTTCCGAGCGGATGCGGTGGCGCGTCTTGGCATCGAGCAGGCGGCCCTGGCGGACACGCTCCAGCCGCCAGGCCACCTCGGTGGCGCCGCCGCACACTCCGCGCAGTACGATGCACTGTGCGGCGCGGGGCCCCGCAACATCGGCGAAGTAGGTGCTGTCCTCGATCGATAGCGCGGCACCCGTGACCGACAGCCGCCAAAGCTCGCCGGTGTCCAGCGCCACCTCTGCTACATCGGGCGTCTGGCCGATGCCGGCCTCGACTTCCGGATGCAGATGGAGATGAATGGCGAACGGCAGGTCCCAGGCCAGCCTGAGCACGCCCTTCGCAGCACTCAGAGTATCAACCCCATCCAGCCGGGTCCCAGTGGCGTCGAGCTGCAGCCTGCGCGCGTGGATCAGACTGAAGCGCGCCAGGTAGCCATCGTGCGAGGCATCGACAGCGATACCGGCCTCGTCCTGGTGCACCGTGCACTTGACGATGTCGGGATGGCGGATCGGCACGGCGCCAATCACCTGCTCCAGCCTGGCGTTGCGGATCAGCGTCGAGGATGACTGGTCATTTAGGCACAGGGTGTTGTGGCTGGCAGTCGAGCGCGCCAAGGCACGGGCGTGCGCATCGGGCGCAGTCGGCCGGCCGGCGTTGACGAGCAGCAGGTCGCTGCCGGTGCTCATCTCGAAGGACAGGGCGCCGGCACAGGCGCCGCCTGCCATTTCGAGATCGGGCGGTGCGCCGACGTCCATGACAAGCACGGTCGAGCCGCGCTCGATGCGCAGGTATCCTGACGGCGGAGCCGTGGCGGGCGAGATCGGCGGACTGTGGTCGTAGGCGAGGACCGTGGCGAGCGCGTCGCGCTCCGTGAAGCCGACGCCGTTGAAGCGGGCGGGCAGGCCGTCGCCCAGCAGCAGCGTGCGCAACATCGGCGCCATGCGGGCAGTCGTCGCCGACAGGGCCGGGTCGAGCTTGATGCCGCGTGCGCCAAAGCATTGCCGCAGCGGCAACAGGTCGAGCATCAGCTCGATCAGGCTCACCGGATTGCGGCCGGCGTGACAGCCATCGGCTAGGATCTGCCGATCGAGCTCGGCGGCCAGCAACGGCATGGAGTGATCGAGCTGGCGGTTGCGGCCGGCGATGCACAGATCGGCCTTGACCAGGGCGATCAGCGCCAGCAGGCGCGGATAGCCGTCGGGCGCGCTGCGCCAAGTGGTGGCCAGGTACATGACCTGCTCGTCCAAGATGCGCATGAAGGTTGCGTACGGGCGTTTGCCGTCCCCGTCCAGCAACAGCGCGGCATGCGACAGCCAGGATATGACGCGACGGGCAACCACATCCTGTGCCCAGGGCAGCCCATGTCGCCGCCGTCGGTTGCCGGCAATCCACTCGCGCACCAGCTGGCGTGCCAAGGTCTCGACCTCGCGCGACCGCGCCGCCTCCAGGTGGCGCAGCCAGCCGAAGCCATGCAACTCGCGCTGCCATTCCGCATTCGGCGCTTCAATGGCGAACGGCGAGCGGCCGTGCAGCAGAGCTACGCAGCCGGCCAGACCGAAGGTATCGGCCTCGATCTCGTCGACCAGGCTAGGGTCCTGAGTGCGCAGATCGGGCGGCGCGATCAGCAGCTCCTCCGCCGCCTGCGGGCGCTGCCGCCACTGCAGCAGCGGCGAGCGGCGCAGTCGGGCGAGAGCACCCCAGTGCGCCCGGCCGGCGGCCATGATAGCCCGGCTGATCTGCGCACGCGTGGAGAGCGTGTGATTCGGTCCGGCATCATCCATCGCAATCGCCTAGCTTGGCCTAGCAACCGAGGCAACGCCGCGCGCGACAATCGCTGTGGGAAAACAGGCAGCTGCTTCAGGCGAGGCGGCGCAGATACGCGGCGTAGAAGCCATCCATGCCCGACAGATGGAACGGCAGCGTGCGCAGCTCGCCCGCCGCAGTGAACCAGGCTGGGTCCGCACCGAGCAAGACAGGGTCGATTGCCTGCCGCTCGAAACGCGATTGCGCCGCCAGGAAGGCTGCGACTTGGCGTTCGCCTTCCTCGGGCTCGAGCGAGCAGGTGGCGTAGACGAGCAGCCCGCCCGGCGCCACCAGGTCGGCGGCGTTGGTCAGCATGGTCTGCTGCAGCTCGGCCATGCGGGCGATGTCCTCGCTTCGCTTCAGGCACAGGATGTCGGGATGGCGACGGATGGTGCCCGTGGCACTGCAGGGTGCATCGAGGATGACCACGTCGAAGGTGCGGCCGGGCGACCAGGTGGCGGCGTCGGCCTCGACGACCTCGGCCTGCAGATGCAGGCGGGTGAGGTTCTCGCGCAGGCGAGCGAGCCGCGAGGCCGAAACGTCGACCGCCGTGACCTGTGCGCCGGCCGCGGCGAGCTGTGCGGTCTTGCCGCCGGGCGCCGCGCACAGATCGGCGACGCTGCGGCCGGCGACATCGCCGGCGAGACGTACCACCAGCGCCGCCGCGGCGTCCTGCACCCACCAGGCGCCCTCCGCAAAGCCGGGCAGGTCCTCGATGCGGCCGTGCGCAGCGACCCGCACCGATCCGGTCGGCAGGAGGGCGCCGCCGAGCCTTTCCGCCCAGGCTTGCGCTTCGGCAGGCGCGCCCGGTTTCAGCGTGAGGTCGAGCGGTGCTTCCACCAGGCTGGCTTCGGCGATGCGTCGCGCCGTCTCGGGGCCGTAGGCGTCCCGCCAGCGCTGCCACAACCAGTCCGGCGTATTTAGCCGCACGCCGTCCTGGTCCGCCAGCAAGCTCACACCGCGCTCGCCGACCCGACGCAATACCGCGTTGACGAGCTTGGCGAAGCGATGGGCGCCGCGGTCGCGCCGCGTCAGCTCGACGGCGATATCGACCACGGCGTGCGGCGGCATGGAGAGGCATACGAGCTGAGCGGCGCCAGTAAGCAGGATCGGCCACAGCCGGCCTTTGTCGGCCGGCAGCGGCTTCTCCAGAAACGTGTTCAGCACGTGCTCGAGCTCACCCTGCCGGCGCAGGACGGTGGCGGCGATCAGGCGGGCCAGCGCCCGGTCACGTGCCTCGAGTGCCGCCACGGCGGGGCGGGCGGTCAACTGCGCCCAGGCCTGATCGAGCGGCTGCCGGCCAAGCAGCACATCGGCCACCAGCTGTACGGCCAGATCGCGCGCCGCCATGCCCTGCGGCGCCCGGGGCGGCTTGGATGGTGCGGGTCTGCGTTTCTGTTTCGGGTGAGCGCGACTCATCGGCGGGACAGTAGCTGGAACGGTCCGCAATGACCAAGCCGGAGGTGTTTGAAGGCTTGCGAACCCACCCGGTCATTCCTGCTTCGATGGAAGCAAAGACCCTCGGCCCCAAGGTTGTCGAAGGGCAAATGAGTCCGCCACTGCCGTGCTTCGACACGCTCAGCACTGGGTCGTGCCTGCCGGTCGCGGTTCGAGCCAAGTCGGAAAGGCTGCTATCCCTTCAGTCTCAGCAGCGCATCGGCGTTGCCGTGGGTCAGCTTGGCCATCTCGCCCGAAGCGAGTGAGATGCTATCGAGGAAGGTCCGCCCCTTGGCGTTCGGAGCATAGGGGTAGTCGACCGAGAACATGATGCGGTCGATGCCGAAGGTCGCGAGCGCTGCAAGGAATGGCGGCTCGGTGAAGATGCCGCTGGTCGTGATCCACACCTGGTCGAGGATGGCCCGGCTGATCGGCCGGCGCAGATGCTCGATGTCGAGGGCAAACACCTCGTCGATGCGGGCCAGCATGACGGGGAGCATCTCGCCCATGTGGCCGATGATGAGCTTGAGCCGCGGGTGCCGGTCGAGCGCGCCGGCCAACACCAGGCGCAGCACGTGGATCGCCGTCTCCGAGTGCCAGCCCCAGCCAGCCTGCTCCAGCACGCGAGCTGCGCCAGGCTCCAGGTCGGAGTAGTAGGCCTGCCGCACGGCCTCGGGCGCGACATGTGGGTGGATGTAGATCGGTACGTCGAGGTCGACCGCCGCCGCCAGCAGGCCGTCATAGCTCGCGTGGTCGAGAAAGCGACCCTCGGTGGTGCCGTTGATGAGCGCGCCAACGAAGCCCAGTTCCTTGACGGAGCGCACCAGCTCGGCGGCGCAGGCGTCGGGGCTTTGCATGGGCAGCACGGCAAAGCCGGCGAAGCGATCCGGATAGCGGGCGACGGCAGCCGCCAGATGGTCGTTCATCTCGCGGGCCATGGCGATGCCGTCCGGCCCCGGCAGCAGGTCGGGACCGGGGCCGGTGTTGGACAGCACCTGCACCGTGATGCCGGCAGCGTCCATGGCCTGCAGACGCCGCTCGCCGATCTCGGGCAACACGTCGAGCGGGTTCGCGCCACCCGGGCGCTGCGTGCGCGGCCGGAATCCGCGCCGGCTGATCAGGGCCGGATCGATGCGGCGCACCAGGGCCGGAACCGTGAAATGCTCTTCCAGCGCGACAACACGCATCACCGCTTTCTCCTATGGCCGCATCCGGTTGGTCTGTGCGCCTTGCGTGAGCCGAGCCGGCAGCGCCGGCCCCGGCCACAACGTCCGGCCTTCGTCGATTTCCTTGAAGAACCACGCGTGAAGGCCGCGCGCCAGCATCCACTCGATGCGATCACCGCGCCAGAAGATGCGCTTCTTCTCGATGTCGTTGTCCTGCATTTGCGCCATGTAGGCCCTGGCCCGCTGCATGTCGGCCGTGCACACCGGCAGCGACCGCATCTGCCTGAACCAGCGCGCGAGATGGGGGTGCGCCTGCCGGGAGAACTCGACCTCCATCGCCCGCGCACCCGAGATGTGCGGGAAGAGCGCGATGTCGGCGATCGAGAACGAGCCGCTGACGAACTCCCGGTCGGCAAGCTCGCGGTCGAGCGCGTCGTAGACGAGCCGCAGATCGGCCCGGGCCGCCTCCAGCAGGCCATCCGGCATGCGGTCCGGGCGGTCGGCCCACTTCCAGTAGGAGAGATTGACCAGGATCGGGTCGATGAAGGTGTCGGCCGCACGTTCCCAGGCGCGTGCGTGCACGCGGGCCGCCGGTGCTTGCGGGTACACGGGTTGCGTCGGGTAGCGGTGCTCCAGATAGGCGACGATATCGGCCGAGTTCACGACCGCGATCCCGTCGTCGGCCAAAACCGGCACCTCGACGCGGCCATTCACGGCCTTCAGCGCCGCGTGGTTTTCCCTGAGCAGGGCGTCCACCGCTTCGAATTCGAGGCCCTTGAACTCGAGCACCATCCGCACTTTGCGGGCAAACGGGCTGAACGGGCTGTCGTACAGTGTCATCATGACGCCATCCCCTGCGTGGGCTGCCGACCCTCGTGGTGGTGCGCCGACCTCATTAAGCGCTCAGCTAATTCGCGTCCTTGAAAAGCGTGGCATAGCGCTGCGCATCGCTCTTGAGGATCTGGTCGAACTGCTCGGGCGAATTGCTGACGAGGTACGCCCCCTGCGGCTCGAAGCGTGCCTTTACCTCGGCCTGCTTGAGCAGATCGGCAACATCCTGGCTGACCTTCGTGATGATCGGCGTCGGCGTGCCGGCCAGCGCCAGAATGCCGAACCATGAATCGTAGTCGAACTCGGGCACCCCGGCCTCCTTGAAGGTCGGGACATCGGGTAGGACAGCGAGACGGGTGGGGCCGGTGACCGCCAGCGCACGCACCTTGCCGCTGAGGATGAGGTCGCCGGCAGCCGCGAAGAATGAGAAGCCCATCGCCACGTCGCCGCGGATGATGGCGGTGTGCGTCTCGGGCAGGCCCTTGAAGGGCACGTGCACGATGTCGGTGTTGGTGGCCTGCCGGAACAGCGCGCCGGCGATGCCCGTGGTGCTGCCGAGCCCGGCCGAGCTGTAGTTGAGAGCGCCAGGCTTGGCGCGTGCCATCTCGATCAGGTCCTTGACGCTCTTGGCCGGCGAGTTGGGCGGCACCACCAGGATGAGCGGCGTAATGGCGACCTGGGTCACCGCCACGAAATCCTTCATCGGGTCGAACGACAGGTTCTTGTTGAGGTGACCGATGACCGTATGTCCGTTGGAGGTCAGGACCAGCGTGTAGCCGTCCGCCGTTGCCTTGGCCACGCTGGCGGTGCCGCCGAGGCCCGGCCGGTTTTCCACCACCACCTCGCGGCTCCAGCGCTGCTGCAGCTTGTCGGCGATCACCCGGGCCAGCAGATCGGTCATGCTACCGGCAGAGAACGGCACGATGATGCGTACTGCCTGCTCTGGATACTTGGAGACGTCCTGGGCCAACGCGCCTGAGGCGGCGGCAATGGTGGCAATGGTGGCGAGCAGGATGCTTTGCAGGCGGCGCATGTCCAACCTCCCCTTGCTGGCCGTTATGGTCGGCCATATTTCCCGCGCTAGCCAGTCAAGCACGAAAGCCATGCCCGGTCTCGTAAACTCTGCAAACGGCGCGGAGACCTAGATGCCGATGCGAGCCGGCGGGCGGGCATTATCTTCTGTCCAGCTGCAGCCACCAGTCGCCTTCGATCCGGCGCTGCAAAAGGACATCCCTCTGCTTTGCCAATGCGGCGGCCGCAACGTCCAGATCTGTGTCGACGACGGTCGCGTCGGGATCGGGGCCAACGCGATGCACGAAGCCCTTGCTGCTGCCGCTAATGGCAAGTCCGCGCGTATTGACCAGCAATTCGACTGCTCGGCCGTAGTGGCTGAAGCCTTGCCGAATGCCGGCCTCGATGCACAGGCGCCGATAGAGGGCGATACGATCTGCCGCGATGCCGATCGCCTCGGGATGCTCAGGGCGCGTGAAATCGGGCGCCAGGCGTTGCAAACCCGGATCCAGTGCGGCCATCTCCGCGAGCTGTTCGAGAACGCCCCTCTTTTCCCGAAACTGGGCCAACAGCGCAGCGTCGGTAGGATGCGGCGGGCCGCCGAACGGATCGCTTACCGCAAGCCAGATGACAGGCGTTGCGACCGCAAGCGCAACACCGGCGAGCGCGCAAAATGCCACCAGCCCGGTGCGCAGATGGCGCCGCCTCGTTGCAACCATCGCATCCCCCGATGCCAGGAGCCGCTGAACCAGGTGGCGTATCCGACCCCTAGCTCCACGGGCCGCGAGGGTCATCGTTGCTGGCGCCGCTGCCGGCGCTCCACGGGCCGCCGACCGGGCCGCCGCTCGAGCGGGCCGATATGCTGCGCTGGCCGCGCGCACCCAGCTCGGCCGCCAGCTTCTCCAGCTCGGCGATGCGATTGGCCGTGTCGGGATGGGTGGAGAAAAGGTTGTCCATGCCCTCGCCGGTCAGCGGGTTGATGATGAAGAGGTGCGCAGTGGCAGGCGCCTGCTCGGCCGGCTCGTTGCGGATGCCGCGCGCGTAGTGCTCGATCTTCTGCAACGCCGAGGCGAGCCACATCGGGTTGCCGCAGATCAGCGCGCCCATGTGGTCGGCCTGATACTCGCGCGAGCGGCTGATCGCCATCTGCACCAGCATGGCGGCGAGCGGCGCCAGGATGATGGCCGCGATCGTGCCGAGCCAGCCGACGTGGTTGTTCGCGCGGTTGCCGCCGAACAATGCGCCGAACTGCAGGTACTGCGCGATCATTGAGATGGCGCCGCCGATGGTGGCCGCGACCGCCATGGTCAGCGTGTCGCGGTTCTTCACATGCGCCAGCTCGTGCGCCATCACGCCCGACACTTCTTCCGGGCGTCAGCACCTCCAGCAGTCCGGTCGAGGCGCACACGGCGGCACTCGAGGGGCTGCGACCGGTGGCAAACGCGTTGGGCTGCGGGTTGTGCATCACGTAGACGCGCGGCATGGGCAGCTCCGCCCGGCGCGCCAGGTCCTGGATGATGCGGTAATACTCTCCACCGCTCGAGGCATCCACCTCCTCGGCGCCGTACATGCGCAGCACCATCTTGTCCGACTGCCACAGGCTGAACATGTTCATGGCGAGCGCGATGACGAAGGCGATGACCATGCCGGTCTGGCCGCCGAACAGCGCCCCCATGGCCACGAAGATGCCCGTCAGCGCGGCGAGCAGCAGGCCGGTCTTGGCGAAGTTGGTGGGCATTGGGCGTTCCTCTTGTCCTTGCTCTGGCACACCAATGACTGCACGACGCAGCGCATGTAATATGGGTGCGGTTCGGCCCCGCAGCTAGAGCTTTGGAGAAGTGCAATGTCCGATCACGGCCCGGCCGGCATGCCAGGCAAACGGCCCCCGTCGCCGGCGGCCCAGCGTGCCTTGGCGGAAGCCGAGGAGCGGCGGCGGCTGGCCGACGCCGAGCGCGCGGCGCATCCTCAGCCCAAGGAAATCGGCGGCCGCAACGGGCCCGATCCAACCCGCTACGGCGATTGGGAGAAGGGCGGCATCGCCTCGGATTTTTGAGGTGCGCATGCGTCCTGCTCGCCGCACCATTCGCTTCGACCACAAACGATCTTGCTCTATGGTGCGGTGATGCAGAGGCCGAACCCCGACGTCGCCGTGAAACGCCGCTCGCGCACGCCGCGCATTGTCTTGCTCGTGCTGCTGGCAGCCGGCGTTGCTTTCCTGTTCCGGCAGGGCTGGGTGCCGACCTGGTTGAGCCCCCTGCCGGCGCTCGACCTTGCCAGCGCCAACCCGTGGCTGGTCGACTGGCGGCTCGCCGAGATCAGGCACCACCCCGACCTGTGCCGGCGCACGCTGAAACCTCCCCACATCGAGGCCCAACCGATTGCCGACAGCCCGCTCAAGGACGGCTGCGGCTGGCTCAACGCCGTGCGCCTGTCGACCGCCGGCACAGTCAAGGCCAGCTACGACAAGGTCACCTGCGAGGCCGCCGTGGCGCTCGCCCTCTGGTTCGAGCACGACGTGCAGCCGGTGGCGCAGGAGATGTTCGGCCAGCGGGTCGCCTCGATCCAGAGCTTCGGCAGCTACTCGTGCCGCAACATCATCGGCAACTCCCAGTGGAAGAACTGGCGCAGCGAGCACGCCACGGCCAACGCGGTCGATGTCGGCGCCTTCAACCTCGTCGACGGGCGTCGCATCAGCGTAGCTCAGCACTGGAAGGGCGACGGTGTGGAGGCCCGCTTCCTGCGCGCCGTGCACGGCCGCGCCTGCCGCTATTTCCGCGTGGCGATCGGCCCCGACTACAACGAGGCCCACCACGACCATTTCCACCTCGACCGCGGCATGCTGGCGCGCTGCAAGTAAGCGCGGCAGGCGCATCGCCTCATCGTTCCAAGATTTGCACCCGCTTCCCATTTTGCGTCGGAGGGGTTCGGGCCCCGAGCTTCAGTCTCCGGACAGTGCCTTCAGGAAGCGGCGTACGGGAGCGGTGGCGGGGTCCTCGGGTTTGATGATGGTCACCTCCGCCTCTTCTGCCCCGGCGACCGCCGGCACGAAGCCATCGGCCGCGCCAGTCGCCTGCGGATCGCGCTCGGCGTCGGCGGGAGATTTCGCGGCCTCAGCCTGCGCGTGACGGCGGACAAACGTGACCCTGGCCTCGGCGGGTTCGGCCATGCGCAGGGTCGGCAGGTCGCGGTCGGGCTTGTCCCTGGCCATCGCGTCTGCGGATAAAGACACTTCCGGCATCGCCACCGTCGCAGGCTCCTCCACTGCCGATGGTCCTTCGTCCAGCAGCTCGGCCACCTCGCCGGGCGTTGTCGGTGCTTCGATCAACTCGGCAACGCCGTCAGAGGGAGCCTCGATGACCTCATCAGGCTCATGCGTATCTGCTTCCAGATCCGCCGGCCGGCTGGAAGATTGCGTGTGCGGAGCCGCCTCGACCGGCTCGAGTGACGGAATGGCAGCAAGCTTGCGGCCGAGCGTGCCCGTGCCGATTGGCTCACGCACCTCTGCCGCGGCGGGCTCCCGCTCCTCCGAAGGTCGGGTTGGCCGCATGATCAGGCTATCGCCGGCCGCATCGGCGCGGATGCGCTCGCGAATGTCCTCGGGCAGCTCGATCGCGACGGCCGGATCGTCGCCGTCGGCCCATGGCGCCTCGAGCTCGCGGTCGTCCTGTATCGCGCCGCCGGCCGCGAGCAGGGCGGCCACAGATGGTGTAATGCCCCGAATGCGGGTGCGGTCGTCCTCGGTTTCGGCAAGCTCGGCCGCCTGATCGCCATCGTGCAGCGCGCTGATCGCCTTGGACACATGCGTCCAGGCCACGTAGAGAGGATTGGCCTCCAGCGCCCTGACCAACCTGGCATCGCGGTCGCGCCGGTCGAGACCGGCTTCGCCGGTGCGACACAAGGCGCGCCAGTTCTCGTCGCTGCCGAGGACAACCTCCAGCTCGGCGCGCACGGCCTGCAGCGCGGCCAACTGTTCGGGTAGGTCCAAATTCGACAAGACGCACTGCTCCTCCCCGCCACACTTGTGCCTGGACGGCCGGCTGCAGACAACCGCTGCTTTGCGGACCAATTTGGGCATGGCAGTTGCCCGTCCGCCGCAGTAATGCGTGTCGCGCACCTTCGGGCGTGGCTCGACGCAAGGTGGCGCTGAAGCTATGTTCGCCGCGATCCTGCAATAGACACAGTGTTCAACATGCCCACCCCTGCTGGGGATGGACCCGATTGGAGCCGCGGATGCTATTTCGGCAATTCAGGACCATCGTCCAGGCCTTCCGCGACGTGTTCGCCGACAGCGGCTTCTCGATGGCCGGCGCAGTCGCCTACTCCTTCGTTCTGTCGCTGTTTCCGTTCTGCATCTTTCTGGGGGCACTGGCTGGCTATTTCGGCGGCGAGGCGCTGGCCAAGCAGGCGGTCGAGCAGCTGTTCCAGATGGTGCCCAAGCCGGTGGCGGAGGCGATCGCGCCCGAGGTGATGGCCGTGATGGGCCAGAGCCGTTTCGGCCTGCTGACGTTCGGCGTTTTCATCGCCCTGTTCTTTGCCACCAGCGCCATCGAAAGCCTGCGCGCGGCCCTCAATCTCGCCTACCGCGTCAAGGAGCGCCGCTCTTACTTCTGGTGCATCGCCCAGAGCTCGCTGTTCGTGGTGGTCAGCGCGATCGGCATGCTGGCGCTGGCCTGGGGCGTGGTGGTGGGCCCCGAGGTTGCGGCGCATATCAAGCCCTCGTGGCTGCTGTGGCTGGCAGACAGCGGCTGGGTGGCGCTGGTGGCGCGCTATGCCATCGTGGTCGCCGCCATCGGCCTGCAGCTGCTCGCCTATCACCTCTGGCTGACGGCTGGGCAGCGCACGCTGCTGGAGGTGCTGCCGGGCGTAATGCTGAGCGTGGTGCTCTGGCTCTTGGCGGCCCGCCTGTTCGCATCCTGGCTGGCCATCAGCGACTACTCGCGCTTCTACGCCGGCCTGACACGCATCATGAGCGCGCTGGTGTTTTTTCAGGTCAGCTCGCTGATCGTCATCCTGGGCGCCGAGTTCAATCGCGGCATCGTTCAGATGAAACGCATGCTGGCGGCATCCGGCGATCTCGAAAGCGACCTGTCGACGGTACCCCTGCCGCCCTCCCATGAGAGCTACCGGCTGGACGCCTGAGGCGGCGTGCCGAAATCATTTGCGAGACGGCCGTTGGCGCGATATTGGCGGCTGCGACATCCAAGCGCTGAAAGCCACCACGATGAGCGATACCCTTCCCGACCGCCTGTGCGCCGATCCGGCCAGCCCGCACTACGATGCCGCACTCCTCGAGCGCGGCGTGGGTGTACGCTTCAAGGGCCAGGAGAAGAACAACGTCGAGGAATATTGCGTCAGCGAAGGCTGGGTTCGGCTGTCCGTGGGCAACACTCGCGACCGCAAGGGTCGGCCGTTGACGGTCAAGCTGAAGGGCCCGGTCGAGCCTTATTTCCGTGCCCCTGTGGGTGAGCCATAGTGTCCCGATTGCGAAGTTCGCCATACCTTGCTGCTAGCTTCCGAGCGAACTTCGCAATCATAAGGGACACTAGAGTCATTGACTTGCTACTGTGATTCAGATCGAGAAATTCGCTCCGGACCAGGCCGCGAACTCGGCGAATTTCTCGATCATCACACTAACCGGCCATCTTCGTGCGCCGAGTCATCCGGCACCCTCTCACCGTCGACTCTGGACGTTGAGGTGATGCCGATGCTGCAGCAGGCCATGGTTGCGGCTGCCGCCGTGCTGGTCGTGGCCGCGATGGGCCTGCAGCCGTCGAGTGCGGCGGATCGAGATCTCGGCCGCATCTCCATCATCGATACCTCGAAGAACACCAGGGCCTATCTGGATGCCCTGGCGACCGCCGGCGTGCGGGTTATCGGACGCTACTACGCGCGGTGCCTGCAACCGGGCCTCGAAGAGAAGCGCCTGGTCGGCAACGCCGGGGAAATCGACGCGATCCTGTCGCATCCGGCAAGGTTCGGCATGCTGTCGATCTATCAATATTACAACAACAGCGCGCTGAAGCTTGCCGGCAAGCGTGAGACGACTTGCAGGCTCGGCAACGGCAAGACCAAGAAGCTCACGGTCACGCTGGCCGATGAAAATTGCCTGGAGCGCGCGCTCGACAGCGACTGCAAGGAAGCAGACGGCCCTGCGCATACCTTGGCTATGGAAGCAAAGCTCGACGCCGACGCCGCAGTCCGGCAAGCCCGGCAGGCGCACCAGCCCGCTGGCACCGCGATCTACTTCGGCATCGATTTCAATGCCGGCGCCGACACCGCGCCGGCCGTGCTCGAGTATTTCAGGACCATCAGCGAGATCCTGAAAGCGAGCGGCTATCTGGTGGGCGTGTATGGCAACGGTGCCGCCCTCGATCTGCTGAGGGGCAAGACTCACGCCGGCGGTCAGCTGGCAGGCCAAGCAATGGTCGACTTCCTCTGGCTGAGCGCCGCGCGCGGCCACGCCGGCTCATCCAGCCAATTCAATGCGGGAAATTGGGACCTGTTCCAGACCAGAATCGACATGGTGCTCGGCGCCTTCGGCGGCCTGGAGCTGGACACCGATGTCCAGAACGGACTGCGGCCAGGCAAATATGTCGGCTTCTGGAACCGGAACGGGCCGTTCACGGTCGATGCTGCGCGCACCCAAGCAGTCTACGACCAGAGGCGCTTCGTCTGTGCGGGGCAAACACCCCTCTACGCGACGTCGGATGCGGCGCAGAAGCGCGGCGATGCGTTCTTCTGTGGGCGCACGCGCGGCGAGCGGCACTGCGATGAAAGGCCGCCCGCGGGCAACTCGTCGTCCGAGGCGCGGCTTTGCTTCGGCGACGTGGCGCGCGTGGGCGCCGAAGCCAATGGCTTCGTTGCGGTCGACTGCGATGAAGACGGCCAGTTCGATGGATGGGTTGCGCGCCAACAGCTGTCCTCGGCGTTCGCCACCAGACCGAATTGGATCGCCAGTCGCGAGGCGCGGCGCGCCGTCACCCGCGAAAACACCAACTGTCGATAAGGGGCTAGCTGCCCGCATCGCGAGCAGCCGCGGAGTCCTCAACCCGCCCGGCGCACGTCCACGAAGTGCCCGGCAATCGCCGCGGCAGCGGCCATGGCCGGTGAGACGAGGTGCGTGCGGCCGCGGTAGCCCTGCCGGCCCTCGAAGTTACGGTTCGAGGTCGAGGCACAGCGCTGGCCGGGCTTGAGCTGGTCGGGGTTCATGCCGAGGCACATCGAGCAACCGGGCTCGCGCCACTCGAAGCCGGCCTCGAGGAAGATCTTGTGCAGGCCCTCGGCCTCGGCCTGCTCCTTCACCAGGCCGGAGCCCGGCACGATCATGGCGTAGGCCAGCCGGTCCGATACCTTCTTGCCCTCGACCACCTTGGCCGCCGCGCGCAGATCCTCGATGCGGCCGTTGGTGCACGAGCCGATGAAGATCACGTCGAGCGGGATATCGGTGATCCTGGTGCCGGGAGTGAGCCCCATGTATTCCAGCGCACGAGTTATCTTGGCGCGCTTGCCCTCGTCTGCGATTTTCGCCGGGTCGGGCACCATGCCTTCGATGGTCGCCACGTCCTCCGGGCTGGTGCCCCAGGTGACGATGGGCGGCAGACGCGCGGCGTCGAGCTTGATATGGCGATCGACGTGCGCGCCATCGTCCGACTGCAGGGTCTCCCAGAACTTCACGGCCTGGTCCCAGGTTGCCCCCTTGGGCGACTTGGGGCGGTCCTTGAGATAGGCGAAGGTCTTCTCGTCGGGCGCTACCATGCCGGCGCGGGCGCCGCCCTCGATCGACATGTTGCACACCGTCATGCGGCCTTCCATCGACAAGGCGCGGATGGCATCGCCCCTGTACTCGATGACGTGGCCGGTGCCGCCGGCGGTGCCGATCTCACCGATCACGGACAGGATGATGTCCTTGGCCGTCACGCCGTCGGGCAGCTTGCCGTCGACCGTGACGTGCATGTTCTTGGCCTTCTTCTGCGTCAGCGTCTGGGTGGCCAAAACGTGCTCGACCTCGGACGTGCCGATGCCGTGCGCCAGCGCGCCGAAGGCTCCATGCGTGGAGGTGTGGCTATCGCCGCAGACGATGGTGGTGCCGGGCAGCGTAAAGCCCTGCTCGGGCCCAATCACGTGCACGATGCCCTGCCGGACGTCGCGTTCGTCATAGTACTCGATGCCGAACTCCTTGGCGTTGCGCGCCATGGTCTCGACCTGAATGCGGCTCTCCTCGTCCTTGATCCCCTGATGGCGGTCGGAGGTGGTGGCGATGTTGTGGTCAACCACCGCCAGGGTCTTCTCGGGCGCACGCACCTTGCGCTTGGCCATGCGCAGGCCTTCGAACGCCTGCGGGCTCGTCACCTCGTGCACGAGATGGCGGTCGATGTAGAGGATGCAGGTGCCGTCCGGCTGGCGGTCGACGACGTGGTCGTCGAAGATCTTGTCGTACAGGGTCTTGGGCGCGGATTTGGCCATTGCGCGCGTTCCTTTGTGGATATGCGTGGCTTAGATAGCGCGCGGCTACGCTGCAGGCAAATGCGGGCCAGAAGACCAAAAAGAAAGACCGAGCTTTGTGGGCCCGGTCTCCAGGTCTTTCCGACCGCCCCGAAGGGCGGCTGAAGGCGTCGAAGGGAGGGTAGGTAGCCTTCAATAGCTGTCCGTCACAGCTGCAAACATATGAACCCCGCGGCGGCTGCTTGGAAATGGGGCTACCCGCATGTTTGCCATGCAGATGTGCATGGCTGTGGCGGAGCGCTGCAATGCAAGGCTGTTCGAGCCGGTTGACGGCTGGAAATCAGTACTTCCACTGGCGCGCTTTGCTGAACAGAAAGTCCCTGAATACCTGGACTTTCTTGGCCGTTTTCAACTCTTCCGGATAGACGAAATAGATCTGCAGCGTCGGCAGCTTCACGTCGCGCAGCACCGGCACCAGCTCGGTTTCCTCCTCGGTGAGGTAGTCCGGGATCAGCCCGATACCGAGGCCGGCGCGGATCGCATACTTCATGGCCACCACGCTGTTGGCGGCGAAGGCCGGCTTGCGCGGCGCGCGGCCGTCGATGCCGGCCGTCTCCAGCCAGCGGATGGCCGACAGATGCGGCCGCCGGCGTGCCGCTGTAGGAGACGATGGCGTGCTCGTCGAGGGCGTCCAGCGTCTGCGGCGCGCCGTGCCGGCGGATGTATTGCGCGGACGCGAAGGCGTGCACCTTCATAGTGAACAGCGGCCGACGAATGAGATCGGACTGCTGCGGCTCGCTGGTCCAGATGGCAACGTCGGCCGCGCGCATGGCAATGGCGATCTGGTCGTCGTTGAGCACCAGCTCGACGCGAATGTCTGGATACATCTCCATGAATTCGCGCAAGCGCTGGGTGACCCAGACCGTGCCGAGACCGATAGGCGTGGTGATCCTGAGATCGCCCGACGGCTTGGTGGTGGTGTCGGTCAGCAGCGTCTCGGCCGTCGAGAGCTTGTTCATGATCTCGCTGGCGGTGCCAAACAGCATCTCGCCCTGCTCGGTCAGAACCAGACCACGCGCGTGCCGATGGAAGAGGGAGACCTTGAGCTCCTTCTCCAGCGCGGAGACCTGCCGGCTGACCGCCGATTGGCTCATGCGCAGCGACTCACCAGCATGGGTGAAGCTGCCGGCCTCGGCGGCGGCATGAAAGATGCGGAGTTTGTCCCAGTCCATGGGCGCGATTTTCGAGTGACGGATCGTACGTGACGGACGCTTGCTTATTCGGCCGCTACGGCCATGTTCTCCAGCTTGGCCAAGTAGCGCTCCGCTTCCAGGGCTGCCATGCAGCCCATGCCGGCAGCGGTTACGGCCTGGCGGAAAATGTCGTCTTTGACATCACCGGCCGCGAACACGCCGGAAATAGAGGTGCGAGTGGAGTCGGGCGCGGTGACGAGGTAGCCCGAATCCTTCATCTCGAGCTGGCCTTTGAAGAGCTCGGTTGCCGGCGCATGGCCGATCGCAACGAACACTCCGTCGACGGGCAGCTGCGTAACCTTGCCGCTCTTGACGTTCTTCACCGACACGGCGGTCACCGACTTCGGGTTCTCGGAGCCGGTCACTTCCTGCAGCACGGAATCCCAGATCACCTCGATCTTGGGGTTCTTGAACAGCCGCTCCTGCATGATGCGCTCAGCCCGGAAGCCGTCGCGCCGGTGCACGATGGTGACCTTGCTCGCGAAATTGGTCAGGAACAGCGCCTCCTCGACCGCGGTGTTGCCGCCGCCGAACACGGCCACCTGCTTGCCCTTGTAGAAGAAGCCGTCGCAGGTGGCACAGGCCGATACACCATGGCCCTTGAACTTTTCCTCCGACGCGAGACCAAGCCAGCGTGCCTGGGCACCGGTGGCGATGATCAGTGCGTCGCAGCTGTAGGTGTCGCCGGAGTTGCCCTCCAGACGGAACGGCCGGTGCGACAGGTCCACGCGAGTAACGTGGTCCATAATGAACTCGGTGCCGACGTGGGCAGCCTGCGCCTGCATCTGCTCCATCAGCCATGGGCCCTGGATGACATCGGCGAAACCCGGATAGTTCTCCACGTCCGTGGTGATAGTCATCTGCCCGCCCGGTTGCCCGCCCTGGATGACCACCGGTTTCAGCATTGCACGTGCTGCATAGATGGCTGCCGTGTAGCCGGCAGGACCGGAGCCGAGGACGATAAGCTTGGCGTGCTTTACAGTCATGATCCGAGGAGAGTCCGTGGGCGGGGAAGTCCGGGAACGAATCCTGAACCGATATGGGAAGGCTATACGTCCCGGACAATGCCGGGGTCAATGACGATCACAGACTGTGTCCCGCGAACAACGTTCAAATCAACTTCAGGGCCCGGAAGCTGGCATGACCCTGACGGCCGACGATGAGATGGTCGTGCACGGCTATGCCGAGCGGGCGGGCGGCGGCAACGATCTGGTTGGTCATGTCGATGTCCGCGCGGGAGGGCGCGGGGTCGCCAGAGGGGTGGTTGTGCACCAGGACAATGGCGCTGGCCGACAGCTCCAGCGCCCGCTTCACCACCTCGCGCACATAGACCGGCGTGTGATCGACGGTGCCGGTTTGCTGCACCTCGTCGGCCACCAGCCGATTCTTCTTGTCGAGAAACAGGATACGGAACTGCTCGCGCGCCTCGAAGCCCATGGCGGCGCGGCAATAGTCGATCACGGCGTCCCAGGTGGACAGCACCGGCTGCTGCATGATGCTGCGCTTCATCAGTCGCAGCGCGCCCGCTCGCACCAGCTTCAATTGCAGGACGGCGGCATCGCCGACGCCCTTCACCTCCTTCAATCGCTCGGGTGCGGCATTGATGACCTCGGCGAACGAGCCGAAGCGCTCCAGCAGCAGCTTGGCGGTCGGTTTGGTGTCGCGACGCGGGATGCCGCCGAACAGCAGCAGCTCCAGCAGCTCGTAGTCGGGCATCGCATCAGCGTTGCCGCTCATGAAGCGCTGCTTCAGGCGATGGCGATGACCGGAATGCAGCGGAGCCGGCTCAATGAGCGACTCCTGGAGTTCGCCGTCCAGGGCTGCGGGCCGGAGACTGGCGCTGCGGTCTTTGAGCCCCCCGCCCATCGCCCTGGCCCTTATGCGGCAAGTTGATACGGCGGGCGGTGCAGACCCTGCGGCGACAGCGTGAATACCTCGCAACCCGTTTCCGTCACGCCCACCGTATGCTCGAACTGCGCCGACAGCTCGCGGTCGCGCGTCACGGCGGTCCAGCCGTCCGGCAGGATCTTCACGTGCGGCTTGCCGAGATTGATCATCGGCTCGATGGTGAACAGCATGCCAGGCTCCAGCATCACGCCGTCGCCGGGCTCGCCATAGTGCAGGATATTCGGGCGGTCGTGGAACACGCGCCCCAGGCCGTGTCCGCAGAAATCGCGTACCACGCCGCAGCGCTCTCGCTCCGCGAAGCTTTGAATCGCCGCACCGATGTGGCCGGTGGTGTTGCCGGGCTTGACGGCGGCAACGCCCCGCATCAGCGCCTCGTAGGTAACGTCGATCAGACGCTCGGCCCGCCGTGCGATCTGTCCGACCGCGAACATGCGGCTGGTATCGCCGTGCCAACCGTCCAGGATCAGCGTCACGTCGATGTTGACGATGTCGCCTTCCTTGAGCGGCTTGGGGCCGGGAATGCCGTGGCAAACGACATGGTTGACGGATGTGCAGATCGACTTCGGAAAACCGCGATAATTGAGCGGGGCAGGGATCGCACCGTGGTCTTGCGCAAACTCGACGACCAGATCGTCGAGGCGCTCCGTGGTGACGCCCGGCTTGACGTGCGGGACCAGCATGTCCAGCGCCGTGGCCGCGAGCTGCCCGGCCCGCATCATGCCTTCGAAGGCATCGGGTCCGTGCAGCCTGATCTTGGTATCGCGCGATTGACCGCGCGCGCGGTCGAGATTGTTCATGCGGTCCGGTTATGCCAGCGGGAAGTTCCCCAGAACCCAAATGTAGTGCAAATACCGGCCCGCGCAACGTCTCGCAGCGCCCCCGCGACCACGCGCCAGGGCTGCGCTGCGAAGGTCAGCACAGGCGGCATCCGGCGGCCCGCCAGATGCGCGCGTGATAACGCTTTAACTCGACGTTAATCGTTGGGGCACAGTTTCATTTCCTCAAAGTAGTTGCAATTCGTTTTTTGGGCAGACATCAACTGGGCAAAAGAGAGAGAGAGAAAACATGGCCAAGATTGCAAAGAAGAAAGCTAAGCCGGTCCGCAAGGCAAAGCTGAAAACCGCTGCGAAGCGCTCGGGCAGCGCCCGCCGCAAGACGACAGCGAAGCGGTCGACTGCGAAGTCGAAGTCGCGTCGTCGCCGGGCCGCCTGAACGGCGAACTCCAAGATCGATGTGCATGATCGGCCGGGCGACCTTCCTCAGGTCCCCGGTCGATCCTTTTTTGGCACCGAAACATTTTCAACGCGAGTTAGGGTATCTGGTTTGCGATACGCAAAAGGACGAATTGGACACAGCAGATCGCCACGATCGGGCGTTTTCGAAGCGCTGTAGTCGCTCGGATATCCTGTAGAATTGTCCAATCAAAAATCCAAAATCGGCCCCTAACTACCTCGAAATGGCCAAAACTGTGGACATGCAGCAACACCAAAGGCCGAAAACCCAATATTTTAACGCGAAAATCTCTGTTCCCTATCAACAAATTAGCGCCGATTGCTCATCATCACGAAGTTCGAACTGATTCGAACATCAAACTTGAGAGAGAGGGACTACACATGGCTAAGGCAGCAGCGAAGAAGAAGACCGTGAAGAAGTCGGCCAAGAAGCCGGCCGCGAAGAAGCGCGCCGCGAAGCGCCGCTAAACGAGCCGGGGATCGAGCGGTCCGTCGCCAGCTCTGGGATGGGCACCCAGAGCCGAGCAGTGGACCAAAGTCCCTCTCGTTGTATTCTTCTGATGGGTTCGGGGCCGGGGGTTCGCGATTGCGATCTCCGGTCTCCGAGTTTTTGTAACCCATTATCGAGCCTGCTATCGAGCAGGCTGCATATTGGAAACGGCCAATCCGATCGACTGACTATTCTTTCAAGTGGCAAACCGCCTCGATATTGTGGCCGTCCGGGTCGAAAACAAACGCGCCGTAGTAATTCTCGTGATAATGCGGGCGCAGGCCAGGAGCGCCGTTGTCTTTGCCGCCGGCCTGCAGGGCGGCAGCGTGAAACGCCTGCACCGCTGCCCTGGTCTTGGCGACGAAGGCAAAATGCACCCGCCCCCTGATGGGCTTGCCGCTCCCGATCCAGAACTGGGGCTGCCCGCCGGAGCCGAAGCCGGCATGGCTGTCCCCGCCGGTCTCCTCGGAGGAAACCTCCATCACGAGATCGTAGCCCAGCGCGGAAAGCACCTTGAGATAGAAAGCCTTGGACCGTGCGTAGTCCGAGACCGGCATGCCGACATGATCCAGCATCGTTTGGCCCTCCTCGCGGTTCTGCAACCTGGTCAGATCCGGCGTTCGACCATCAGTTTCTTGATCTCTGCAATGGCCTTGGCCGGATTGAGGCCCTTTGGGCAGGCCTTGGTGCAGTTCAGGATGGTATGGCAGCGGTACAGCCGGAAAGGGTCTTCCAGGTTGTCCAGCCGCTCTCCGGCGGCCTCGTCGCGGCTGTCCGAGATCCACCGATGCGCCTGCAGCAGCACGGCGGGGCCCAGATAGCGGTCGCTGTTCCACCAGTAGCTGGGACAGGACGTGGAGCAACAGGCGCACAGAATGCACTCGTACAGGCCGTCCAGCTTCTCGCGGTCCTGCTTGGACTGCGGCCGCTCCTTGGGAGGCGTCGGCGAGGCTGTCTTGAGCCAGGGCTCGACCGACTGCAACTGGGCGTAGAAGTTGGTCATGTCGGGCACCAGGTCCTTGACCACCGACATGTGCGGCAGGGGATAGATGGTGACCGTCCCGCGGATGTCGTCGATGGCCTTCAGGCAGGCGAGCGTATTGGTGCCGCCGATATTCATCGAACACGAGCCGCAGATGCCCTCGCGGCAGGAGCGCCGGTAGGTCAGCGTCGCGTCGATCTCGTTCTTGATCTTGTTCATGGCGTCGAGAACCATGGGCCCGCAGGTTTTGCGCTCGATCCAATAGGTGTCGAGCCGCGGGTTCTGCCCATCGTCCGGGTTCCAGCGGTAGATGCGGAATTCCTTCCAGCCGCGCCTCGACGCGGGCTTGTTCCAGGTCTTGCCCGGAACGACCCTCGAATTGCGGGGCAGTGTCAGTTCGACCATGGGTGGGGGCTTCCGTTGCTGCAGACGCGTTCGGCCGGACTTTCAGCTTTCCAAGATGCGCGTGTCAACGACTGACGGTCGCCACATATGGGCACAGGCAGAAATCAGGAGAACACCCGCTACCGTCACGGACGCACGGTGGCACGTGCCGCCAGGGCCGCCTCGCTGGCGGATGTGCGCGCTGGCGCAGTGTGGATATGTTCCATCTCATGCGCCACGCCGTTCGAACGGCGGTCAGTCGTATAGAAGTCTCCGAGCACCAACACATCCATGCCGCTGGCCAGATAGCAGCCGATGGCATCCTCGGGCGAGGCGACGATCGGCTCCTTGCGGTTGAAGCTGGTGTTGAGCAGCACGGGAACGCCGGTGATGCGGCCGAACTCCTCGATCAGGCCGTAGTAGCGCGGATTGGCCGAACGCTCGACGGTCTGGATGCGGCCGGTACCGTCGACATGCACGGCCGCCGGCAATGGCGCCCTGCTTGTCCCGGCGCACGCGCGGGGCCAGGGTCATGAATGGGTCGGGCTGGTCAATCTCGAAGAACTCGTGGGCACGCTCGACCAGCACGGCCGGCGCGAACGGACGGAAGCTTTCGCGCTGTTTGACGCGGGCGTTGAGATGATCGCGCATCTCGGCGCGGCGTGGGTCGGCCAGGATCGACCGGTTGCCCAGCGCGCGCGGACCCATCTCGAAGCGACCCTGGAACCAGCCGACGATCTTGCCGTCGGCCAGATCCTGCGCCACCCGGCGCAGCATCTGCGCCTCGGGGATACGCCGGTAGGTGAGGCCGGCCTGGTCGAGCGCCTGGCGGATGCGGTCCTCGCCGTAGGCCTGGCCGTAGAAGGGATGCGTCAGCTCGAAGCCGCGCGCATGGCCCAGTGTCTGGTGGTAGTGCCACAGCGCGCTGCCGAGCGGCGCGCCGGTGTCGGACGCGCACGGCGGCACCCAGATGCGCCGCACATCGGTGTCCTCGAGGATCTTGGCGTTGGCCACGCAGTTGAGCGCAACGCCGCCGACCATGCACAGATCGCGCACGGGGAATTTCTTGAGCAGCGAGCGCACCACGCCGACGACGATCTCCTCCGTCACCGCTTGCAGGGCGAACGCCACATCGCGATGCCGGTCGTTGATGGGCTCATCGGGCAGTCGCGCCGGGCCGAAGGTGTCGAGGAATTTGCGTTTGAAGGGCCGCAATTCGCCGAACGAATCGTAGCTGAAATAGTCCATGTTGACGGCATAGCCGCCGTCGGCCGTGGCCCTGATGACATCGCGGAAGCGACTGACGTAGGTGTTCTCGCCGAACGCCGCGAGCGCCATCACCTTGCCTTCGTCGCCGAAGCCGGCAAAGCCGAGATGCTGTGTGACAAATGTGTAAACCAGCCCGGCTGAGTTCATCACCGCGGTCGACCAGTGGCGCTCCAGTGTATGGCCGCGCCCCAGGTAGGCGCTGCTCGAGCTGTCATCGCCATAGCCGTCCATCACCAGGACCAGTGCCTCCTCGAAGGGCGAGGCAAAGAACATGGCGGCATGGGAATTGTGATGCCCCACATTGACGATTGGGGGCAGGGCGCGGGCGCCCAAGTGCTCCCGCAGCCCCCGCTCAATATATTGATTGAGAAGAACGATCTGGTTCTGCTGGGCGACGTGGGAGCTGGGCAGCAGAAACGACAGGCTCAAGGGAAAGCGACCGGCAAGGATCGACAGGAACGTCCGCCGCAGCAGGCGTATGTCCCAGGGCGTGGTGATGGCATCGACGTCGCCGATGCCGAGCTGCGAAAACGCCGCTCGCACACAGTGCTTGGGGAATTTGGTGGTCTTCTTGACGCGGTTGTAGCGCTCTTCTTCGAGCACGAACTCGGGTGTGCCGTCGTTGAGAAGCGCCAGTCCACTATCATGCGTCTTGGCTACGATTCCAAGGATTCTCACAGCACGGACACCGCTACGCTGAACACAATGAAATCGGTTGCTGGCGGCGCCAACATTACCCCTCCAAGATCGCCACAACGCATCTAAAACGACGTATGTGGCATTGTCGAGTTCGCAGAATCACCGTGGCCCCGAGCCTTGCGCAAGCGCAATTGCCGGGTTTTCAACTGTCAACAGTCGATCTGCCAACGTTGCAACGGCAAACCTGTGCCCTGCACCCATAACTCTGTGAGGGGCCTGTCGCAACCCAGCCGTTGACCGGATGGACGGTTGGATCCATCCACCTCTCGCACGATTTAGTCGTGCCGGCCGTGACAATGCTTGTATTTTTTGCCCGAACCGCAAGGGCACAGGGCATTGCGCGCGACCTTGCCCCAGGTCGACGGATCACTCGGATTGACTATGCCTGCGGTGGCGCCTCTGCGGGTCTGCAGCGGTGCGCGGCGTTCGGCTTGGCCGCCGTTGGGCCTGCCGGACAGCGCCGCGTCGGCCATGGCCAGTTCGTCCTCGCCCGTGAACGGGTCGACGTGGTGCGCCCGCATCTGCGGCAGTGCCACCTCCTGCACCTCCGGCTCCGCCTCGGCGACGCCCTGGATGTGCATGAGCTGTCCAGTGACCGCCTCGCGCAGGCTGGCCAGCATGGTCTCGAATATGTGGAAGCCTTCCGACTTGTACTCGTTGAGAGGATCACGCTGGCCGTAGCTGCGGAAGCCGATCACCTGGCGCAGATGCTCCAGGGTGACGAGGTGCTCGCGCCAGAGATGATCGAGGGTCTGCAGCAGCACCATCTTCTCGATCTGGCGCATGGTCTCGGACCCGAACTCGGCTTCCTTGGCGCGGGCCTTGTCGTCGGTCTCCTTGAGCAGGCGCTCGGTGATCTCCTGATCGGCGATGCCCTCCTCGGCCGCCCATTTGTCGATCGGCAGATCGAGGCCGAAGATGCGCTGCGATCTCGGATTTCAGCTCGGCCGTGTTCCACTGCTCGGCGTAGGCATTCTCGGGGATATGCAGCGACACCAGCCCGGTGATGACCTCGTGGCGCAACTCCGTCACCGTCTCGCTGACATCGTCGTGGCCCATGATGTCGATGCGGTGCTCGAAGATCACCTTGCGCTGATCGTTCATCACGTCGTCGTACTTGAGCACGTACTTGCGTGAATCGAAGTTGCGCGCCTCGACCTTCTGCTGCGCCTTCTCCAGCGCCTTGTTGATCCACGGATGCGTGATCGCCTCGCCGTCCTGCAGGCCGAGCTTCTGCAGCATGCCGTCCATGCGGTCGGAGCCGAAGATGCGCATTAGGTCGTCTTCGAGCGATAGATAGAACTTCGAGCGTCCAGGGTCGCCCTGGCGGCCCGAACGGCCGCGCAACTGGTTATCGATGCGCCGGCTCTCGTGCCGCTCCGTGCCGATCACGTACAGGCCGCCGGCGTCCAGGGCCTTCTTCTTGCGCTCACCCACGTCGGCCACGATCTCGGCCAGCTTGCCTTCGATCTCGGTGCACTTGTCGACCATCTTGTCCTTGGTGGCCTCCGCCTCCTCGGCGGTCAAAGCGCCCCTGGCAACGCGCGCCTTGAGCTCGGTGCCGACCCATTCCCGCACGTTGCGTCGGCTGGCCCCGTTGGCGGCGGCCGACGCGGTGTTGGAGAACTCGCTCAGGCAGTGATCGACCCACTCGAAGTATACCTCGTCGAGCTGGGCGCCGACGCCACCGCGGCCGGCGGCGATCTCCTCGTTGATCCAGTCCCTGACGCGGTAGCGCGGATTGCCGCCAAGCTGGATGTCGGTACCGCGGCCGGCCATGTTGGTGGCAATGGTGACGGTGCCCGGCATGCCCGCCTGGGCGATGATGTGCGCTTCCTGCTCGTGGTAGCGCGCATTCAATACCTGATGCGGAATGACATCCGTGCCGCTGTTCTTGGCGCCGAGATTGGCAAGGTAGGCGGCGGTTTCGTTCAGCTGGGCCTTGAGGTCGTCCTCCTTGCCCTCCTTGAGCCCGTCGGCCTGCTTCTTGAAGTACTGGCCGAGGTCGCGGATGTAGGTGCGGTTGCGCAGCAGATCCGACAGCTGCTCGGACTTCTCGATCGACGTGGTGCCGACCAGCACGGGCTGCCCGCGCCGGTGGCAGTCGGCGATCTCGGCCACGATGGCGCGGCTCTTTTCCTGGAAGGTGCGGTACACCTCGTCGTGCTCGTCGGCGCGTGCGACGGCCACGTTGGTCGGCACCTCGACGACGTCGAGGCCGTAGATGTCCATGAACTCGTTGGCTTCGGTGGCCGCCGTGCCGGTCATGCCGGCCAGCTTCTTGTAGAGGCGGAAGTAGTTCTGGAAGGTGATCGAGGCCAGCGTCTGGTTCTCGGGCTGGATGTCGACGTGCTCCTTGGCCTCCAGCGCCTGGTGCAGGCCTTCCGAGTAGCGGCGGCCCTGCATCATGCGGCCGGTGAACTCGTCGATGATGATGACCTGGTCGGCTTTGACGATGTAGTCCCGGTCGCGCATGAACAGCTTGTGGGCTTTCAGCGCCTGGTTGACGTGGTGGACCACCGAGACGTTCTCGATGTCGTAGAGCGAGTCGCCCTTCAGCAGGTCCTTCTCGCCGAGCAGCTGCTCGATGCGCTCGTTGCCGGCCTCGGTGAGGGCGACCTGGCGCTGCTTCTCGTCGAGATCGAGCAAGCCCTGCGTCTTGAGCAGCTCCTTGAGCTCCTCTTTGCTGTGCCCCTTGGACAGCTCGCGCTCGATCTTGTCGTGCTCGGCCACCATACCCTTCATCAGGATATCGATGGCGTTGTACAGCTCGGCGCGATCCTCGACCGGACCGGAGATGATGAGCGGGGTGCGGGCCTCGTCGATCAGGATCGAGTTGACCTCGTCGACGATGGAATAGTAGTGGCCGCGCTGCACCATCTCGGGCGCGCGCATCTTCATGTTGTCGCGCAGGTAGTCGAAGCCGAGCTCGTTGTTGGTGCCGTAGGTGACGTCGCAGGCGTACTGCATGCGACGCTGGTCGTCATCCAGCTCGTGCACGATGACGCCGACGCTGAGCCCCAAGAACTTGTAGATGGTGCCCATCCACTCGGCGTCGCGCTTGGCCAGGTAATCGTTGACCGTGACGACGTGTACGCCGCGCCCGGTCAGCGCGTTGAGATAGACGGGCAGGGTGGCGACCAGCGTCTTGCCCTCGCCGGTCTTCATCTCGGCGATCTTGCCCTGGTGCAGCACCATGCCGCCGATCAGCTGCACATCGAAGTGGCGCTGGCCGAGCACGCGCTTGGCCGCCTCGCGCACCGTGGCGAAAGCGGGCACCAGCAGGTCGTCGAGCGGAACACCTTCGGCCAGCTGCTTGCGGAACATGGCCGTCCGGTCGCGCAGCTCCGCGTCGGTGAGCCGCACCATGTCGGGCTCCAGAGCGTTGATGGCCTCGACCTGGGGTCGGTAGGTTTTCACCTTGCGATCGTTGGAGCGCCCAAAGACCTTGGCGGCTAACGCGCCGATGGACAGCATGCGAACCGTTCCTTACATCCACGTGCCATGCACAGGGAGCCGGGCAGGCAGCACGCGCCCCTGATAAAGCCAGCTCCTGCAACCGCTTCGACCACGGTCACAGTTCCAGTATTTCTATACTTGTGAAGCTTGTGCCCGCGCGACCAAGGCGCCGCGACAGGCCAGCCTCGCCGAGGACCAACGTCAGATAAGGACCGGCAGGTCCAATGTCAACGAATGGTAGACGCTGTTGCCGTCACAGTATCCCCATGACGCAATAGTAACTTGTGGGCGTCCCCGGGGCGGGTCTAAGCAGGCGCCCATCCGCCGGCATGGCCAAGGTTCCACAAGCAAGCCAAGGAAATCCATCAGGTGAGCGCAACATCTCGCATTCTGGCGGCAGGCGCCGCTGTCCTGCTGCTCGGCAGCGTGGCCGCCGGGGCTCAGGAAACCGTGGTAGCCAAGGTCAACGGCAAGACCATCACGGAAGCCGACATGCGGCTGGCGGAGGCCGAGATCGGCAGCGATCTGGGCTCACTGCCCGACATCACCAAGCGCCGGGTGCTGGTCGAATTCCTGATCGAGAACCAGCTGTTTGCCGACGCCGCCGAGGGCCAGAAGCTGGCCTCGGGGGCAGATTACAACGAGCGCATGCAGTACTGGCGGCGACGCTCCCTGCGCGACCTTTACTTCGACAAGACAGTCAAGGACACGGTCAGCGACGCGGAAGCCAAGAAGTTCTATGACAGCCAGATCAGCGCCGCCAAACCCGAGGAGGAGGTGCGCGCCCGCCACATCCTGGTCGAGAGCAAGGAGAAGGCTCGCGAGCTGTTCGAGAAGGTCGCCTACGGCACCGACTTCGCCGAGCTTGCCAAGCAGTTTTCGAAGGACCCTGGCAGCAAGGACCAGGGTGGCGACCTCGGCTACTTCTCGAAGGGTCAGATGGTGCCGCAGTTCGAGGAGAACGCCTTCAAGCTGCAGAAGGGCGAGGTGAGCCAGCCCTTCGAGACGCAGTTCGGTTGGCACATCCTCAAGGTGGACGACCGCCGCGCCGGCCAGGTGGTGCCCTTCGACGCCGTCAAGGAGCGCATCGTGGCCTCCATCATCCACCAGAAGGCCCAGCAGATCGCGGGCGACCTGCGCGCCAAGGCCAAAATCGAGTATATCGATCCCAGTGTGCAGGCGCCCCTCAATCTGCCGGGGCAGAAGAAGTAGCGCCGGGGACTGTTCCCCGGAGAAGAGGGGGATGGAATGGCCAAGTCCGGGGCAAAGCCTTCGCCGTTCGCGCCTGCTCGGCTGCCGGACATGCCCGTCGTGCCGGGAGTGCGACTGGCAGCCTGCGAGGCCGGCATCCGCTATCAGAACCGCACCGACCTGATGGCGGCCGTGCTCGATCCCGGCACGGTCGCCGCCGGCGTGCTCACGCAATCCAAGACGTGCTCGGCGCCGGTGCTGTGGTGTCGGTCCAATCTGGCGCACGGCAAGGCGCAGGCCCTGGTGGTCAATTCCGGCAATGCCAACGCCTTCACCGGCAAGAAGGGCAGCGAGGCGACGCGCCTGACTGCCGAGGCTGCCGCCAAGTCGGTCGGTTGCGCCGCCAACGAGGTGTATATCGCCTCGACCGGCGTGATCGGCGAGCCGCTGGACGCTGGAAAATTCACGCACCTGCTGCAGGGGCTGACGCAAGGCGCCATACCCGATGCGTTCCTGACGGCGGCGCGCGCCATCATGACCACCGACACCTACACCAAGCTCGCCACGCGCACGGCCAAGATCGGCGAGGTGGCCGTCACCATCAACGGCTTCTGCAAGGGCGCCGGCATGATCGCGCCGGACATGGCGACCATGCTGTGCTTCATGTTCACCGATGCCGCCATCGCCCAGCCGGCACTGCAGGCGCTGCTCAGCCAGCACGTGGCGACCACGTTCAACTGCATGACGGTGGACGGCGACACCTCGACCAGCGACACCTGCCTGCTGTTTGCCACCGGCGCGGCGGCCAAGCGCGGGCAGCAGGTGGTGAGCGAGCCCGGCGACGCGCGGCTCGAAGGCTTCAGCGCGGCCCTGCACGACCTGATGCGCGACCTCGCCATCCAGGTCGCCAAGGACGGCGAGGGCCTGTCCAAGTTCGTGACCTTCGAGATCGGCGGCGCGGAAAGCTGGGCGGCGGCGCGCAAGATTGCGCTCGCCTGCGCCAACTCGCCGATCCTGAAGGCTGCCATCGCCGGCGAGGACCCGAACTGGGGCCGCGTGGTGATGGCGATCGGCAAATCGGGCGAGGCGGCCGATCGCGACAAGCTGTCGATCTGGTTCGGCCCGCACCTGGTCGCGAAGAATGGCGAGCGCGCATCGGACTACGTCGAGAAGACGGTGGCCGCCTACATGCAAGGCCGTGAGATCGTCATCCGCGCCGATGTCGGCGTCGGCAGCGGCAGTGCCACAGTGTGGACCTGCGACCTGACGCACGACTACATCTCGATCAACGCCGACTACCGGAGTTGACACGTCCCCTCTCCCCACTCTTCCGTGGGGAGAGGGGGAAGCATGGCCTTTACCCAAACCGTGGGCAGCCCTCGCGTGCTCGACTGAATTCTGATTTGTCTGGCGCATGCCTGAAGCAACCAGCCTTCCTCGCGTAGTGATCGTCACCGGTGCCGGCCACGGCATTGGCGCTGGCGTTGCGCGCCATCTGGCGAGCACGGGGTGGCAGGTTGCATGTGCCGATCTCGACAGCGAAGCGGCAGCCGTCGTGGCGGGCGAGATCGGCGGCATCGCCGTGCAATGCGACGTCGGCCAGCAGGCCGACATCGAGCACCTGGTTGCAGTGGCGCGCACCCGCCTCGGCCGCATCGACGCGATTGTCTCCAATGCCGGCGTCGGCCAAATTCGCGCCGCTGGCGGATACGACCCTCGAGTTGTGGAACCAGGTGCTGGCCACCAACCTCACGGCCACCTTCCTGCTGGCAAAGGCCGCAGTGGGTGATCTCGAGCGGGCGCGCGGTGCCATCGTCACCATCGCTTCGACGCGCGCGCACATGTCGGAGCCCGGCACGCTCGCCTATTCGGCGAGCAAGGGCGGCGTGGTGGCGCTGACGCATGCACTGGCCATAACGCTGGCCCCCAAGGTGCGCGTCAACTGCGTCTCGCCCGGCTGGATCGATACCGGCAAGCACGGACCGCTCAAGCCCTCCGACCACGCGCAGCATCCGGTGGGGCGTGTCGGCCGAGTGGAGGACGTCGCCGCGGCGGTGGCCTACCTGCTGTCGGATGCGGCGGGGTTCGTCACCGGGCGCCGAGCTGATCGTGGACGGCGGCATGACCCGCAAGATGATCTACACGTGAGCCGGCGCCTTAGCGCTCACCGACGGCACGCCTCAAACATCGATACTGACGATCTCCGGCCGGATGTCTCCAGCCGTGACGCTGACCCGAGCTACCGTCACCGGCAGCTTGAAGCGCCGAGGACCGGCGCTGCCTGGGTTGATGTAGAGAACACCCTCTTGCGTCTCGATCGACGGCTGATGCGAGTGCCCGAACACAATGGCCGCGAAGCCGGCGGCAGCCGGATCGAGATCGAGCTGCGCGATGTCGTGAAGCACCCAAAACACGAGCTGACCGATCTTGACTGCTTCCGTCACGGGGAAGTCGGCCGCCCAGGCTTGGGTATCGACGTTGCCGCGCACTGCAATCGTGGGGGCAACGGCGCGCAGCTGGTAGATGACATCGAGATTTCCGATGTCGCCGGCGTGGATGATGAGTTTCGACCCACGCAACGCATCAAGTGCCTGGGGTCGCACGAGCCCATGCGTATCAGAGATAATGCCAACAACTATCTCGCTATCATTCATGGTGCTGGCATGCCGCAAAGAAGCTGTCAGGTGGCCGACTTCACCTCAAACACGCGGTTGTCGATGGCGCCCGTCTCCAGATAGTCCGCCACCAGCACCGACAGCACGGGCGCCAGCAGGAAGCCGTGACGGAACAGGCCGTTGACGTGAATGGTGCGGCCGGCGACGCGCACCTTCGGCACATTGTCGGAGAAGGCCGGGCGCACGCCGGCGCCCATCTCGACGATTTCGGCCTCGGCGAAGGCCGGGTGCAGCGTGTAGGCCATGCCGAGCAGTTCGAGCGCCGAGCGCACGGTGACGGGGCCGTCGTCGCCGCGCTCGATGACGGTGGCGCCGATCATGTGCAGGCCATCGCCCCATGGCACCACGTAGATGGAGCGGCGCGGATGCAGCAGGCGCACGGGGCGGTGCAGGTTCACCTCGGTGCTGCGCACCACAAAGCGCTCGCCGCGCACGCCGCGCAGGTCGGACAGGTCAGCCAGCGGCGCCGAGGCCGCGGCAGTCGATGACCATTTCGTCTGCAGACGCACGGCCCGTCCAGGTCGTGCCGAGGACGACCTCGACGCCGGCGCGCTCGATCTCGGCGAGCAGAAAGGCCATCGCCGCGACGGTCGGTACGTGGCCCTCGCCGCGATAGAACAGGCCCACTGCGAAGCGGCCGGCCAGATCCGGCTCCAGCCTGCCGATGCTGGCATCATCGAGTGCCTCGTGGCCTTCGGTCAGACGCGCGAAGCGATCGATCTCGCTCTTGTCGCGGGCGGCGGCCAGCACCAGCGTGCCTTCCAACACCGTGCCGGGAAACGTCTCGCGCCATAGCGTCAGGGAGCGCAAGCCGAGGTCGCGGATGACAGGCGCCGCCGCTTCCGTCTCGCAGTAGGGGCCGAGCATGGCGCCGGCGTAGCGGCTGGCGGCCTGCGCGAACGGTTCCGCCGATTGCTCGATCAGGCGCACCCGGTGGCCCCGGCGCGCCAGCGTCAAGGCCTGCCAGAGTCCGGTGATGCCGGCGCCGACAACGGTGATGGATCGCTGCGACATGCTAGTGTCCTGGCACCAACAGACGAACCCCGCTGTCATCCTCGGGCTTGTCCCGAGGATCCTGCCATCCACCAGCACCGGAGCAAGCGGTTAGATGGATGGTCGGGACAAGCCCGACCATGACAACCCTGAAACCAAACGAAAGGGTCACGACACCAAACTCAGATCAGTCTCCGCGGGCCACGCCCTCGCGTCGCGGGTCTGCGCCACCCTCGAGCGTGCCGTCCTTGCGGATCAGGATGATGTGCGTGCCGGAGGTGAGCAGGTCGGGGCTCACACGGTGTCCGTAGGGCTTCACTTTCAGCGCATGCCAGACCGCCGAGGCATGGTCAACCTCGATCTCGAACGGGCCGCCGCGGCTGCCGAAGTTCATCAAGGCGGTTGCCTGCTGGGCGTCGACCTTCCAGTCGATCAGGGCGACCAGCGCCTTGATCACGTACAGGATGATGCGGCTGCCGCCGGGCGAGCCCAGCGCCGCCCACGGCTTGCCGTCGGCATCGAACACGATGGTCGGAGCCATCGAGCTGCGCGGGCGCTTGCCGGGTCCCACCGCGTTGGCGAGCGGCCGGCCGCTGCGATCGACGGGGCGGAAGGCGAAGTCGGTCAGCTCGTTGTTGAGCAGGAAGCCACCGGTCCACAGGCGCGAGCCGAACGCCGACTCGATGGTGGTGGTCATGGACAGCACGTTGCCGGTGGCATCGACGATGGAGAGATGGCTGGTGCCCGGCTGTTCGTTCGTCTCGTCATCGCCCAGCGTGCGACTGCCGATCTCGGGCAGCTTGCCGGGCGAGGGGCGCAGCATGGCCGCGCCCTGGTCGATCAAGGCGCGGCGCGTGTCGAGATAGCGGCTCTCGAGCAGGCCGGACGGGGCCGGCACGAAGTCCGGATCGCCGACGTAGTAGTCGCGATCGGCGAAGGCGAGCTTCTGCGCCTCGGCGATCAGGTGCAGCGCCTTGCCGTTCATGGCGTCGATCGGGCGGGAGCCGAGATCGAATGGCTCGAGCAGTTTCAGAACCTGCACTACGGCGATGCCGCCGGACGAGGGCGGACCCATGCTGCAGATTCGATTCTGGCGGTAAACGGCGCACAACGGCTCGCGCTCCTTGGCGCGGTAACCCGCGAGATCGGCGAGCGCGATGTCGCCCGCATGGTTGGGCGCGGTGCGCACCATCTGCACGATCGCCTCGGCCACCGGCCCGGAGTAGAACGCGTCCGGCCCGCGCTCGGCGATAGTGCGCAGCGTTGCCGCGAACTCCGGGTTCTTGAGCAGATAGCCCGACGGGCGGGCGCTGCCGGTCTGGTCGAAGAAATAGCGGCGGGCCGGCAACGAGAAACTGTCCGCGCCGTACCAGCGCAGCAGCAGATGCAGGCGCGGCGGCACCCTGAAGCCGTCGGAGGCCAGCTTGATGGCAGGGGCGAACAGGCGCGCCCACGGCAGCTTGCCCTGTTGCTTGTGAAGGAGTTCCAAGCGCACGCAGCGTACCGGGCACGCCGACGCTCAGGCCGCCGAAGATGGCGTCTTCCAGGTCGCGTGGCTGGCCCTCGACCAGAAACCGGTCGGGCTTGGCAGCCTGCGGCGCGGTCTCGCGGCCGTCGTAGCTCTTGAGCTCCTTGCGCTCGGCATTCCAGTGCAGGATGAAGGAGCCGCCGCCGATCCCGGACGACTGCGGCTCCATCAGATTGAGCACCAGCTGGACGGCGATTGCGGCATCGGCCGCATTACCGCCGGCGCGGAGGATTTCCAGGCCCGCCTCGACGGCGTCGGGGTTGGCCGCGGACACCATTTGCGTCTTCGCCGTGGCCAGCGTCTGGCCCATCCAGCCGGTGGCCGCCTCGGGAGCCGCTTCGCGGTTCTGTGCCTGCAGACCGGCCGGGACCGCGCAGAGCAGGACACACAGGACCGCAAACACCAGCGCCAGGTAGGTTCGATCTGCAAGCCTCGGCTGGATCGACATGCGGCGTTGCTTCCCCGGTTGCGTCTTCAAGCTTGCGCGCTTTTGGCGGCAGTGGATATCTCGGAAAGGACATCGCCTCTCCCATGGCCCGTCTGGTCGCGTGCTGCGCAGCCTTGCTACAACCAATGTGGCTCAAATCGCACAGACCGGCATAAACACTCAAGAAAACCCTGATGATCACAAGGGCGTGGGTTGCCTCCCGGGTCTCTCGCGGCCACACTCCCGCCTGATTTCAATCACCGCGCATCCAGCGACGGAACTGAGGCGTGTCTGCTTGAGTTTCCACGGCGTTCCGGCTTGAATGCCAGCCATGCACGGGTGATTGAATTCGGCGGTTCGTCAACGCGTCGTTCACAGGACTGGCGCAGGATGTCTGCCGAGTTTGAGGGACAAGGCAAAGAAAAAGGAGTTGCACGATGATCATCGGACGCGCGTTGCGTCAAGCGGCCCTCGCGGCCGGAGCCGTCGTGGCAGCAGGCTGTTTCCAGGCCGCGCCGGCGTCTGCACAGCTGTTCTGGGATTGGGGCGGCGGCAGCGCGGTCGACGGCAGTGGCCGCGAAGTGGTGCGCTTCAGCCCGCAGTTCGCCAAGGGCGAGATCGTTGTCAGCTTCGGCGATCGCCGCCTGTACTTCATCACCAAGCCAGGTGAGGCAATCAGCTACCCGATTGCGGTTCCGCGCGAGGAAAGCCGCTGGCAGGGCAACACCACGGTGACCAGCAAGCGCATCAATCCGTCGTGGACGCCGACACCGACCATGGTGGCGGAGAACCCTCGTCTGCCGCGCTGGGTGCCGGGTGGCCATCCCATGAACCCGCTCGGCGTGCGCGCGCTGTACCTTGGATCGAGCACGTATCGCATCCATGGCACCGATGCGCCGTGGACCATCGGCACGGCCGTCTCCAAGGGCTGCATCCGCATGTACAACCAGGATGTGCTTGACCTCTATCCGCGCGCTTCCGTGGGCGCGAAGGTCATCGTGACCTGGCAGAAATACGGTGCGGTCGCGAGCAATGGCGGCAGCAGCTTGTTCGGCAGCGATGACGACGAAGCGACCGAGAAGCCTGCAGGCCGCGGCGCGGTGAGGAAGGTCAGCCGTACGCAGACCCAATAGCGATTGCGCCCCTGCGCATCGAAACAAAGGGCGGCCGTCGAGCCGCCCTTTGTTTTTTGCGATCCAGCGATGGGCGGCTCAAGCTTGCGGGGCGAGGCAGCCCTTCAGGTCGTCGGCCAGCCGGCGCATCATCGCGAAATAGAGATCTGCCCCCGGCTCCAGCGCAAGGGCCTCCGCATCGAGCGTGCCGGTTCGCGCGCTGGTGCCTTCGACCAGGTTGTGCACCAGACGCGTGTCGAACTGCGGCTCGGCGAAGACGCACACCGCATTGAGCGAGACGACCTTCTTGCGCAGATCTGTCAGCCGCTTGGCGCTCGGCGGCACGTCGGGGCTGATGGAAATGGAGCCGACCGCGTTCAGCTCATAGCGCGCCTCCAGGTACTGGAACGCATCGTGGAACACGATGTAGGGCTTGCCGACGACCGGCTTCAGCTTGGTCTGCAGCTCGCCCGCCAGCGCATCGAGATCGGCATTGAGCTTCTGCGCGTTGGCCTTGAAGGTGGCGGCGTTTGACGGATACGTGCTGCTCAAGGCTTCCTCGATGCGGGCCACCATAGCCTTGGCGTTGTGGGGGTCGAGCCAACTGTGACCGTCCGACGCCTGGCCATCCTGAGCATGATCGCCATCATGCTTGGCAGACCCGCCATGGCCGACGTCGAGCGCATGGCCCTCGAAGGCATTGCTCGTTCGCCTGGACAGCAGCCTCATCCCGGGGGCGTCTTGCAGCGTCACGACCGCGACCCGCTCCGGCAGCGCGCGCACCACCTTGATGGTGAAGATTTCGACCGACTCGGACACGCGGAAAAACAGGTCGGCGTCGTTGAGCGCCTTGGCGTCCGACGGCCGCATCGCGTAGGTGTGCGGCGAAGCCGTGCCCTTCACCAGGAGCTCTGGCGTCCCGACGCCCGCCATGACGCCGGTCACCAGGGCGTGCAGGGGCTTGATCGAGACGACAACCTTGGCCTGTGCCACGGCCGGCGCTGCGGCAAAGGCCGACAGGCCGCCGGCCAAAATAGCCATCAGCAGCTTGCTCGCGCGCATCCAGGCCCTCCGCTCCAGCGCCGCCGACTGCCGCGTTAGAACGCGCCACAATCCGGTCGAATGACTTCGACAGTAATGTTATACTATAGCGCAAGCAAGGCGGAGAGGAGCAATTGCCGCCATGTCGCTTTAATCTCGCCGTCATGTGCCGCGTCGGGGTCGGGGCTAGCGGCGGCGATGGCGGCCGGACGGGATAAGTCCTGCCGGGACTTAAGCTGAGAAAAAGACTCAACGAGCGCAGGAGATTGGGCATGCGGTTGCGGTCGTGGGGCGTTTGCGCCCTGATCGGTGCGGCGGTGCTCTGCACGCCCGCAGGTTGGCAGGCGCGGGCGCATCCGCACGTGTGGATAACCGCCGAGACCACCGTCCTCTACGAGAACGGCACCTTCACGGGGCTCCAGCACCGCTGGACATTCGACGAGCTCTATTCGGCGATGGAGGTCGAGGGTCTCGACAAGAACAACGATGGCAAGTTCGACCGAGAGGAGCTGGCTGAACTGGCCAACTTCTACGTCACCGGCTTGAAGGAATATGGCTACTTCACCTTCCCTGCGCTGGGCGGCCAAAAGCTCGCGCTCGGCGAGCCTAGCGACGTCTGGCTGGAGCACAAGGACAAGCTGCTGTCGCTCCATTTCACCCTGCCGTTCGCCAAGCCGGTGCTGACGGACGCGAAAGGCTTCGCGTTCTCGGTCTACGATCCAAGCTTCTTCATCGCCCTCGACATCAGCAAGCCAAACAGCATGCGTCTTGCCCAAGGGGCGCCCAAGGCCTGCAAGATTTCCATCGGCGCGCACGCCAAGGATACGGCCAACGACGCTGCCCTCAACGAGGCATTCGCGGCGCAGTTCGGCGGCACGGGCATGGGCTCGGTTCAGGCGGTTTCGGTCAGCTGCGGCACTTCATGACGGTCTTGCTCGGCCCGGTGGCAGCAACCCCGGTGCTGCCACCGGGCAGGGCGGAGTAGGCTGAGCCCCGCAGGAAGCGGCTCCAGCCGAGTGCGCCGGTTTAAGTGCGCCGATCCCTTCGGCGCCGCGCTCAGCCTCACCTTCTTCAGCTGAGCGGCGTCAAGACTCGCCCTGGCACGGCGATTTACGCTTTCTTCATCCTTCTGTTTTCCGGCCGCGAGGCTGCGCCTACGCTTGTGTCGTCCATCAGGCGTCCTGCGAGTGGCGGCCCATGCGTGCTTTGTTCGTTGTTGTCTGTGCCGGCGTGTTGCTGGTGTCCGCGCATGACCGTGCGAGCCGGGCCGGCATCGAGGCCGGCGCCCGTCCCACGTCCATGGAGCTTATTGTTTTCGAGCACCCCGACTGCACCTACTGCCGGGCATTCCGACAGAATATCGGACCCACCTATCGGCACTCCGTGCCGGCTGCCGAAGCACCGCTGCGCTATGTCGACATCGCCAAGAGCGACATCGGCGGGCTGCATCTCAGCGAGCGCATCGACACGCTGCCGACTGCGGTGCTGATGAAGAACGGCCGGGAAGTGGGCCGTATCTCCGGCTACTGGGGCCGCGACAGCTTCTTGAGGATGCTGGCCCATATCATGTCCACGGTCGAATAGGCGCCTTGCCCCTCGCCTCGCTGGCGGCTGCGTATTGCCGGAACGGCCGCGCTCCTGTTTGATAGGCACCGGCCGCTCCAGGCGCGGCCTATGGGGAGGCCTTCATGGACCGGCGCGATTTCCTGAAAGTCGGCGGTGCCGCGGCTGTCACGGTCGGCGGTGCAGGTGGGGCTACGGCGCGGCCGGCCCCGGCCATCCTGCCGGGGGCGACGGAGCTGAGGCTCGCCTGCACGGACCTGGCTGATGGCCCGGGCAGCGCGCCTGATCGCCTGGCGCGCCGCATCGAGCTGGCAACCGGCGGGCGCTATCGGATCATCGCCGACCCCGACACGACCACGTCCGACCTGGTGTTCGGCAGCGTCAACCAGCAGTGCGATCGGCATCCGGCGTTCGCCTTCTTCGCCGGCCTGCCGCTTGGACAAGGCCTCGACGCGGCCAGCCAGCAGACCTGGCTCGCCGTCGGCGGCGGACAGATGCTGTGGGACGACCTGGCCAGTCGGCACGGGTTCAAGCCGCTGGCGGCGGGACATTCAGGGCCGGGCGGCGGCCTGTGGGCCTCCCGCCGTCTCGAGACCGCCGCGGACGTGTCTGGCGCCCGTATCCATGTCGAGGGCGTGGCGGCCGAGGTGGTACGCGCCCTTGGTGCCGTGCCGGTGCGTCTTGCTGCCGGCGACCTGCGCGGCGGCCTGGCCGAGGGCCGCATCGACGCGGCCGAGCTGCCCGTACCGCTGGTGCTGGCGGCGCCAGACCTGCAACCGCTTGCCGAGCGCCTGTACAGCCCCGGCTTCAATGCCGGGGGTGCGATGCTGTCGCTCGACGTGGGCAGCGAAGTCTGGGATCGCCTGGGCGCTGCCGATCAGGCCATCTTCGAGGCCTGCGCGGCCGAGGCCTACATGCAGGCCCTGGCCGAGGCGCAGGCGCTTGAGATGATGGCGGCCCAGGTCGCCACCAGCGCCAAGTGGCCGGTCAAGTCCGGGCTGGGAGAGGATCTATCCGCGTCGCTGCGGCGGACGGCCGGCGACGTGCTGGCCGAGCTGGCCGGTCGCGACGCCGATGCAGGCCGTATCCACGACAGCTACCAGGCCTTCCGCGCCATGCTCGGCGAGGCCCGCACCGTCTGACCTCGCTTTCAATTGGGCAACTACCCAGCTCGGACATGCCGATGGGCTGTCGGCTGCCTAATTCGGCTGCCATAGCGAAGGAGCCAACATCATCGGCTTGCTGTGCGTGTGCTGACGGCTCTATATTCATCTATTATTTCGTTGGACGGTTCCGATGCGTCTGGATTGCTATCGTTCTAATATTACCTCGCAGCATGGCGAAAACGGCATCATCGCGTACCTGCTGTCCGCCTATCCAAATATTGCGAAGGTATGCCTTGAGGTTGGCGCCAGCGATGGCTTGACAAATTCCAATACCTATCCGCTCTGGGCGGCCGGCTGGCAGGCTCTACTGATCGAGGGAAACCCTGGTCAATATCGCAAGCTCCACGCGCGATCGAGCGACTTCAACGTGACCGCGGTCAACGCGCTGATTGAGCCGACCGGCAAGAACTCCCTGGACGCTATTGCAAAGCGAAACTGCTTTCCAGAAATCGGCGTCGCATCGATCGATATCGACAGCTGCGACTACTGGATATTTGCGCATATGCAGATGAGACCTGCTGTCGTCATCGTCGAGTGCAACGCTGACTTTCCGATCTTGGTGTCCTATCGCGACCCCGAGGGCACATCTCTGCTGCGGCATTCGGCCCGAGCCGTCGCCGAACTTGGAACGGGCAAAGGCTATCGCGCAATAGCCTGCACCGGGCCCAATCTGTTCCTGGTGCGCGAGGACGTGATCGCGACCAATCCAAGCGCTGTGCCCAACCTGCCCTTGTACGCTCTGGAAGACCGCGAGTATGCCGCCCGCCGCTCCCGATGGATTGTCGGCGCAAAGCCCATCACCTATCGACCGATCTACAAGGTGCCGCCACCACCACCCCTGCGAGCATACTTTTGGATGCGGTTTGTTGGTCTGACAGCCCGCGCCGCGCTGCGGGGCAGGCCGGCGAGGTTCGCGAGAATCGGAATAGAGGAGCGGGATCGATTGCGACGCGCGGGCCTCGCGACCTAGCGCGTTTCCTGCAGTGGAAGCTTGCAGGCAACGGCATTATTCAAGTCTGACGCCTGTATGACGCGAGCTATGCTGCGGGTGCATTGCTGCAGCGCAGCATAGCCACTACTTTGGTCGTAGCGAAGCGTCTATTTACCTTCTCGGGAGGTCCACTCCTCCAAGAAACCGCGGACTGACAAGGCCTTGCACAGCTGGGCAGTGTCGCCGCGGGGTTAGCGGCCACAACCGACCGCAAAGGGGGTATTCGCCAGACAGGGATGGCACAACGTCGAAACGACGAGGCCAATCATGAGCACCCTGACCACAACCACCCACGACACGCTGATCCCGGCTACCGCCGAGGCCAAGTCCGCCCGCAGGCCGGTCTGGCGCTGGGTCTATGAGGCGATGATCACCTCGCGCGAACGCCGCGCTGAGCGGGAGATCGCCGCCTATATCGAGCGCCACGGCGGCCTGCTGACCGACGACATGGAGCGCGAAATCATGCGCCACCTGAACGGCAACGGTAGCCTCATCGGCCGCTGACAGAAGCTCTGAGGTCGCGCTTGCCGCGACCTCAGCCATTTGCTGATCGGGAGGGCGCGTTGGTTACGCCCTCTCGCGCGCGATCAAGCCATAGATGATGCCGAGGCCTAGCCCGTAGCCGCCGACGATCAGCGCGCTGTTCAGCATGCGCTGCACATCAAAGCCGGCGAACAGGGGCTGGTTCGGAATGCCGAACATCTGGCCTTTGATCAACGGCACCGCGATCCAGCCGCCCAGAACGACAATAATCAGCCCGTAGATCAGCCCCTTGAGCCACATCATGCGTCCGGGCAGCAAGGGGTGGATATACGCGAACAGGATACCCCACAGGCCGCCCCAGAAGATGAGGTTGACGAGATAGGGCACGCCGAAAGGTGGGATCGGCGGCGTAAGCGTCCACCCTTGGCGCTGCACACGGCCCAGTATGTTCAGAATCTGCACGATCGACTCATGCGCAATGAACACCGATAGCGCGGCCGCGACGAAGCCGAGCCCGGCGCGGGTCAGGGATGTGGACATGAAGTTTCCCCGTTCAGCACAAATTTTTGTTTCTTGAACCGCCCGCCGCCCAAGTCTCTCATAGGCATAGGGCGGGGACTGATCACGCTCGCGTGACCGACGGCGCCGGCTGGATCGGTCGGCCTATCGGTCGGCCAATACTGGGCAGTTTTTGCTTGCCCAGGCGGCACACCCGGCCCATATACGTGCCGTCAATCCGCGTCAAAGTGCCTGTCAAGGGCCGGCGTTTCGCTCGCCGGGCTGGCGTTCGTTTTGTCGACAGCCCGCTTGGGTGGTGCTCGATCAGGGAGACTGCATGGCTAAGGAAGAGATGCTGGAGTTCGAAGGCGTGGTGGCCGAAGTGCTGCCCGACGCCCGCTGCCGCGTGAAGCTCGACAATGGCCACGAGGTGGTGGCCTACACGTCCGGCCGCATGAAGAAGAACCGCATCCGCATCCTGGCTGGCGATAAAGTCACCGTGGAAATGACGCCCTACGACCTCGACAAGGGCCGCATCAACTTCCGCCACAAGGATACCCGCGCACCGACTCCCGGCAGCGGCCAGCGTCGCCCGCCGCAGCGCCGGTTCCGCTAGGTCGGGATCAGTCTTTGCCGGCGTAGGCCTCGGCGAATCCGTAATGTCGAGCCCCGGCATGCGACTAGCCATCATTGCCGACATCCACGGCAACGTACTGGCGCTTGAGGCGGTGATCGCCGACATTGCCCGCCGCGGCGTGGATCGCACCATTAATCTGGGTGATTGCGTCTCGGGACCGCTCTGGCCCAGCGAGACTGTGGATCTACTCTCGCGCTTGACGTTCCCTACCGTGCGCGGAAATCACGACCGCTGGGTAGCAGAGATGCCGCGTGAAGCGATGTCTTCATCGGACGCCTTCGCGTTTGATTGCCTTTCGCCGGCCCAGCGCGAATGGCTCGGCGCCCTTCCCGCTCAGTATGGCCCGCACCAAGGCATTGTCGGAGTGCATGGCACGCCGGACGATGACAATCGCTATCTCCTGGAGGAGATCGTCGAGGGCCAACTCGTCCTCGCCGCCAGCGCAACGATCGAGACGCGCCTCGCTGGCATCGAGGGCAATGTTGTCCTGTGCGCGCACTCCCATCTTCCGCGCTTGGTGTACGCACCAGGGGGAAACCTGGTGCTCAATCCAGGCTCGGTAGGATGCCCCGCTTACGCCGATGCAACCGCCCCGGCGCATGTTTCAGAGGTGGGCAGCCCGCATGCTCGATACGCCGTGCTTACCGGACGCGACGACGAATGGAGCGCAGAGTTCGTGGCCCTCCAATACGATTGGGGTGCCGCGTCCAAGCGCGCCGGCGAGAACGGGCGTCCCGAGTGGGCACGCGCGCTCGCCACGGGGTTCGCTCGCTAGAGTGGTTTTTGTCGAATATGTACTTGGCTGCCTGTTCCCCACCCTGCCTTTGGCGTGTGATGCGACGGGAGGAATGGGACATGGATGGCGAGCGACCCGCTGTGCACAGAGGGGATATACGGCAGCGATTGTATTGGCTTGTCAATTCAGCAGGTTAATCGGCACGCAGAAGCTGGCTGCGACAGGTCGCCCGCATGCCTCTGGCCCCGCCGCGCCTTTGTCGCGTCATGCGAATCGGCTGAGAGTGGCCCCTGCAACAGGTTATGGGCAGGCGGATCATGGTCGAGCGCAGCACCGGTAAGCGAACTGCAGAAGAGCCAGAAGCGTCCTCGCGGGATGCGGCCGATGCCCGTCGTTCGGGCACGCCCAAGTTCGAGAAGAAGACCATCGCGCTGGTCTACGATTTCGACGGCACGCTGTCGCCCAAGCCAATGCAGGAATATGCCTTCCTGCCCAAGATCAACACCGACCCCGAAGCCTTCTGGGCCGAGAGCAACCGGCTGGCCAAGGAACACGCCGCCGATCCGCTCATCACCTACATGCACCTGCTCTACAAGAAGGCCAAGGAGCGCAACGTCCGCATCGACCGCGGCGACCTGGTCGCACAGGGCAAGCACGTCGAGCTGTATCCCGGGGTGGAAGCCTGGTTCGACGCCATCGGCGCCTACGTCAAGGAGCATGCCCAAAGCCACGGCGTCGCGTTGCGCCACTATTTGATCTCATCCGGCCTCACCGAGATCATCGAGGGCACCTCGATCTACAAGCGCTTCCACAACGTGTTCGCCTCCGAGTACTGGTTCGAGGCCTACGACGTGCCCTACCCCAAGCGGGTCATCACCGACACCGGCAAGACGCAATACCTGTTCCGCATCAACAAGGGCGTCGAGGATCTGGGCGAGAGCATCAACCAGCACATGCCGGAGGGCGCGCGGCCGATCCCGTTCGCCAACATGATCTACTTCGGCGACGGCGACACCGACGTGCCGTCGATGGCGGTGACGCGCAAGAACGGCGGCCATGCCGTGGCCGTCTATCCGTCCGGCCAGGCCAAGGGCAAGGCCAAGTGTGTCGACCTGTTCAAGGCCGGCCGCTGCGATTTCTTCGCGCCTGCCGACTACCGCGCGGGCTCGGACCTGTTCAAGCGCACCTGCCTACTGCTCGACCGCATGCTGGCCGACATCCGCGTGCAGGAGGAGATGTGGCGGCTTTCCCGCGAGGCGGCGAAGGGGAAATAATCTACCCGCACCAGGTCCCGAATAGCCTCGGCCGTGCCTCGGCCTCCGGGATGCGGTGAGAAACTCAACGCCGCGCTACCGACACGTTCGCTGCTCATCCATGTCGCTGGGGGCGCTGTCGGAGGGTTCATTGATGCGCATGCTGGTAGCCAGCTGCTGCCTGCTTCTGCCCTTGTCATCACCGGCCGATGCGTGCGCGCTGGCGGATGCTGAAAGCGCAGTCCAGCTGAAACGTCCGGTAACGGGTGTGCTGACGCACGGCTTCGGCATGCGCACCCATCCGATCCTGATGATCAAGAAGATGCACACCGGGACCGACTGGAGCGCCAAGCCCGGCACGCCGGTACATGCCTCGGCCGGGGGCGAAGTAGCCAAGGCAGGTCGCGAGGGCGAATACGGCAACCTGGTCGTCATCCGGCACGGCAGCGGCCTCGAGACGGCCTACGCGCATCTGAATCGCATCGACGTGAAGGAGGGCGATTGCGTCGAGCAGGGCGCCGTCATCGGCGGCGTCGGCGCCACCGGGCTCGCCTCCACCACGCAGCTGCACTTCGAGGTGCGCCGCAATGGCCGTTTCATCGATCCGCTAGTCGCGTTGGGCGACAGCGCGCATTGACCGGTGGGGCCTCGGTCTGCTTCCGGCCGCGATCAAAATCGCTCCAGGCCCAGACGGAACGTCGACGTCAGCCCTACCCCAGTGCTGAGCCTGTCGAAGCACGGCATTGACGGACTCGGACCGTCCTTCGACAAGCTCAGGACTAGGGGGGTGGCCAGCTTGGCAAGAACTCAGCGCCCCGCGCGCGCGTCCTCGCGGATCATGTCGGCGGCCTTCTCGCCGATCATGATGGTGGGCGCGTTGGTGTTGCCCGACGTCATGGTCGGCATGATCGAGGCATCGGCCACACGCAGGCCGGTCATGCCGTGCACCCTGAGCCTGGCATCGACCACCGCCTTGGCATCGCTGCCCATCTTGCAGGTGCCGCAGGGGTGGAACACCGTGGTGGCGTAGTTGCGCGCGTAGTCCATCAGCGCCTCCTCGCTTTCCACCTCGACGCCCGGCAGGTGCTCGCGGGCGACGTAGCGGGCGAAGGCCGGCTGGCGCGCCACCTTGCGCACCAGGGCCATGCCGTCGGCCAGCACGCGCCGGTCGGACTCGACGGCCAGGTAATTGGAGACGATGCCGGGCGCTGCCGCCGGATCGTTGCTGCGGATGTGGATGGTGCCGCGGCTTTCGGGGCGCAGCTGGCACACCGTGGCCGTCACGCCAGAGAAGGCGTGCAGTCCCTGTCCTGGCCGGTCCGCGCTCAGAGGCAGGAAGTGAAACTGGATGTCGGGCAGCTCGACATCCGGCCGCGAGCGAGCGAATGCGCCGACCGCACCTGCGCCGATGGTAAGGATGCCGCTGCGTTTCAACGCATATTCCACGCCGGTCATGAGCTGCTTCCAGCGGCTGTGCCAGACGTCGTTGAGGCTGCCCTGGGCCGTGCAGGCATAGATGAAGCGCACCTGCAGATGGTCCTGCAGGTTCTCACCGACGCCCGCCAGCTCGTGGCGAACCGGTACGCCGGCCGTCTTCAGCACGGCGCCTTGGCCGATGCCCGACAGCTCGAGGATATGCGGCGAGCCGATCGCGCCTGCCGCCAGGATCACCTCGCGCGCCGCGCCGGCCGTCTCGACCCGGCCATCGCGGGCATAGCGCACGCCGGCCGCCCGCTTGCCCTCCAGCTGCAGGCCATGCACCAGCGCGTTGGTGATGACCGTCAGGTTCGGCCGCGAGCGGACCGGATGCAGGAACGCCACCGCGGACGAGCAGCGCCGGCCGTTGCGGTTGGTGAGCTGGAAATAGCCGGCACCCTCCTGCTTGGCGCCGTTGAAATCGTTGCTGCGCGGGATGCCGGCCGCCTCGCACGCGTCGATGAAGGCCTCGCACAGCGTGTTCTGCGCGAGGCGCACGTCTGCAACGCCGAGCGGTCCGCCGGCGCCGTGGTAGGCGTCGGCGCCGCGCTCCTGGTCCTCGGAGCGCTTGAAGTAGGGCAGCACGTCTTCGTGCGACCAGCCGACGTTGCCGAGCTGGCGCCAGACATTGAAGTCCTGCGCCTGGCCGCGCACGTACAGCAGGCCGTTGATGGCGCTGGAGCCGCCCAGTACGCGCCCGCGCGGCCAGTTGACGATGCGGTTGTTGAGGTGCGGCTCGGGGCCGGAGCCGAACTGCCAGGTGATGTCGGGATTGGTGAAGTTGCGGTAGTAGCCGGCCGGAATATGGATCCAGGGGTTGCGGTCCTTGCCGCCCGCCTCGATCAGCGCCACGCGGACGCTCGGATCTTCGCTCAGCCGGTTGGCCAGCACGCAGCCCGCCGATCCCGCCCCGACGATCACATAGTCGAACGTACTGCCTGCCATGCCCGGATGTTTCCCCGCACGTCTGTTGTTGGCCCCAACTCTACGGCTTGTCCCACCGTAGTTGAAGCAATGTCATCCTGGAATTTGCCGTCATGCCGAAGGCATGCTTCCAGCATGACCAAATATCCCGGACCCAGGGCCGCTGATGGCGCTCCTGGCCCCCTGGGTCCTGGCTACCAGCTGCGCTCGGGCCGGGATGACGGCGCGTCAGGTCATGTCGAGCGGTGCGCCGCGCTTGGGCGGCGGGAATGCCGCGTCCAGCGCCTTCAGGTCGTCCGCATCGAGCGCAACCTCGAGGGCCTTCATGTTGGCGCGTACATGCTCGGGGTTGGATGCCTTCGGAATGGCGATCACGCCCGGCTGGCGCAGCACCCAGGCCAGCGCGATTGCCGCCGGATCGCAGCCGTGCTTGTCGGCGATCGTCTTGAGGGCCGGCTTGCGCAGGATCGGCCCCTGGCCCAGCGGCGAGTAGGCCATCACCATGATCTTGGCCTTCTGGCAATAGGGCAGCAGCGCCCATTCGATGCCGCGGCTGCCGAGGTGATAGAGCACCTGATCGGAGATGCAGTTCTTGCCGGCCGGCACACCTTCCAGCTCGCGCATGTCGCCGGCGTCGAGGTTGCTCACCCCCCAGCTCTTGATCTTGCCGTCTTTCTTCAACGCCTCGAACGCTTCCACCGTCTCGGCCAGCGGATGCGAGCCGCGCCAATGCAGCAGGTAGAGGTCGATGCGGTCGGTCTTCAGCCGCTTCAGGCTGCGCTCGCAGGCGGCAATCGCCCCCTTGCGCGAGGCGTTGTGCGGATAGACCTTGCTGACGATGTAGATCTCCTCGCGCCGCCCGCCTAGGGCCTCCGCAACGATCTCCTCGGCCTTGCCCTCGCCGTACATCTCGGCGGTGTCGATCAGGCGGATGCCGAGCTCCAGGCCAAGTTTGAGCGCCTTGACCTCGGCCGTCCGCTCCGAGGCCCGCTCGCCCATGCGCCACGTGCCGAGCCCCAGCATCGGCACGGCAGTCCCGTTCTTGAGCATCACGGTTCGCATTGGCCGCATCTCCTCAATCGCATCAATGATGGTCCTGTTTCGCTTGCTATCGCCTGTGGGAGGCGCGTCTTGCAAGCCAAATGCAATCCGCAGCGAAAGAACAGCTGAGCAGACCCAGACCTGCGAGGCACATGGCATTTGCCGCCTGCGCTGAAGCCGCTGGCGCAAGCGCGGCGATCAGGGCCGAGACCTGCACGGCGTAGATGGCCTTTCGGCGCCGCCGCGGCACCAGTTGCCCGGCCAGCGATGGCCACCGCCAGCCAGCGAGGACAAACCCATACCGCATCGATCCGCTGGCGAGGACCCAGATGCCGACTTTTCCGGTGGCGTGCACCAACATCGACAACATGAGCAGGAACAGCGCGTCGGTCTCCATGTCGAAGCGCGCTCCAAACTCGCTCGCCATTCCGGTCCGGCGTGCCGCCCAGCCGTCGACTCCATCAAGCAACAGCGCAGCCGTCGCCGTCGCGACCAGGACCCAGCTCAGCGTTGCATCGATGATGAGCGAGCCGCCGAGCAGCATCTCTGCCACCACGCCTACCATCAGGGCGTCAACAGCGGCCCGGATCAAAGTCACTGCGTTGGCAACGCCAAAGCTGCGGTGCGGCGTGTGATGGCCAAGACCCAACAGCACCAGCGTGGCGACGGCGCCGAAACACGTGAGTGCAGCGCCGAAGCCGCACCAACCGAATGCGGCCTTCCATTGCAGGGCCATTGCCGCGGCAAAAAGGGCGCTACCCAATAGCGCCAGTTGCAATCCAGCTGAGAACAGGAGCGGGCGGGGTGGCACGGCGGCTCCACGCTTTTGACGAGGTCAGCCTCCGTCCGTGCAGATCTGCGTGCGTGCAATTCGCGCCTTGCAGCCTGCGCGGGCACGACAAGCACCAAGATCTGCCAAGCAGAACGCGACCAAGAAAAGTAATTTCCCCGCAGAAGGCGAACATTTGGATTAGCGCCGTTATTATAGGGGCGCAGAAGGCGAACTCGTGGCTTTCAGATCGCAGAATTCGTCCTGGCTTTGCCTCACGTTGAGACGAATTGCGCGATCACATCGTTGGCTCGTGGTAGTGAGCCTGCATGCTCAGTCTCGTTCCCAACCGTCCGCTCGACCTCGCCACGCTGGGCCAGCTCCTGTCCGACAAAGACGAGCTGTTTCTTGTCTGGCCCGAGGCGAGGTTTCCCTTCGATGCGGAGCAATGGCGCGAGCGGCTGCTGGCTCGGCCCGGCAACCGCTCCTATTTCGTCGCTGACGATGGCGAGATCATCGGACACGCTGCATTGCAGGAGACCGACGAGCCGCAGGCCCCGGCGATGTCATACCTGTTCATCCGATCAGACCGGCGCGGCCGCGGCTTCGGCAGAGAGCTGATCGCGCTGCTCGAGGCGGAGGCAAGGAAGAGTCCCGGCGTGCAGGCCCTGAAGCTCAGGGTGCGAACCTACAACCCGCGGGCGATGCATTTGTACGCGGCAGTAGGCTTCGCCAAGTTTGAACAGGATGGCACCCTGGTCGTCATGCGTAAGAGCCTGGCACCCTGAGCCGCCGGCATCATTCTGTCACGAGCCATTCATCCGCCGCACCCGGTTCGGCCGCACTAGTGGTCTAGCCAGAGGCGACCTCGGCCGCTCTCGTCAGCGTGAGAGGAACGCATGTCGCACGGATGGATGCTGTTCGGCTTCGACGGCCGCCTCAACCGCAAGCCGTACTGGATCGGAAGCATCGAGGTGATGATCACCGCCATACTCATCGCCATCGCAGTTGCTGCACTCTTCAACCTCACAGGCCGGGCGCCGACACCGGAAGAGCTGCTGCGCGTCGCGCACCCCTGGTTGGCGGGCCTTGGATTGATCCTCGCCTACCCGGCCGCGGCATTGCTCGCCAAGCGCCTGCACGATCGCAACAAGACCGGTTGGCTGGCCGCCCTGCTGTTGATCCCGGCGGAGATCGAGACGTGGCTGGACCCGTCGGGAAGTGTGATGCACACCCCGCTGATCCACTCGATCTATCTGGTCGCCTGGTGGGTGACCATCATCGTTGGCCTCTGGTTCCTGATCGAGCTCGGCTTCCTGCGCGGCACCACGGGCGAAAACTCGTACGGCCCGGACCCACTCGCCGTCACCTCTTAGGGCCAATAGGTGCGCGGCATCGTCTCTTGAGCCCGGCGGCAAAGGCTGCCAATGATCGTCCCTCGCATTTTGAGCTCGAGGCGACGGAGACATCCATGGACAAGACGCTGCGCGACAAAGGACTGGCCAACCGCAAGGCCGTGCTGGGCGAGGACTACGTCAACAAGTCGATGGCCTCGGCCGACACATTCAACGGTCCTTTTCAGGAAATCCTCAACGAATATTGCTGGGGCATGATCTGGAGCGACGAGCGCCTGCCGCGCAAGACCCGCTCGATGCTGAACCTAGTCATGCTGGCGTGCCTCAACCGCATGCACGAGTGGGAGCTGCATTTGAAGGGCTCGCTGCGCAATGGCGTCTCCAAGGACGAGATCCAGGCCATCATCCACCAGATCGCCGTCTATGCCGGCGTGCCGCTGGGCGTCGAATGCTTCCGCATCGCCCGCAAGGTGTTCGCCGAGATCGACAAGGGCGCCTGAGGCGCCGACTTGTCATCCCGCATTGTCGCTCGGCGCTTCCGGCTCTAGAGATGGCTCCTGCCGCCGCCGTGCTCGCGCATGCGGGCCCAGGCGGCAATCAGCAGGGCAAGCGCAATGCCCACCGACGCAACGATCAGCTGTGATTTGGTGGCTGTCAGGATGCTGGCCCGCCGTGCCAGCCGGTAGGAAATATTGGGATAGGCCTGCACGGCCTCGACCAGCGCCCAGTTCTCGGCGTAGTCGCTGAGGCAGTACAGAAACGGCACGGCAAGCAGCGTGTAGCGAGCGCCCTGGCTCAGCGGTATCGAGATGGCGTGGCCTTGTTGGCTGAGCCACACATAGGTGACAGCGAGCGCGATCAGCAGCAGCGCCGGCAGCACCATGTCGAGGGGAAGCAGCGTCTTGGCGAGGAAGTCGCGGCCGTTCTTGCCGATCGTGGTCAGCGTGGTGGTCAGCTCGTTGGGCGAGTAGTAGCCAAGGCACAAGCCGATCGGGCAGCGAAACAGTTTGACACCTGGCAGGGCCTGCTGCGTCGCGGCAGTCATGCCGGCAAACCAACCGATGGCCGCCCCGTTAGCCAGCACGACGTGCCAAAGCTTCATGTGACGATCCAGGTCCGAAAGCATGTCTCGCCTCCGCGCTGGCCTGTTTGAACGTATGCCCGCCTGAATCCTCAGCAGCATGGACGGGGCACAGCGCCCCGTCCCGTCGCAGAGTATTGGCGGTCTGTCTCACCCCTGTGTCAGAACAGCCACGCCTAGCGCCCCCAAGGAACACGCTTGCGGGCCTCATGCAAGCAAAACGCTCGGGCCCACCGGCAAAAGCGGCAGCACGGGCTGAGCCGGAATGACAGCTGCCGTCGGCTCAATACTCTTCAGCGCGCCAAGCGTGCTCCGCGGCCGACTGGTCGCTCGACGCGTCATGCCGGAGGCATGCCAGCAAAAAGCTGCGCCGGCCAACTGCCGCCCGGCACACGCGCCGTTTCTTCCTGACGCTCGCGTGCCGCGAGTGTCAGATTCAAAGAGCGAGGGAGCGGGGCGTCCGACGCCTGGCTCTGGTGTAGTCGGGCAGTCCATGCTGGCACGGACGCCCCGCGCCGTATCCGGTTTCCGTTTTGCGGCTCCAGCGAGTGACCCAACTGGCCTCGACGGACGGAGCCCGTTGCGCGGGCTGCCGAATACGACCCCCGGCTCGCACCAATCGAGACGCCGCTCGAGCTGGCGCCCCTCGTTGAGCCGAGGTCGGCGCATTGTCTCGCGCGCGGAACACGCGGGGATAGGCGCGGGATGGGATCTCGCGCCTATGGTGAATGCCAGGCGCGGAAGGTCATTGCGGAATGTAGCCGTGCAAGCGAACGCCGTGCTCCCTGGACGCAAAAAGCAAAAATTGATGCCCGGATGAGGGGCAACGGACGAAGACTTTGCTTATTGCGCGGCGCATATTGCGGATTATGAGAAGGATATTCTATTTAATGGTGTTGCGCCCGCGCGCGGCCTAGCCGGTGTTTCCCGCACCACTGGTGTCGGCCAAGCAGCGGGCGGCCTTTTCAAAAAAGACGAGATGATCATGGGCTTCATCAGGGTTAACGACGGGCACGGCAAGACGCACGTGCTGGAAGCCGTCGAAGGCTGGCGCGTGATGGAGGTGATCCGCGAGCACGGCCTGCCGATCGAGGCGATCTGCGGTGGTGCGTGCGCCTGTGCGACCTGCCACGTGCATCTCGCGCCCTCCTGGGCCGAGCGGGTGCATCCCGCCCGCGACGACGAAGAAGCCATGCTCGATGGCGTGCCGGGGTCGGAGCCGACCTCGCGCCTCTCCTGCCAGATCATCTGGGACGAACATCTCGATGGTCTGGAACTGAGCCTGCCCGGAGCCTGAGGCCGATGAAATACTTTCCCATCTTCACCGACCTTGAGAACGCCGAGGTGCTGGTCGCCGGCGGGGCTGAGCAGGCTGCGCAGAAGGTGCGCCTGCTGCTCAAGACGGACGCGCGCATCATGATTGTCGCCGACGCCGCTCTCGCCCGAGTTGGAGGGCTTGGCCAAGCAGGGTCGCGTGGACTTCGTGCGCCGCGCCTTCGTCGACGGCGACGTCGTGGGCAAGCGCCTCGCCTACGCCGCTACCGGCGATCGTGCGCTGGATGCGGCCGTGTCGCGTGCCGCGCAGGCGCATGGGGTGCCGGTCAACGTCGTCGACGTGCCCGAGCTCTCCACCTTCATCACGCCGGCCATTGTCGATCGCGACCCGGTCACGGTGGCGATCGGCACGGAGGGCGCCGCCCCGGTGCTGGCGCGCGAGATCAAGACCCGGCTCGAGGCGTGGCTGCCAGCCAACCTCGGCAGCCTGGCGCGGCGCGCGCAAAGCCTGCGCGATCTTGTGGCGCGGTCCATTCCCGATGCGAGGGTGCGACGCCAGCTGTGGGAGCGGCTGCTGCAGGGCCCATTCCGGCACGCCGTGTTGGGCGGTGCAGAGGCCGAAGCCCAGCGTGTGCTCGCCGCCGAGCTGCAAGGTGCGGCTGCACCGAGCAAGGGTCGCGTCGCTCTGATCGGCTGCGGCCCTGGCGATCCCGATCTGCTCACGCTGAAGGCGCTGCAGCGCATGCAGGAGGCGGACGTGCTGGTCATCGACCGGCTCGTCAACCCGAAGATCCTGGACTACGCCCGCCGCGACGCCGAGCGCATCCATGTCGGCAAGACCCCGCGCGGCCCCGCTACCTCGCAGGCCGAGATCGACCGCATCCTGGTGCGCGAGGCGCTGGCCGGCAAGATCGTGGCTCGCCTCAAGGGCGGCGACCCCTTCATCTTCGGCCGCGCGGCCGAAGAGATGGCAGCCCTGCAGGCCGCCGGTATCGCCGTCGAGGTGGTGCCCGGCATCACCGCGGCACACGCCTGTGCCGCCCGCGTCGGCCTGCCGGTGACGCTGCGCGAGCGCGTGCGTCAGTTCTCGGTGCTGACCGGCACCACGGCCGACGGCGAGCCCGAGCACGACTGGCGCGCGCTCGCCGCCGAGGGGGCAGCGTTCGCGATCTACATGGGTGTCGGCAACGCACCGCTGCTGCGCGGCAACCTGCTGGCGGCCGGCGCCGCGCCCGATACATCGGTGGTGATCGTCGAGAACGGCACGCTGCCGACCGAGCGCGCCATCGCCACCACCTTGCAGGATCTGTCCGACGCCATCGCCCAGCTCGGCATCGCTGGACCCGCCGTCATCTTCGTCGGCCTCGACTGGCAGGACGCCGGACTGCAGCGCCCTGAAGCCGTCACGGTCTATCGCCGCGCCCGCACCGTTTCACGCCAAGCCATCGCAGCACAGACTGCAGAGGTGACCTTATGAGCAAATCCGCACCGACCATCTCGGTCCTGACCGCCAATCGCCTGTCCGACGGCGCCGTCGTGTTCCTCGATTTCGACGGCGTATGGGTCGAAAGCCTCAGAGGCGCCGTGGTGGCGCGCTCGCCCGATGAGGTCCGCGCGCTTGAATCGCGGGGCGCCTTCGACGCCGCACGCAACATTGTGGTCGAGCCCTATCTCGTCGAGATGCACGAGGCGGCCGACGGCAACCTCACGCCCGTGCGCTTCCGCGAGCGCGTGCGCCTGGGTGGCCCCAGCATCCTCGACGACGTGCCGGGCTACGTGGAGGCCGCTCCCGTGGTTCGACAGGCTCACCACGAGGGCGCAAAGGGCGGGCACCAAGCTCAACCACGCTCCGAGCCTGTCGAAGGGCGCGTGGTAGGCTCCCACGCCGAGGCGGCCTAGCCCGATGTACCGCTACGACGAGTTCGACGCGGAGTTCGTGCGCCAGCGCGTGGCCCAATTCCGCGACCAGGTCGAGCGCCGCGTCAGCGGTGAGCTCACCGAGGACGAGTTCAAGCCGCTGCGCCTGATGAACGGCCTCTATCTGCAGCTGCATGCCTACATGCTGCGCATCGCCGTCCCCTACGGCACGCTGTCCTCGCGGCAGATGCGCAAGCTCGCCCACATCGCCCGCACCTACGACCGCGGCTACGGACACTTCACCACCCGCCAGAACCTGCAGTTCAACTGGCCGGCGCTCAGTGACGTGCCCGACATCCTGGCCGAACTGGCCGAAGTCGAGATGCACGCCATCCAGACCTCCGGCAACTGCATCCGCAACGTCACCGCCGATCACTTCGCTGGCGCTACGGCGGAGGAGGTGGCCGACCCGCGTCCCTATGCGGAGATCATCCGCCAGTGGTCGTCGCTGCATCCCGAGTTCAGCTTCCTGCCGCGCAAGTTCAAGGTGGCGGTGACCGCAGCACCGCATGACCGCGCCGCCATCCAGGTGCACGACATCGGGCTGCACGTGAAGCGGCTCGCCGACGGCGGGCTCGGCTTTGCCGTGTGGGTCGGCGGCGGCCAGGGCCGCACGCCGCTGCTCGCCAAGAAGATTCGCGACGACCTGCCCGAGGCCGACCTGCTGAGCTACCTCGAGGCCGTCCTGCGCATCTACAATCTGCACGGCCGCCGCGACAACAAGTACAAGGCGCGCATCAAGATCCTGGTGCACGAGATCGGTGCCGCCGCCTTCGCCGCGCAGGTCGAGGACGAGTGGCAGCGCATCCGCGACGGCGCGCTTAAGCTGCCCGAGGACGAGATCAGGCGCATCGACGCCTATTTCGAGCCGCCGCGGTTCGTTCCGCCTCCGGCAGGCGCTTCCGCCAAGCCGCCGATCGGCGATCCCGATCCCGCCTTCGAGCGCTGGATCGTGCGCAACACGCATGCCCACAAGCAGCGCGGCTATGCCATCGTCACCATCTCGCTGAAGCCGATCGGCGGCATTCCAGGCGATGCCTCGGCGGCCCAGATGGATGCGGTTGCCGACCTTGCCGAGCACTACTCCTTCGACGAGGTGCGCGTCACGCACGAACAGAACCTGGTGCTGCCGCACGTGCGTCTCGCCGACCTGCGCGCCGTCTACGACGCGCTGAGTCGAGATCGGCCTGGCGGAGGCCAACGCAGGGCTTGCCACCGACATCATCGCCTGCCCAGGGCTCGACTACTGCGCGCTCGCCAATGCGCGCTCGATCCCCATCGCCCAGCGCATCTCCGAGCGGCTGGCAAAGCGCCAGAACGAGATCGGCGACCTCAAGATCAAGATCTCGGGCTGCATCAACGCCTGCGGCCACCACCATGTCGGCCATATCGGCATCCTGGGCGTCGAGAAGCGCGGCGAGGAGCACTATCAGCTCCTGCTCGGCGGTTCCGGCGCTGAGGACGCGGCGCTCGCCGCCATCACCGGTCCGGGCTTCGGACCGGAAGGCATCGTCGATGCGGTCGAGAAGGTCGTCGACACCTATCTGAAGTTGCGCTCCGATCCGCAGGAGGCGTTCCTGTCGGCCTTCGGACGCCTGGGTCCTGCTCCGTTCAAGGATGCGCTCTATGCTGCCGCCGCTTGATGGTCTGGACCGGCAGACCGGTGCCAACGACGAGGCGCGCCCGGCCTCCGCCGATACCGGTGTCGATGCCACCATCTGGCAGACCGGCTCCTTCCACCACGACACCTGGGCGAAGGCAGTCGATGGCGAACCGCTGCCCGAAATTCGGGCCATCCTGTCCAAGAAGCGCTGGCTGGCTGAGCGTGACACCCTGGCCGGACGCAATATACCTGTCGGCCTTAGGCTAGAGCCCGGCGAGGCGCTCGACGATATCGCCGGCGATCTCGCGCACTTTTCCGTGATCGCATTGAATTTTCCCAAATTCAGCGACGGCCGCGCCTTCTCCACGGCGACCCTGCTGCGCGAGAAGCACGGCTTTGCCGGCGAGCTGCGCGCCATCGGCAACGTCCTGTCGGATCAGATCCCGCTGATGCGCCGCGTTGGTTTCGACAGCTTCGAGGTCACGCACGCGCCGACCCGCCGGGCCCTGCTGGAGGGCCGCCTCGCTGAGGTGCGCCTGCACTATCAACCGTCCGCCGTCACCGAGCCTCCGGCCGGGACGCGGCCATGGCTGAGGCGCACGCCCGGCTGACACGAGCTGCTCGCGACGTTGCGTCCGAAGGTTCGGTCCTGCTCTGCTGATCGACTTGAGAGCAAGCTTTTGCGTTCATTGCGAATTGCGAAGCTCGTCCCTTGCCGACTCCGGCCTTCAGCGCAATCGAAGTCTGCAGCCGGGAGGCCGCCTCGTGTACTCCATTGCGCGGTTGGACGGGCGACGCGTGCTCGACGACACAGAGGGGTCTGCGGGCCACGACCGCTGGAGACGCGCGCACCGAAGTCGGCATGGCGACCATGGCGGTGGCGATGCTTGCAGCGCCGCTGCTGGACGTGATCGCGGATTGCCGACGCACAACCACAGTCCGGGCCAGATCGGACTTGCCCGCTTCGTTTTCCAGACCGTATTCCCGGCCGTCATCATGCTGGCGCGGGGCGTGCGTCCGACGCAACCCACCGCAGCGCATGGCTCGCCGCCTGATGATCGCCTCGGCAGTTATGCCTATTGTCTGGAGCCTGAATAACTACCGCTCGCGACCGCTGCTGCGATCTTCTTTCTCGAGCCGCTGTTGCTCCTGGTGCTTTCGCACGTGGCATCGGGGAGAGGGTGGACTGGCAGCGGATTTCCACGGTCTTGGCAGGGTTCGGCGGCGCTCTGCTGGTGCTTCGTCCCAACTGGGAGGAATTGGGCTGGGTGGCAATCCAGCCGCTGGCCTCCGCAGGCCGTTATGCCACTCACGTGGCGCTGACGAAGCCCATGGTCGATGCGCAAAACCGCGTAGCTCTCCAGTTCTGGATCGGCGGCGCGGCGGCCCGCTCGCTTGCACTGGCGACGATGCTGGGGATCGTTGATCGGTGGTGATGGCTTGCTCGCCATTCGCGTCGCGGATGCCGCCGGTTGGATGTCGTTTGCCGCAATGGGCGCCGTGTCGGCGGCAATCTACCTGGCGGTCGCTACCGCGTTGAGTTTGGCCCACACTTCAGTGCCGGCCGCCGCTGGAGTATCTCGAAGTCATAGGCGCGATGCCGTTGGGTTTCGTCGTCTTTGGGACGTCGCCCGATGCAACCATGTGGCGCGGTACATCGGTGATCGTCGCGACGGGGCTTTACGCCATTCGTCGCGAACGATCGCTGTCGCGGATACTGCTCGACGTGGGACCGCGGAGCCCCGTCTCAGTACCCTTCATTTCATCTCTGCGAGGTAGTGACCGCCCGCCAGATTGCATCGGCCGATCCGCCATTCCACCGGGCGTCGGTCGAGCGCGAACACCACCCGGTCGAGCACCACGACCGGCGTGCCTGCCTGCATCTCCAGGGCTGCGGCGATCTCGTCATCGGCCGCCTCGACAGAGACTTGCTCCTCGGCCTTGCCGAGCAGGATGCCATGCCGCTGCGCCAGCTCGGCGACGTGAGGCAGGGAGGCGCCCGAAGCCGTGAGGTCCGGGAAGAGGACGGCCGGTAGCGACAATGCCTCCACCATGAACGGACGATCCTGGTCCATGCGAATGCGCCGCACCCGGAACACCCGGTCCTCCGCCGCCAGCTGCAGCCTGGCGCACTCCGTTTCGTTGGCAGCTTTCTCGGCGATCGTGACATCCTTGAACTGACTGACGATCTTGCGCCCGTCCGCCTTGCGGACGTTGCAGAAGCGGACCGCCAGCTCCTCGGAGCTCTGGTCGTTAACGAACGTGCCGCGGCCTTGCCGGCGTGTGACGAGGTGCTCGTCCTCCAGCAGGTCGAGAGCCTTGCGCATGGTGCCGGCGCTGACGCCGAACTCGCGCGCTAGGTCGCTTTCATTGGGTATCGCAGTTCCAGGTTTCCACTCGCCTGCCGCCACACGCTCGGCCAGAGCATCGCGCAGCTGCAGATAGAGGGGTCGTGTCGAAAAATGACTTGTGGGCATAACGCGCCATACTCCATTGCGTGTCCTGGCTTGTAATGGCCCAGAGACATCCCGCCGCTTGTGATCGCGTGTCGAGACTTTGCGATACGGCCAGAATTGCATTGACCCTGTGCGCCCGGAATGATTCCCGCTCTGCGCCTGCACGACGCATGAGCTGACCGCATTCATTCGGACAAAAGGGGCTTCGCCACATCGCTGTTCCCCGGCAAAGCGGAGTTCCCTTACTCTCCGCACACACAGTCTTGCGTCCGTTGGCGAGCTTGTCAAAGGTCTGTTAACGTTGTGCGCGAGCGGTGGCGTTGCTGGTTTGAGCAGTTGTCTCGGATTGAGACATCGACTTTCATTGGATGACACGCGCTCATCTGCGCAAGGATTGTTCACTCGCGCCGTGTGCCGCGCGCGACAGCAGACCGCCCTGGATCCGCATGCATGTCGCTTCACGTGCAAACGCTTGCCATCGCCGACGTCAAGGTCATCACGCCGTCCATTGTGCGCGACGATCGTGGCTTCTTCTCCGAGACCTACAGCTGCCGCGCCTTATCAGAGGCCGGCATCGACGCGGAGTTCGTGCAGGACAACCATTCCCTGTCGCGTGCCAGGGGCGTGCTACGCGGCTTGCACTTTCAGACCGAGCCGTTCGCACAGGGGAAGCTGGTGCGCGTGTTGCGCGGCAGCATTTTTGACGTCGCCGTGGATATTCGGCGCGGATCGGCGACCTTCGGCCAGCATGTCTCGTGTGTGTTGTCGGCCGAGAACTGGTCGCAGATGTGGGTCCCGGTCGGCTTTGCGCACGGCTTTTGCACGCTCGAGCCCGACACGGAGGTCTTCTACAAGGTCACGGCCGCCTACGCACCGCACTGCGATAAGGGCATAGCCTTCGACGACCCGGATCTTGCCATCGCCTGGCCGATTTCTGCCAGCGATGCGGTGCTGTCGGATCGGGACCGGCGCCATCCCCGGCTGCGCGACTTGCCCGCCGAGTTCACCTACCAGCCGCCTGAGCCTGGTTGAGGGATTCCCATCAAACGGCGTCACCGCGTTGAGCGCATGTGCGCCGTTTGCGATCTTGCATTTGCCCTCGTCTCGGCAATAACAAGGTCATCCCACGACGCCGTTTTGGAAGCGCACCGCATGGCCAGTTTTTTGAAGCTCTCGGAAGCCATCGAGGAGGTGGTCCGCGACGGCGATACGGCTGCGTTCGAGGGCTTCACGCATCTCATCCCTTATGCTGCCGGCCACGAGACCATCCGCCAGCGTCGCCGGGACCTGACTCTGGTGCGCATGACGCCCGACCTGATCTACGACCAGCTGATCGGCACCGGCGCCGCCAAGAAGATGGTCTTTTCCTGGGGCGGCAATCCAGGCGTCGGCTCCTTGCACCGCTTTCGCGATGCCTACGAGCAGGGCTGGCCGCGCCCTCTCGAGATCGAGGAGCATAGCCACGCAGCAATGGCCAACGCCTACGAGGCCGGTGCCGCCGGACTGCCGTTTGCCGTGTTCCGCGGCTATCGCGGTGCCGAGCTGGCACGCGTCAATCCCAACATCAAGTCCGTCACCTGCCCCTACACCGGCGAGGTCCTGGCGACCGTGCCCGCGATCCGGCTCGACAGCGCCATCATCCACGCGCAGAAGGCCGACCGCGCCGGCAACGTGCTGCTGGAAGGCATTGTCGGCGTGCAGAAGGAGGCGGTGCTGGCCTCGAAGCGCTCGCTGGTCACCGTCGAGGAGATCGTCGACGACCTGGGGCCCCGCTCGTTCAACGCCTGCATCCTGCCACACTGGACGGTGACGGCGATTGCCGTCGTGCCAGGCGGCGCGCATCCGTCCTACACGCAGGGCTACTACAAGCGCGACAACGCCTTCTATGAGGCCTGGGACGCCATCGCCCGCGACCGCGACAGCTTCACCGCCTGGATCGATGCCAATGTCCTGCAGCAGGGCCCTGAGGCCTTCGCCCGCTACGCGCGTCCGAGCCGCTAGATCATGACCGAGCTCGACCACATCGCCGTTGTTGCGCCCGACCTTGCCACCGGGGTCGGCTGGGTGCGCGAGGTGCTGGGCTTTGAGCCGGTCACCGGCGGCACGCACCCTCTGATGGGAACGCACAACTGCCTGCTGCGCATCGGCGAAGACGTCTTCATGGAGGTGATTGCCGTCGACCCCGACGCGCCCAAGCCGGCAATCAAACGCTGGTTCGGCCTTGACGATCAGGCAGCCGTGCGCCGCAACTGGCAAGCGGGCCGGCGCCTCGGCGCCTACGTCGCACGCTGTCACGACGTGGCGGCGACCATCGGTTCGCAAAGCGACATCTTCGGCGAATCGACACGGCTGACGCGCGGCGATCTGGTCTGGACCTTCGGCGTGCGCCCCGACGGAACTCTTCCCCTCGGAGGTGCCTTGCCCCACGTGATGGATTGGGGCCCGCGCGGCGCGCTTGCGCCTGCCTTGAAAGACTTTGGCTTGAAGCTGCGCGAGCTCGTGGTCGAGGCGCCCGATCCCGATGCGGTCCACGCCGGCCTCGATGCCATCGGTATTGCGCGCAAACCCACCATCCGGCGCGCCGACAGCGTCCGCCTGTCGGCCGCAATCGACACGCCGCACGGCGTGCGCATGCTCACGTGACGAGGCCTCGATGACCGCGCCAGCCGCTTACACGCCAACCGAGATGATGACCATCGTGGCCGCGCGCGCGCTCGGCAACAGCGACGTGTGCTTCGTCGGCATCGGCGCACCGTCGGCAGCCTGCAACCTGGCGCGGCTGACACATGCGCCCGACATCACGCTGATCTACGAGAGTGGGACCATCGCCACCAAGCCCAACGTGCTGCCGCTGTCGATCGGCGATGGCGAGCTGTGCGAGACGGCGCTGACCACGGTCTCGGTGGCGGAGATGTTCCGCTACTGGCTGCAGGGCGGCCGCATCACCATCGGCTTCCTGGGCGGCGCACAGATCGACCGCTTCGCCAACCTCAACACCACCGTGGTCGGCCCCTACGCCAAGCCGAAGGTGCGCCTGCCCGGCGGCGGCGGCGCGCCCGAGATCGCCACGTCGGCGCACGAGATCTTCATCATCATGGCGCAAGGCAAGCGCTCGTTCGTCGATAAGCTGGATTTTATAACGTCGCTCGGGCACGGCACCGGTCCGGGCAGCCGCGAGCGCCTCGGCGTCAGGACCAAGGGACCGACCCGCGTCATCACCGACCTGTGCCTGCTGGAGCCGGACGCCGAGACCAAGGAGCTGACGGTCACCGCCATGCATCCAGGCGTGACGCGCGAGCAGATCACGGCCGCCGCCGGCTGGCCGATGAAGTTCGCCCGTCAAGTAGCCGAGACTGCGCTGCCGAGCGGGCAGGAGCTGTCAGTGCTGCGCGACCTGCATGCCCGGACCAAGGCAGCCATGCAGGGCAAGGGCTAGCGGACGTGCCACTAACGCAGGACAATGCGGTTGGCGTTGCCCGCCGCAGAGATTGGATGACGGATCGCGCCCGGTCTCGCTGGTTGTGGCCTACGGGAAGGAGCTGAACGATGGATGACGTCTACTCACGGGCCGGGGACACGGCCGATCCGCCGCTGCTCTATCCGGACTACCGCAGCACGCCGGTGCGCTCACCGTCGCGGCCGCTCATCACAATTCCTCAAACGCTGTCGGAGATCACCGGCCCGGTCTACGGCCACAACGACGCCAAGCCCGGAGAGGCTGATCTCACCCGCCAGCACGCCGGCGAGCCGCTCGGCGAACGCATCATCGTCACGGGGCGCGTGCTCGACGAGAACGGCCGCCCGGTGCCGCACTCGCTGGTCGAGATCTGGCAGTGCAACGCCGCCGGCCGCTACATCCATCCCGTCGACCAGCACCCGGCCCCGCTCGATCCCAACTTCACCGGCGCCGGCCGCTGCGTCACAGACGAGAATGGCACCTACCGCTTCATCACCATCAAGCCCGGCGCCTACCCCTGGGGCAATCACCACAACGCCTGGCGGCCGGCACACATCCACTTCTCGCTGTTCGGCCCCTCCTTCCTGACCCGCCTCGTCACGCAGATGTACTTCCCGGGCGACCCGTTGTTCGTCTTCGACCCGATCCACAATTCCGTACCCGAGGCAGCCCGCCATCGCATGGTGAGCCGCTTCGACATGGACACCACGCGCCCCGATTGGGCGCTCGGCTACGTGTGGGACATCGTCCTGCGCGGCCGCAACGCCACGCCTCTGGATGCCGACCATGACTGAACGTACGCCGTCACAGACGGTCGGCCCCTATCTGCACATCGGCCTGGTGCCCGGACCATTCGGTGTGCGCGAGGTCTTCTCGGGCATGGTGGCCGATGCCGGCGTGCCGGGCACCCACATCCGCGTCGAGGGCCGCGTACTGGATGGGGCGGGCGTCGCTATGCCCGACGCCATGCTGGAGATCTGGCAGGCCGATGCAGAAGGCCGCTACGCGCATCCCGCTGACGGCCGGCCGCTCGCCTCCAACTCCTTTCGCGGCTTCGGGCGCGTCGGCACCGGCGCGGACGGCGGCTATGCCGTGCAGACCATCAAGCCGGGCCAGGTCAAGGGTCCGAGCGGCAAGCTGCAGGCCCCTCACATCAATGTCGGGCTGTTCGCGCGCGGCATCCTCAAGCGGCTGTTCACGCGCATATACTTCGCCGGCGAGCCGACCAACGCCACCGACCCCATCCTGGCCCTGGTCCCGGCCGAGCGTCGCGCCACGCTGCTGGCCAAGCCCGACCCGGCCAAGGCGGGTCTGTGGCGGTTCGACATTCACCTGCGAGGCCCTGCCGAGACCGTTTTCTTCGACGCCTAGCGTCTCCGACGCTGATCGAATGGCGCCAAGCTCAAGCACCACCCAGTGCTGAGCTTGTCGAAGCATGGCGTCGGCGCTCTCACCCGCCCTTCGACAGGCTCAGGGCTGGGGGATGGTCATCCGGGGTCACCGATGCTGATCGAATGGCGCCAAGCTCAAGCACCACCCAGTGCTGAGCCTGTCGAAGCACGGCGTTGGCGGTCTCACCCGCCCTTCGACGGGCTGGGGGATGGGCATCGGGGTCACCCATACTGATCGAACAGCGCCGAGCCTAAGCACCACCCAGTGCTGAGCCTGTCGAAGCACGGCGTTGGCGGCATCACCCGCCCTTCGACGGGCTCAGGGCTGGGGGATGGGCATCGGGGTCACCGATACTGATCCAACAGCGCCGAGCCTAAGCACCACCCAAGTGCTGAGCCTGTCGAAGCACGGCGTTGGCGGTCTCACCCGCCCTTCGACGGCCTCACGGCTGGGGGATGGACATCTGGGTCACCGATACTGATCCAATAGCGCCAAGCTCAAGCACCACCCAGTGCTGAGCCTGTCGAAGCACGGCATTGGCGGTCTCACCCGCCCTTCGACGGCTCGGGGCTGGGCGGTGGGCATTGCCCCCGCTCACAGGGCCAAAAATATGCTACCTGAGAGAGGTCAAGCCCTCTCAAGAGGACAGCCGATGCGGTTCACCGTCGGGCTCAAGCTGAAGGCGAAGGCCGATCATCTCGTGATCGACGCCGAGGACGCCCTGATCGCCGCCCTCAGGGTCAAGGCCGATCACCCGGAGGCGAAGATCATGTACGTTCGCCCCAGCAACCGTCGCGGCGACGCCCGTCATCCGCCGCACGATCTCGCCAAGAGCGACTGATCGGCAGCGGCGCGACCGCGACCCTCAGCGCTTCGCCATGTCCTCCTTGAACATGCGGTTGAGGTCGGCATTCGGCGGCGTGCCGGCGAACCCCTTGAAGCTGCCGGACTCGGCGATCAGCTTGGCCGCGCCCATGAAGCCGCCCCAGGCCGCCCGCGCCAGTGCCCCGCCGATGCTGATACGCCGTGAGCCGAGCGCCGTCAGGTCGCTGACGGTGAGATCGCTGTCCCAGCCGATCAGTACGTTGACCGGCTTCGGCGCCACCGCCTTGATGACGGCGCCGATCTGCTCACGCGTCCTGATGCCCGGCGCATAGAGGCAATCGGCGCCCGCCGCCGAGAACGCCTGCAGGCGGCGGATGGTCTCGTCGAGATCCGGTCGGCCGCGGATGAAGCCCTCGGTGCGGGCCGTAAACACGACGTCGCCGCCGGCCTTGTCGATCGCAGCCCGCGCTGCCTTCACCCGCGCCAGCGCCAGGTCGAAGTCATAGAGCGGCTTGCTCGGGTCTTCCGTCGAATCCTCGATCGACAGGCCGGACACGCCGGTGGCACAGCACAGCCGCACGCTCTCGGCCACGCCATCGGGCGCATCGGCGTAGCCGCCCTCGAAGTCGGCATTGAACGGCACATCGGCGGCGGCCGACAACTCGGCGATGTGCGCCAGCATGTCGTCGCGTTTGACGCCGCCGTCGGGCAGCCCGCGCGCAAAGGCGTATCCCGCGCTGGTCGTCGCCAGCGCCTTGAACCCCAGCGATTGCAGATAGCGCGCCGTGCCGATGTCCCAGGGGTTGGGAATAACGAAGCACCCGCTCTCGTGCAGCCGCCTGAACTCGCGCCGTTTGTCCGCTACTGTCGGCATGATCTCCTCCTCTTGGTCTACCATCAACCTTATGCTCCAACTGTACCGGCGTCAGATCAGCATGTCCCGGTCGACCGGTCGTTGCTTCGGTCGTTGTCGCACTACATATTTTGCAGCCGCACCTTGGCTTCTTCTTGGTTCGTGCGATTGATCGGAGAGAACGATGTTGAAGTCGGCTGCCGTCATTGCCAAACACATCTTGTTCGGCACGGAACGCAGGCCGCGCAGAATTCGACTGGGATTGTATCGCGGAGTCCGCATGGATTTGGACCCTAATTCGCAGAGCCAGCTTATGCTTGGACTGGCCGAACGCGAAACTCACCGCTACGTTCGGCGCGGCATGCGCGTTGCGAAGTGGGGTATCGATGTCGGCGCCGGCGAAGGCGAACTCAGCATCCTGTTGGCCGCGCAGCCCAACATAGGCCAGGTGATCGCTGTAGAGCCCGGCGACGCGCACGAGCGACTTCTCCGCAACATCGGCTTGAACGACCAGGTGTTGATGGCAAAGATTGTCCCGCTTAGGCTGTTCGTCGGCACGCGGGGCAATGCTTCACTCAGACCCCTTGATGCCCTGCCGGTGGATCGCAACTCCCCCGGTTTCATCAAGATTGACGTCGACGGTGCGGAAATGGACGTCCTGCAAAGTGGCAAAGAGCTGCTGGCGGCCCGGCAATCGTCCGTTCTAGTCGAGACGCACTCGCCCGAGTTGGAAGTTGACTGCAACGCTTTCCTGAAAGCCGCCGGCTACCTCACCGCCATCGTCCGCAACGCACCCTGGCGGACTCTAGTACCCGAAACGCGCCCTACTCCCCACAATCGCTGGCTGTGGGCCCAGCCGGCCTAGTCATCCGCAATGATGCCGGCGCCGCGGAAACCGCCGTCGACGGCGACGATCTCGCCCGTCACGTAGCTCGACTTGGTGCCATCGAGCAGGAACTCGATGACGCTGGCGATCTCCTCCGGCTTTCCGTACCGCCGCATGGGCAGATGGCGGGCCCACAGTGCCCGGTCCTTCGGCGTGTGCAGGGCCTGCACCATCGGCGTGTCGACCGGGCCTGGCGCGATCGCGTTCACGCGAATGCCGAAGCGCGCCAGGTCGTTGGCCATCACCTGCGTCAGCACGCATACGGCGCCCTTGGACGAGCCGTAGGCGCTGCGCCCCTTGCTGCCGCGCACGCCGGACACCGAGGCAAGGTTGACGATCGCGCCGCCGCCTCTGTCTTTCATGATGCGGGCCGCCGCGCGCGCGACGATGAACGTGCCAACGACGTTCACATCCAAAATCTTGCGGAACAGATCGACCGGCGTGTCGAGCATATGCACGTCGGCGGCGATACCGGCCGAATTCACTACGCCGTCGAGCCCTCCGAGGGTCTCGACCACCTGCGCCACCACCCGCTCGGCCGCCGCCTCGTCGGTCACATCGAGCGGTGCAAAAAACACGCCCTTGCTGGCGCCCAGCTCCTTGTGCGCCGGCTCGAGCGCCGCTTCATTGCGATCGACGATCGCGACCCGCCACCCCGATTTCAGCAGGAGCCTCGCGGTCGCCAAGCCGATCCCCGACGCCCCGCCGGTGATCAGCGTCACCCTGCTTGCCGCCTCGGCCATATCCTCCTCCCTCGTTGTTCTTTTTCCCTCTCCCCACCCTTCGTGGGGAGAGGGTTAGGGTGAGGGGCAGACGCTTGCTCCGGCGCTTGTTGCTGCCCCTCACCCCGACCCTCTCCCCGCATGCGGTGAGAGGGGTAGCTACCTCACATTCGGCCGCGCGAACATCGCCTCCATCTCGCGCCGCACCTTCACGGCATCGGCGCCGGCGTCGTAGGCGACGTCCGCCCACTTGATGCACTCGCCCTCGGCGATGTCGCGCTTGAGGGCGACGTTGTGCGCCAGGCCAAGCGGCAGATAGCCCTGCTTCAGCGACACATCGGCCGGCACCTGCTTGCCCCACACCAGGAAGCCGCCCTCGCCGTCCAGTACCTCGCCGGCCTTCACGGCGCGCTTGGTAGTCGCCACCACGTCCGAGTTAAAGCAGATCGGCGCACCGGTCGGCTCCTTCCTCAGCGCCGCCGAGGCGACCGACACGCCAAGCTCCAGGCCGATCATGTGCGTCGGCCGGTACAGCGCCGAGTACTTGCCGCTTTTGTCCGGCAGCAGGTTGTACTCCACCGCGCACTGGCCGGCGTACGGGCTGTCGCTTTCGATCACCACGTAGGTGCCCATCACCAGGTTGTGCGGCACGTTCTTGCCGGCGCGATCGATCGAGGAAACCACCTCGGTGACGCCCTTTTTCTCCAGCGTACCGCCCTCAGCCTTCGGCTTGCACACATCGGCCAGCTCGAAGCGCGAGGCGGGCGGGAAGGCCAGCCCATTGGTCTGCGGCACCAGCCCCGTCGCGTTGCACACCGCCGTCATCTCGATGCCCGACTTGGTGCCGTCGACGAACGAGTTGAACATCTTCGGATTTATGTGACTGCGGTCCTTGATCACCAGATACGTGTCGAGAATGTCCCACACCGAGTCGGGCGTCGACTGGTGGTAGGTCGGGTGATAGCGCGTGCCCTTGCCGGCGGACACGATCTTGTATCCGCAGGTGCGCGCCCAATCGACGTGCTCGCAGATCAGCGCCGGCTGGTCGCCCCAGGCCAGCGAATAGACGACGCCGGCCTCCTTCGCGCGTCGCGCCAGCAGAGGTCCTGCCAATGCATCGGCCTCAACGTTGACCATCACCAAGTGCTTGCCGTGCGCGATCGCCGCCTGGCACAGCTTGATACCGGTGCCCGGATCGCCGGTCGCCTCGATCACCACCTCGATGTCGGGATGGGCGATGACGGCCATCGCGTCTTCGGTGATGAAGGTCTTGCCGGTCTTCAGCGCGTCGGCCATCGATTTGGCCTCGGTCTGCTCCTTCGGCCAGCCCACCTCCAGCATGCGGTCCCGGGCGCGCTGTGGCATCAGGTCGGCGAGCCCCATCAGGTGCATGCCGGTTGTCAGGCGCACCTGCGACAGGAACATGGTGCCGAACTTGCCGGCACCGATCTGACCGATGCGCACCGGCTTGCCAGCGGCGGCGCGCTCTTTCAGCATGAAGGAGAGGTTCACGTGGCGTTTCCTTGGTGTTTGAGGTGTCTGACCCTCTGGGTCAAACACCATACCGCAACCTTTGCGACGCCGTCATTCCCACCGCGACGCGCATTTCGAGAAAATCCGGCCGGCAATCTCCGCCCGCCCTGAGCCTGTCGAAGAGCGCATGAGTCCGACAACGCCGTGCTTCGACAAGCTCAGCACTGGGTCAGGACTCTCGGCAAATGACGCAGGCGCGGGCGTTGGCTATGCTGTCCGATCACCCAGAGGTTAGATACCTCGAGGCAGAGAGGGAAACGCCCATGCAGGACAAGCCGGAGAAGAAGGCCCCGCGCACGCTGCGCCTCAACGCGCGCGACAACGTCATCGTCGCCGTAAACTCGGTCGAGCCGGGCGTTACCGTGCACGGCGTCAACGCAACGGCTCGCGTGATGCGCGGCCACAAGATGGCCGCGGACAAGATCGCCAAGGACCAGCCGGTCCTCAAGTTCGGCCAGATCATCGGCTTTGCCACCGAGGACATCGCGCCCGGCAGCCATGTGCACACGCACAACTGCTCGTTCGCCACCTTCGAGCGCGACTACGCCTTCGCCGAAGGTGCTCGCAACGAGGAGCGCCTGCCGCCCGAGGCGCGCGCCATCTTTGAAGGCTTCCGTCGCGCCAACGGCAAGGCCGGCACGCGCAACTACATCGGCATCCTGACCAGCGTGAACTGCTCGGCCTCGGCGGCCCGTTTCATGGCCGAGGCGGTCAACCGCTCCGGCATCCTGGAGCAGTATCCCAATGTCGACGGCGTCGTCTCCTTCGTGCACGGCACCGGCTGCGGCCTCGCGGCCAAGGGCGAGGGCTACGAGGCGCTCGAGCGCACGCAATGGGGCTACGCCGGCCATCCCAACCTGTCCGCGGCGCTGGTGGTCGGCCTCGGATGCGAGGTGTTCCAGATCGGACGGCTGAAGGAGAAGTACGGCCTGATCGAGGGCGACAACTTCCGCTCCATGACCATCCAGGACACCGGCGGCACCAAGAAGACCATCGAAGCCGGCGTCGCCCGCATCAAGGAGATGCTCCCCCTCGCCAACCAGGCGCACCGCGAGACGATTTCCGCCAGCGAGCTGATGCTCGCCCTGCAGTGCGGCGGCTCGGACGGCTACTCCGGCATCACCGCCAACCCGGCGCTCGGCGCCGCCGTCGACCTGCTGGTGCGCCACGGCGGCACCGCCGTCCTGTCCGAGACGCCCGAGATCTACGGCGCCGAGCATCTGCTCACCCGCCGCGCACGCAGCAAGGACGTCGGCGAGAAGCTGGTCGGCATCATCAAGTGGTGGGAGGCCTACTGCGCCAAGAACGACGGCTCGATGGACAACAACCCCTCCCCCGGCAACAAGGCGGGCGGGCTGACCACCATCCTGGAAAAGTCGCTGGGCGCTGCTGCCAAGGGCGGCACCACCACGCTCGAAGCGGTTTACCACTACGCGGAGCCGGTCACCGCCAAGGGCTTCGTCTACATGGACACGCCGGGCTATGACCCTGTCGCCGCCACGGGTCAGGTCGCCGGCGGCTGCAACGTGCTGTGCTTCACGACCGGGCGCGGCTCGGCCTACGGCTGCAAGCCGACGCCCTCCATCAAGCTCGCCACCAACCACGACATCTACAAGCGCATGCTCGACGACATGGACATCAACTGCGGCGACATCCTCGACGGCGTCACGATCGAGCAGAAGGGCCAGGAGATCTTCGACCACATCCTACGCACCGCCTCCGGCGAGAAGACCAAGAGCGAGCTGCTCGGCTACGGCGACAACGAGTTCGTCCCCTGGCAGATCGGGGCCACCATGTAGCGCGCCGGAGGTGGCACTGTCTGGTGCAACCACTTTCAGGGATGCAGGCGCCGCCTAAGCCACAGTCGCTAGCCGTGTGCATTTATGAGTTATGAGTTCACGGCCTGGGTCTAACCCTCGAGTTGCCAGCGGCCGTTGCCGAGACGGCAGGCGATGCCCTCGATTTTGCTGGTCCGGCGGCCCGCCGCCAGCAGGATCATAAGGTGCCGGCAGACCCTGCCGTCGGCATCCTTGAACGAGGACGTCGGCACAATGACCCCGCTGATGCGCCCGTTGGCCCGCCGCCAAACGAATTTCGATCCGTCGCCCACTTCCGAAAGCGCGATCCGGATTGCTTCCAAGGCGGCGATTTCGTCATCTTCGTCGAGGCCGTTCTGCAACCCGGCGAACCTGGGCCGCGCTTCGCGTTTGGACGTGCTCCGATCGGGGCAGAAGCAAGGCCGCGTCGCGGTCGGCGTGATGGTCGCGGCCTGCGTGCCGGAGGGCAGCGCGAGCAGAAGCGTGCAGGTGGCGACCGCAGCCCCAAACAATGCTACACAGCCATGGAAGCGCATGAGCTACCCACCTACAAACCTGGTCCCCGACAGGCGGTGACGCTGGGTAGTGTGCCGCAGGTGTGGTTAAGACGACGTGAAGCAGCGTTCCAAGCGCGATACAGAAATTGCCAGCATGGCCGACGCGACCAACCCGGACTACCACACCACTCCGCAGGCCGGTGACTTCGCCGGCAGCGAAGAGCCGTTTGCCCTTTTCGAGGCCTGGTTTGCGGATGCGACCGCGCACGAGCCTAGCGATCCTAACGCCTTTGCGCTCGCCACGGTCGACGGCGGCGGGCTGCCGAACGTGCGCATGGTGCTGCTCAAGGGGCTCGACGAGGCGGACGCCGATCCCCGCGGTTTCGTGTTCTATACGAACTTTGAGAGCGCCAAGGGCCGCGAGCTTACCGCTTCCGCCAAGGCGGCCATGTGCTTCCATTGGAAATCTCTGCGGCGGCAGGTGCGCGTGCGCGGCCTCGTCGCACCGGTGTCCGATGCCGAGGCGGACGCCTACTTCGCCTCGCGTGCGCGCGGCAGCCGCATTGGCGCCTGGGCATCTCAGCAGTCACGTCCCCTCGAAAGCCGCTTTGCCCTCGAGAAGGCCGTGGCCAGCGTGACGGCGAGGTATCCCATTGGCGACATCCCGCGTCCATCGTACTGGTCGGGCTTTCGCATCGCCCCCCTCGAGTTGGAGTTCTGGCACGACCGGCCGTTCCGCCTGCATGAGCGGCTGGTATTCCGCCGCGCGTCGCTCACCGAGCCCTGGTCCCGGAGCCGGCTTTATCCCTGAAGCTTGCCCGCTCCCCTGCAGCACGATATCGCTTGTGGCATGACAACCGTCCCCAACGCCGAGCGCAAGACGCTGATCCTGACGGGGGCCTCTCGCGGCATCGGGCATGCCACCGTGAAGCGCTTTGCCTCGGCCGGCTGGCGCGTCATCACCTGCTCGCGCCACCCCTTCCCCGAGAACTGCCCCTGGGAGATGGGGCCGGAGGATCACATCCAGGTCGATCTGGCCGATGCTGGCGACACCCTGCGCGCCATCCCCGAAATGCAGGCGCGCCTGGCAGCGCAGGGTGGACGGCTGAACGCACTGGTCAACAATGCCGGCATTTCGCCGAAGGGGGAGGCCGGCGCCCGCCTCAGCACCATCGATACCAAGCTCGAGGACTGGCAGCACGTGTTCCAGGTCAACCTGTTCGCGCCGATCCTTCTGGCGCGCGGCCTGCTGGGGGAGTTGCAGCGTGCGGGTGGCGCGGTGGTCAACGTCACATCGATTGCCGGCACGCGCGTCCACCCCTTCGCGGGCTCAGCCTACGCCACGTCCAAGGCCGCGCTCGCCAGCCTCACGCGCGAGATGGCTGCCGACTTCGGCCCACGCGGCATCCGCGTCAATGCCATCTCCCCGGGCGAGATCGACACGCCGATCCTCTCCCCCGGTACCGACAAGATCGTGCGCGAGAACATTCCTATGCGCCGTCTGGGCGAGCCCCAGGAGGTGGCCAAGGCCATCTATTTCCTCTGCACCGACCAATCGAGCTACGTGAACGGCGCCGAATTGCACATCAACGGCGGCCAGCACGTGTGAGGTGACGGTTATGGCCGCGACTGCATCACCCGCCCGGCTCATCAAGCGCTACGGGCAAGTGCGCTTCTACGATGTGGGCGCTGCATCCTATGTCAGTGTTGAGCAGGTCATCGCGCTTGTTCGCGCACACGAGCCGATCCGCGTGGTAGATGCGAGCACCGGTCTGGACGTAACCGGGGTCGTGCTTGCTCAGGTCCAGTCTCGGTCCCATTGAGTGCCAGTGCCCTTGGGGGCTGCGGCCTTCCCTTGCGGGTCCGGGAAGCGGAGGCTATAAGGCGGTCTCGCCGGTGGCGCCTGCTGCCGGCGAGCCTATTTTACAAGGTCGGGCGGAGCGTAGCGCAGCCTGGTAGCGCACTTGCTTCGGGAGCAAGGGGTCGGGAGTTCGAATCTCCCCGCTCCGACCAACACTTGGCTATCCCCTGTCCCGATGATGCCGCGCTACGGCGTCTGGAGGGAGAGGATTTCGCTAATCAGCCTTCCAAGAACGACGTCGCGGCAACACGCGCGAACATGCGCTGCTGAATGCCAAGCAATTCCCAACGAGCAAGGTGACTGGAACGAGCGGTCCGGTCGACGCCAAGAATTGCGCCATGCTCGATTTCTCCGAGCAATTGGTAGGCCGGGAGATCAAGCTGACGCTTCCTTCTACCCTCAAGCCGGCGGGGGATCAGTTGGAGGCGTCGGGGGCGGTCGAGCCGTCACACCGGCAGTTGGGCGCCGCAGGGAAGATGGCGCACTAGCGTTAAGGCCGCTAAGCTTTGCCCTTCCAAGGCACCAGGCGACGTTCAACCATGCGCATCGCAAGTTCAAACACGTAAGCGACGCAGCCGATCGCTAGGATGCCGAGAATGACAACGTCGGTGCGCAGGAAGTTGGAGGCGTTGTAGACCATCTTGCCGAGTCCTGCGTCGGCCGCGACCATCTCGGCTGCAACCAGCGTCGTCCAGCCGACCCCCATGCCGATGCGCAGGCCGACCAGGATTTCCGGGAGAGCACCCGGCACGACGACATAGCGCACTACCTGATCGCGCGTCGCGCCCATCGAAAGGGCAGCCTGGATCTGCTCCTGCGGCACGCTGCGCACGCCGGCCCGCGCCGCCAGTGCCACGGGGGCGAAGATCGCTAGGAAAAGCAGGATGATCTTGGCCTGCTCACCGATGCCGAACCAGATGATCATGAGGGGGAGGTAGGCGAGCGGCGGCAGCGGCCGGTAGAACTCGATCGGCGGATCAAAGATACCGCGCGCATAGCGCGATACGCCCATGCCGATGCCGATCGGGATGCCGATGGCAACGGCGAGAAGGAAGGCCGCGAATACGCGGTACATGCTCCAGAGGAAATGCACCCACAGGGTGTGGTTGTCGAGATCGCCGGCCACCGCCTGCTGGAAGGCGAGCCAGATGGCCTCGGGTTTCGGCAGGAACAGCGGCCTGACCCAGCCGAGTTCGGTGGCGATCCACCACAGGCCCAGCATGGCGGCGACGCTGAGGATGCTCAGCGTGGTGGTGGAGCCCTCGCCCAGTACCCGGTAGCGGCTGGTTTTCTGCGCCTCTGAGCGCTGTGGCGCCGCGGCTTTGTCCTGATCGCTCATGCCACGACCTCGCGACCGCGGATGTCGGCCAGCACTTGCTCGCGCACGGCGATAAAGTCGGGATCGGACTTGATGGTGCGCGCGTTGCGCTGGGCGATGAAGCGGCGGCCGAAATCGAGATCGTAGGTCTTTTCGATCTTGCCCGGGCGCGGGGTCATCACGATCAGGCGCGTGGCTAGGAAGATCGCCTCCTCGACCGAATGGGTGATGAAGAAGATCAGGTTGCCCGTGCGGTGCCAGACGTCCAGGATCAGCTCCTGGAGCTGCTCGCGGGTCAGCGCGTCGAGTGCGCCGAGCGGTTCGTCCATGAGGAGAACCTCGGGACCACTGGCCAGCGCGCGCGCGATGCCGACGCGCTGCTGCATGCCGCCGGACAGCTCGTAGATCATCTTGGTCTCGAAGCCGGTAAGGCCGACGAGTTGCAGCTTCTCGCGGGCAACATGGCGCCGCTCGTCGCGGGAAACGCCACGCATTCGTAGGCCAAAGGCGACGTTGTCGAGCACGGACAGCCACGGCATCAGAGCGTGACGCTGAAACACGACGCCGCGATCGGCACCGGGCGCCGTGACGGGCCGTCCATCCAGCAGGACGGAGCCATGCGATGGCGCGAGAAAGCCAGCAATCACGGACAGGAGCGTGGTCTTGCCGCAACCGGATGCGCCGATGGCAACCTGGAAGTCGCCGCTGCCCATGGCGAGATTGACGTTGCTCAGCGCTTCGACGATGCCCGTGGACGACTGGTAACTGACGGACAGGTCCCGTATTTCCAGCGCGGCCATTCGGCAGGGATCCCGTTCAGCGTCCTGGCAAAGCAAGGGTCCGGCCTCGATGCAAGGCCGGACCCTCTGTATAGCACCGCGGCGCTTATTTCGCTGCGGCGGTCGCGTAGGTCGGGTTGACGAACACGGAGTAGTCGGGCGCCACCGCCGTGATGCGGCCCTGCTCCTTGAGGAAGGTGGCCGTGTCGGCCATGGCCTTGGCGACGCCGCCATCCTTGCCGCCGCCGAGCCACGTGTTGGATGCCTGCTCCTTGGCGGACGGGAAATTGTAGGCAGCCATGGCGGCCGGCACGTCCTCGGGCTTGGCGCCGACGATCTTGGCCACCGACTTCACGTCCTCGCTGTCGGCGGTCCACTTCGCCTGGTTGGCCTTGTAGGCTGCGTCCTGCTTGGCGATGGTTGCGATTAGCTTGGTGACGAAATCCTGGTTCTTCTCGGCCCACGCCTTGTTGACCATGATGGCATCGAAGGTCGGCTTGCCTTGCTTGGCGATGTCACCCGAGGAGATGATCACCTTGCCGTTGCCCTTCACCTTGGTGAGCACCGGGTCCCAGATGAAGGTCGCGTCGATGTCACCGCGCTCCCAGGCGGCGGCGACCTCAGGCGGACGCATATTGAGGATCTGCACTTCCTTGGGATTGACCTTGGCGTCGGTTAGCGCCGCCAGCAGCTGATAATGCGCGGTCGACACGAAAGGCGTGGCGACTTTCTTGCCCTTGAGGTCGGCCAGGCTGGTCACGCCGGAGCCGTTGCGGGCCACGAGCTGCTCGGCGTTGCCAATGTCGTCCAGCAACCAGATCACTTGTACGTCCATACCCTGACTGGCAGCCGCCGTCGCGGGGCTCGACCCGACTTCGCCGATCGGCACCTCGCCGGATGCCATGGCCTTGATAACGTCGCCGCCGCCGCCGAACATCTTCCAGTTGATCTTGTAGCCCGTCTCCTTTTCGAGCTCGCCCTTGGCCATGAGCACCCGCATCGGGACGATCATGTCCTGGTGGGCGAACGTTACCTCTTTGGTCTGCGCGCCAGCGCCGGTCATGGGCAGACCGAGCGCAAAGAGGGCAAAGGCTTGCGAAATGAGCAGGGCTCGTCTTGTGCTTTGCATAGGATCCTCTCCGTGTATCTACGCATCCCAAAGGAGCAAAAGCGCAAAGCGGCGCTCACGTGACTATGCCAAGAGTCAGTTGGGTTCTGCAAGCTGGAGTGCTGGGCCCGTTGCTTGGCGGTTCACGAACTATCTGAGAACCACATACCAGCCGGCCACCAGCGTGTTCTTTACAGAGGTCGCATGCATCCTCGCCTGACCAATCCACCGAGATGCAAGCCCATCGCCAAGCGGCCATTCGCGTGCGGACTAGGTGCCCAAGGTTGGCGCCAGGCTGAACTGTTGCGGGCTTGTCGCGATCGCTATGCTCGGTCCAAGGGCGATGTTCAATCCGCCCGCTTCGGCTCCAAGAGCGGGGCTGCATCCGACCCGGAAGCTCAAATAGGGCGGCAACAGGTCAGAACCTGACTTTCGTGCTCGATGACGGTCGGCATCTGCTTTGGGTCATTGGCAGATCTATGTCTGCTTTGCCCCCAAGATCGGACATGGCGGCAGTCGAACGCGCATGTCGGCTTTGTGCCAGCTCATGAGATCATCGAACCTAAATGAGATCAGCAAGCATGCGAGCGGCTCGTGCGGCGCCGTCGGCTTCGACCGGCTTGAACCGCACCGGCGCGCGCATCGCGGCAATCATGGCCTCGGCAATCATATCCGGCGTCGATGTCGTGAACTGCATGCGCTTGCCGGCGCCGTAGCGGTCGAGCCGGTGGGCGACGTGGAAGTTCTGTTCGAAGTGGTTGTTAAGCGGGAAGTAAAGGAACGGAGTTCCGGCCGCCGTGAGCTCCATGCAGGTGGTGAGGCCGCCCTGCACGAGGGCCAGATCGCAGGCCGCCAGGTGGCGGTCGAGGTTCGGTACGAAGGCGCGCACGTCCACTCCGGTCGGCGCATCGAGGGATGCCGGGTCGATGCGCGGACCCGCCACTAAGATCATGCGCAACTCGGGCATGCGCACTTGCACCAGCGGCCAACTTTGCAGGATGCGTTTGATGAGATGCGTGCCGACGCCGGAGCCGCCGACGGTGACGACGCACACCCGCTCGTCTGGGTGATAGCCGAGGCTCTCGCGCAACTGGGCGCGGCCGCCGAATGCGCTCGGGTGCTCCCCGATAACATAGCCGGCGAAGTCGAAGTGCTTCGGCACCCAATCGCGCATGGCCGGCAGGTCGTTGCCGAACGACAGCGGCACGATGTCCTCGGGTCCACCCACGAAGATCGCCCGGTCGCGCACGCCGGGATGCCGCTCGATGTGCTCGATCATCTCGGCGTTGTAGTCGGTCGTAAGGAACGCCTCCCGCTCGCCACCGGACGGCATCGGCACGTAGCCGACGAAGTCGGTCAGCCAGGCGAGCTTGGCCCGTTTCAACTCCGGGTGCTCGTGCCAGAAGTGGTCGATATCCCAGGCTTCGTCGGCAATCACCAGATCGTAGTCGCCTTGGTCTACCGCGTCCTGGAAGATCATGAAGTTGGTGATCAACACCTCGTCCATGCGGCGGATAGCCTGAAAGGCGTTGAGATCGTGCTCGCCCGATTCGAGCTCGATGTGCCGCGACTCGCTCGCCAATCGCGAGCTGAGCGGATGGATGCGCTCGCCGCAGGCATCGAGTAGACGGGTGACGGGGTCTTGCGCCAGCCAGTCGACCTGCAGATCGGGGTGCAATTTGCGCAGCTCCCGCGTGATGGCGATGTCGCGGCGCCCGTGTCCCAAACCAATCGGCGAGGAGAGGTAGAGCGCGTTCCTGGGACTGGTCGAAGGCTTTGAGCGTTTCCTGACCGGCGCAGGAATGGCGAGCCTGCGATCAAGGAAGTCGTTGATGAGATCGTTGCATTTGGCCGGGAAGCGACCGAGCGGATTGTGCCCTCCGCCGGCAATGGTGACGAGCTCAGCACGCGTAAGCTCCGCCACTACCTGCGCGCGGGCATAGGGCTGGATCTGATCGTTGTCGCCATGGATCATAAGCACGGGGCACTTGATCTTGCGGTACATGGCTTCGCCGACATCGAATGCTGGCGGGATCGTTCGGGCCTCCACAGTCTTGGCCAGGATTGGCCCCGTCGTGTCGCCGGCCCATTCGATGCCGTCCTCGATCTGCTTGGTCGAGTGAGCATCGGAGCAGATGTTGCGCACGAAGTGCTCTGCGAAGTCCGCGTACTCCACGTGCCAATAGTCGCGATTGTACTTGTCCCAGCCGTCGAACCGCTCGCGCTTGGCTGTGAAGTGCTTCGGCGCCAAGTACGGATAGCCCGGGCCTACGGTCGCTGCCGTTCCGGCGAGCACCGCCGCCTTCACACGTTCCGGATACTCTGCCGCCAGCATGCACACGTGCATCCCGCCAAGTGACAGCCCGACCAGGATCGCACTTACCGGCGTCGGTCGCATCCATCACGCTCAGCGCGTCGCCCAGGTAGTTGTCCAACGAGTAGGCCGCAGCCTGCTCCGGCTGGTCGGACCGGCCGTTGCCGCGCGGGTCGAACGTGATGCACCGGAAGCGCTCGCTGAAATAGGGGAGCTGAGCCTTATAGACGCGCGCGTGCACGATGCTCCACGGCGGCAGAAATACCATGGTCTCGCGTCCGTCGCCGTAGACCTCGTAATAGATCTTCACGCCATCGCGCTCGGCAAACCCGTCCTTGTTCGGCAGCTTGGCACGCATCACATCACCTCGCCGATGAGCCGCATTCCGCAACGCGTATGAGATCCCCGAAACGCCGCAGCGCTTGGCGCATCGGCACGCCCTTCTTCTCGCCGCCGAGCAGGTAGAGGCTTTCAGCACCCATGAACGCACAGCCAATGAGTGCGGCAACCTCCCCGGCGGACAACGGACCGAGGCCCCCCAGTTCCCGCTCCGCCTTGCGCGCGAGCTCCGTGATGAGATTGAACCAGGTGATCAGACCAGCGCGGACGACTTTCGCGACCTCGGCGTCAGCCCAGCTTGCCGCTGTCAGCTCCTGCAGCACGCGCACGTATCCCGAGGCGATATCGTCGTCGAGGTAGTCGCAGGCCCGGTCCCACTGCTCAGAAAGCTTGAGCGTGGTGTCGCCGAACAGCGCGTTCTGCCGATCCAACAACTGCGCATTGAGATACTCGAAAAGCGCCAGCACCATCCCCTGCTTGGAGCCGAAATGATAGTGGATCTGGCTGAGCGGAACGCTGGCGGCTGTTGCCACGTCGCGCGTCGACAGCCCGGCATAGCCGTTTTGGCGCAGCACTTTCTTCGCCGCCTCGAGTAGCGACACACTGGTCTCTGGCTTCTTTGCCAATGCGCGTGCCATGCCGCCTCCAGTCTCGAACCGACTTCCCGGCGTCGGGCTATGGACGCCTCGCTGCCGCTGCTGGCCTGTCGGAGTCTGCCTTCGGGTGCCGCCGCCCGGGCAGCGGGATCAGCATCGATACCTGCTCGCGGTAGCGACGGTACTGATCGCCGAACAGGGCGATCAGGTCCCGCTCCTCGAGCTGAATACCGATCAGGATGTAGCCTGTCGTCGCCATCGCGAACAGTAGGTGGCCGGCAGTCATCACTGGCGTCGCCCAAAAAGCCAGGAGGAAGCCGAGGTATATCGGATGCCGCACCTGCTTGTAGAACGACGGCGTGCGGAACTCCGGCGCCGGCAGGGTGCGGCCGCGCAGCCGGGCATAGACCTGGCGCAGGCCGAACAGCTCGAAATGGTTGATCAGGAACGTACTGATGAGCACCAGCGCCCATCCGATCCAGAAGATCGCCTGCAACAGGGCGACACCTGCAGGGCTGGTGACGGACCAGACCACCGCCGGCATCGGCTGCCATTGCCCGTAGAGAAGCAGCAGCGCCAGGCTGGTGAACAGCACGTACGTCGTCCGCTCCACCGGCTGAGGCACCAGCCCGGTCCACCATCGCTTGAACGCCGGCCGCGCCATGACGCTGTGCTGGATCGCGAACAGGCCGAGCAGCAGCGTATTGACCAGCAGCGCCATGGCTGCCGGGCCCGGCTCGCCACTGTCGATGGTCTTTGGCACCGGCAGGTTGCCGACGAAGGCGATGGCATAGAGAAAAGTGGGCAGGAAGACGAGATAGACCACGCCGCCGTACAGAACTGAAGCAATACCGCCCATGGATGTCTCCTCTCGCGGGGTGGTTGCAGCCGGTCGCTTAACTAAATCGGCCGACCGACCGAATTTAGTGTGCACACACTGTTTCGGTCGACCGACCGAGTCAATGGCCGGCTACTTCACGTCGTCGTGAGGTCCGTTCAGGGTCAACGGCGGACATAGCATCCGCGCTTGATCGTCGTCTGCTTGAGCCGCGAAAGCGGACATGATCATCGTTCGCCAGGTTCGCCAGCTTTGTGCCAGATCCTGCCGTGAGCGGTTGCGAGATCCGCACCTCACGGTGGCTACACGCAGTCGGATCAGATTGGCCTTGTGTGCCGGACAGCCCGGAGGCGGCAAAAGCCGAAGGGCAGGTTCACCCCAGCAGCGGGAGACTGGTTCAGGAGCCCGGCACCGTGCCGGCAGGCAGCTTCTCGACGTGTGCCGCGATCTCGCCGGGCTGGGTCAACCAAATCTCGTCGCGGTGCCGCAGGATGTGCTGCATGGCACGCCTGAGCTGCCGCAGGCGGAATGGCTGGCCCAGTATGAAGGTGTGCAGCACGAACGGGCAGACCAACGATTGGCCCTTGCGCGACTGCTCGAACATCTCGTCAAACTGATCGATCCAGGTCGTCGACAGCTCCACCGCCGTGTGCAGTCGCATCAGCATCATCGGCGAGTCGTTGGTCTCGACCGGATAGGGCATATTCAGGATCTTGCCGCCCCGCGTGCGCATCCAGATCGGCTGGTCGTCGAGCGGCCAGTCGCATTGATAGAGGTAGCCGGCCTCCTGCAACAGATCGAGCGTCTGGCGGCTCTGCGATAGCCACGGGCTCATCCAGCCCACGGGCTTCTTTCCCGTGAACCTCCTGATCGTTTCCGTCGTCTCGGCGATGAGGAGCGCCTCGTCTTGCTCCCACATGTCGCCCTGGCGCTCGGAGTTCGACCGCCCGTGCGCCACGAACTCGTCTTCGCGCTGCATCATGCGCTCGCCGATCTCGGGATGGTGGTCGAGGATCATCGAGTTCAGGTTGTGGGCGAGCGGGCAGGCGAGCTCGTCGAACAGGTCGAAGATACGCCAGATGCCGATGCGGTTGCCGTAGTCGCGCCACGCGTAGTTGCGCTGCGTCTGTGGCGCCGTGCCGCCGGTCGAGTCGGAGCCCAAACCCGTACCGAAGGCAAAGTACTCGATATTGTTGCAGAAGTAGATGGCGAGCCGCTTGCCGCCGGGCCACGTGTAGTCCTTGCGGCGGTTGATCGGCACGTAGTCATAGCGGTTGTGGGCAGGCAGCTTCATGGGGCGCCTCCAGTCCGGCATTCGAGGTGGCGCCGAATGTAGCATTCGAATCCGTCCGCGCCGAACCGTTGCGCTTAAATCAGGAGTTCCCTGCCGACAGTTGAAGCCTTGTCTGCTACGCCTTCCCAACCTCCGGTTTCCGAGGTCGACAGGCCAACAAGAAGGGCAAGCTCAGGGGGCCCCAAGCCACAACTACAAGTCGGCCATGTCTGGTCCATTCGTGCCAGGTTGCAGTTGGAGCGGCACGTGCGAGACCTGGCCCTCTTCAACCTCGCTATGGATAGCAAACTGCGTGGCTGCGATCTTGTTGCTCTTCGCGTCGATGATGTGGCACCCAACGGCTACGCGACTGACCGCGCCAACGTTGAGCAGAGCAAGACCGGTCGGCCACCGATAGTACCAGGAAACCGTGTCATCTCTGTCGCAGGGCGACGCCCTCGAAACACAGCTGCTAGCAGTGCGACAGCACGACACTCAAACACGCCTTGTGCTAGCCGGCAGCCCGTCGCCGTGCTCTATGAGAGCGGAAACCGCGGAGTAAAGATGGATCACATGAAGCTTTGGCAGATCGCAGTCCTGATATACGCGGTGATCTATTTCATGCTCGCGGGAATCATGGAAGCTGACAACCTGAGGCAAAGCTACCCGGTCAGCTATGTCGCATTTTCAATGATCGCCCAAACTCTGGTTGTCGGCGGTGTGGTCCTTTTCGCTCTCGAAAAAGCTCCCGAGTTCGCCAAGGTATGGCGATGGCTGTTTCCGCTGCTGGTGCTTGAGCTCGCAGTCGGCATCGCCTTTGACACCGCCTACCAATCTGATCCCGACGGTCTTTTGATGAACGAGCTGGTCGGCCTGTGGCTAGCGGCGCCCGCGTACTATTTCAACTTCGGGATTGCTCGGTACAAAGCCTGATCGACGTCTCCGACGCGACCAGACACAATTCCGACACCCGCGTAAGAGCATTGTGGCGTGGTCTGGCTGGCTTTGATCGGGGGAATTCATGGTGATGCGTGGCCCGGCCGAGCCAAGACCGCTCCAGTCGCGCGCGAGCACTTCCACCACTTCTGGCAGCGGCGAGAAGTCGGTGATCGGCAACGATCTCAAAATCATTGGCCAGGGACTCAAGATTATCGGCCGTGGCGTGCTGCAGATCGACGGCGAGATCGAAGGCGACGTGCAGGCGTCGGAGGTGATTGTCGGAGAAAAGGGCCAGGTGACAGGCATGGTCTCCGGCGGGCAAGTGGTCGTCCGTGGGAAAGTCTCCGGCGTCATCTGCGGAAAGACCGTCGCCCTGCAAGCCACATCGAATGTTGACGGCGATATCCACCATATGTCGCTGCTCATTGAGCAAGGTGCCATGTTCGATGGCCGGAGCCGTCGCGCGGCGAGCGAGCAAGCGCTTACTGCGATCGCCGACGGAAGCCCCAGTCACCAAGCACCCGTCTGACAGCGAACCTCGCCGTCTTTTTAGCAGCGCGCAATCCGGACGTGCGACATCACACAACTGCCGCGTCTTATAACCCGTCGAGGGACGCCAGCAACGCCGGTACAGCCAATGCTGCTGGCCTTCCGGCAGTGCCTAACATCGGCAATCACCTCGTCCAGCAACGTCATCGCAGGGAAAATGCACCATCGTCACGACCTCGCGCACGTCGACTAGATGAAGGTCTTGAGGTCACCAGCTTGCACGATGATGGCGCCGCTCTCGTCTTGTAGGCCGCGCTGATGTTTGATGTCTGCAACGCGCTCGAATGCGTCACGGTGCTTGGCGAAGCATGCGAGATCCCCGCCCGCTCCTGACCCGACGTGCTCGATTTCGCTGAGGGCGGCATGCGTGACAAGGACAGTGACCAGCGTCGGCCCGTACAGCATCGAGAACCGTACGCCGCGTATCGTTTCCCAGGCCGGGTTTCCTACGGATGAAAGGCTCATAATCTCCCTGTACTGAAACGCAAAACGCCCCGCAGGAACCTGGGGGCGCTCGAAACTCACTCCCAACTGCGCTCACTCAGCATCGCAAGCCTACGCAGCGGGATGACGAGCATATGATCTGAGCAATATGCCTTTTCTATGTCCTGGCCGGCCTCACGAGCTGCAGGTTGCCTTTGTCCCGCAATGACGGCGGTATCGAATGCGCGAGGCTGGACAGATCCGCACCTCGAAGACATCGACAGCTGACAGCTAATAGCGAATCAACTATCCAAGGGGTGCATCTCTTTTTTGTGGCATTTCTCGGGCCCGCCCCAGCGCGTATGGGGTGGGCCTTGTTTGTTCGCGTGGATTTCTTGGCATTATCGATGCGGTGCTGGGCAGCAAGCTCGACGATTACGGCGCGGCTTATCCCGGCTTTCTTATCCTAAATCCCGGTGTATGGGCGCGCTCAAGTCGGCGGCCACCGACCACCTCGGGTTAGAACCCGCTCCCTGCTGTTATGACGCAAGCGGTCCCTTTCGCTGTCCTGGCGAAAGCAACCAAAGTATGCCGGCAACCAGCAACAATGCGGGTACATCGCCGACGAGGTGGCCTATCTCGTGTCCGTCGGAGATGGACTGTGCCGCCATGATGCCGGCGTGCACGATGCTCGACCAGATGGTGAACCAGATTAGACCGAAACCGTCGCGATATTCGGCGTGCGCGTATCACGCGAAGTCTACGAGGCGGTCGCACAGGACCGCTTGGACGACGGTATCGTCCAGCGCAATCAGTTCGGGGTCAAGCGTCGGGGCACACTCGCGATCGAGTATCAGATGCCGTTTGAGGGCGGCTTTATTACCAAGTGGTGAGGCGGCGCGCTGACTCGCAGCGCACGGGCGCAATGCTCGCGGGTACTCACCGAACCAAAAGCCTGACACTCATGCTCGCGTGTCTCCACAGCAAATGGCGACTGGGTGCGACATGGGTTCGCAACACACGATCTCCCAGGCTTCGCGTCGCAGAATTTGGGCGACCGCCCGCTCGAACAGCTCGCGATACGAGGGTGACACCTCGAGCCGGAAGGCATCGTAATGAGTAGGCACCAGCTTCCTTCCAACCTCCACCTTTGAGCGGCCATCGTAGCCTGGCAGGCGATGGCCGGCCCTATCCCTTACGGTCCAAGTTGTCGTCATGGCGCATACTCCAAACGCGAGCAGCGGGAGGCCAGGAGGTCCCGACCTCTCGCCACGGTTCGTCAACGGCGATCATGATCGCGGTCGCGATGGAAGAACCAAAAGAAGCGATGCTCATTACCACGGTGCTCAGCCCGTTTCTCGTGATGCCACCGCCGATACTCGTAGGCCTGGGCGCTGCCCTGCGTGGCGATAAGCGCAAGCAAGGTAACGGCCGCCGAGGTGGCCAGCATGATGGATTTTGTGCGCATGGGATGTTCCTTTCCGGATCTTACCGGCGTCATTGCATATAAGCGTTTGAGCGATCCAATTCCGTTGGGCGATGCGCGTTTGTCGCAATTAAAGATCGGACATGGATTATCGAAGTGAATGGCAAATAACATTTGCCTTCACTCGGCATTCATATCTGCATACGCATCCGGCAGGTCTGTTTCAAACGCGACGTCCGCTTCGGGCCAGAAGCAGGCATCATCGTGTTGCAAGAGCGATGTCCGCTTTGCCCTCAAAGGCGGGCACAGCCATCGCTAGGCGGCTCCGTCCTCTTAGTGCCGGATCCGCCGGTTTCTTCTGGACAAACGCTATATTCGTGCGAGTATAGCGCTCATGTCGACGAAATTGCCCGGCTTGCGCGCACAGATGTCGCTGTCGGCCGTCGCGGCCAGCGCGCCGCAGCAATTCCGGCTGTTTGATCGTCACGCCCTGCCTGCTGTTCCCGCCGAGCCCAAACGTCGGCGGATCTGGGAACTCAGCGGCAACTTTCATTGCTCAATCATCGGCACGTGTCTGACAACCAGTGAACTCCGACACGTCCTGATCAAAATGCAATTGCCGGGGGCAGAGAAGGAATCCGATCACGAGTTGCATGGTCGAGCGGTTCTCTTGGCCCAGAAAAGAGACCAGGCATCCAAGCAGCTGCAGAAGGCCCTCGATCGTCGTCATCGGCTCATTGTCAACCAGTTCAATAAGGCGCGGACGACCGACGAGCTACGCACGCTCTGGGCCGCAGCGGTCCAGCGCGCGGAGATCCCCGGCGCGTATTGGGCGGTGCTGACACATCCCCAGGTATCTGAGGATTTGGCTCGCCACGCTTTCGGCGAAGTGCACATGCTGTCCCACCTGGTTGGCGCAGCCAACCGCGCCGACATTCGCCGCCTGCGCGATCTGGAGGGTGAAAACGCAGCCTTGCAGGAAAAACTGGCCCGCCAGCAGAAGCAGCTTCGCGATGCCGTCGTCACGCGCGACGCCACCATCGCCAACCTGAACGAGGCCCTTGGCAAAGCAATTGTCTCCGCGCGACAGGATGATAGCACTCCCTCATTCCCGGCAGGTGACGCCGAACGCGATGCGACGGTGCATCTCGTCAGAGACTTGCGGCGGCGCCTTGCACTCGAAGCAGCAGGTCGCGAACGGCTCGGAAGCGTGTGCACCAGCTTGTGGCCGAACTTGACATGGAAAGGAAGCAGCGGCTCGCGGCAGAGCAACGCCAGCGCGATCTGCAGGAGGAGATCGACGTCGCTGAGCTTTCGTTCGCAACACCGCCTGCTGAAAGCGAGCGTGAGGGCGATCATGCGGTTGATCTTGGCGGCCTTACTCTCCTTTACGTTGGCGGCCGTGCGCACAATGTGCCGCAGTTGCGTAAGCTGGCGGAATGCTCGGGCGCGGCGTTTCTTCATCACGACGGCGGCATAGGAGATCGGGCCGGGCTACTGGAGTCGCACGTTGCCACGGCCGACATCGTGTTCTTCCCGGTCGACTGCGTCAGTCACAATGCCGTTGCCGTGGTGAAGCGGGTCGCACGGCACCTCGGCAAGCGATACTTGCCATTGCGCAGCTCAGGCCTAACATCGTTTGTCATGGCCCTTCGTCGGGAGGCAGTATCCCTGCACGATACCGGTCGCCAAACTCTGGAGGAGATTGGATGACGATGTTACCTGTGCCGCGCTATTTCTGGCGACGCGCTAGCAAACATCCAGCTTGGCGCTGAGAGAACGAACTGGCACGTTCGACAAATGCTGGTTTTGAGCACACCCGACGTGACGACGCTTGGAGACGAACGAACATGAATGCCCCGATCAAGAATCCCGAACTTTTCTTTATCGACGGCAAATGGACCAAGCCGTCGAGCTCAGCCACGATCGACGTCATCAATTCAGCAACTGAGGAATTGTTCGCAAGAGTCGCGGAGGCCCAGGAAGCTGACGTGGATCGCGCAGTCGCCGCGGCGCGCAAGGCATTCGATCATGGCCCCTGGCCGCGCATGTCTCATGCTGAGCGGGCCACCTACCTCCGAGCGATAGCCAGCGAGCTCGACAAACGCGTCGACGAAGGGGCCGTGATCTGGACGACCGAGTCCGGCCTGATTCACAGCACGGCGAAGACCCGCACGGCCGGTCTCAGCGCCACTTACAACTACTATGCCGGCTTGGCCGACACGTACCCGTTCCAAGAGCGACGTACCCCAGCTGCGGGCGGCGTCGGCCTATTGGTTCGCGAGCCGGTCGGGGTAGTCGGTGCCATCATTCCCTGGAACGGACCGCCAGGCTTGATTGCGCACAAGTGTGCGCCGGCACTGCTCGCTGGCTGCACCATCGTGCTGAAGGCTTCCCCTGAAGCACCGGGTGCCGCCTATATCATAGCCGAGGTCTGCGAGAAGATCGGCCTTCCTCCCGGCGTCCTCAATATTCTGACCGCCGACCGAGCCGTGTCCGAGCTTCTCGTCCGGCATCCCGATGTGGACAAGATCACCTTCACCGGGTCGACCGCTGCCGGTCGCCGCATCGCATCGATCTGTGGCGAACGAATTGCCCGCTGCACGCTCGAACTGGGCGGCAAGTCCGCCGCTGTCATTCTGGATGATTACGATGTCGGCACGGCTGCAAAGACAATCTCCAGCCGTGCGACACTTCTTACAGGACAAGTGTGTTCCTCGCTGACGCGCATCGTCGTCACACGGAACCGCCACGATGCCCTTGTCGAGGCGCTCAGCGAATCCTTTGGAAAGGTGAAAGTCGGCGACCCGTTCGATCCATCCTGCGAGATGGGCCCCCTTGCCATGGCGCGCCAACGCGATCGCGTGGAAGGCTACATCGAGAAGGGCAAAGCCGAAGGAGCGAAGCTGGCGACCGGCGGCAAGCGCCCGGCTCACCTCAATCGTGGCTACTTCATCGAACCCACGGTGTTTGCCAATGTCGACAACAACTCGACGATCGCGCGAGAGGAGATTTTCGGTCCTGTCCTATCGGTGATCCCTGCCGAGAATGAAGCCAACGCGGTCGAGATCGCCAACGATACGATCTATGGGCTGAACGCGTCTGTGTTCACCAATGACGTCGAGCGTGCCTATGCGACGGCCCGTCAGCTGCGGTCCGGAACCGTCGGACACAATGGGTTCCGAACGGACTTCACGATTGCCTTTGGCGGGTTCAAACAGTCCGGCATCGGCCGCGAAGGCGGCACGGAAGGATTGCTGCCTTTCCTGGAGGTGAAGACCGTCATCCTCGATGATATGCCGAAATCAACCGGTCGGGTCGTAGGATAGTTCAATCGCCGATCGCGGACCGGCTGAAGACTGCGGTCCGCGCGGCCTTCCTGGCCGGTCGCCCTGACGGCGCCCGTTCGCTGACAGCGACTGCATGGGCGGTCCGAGGGTCGGTAAGTTCATGACGCCGCCCCGACGCGAGACACCGCCTAATGCCTCGGGTTTCGCGACGCGATCGTCTGCAGAAGCGGCAGCACCGTTTGGCTCTCTGCAACACGCGGGTCGGTCATGATCCTGGCCGCGCCGCTTCCGGCATCAGGCTGAAGATGATCGCCATGAATATGTCGGTCTGGTTTGGCTGCTCGACGATGCTGGCGAGTGCCATGCCGAGCGTTTCGTAGGCTTCGAACACGCCTCCTTGAAGCCCTGCGGTAAACTTCTCGACCTCGGGCATGTGCAATTCGATCGAATCCAGCCGGCTTCTGGGCGTCTGACCTGGTTCTGACATATGCGCGCGCTCCCCAGCCGGACAAGCTTGCGACTGCCCTAGTTGGAGGACCGGGCCGCCGACACCAGCTTCGGATCCGAGCGATAAGCGTCAGGGAAGATGCGCTTCAGCTCAGCCAGCTTTGGTGCGTCGTGGAACACGATGTAGGGATAGGTCGGGTTCCGCACCATGAAGTCCTGGTGATAGGCCTCCGCCGAATAGAACGCGCGATCCGGCTCGAGTTTCGTGACGATGGCGGCATCGAAGGCGCGAGCCTGGTTGAGCTGGGCGATGTAAGCCTTGGCAAGTCGGGCCTGCTCGGGGTTCGCCGGAAAAATCGCCGAGCGGTACTGAGTGCCGACGTCAGGGCCCTGCCGGTTCAGCTGTGTCGGATCATGCGCGACAGAGAAGAAGATCTGCAGGATTTTGCCGTAGCTGATTTGCTTGGGATCGTAGGTGACCTGCACCGACTCCGCATGCCCGGTTACACCGGTCGACACCTTGTCGTAGTCGGCCGTCACCATGTCGCCGCCCGCATAGCCCGAGACGGCGTTGATGACGCCCTTGGTGTGCTGGAAGACGCCCTGCACGCCCCAGAAGCATCCGCCGGCGAGCACCACCGTGCGCGGCTCCTCCGTTGTAGCCGTTTCATCCTGCGTGGGCGCAGGGATCACGCGCGCCTGCTCAGCCGCTGCTGCCGGCCGCATGGCGATCGCGAGAGTCGCAACCACCAAGAGGGCCGAAAGGCCCCACCGGCTATGTCTCGGGCCTGAGGTCTCGTAACGGAGAATGTGCATCGGTCAGCTCCGATCTATCCGAAGGTGAAAGCATAGGCGCGGACGCCCGGATCAAGAAAGCGGATCTCGAAAGTGCGGTCGCCGATTGTGCCGCTCTGGCGGATGAGCTGGTAGAGGCGCTGTTCGCTCACGATGCCTTCGCCATCCGCGTTGACGTCCATGCCGCTGCTCTGGCCAGGCTGCAGGCCATCGATCGTGACTCGAAAGCGCACCGGCTTGCCGTCCGGCCCGGGTCCCAGGACGAGATGCACGTCACGGGCGTGGAACCGGTACACGATGCCGCCCTCGCCTGCGTCGAGCACGGCATGCTCAGCATTGACGGTCCAGCTGCCCGACAGCCCCCATTCGTTGAGGCGCGGTTCGCCGGGAGTGTAGGTGTGGGTCTTGTCCTCTACCACGCCGCCCGGTGACACGAGATTCTCGCCGCGCATGTAGCCGAGGTAGGTCTCCGGCGACAACACTTCCTTGGTGTTCGAGGATGCCTGCACGCCGGACGCATTGATGGCAACCAGCTCGCCCGCAGCTTTAGCGTTGCCCGCCTCGGCGAGGAGGTCCTGGATCACACGCTCCGATTGGTCGTAGCTGCCCTCGCCGAAGTGATGGTGCCGAATGCGGCCCTGCACATCGATGAAGTAGTGGGCCGGCCAGTACTGGTTGTTGAAGGCGCGCCATACCGAGTAGGCGTTGTCGATTGCCACCGGATAGGTGATGCCGAGCCTGCCAACTGCTGCCTTCACATTGCCGATGTCCCTCTCGAAGGCGAACTCCGGGCTGTGCACCCCGATGACCACCAGGCCCGCGTCCTTGTACTTGTCGGCCCATGCCTGAACATAGGGAATGGCGCGTAGGCAGTTGATGCAGGAATAGGTCCAGAAGTCGATCAGGACGACCTTGCCTTTAAGGGCCTCGATCGTCAGCGGCGCGGAGTTCAACCACTCGGTGATGCCGGTGAACTCGGGCGCAGGTCCCTCGACGCTCAGCGCCTGCTCTGCGCTGCGGCTTGTCCTTGCCATCATGGCCTGGGAGCCGGACATCATGGCGGGACCGCCTGTCATCATGACCGACGAACCGGTGCCAGCATCGGCCTTGGGATGCAGCCGATCGACCAGGCGCTGCTCCAGCGAGGCGGTGCTCGCCAGAGACAATCTGGTCAGGACGCCTGTATCCAAGCCGAGCGCAATGGCTGCCACAGCGGCCAGGACGGCAACGCCGAGGCTACGCCGGATCCACTCCCCGGCCCCGAAGGATCGCTTCATCGCACCGAAGACCTTGCCGCCGACGGCGAGGGCCAAGGCGAGCGAGGTGGCGGCGCCTAGCGCATAGGCCAGAAGCAGCAGCGTGGTGCCCACGTTTGCGCCCTGCAGCGCGGCGCCCGTCAGAATGAGACCCAACAACGGGCCCGCGCACGGCGCCCACAGCAATCCGGTCGCCGCGCCGAGCAAGAGCGAGGACAGAACGGAGGAGCCTTGCCTCGGAGGAGGCCTGGGTGGCCTGCGAAAGCCTGCCACCGAGAGCCACCACCGGCTCCATCATGCGCGTCGCAAGGCTCGGGAACAGGAGCGCGACACCGAACAACGCGAGCAGGGCCATGGCCACCAGCCGGCCGTACTGGTTGGCCTCGACGGCCCAACCACCGGCCACAGCCGCCAATGTTGCGACGAGGGCAAAGGTCACGGCCATGCCGATCAGCATGGGCAGGCCACTCTGCACGAACGGCCGATCGGCCCGCGCGAATACAAACGGCAGCACCGGCAGGATGCACGGGCTGACGATGGTCAGCACGCCACCGAGATAGGCAAGTACGAAGATCAGCATGGGTACCAGCAAACCTCGCGCGTCAGGCCTGTACGGGTTTGAAAACCAAGGCGACGCCGTTCATGCAATAGCGCAGCCCGGTCGGCTTGGGGCCGTCATCGAATACGTGCCCGAGGTGTCCGCCGCAGCGCCGGCAGTGCACGGCCGTGCGCACCATGCCGTACGTGGCTGTCGCTGGTGGTCGCCACAGCTTTGTCGAGCGGCGCCCAGAAGCTCGGCCACCCGGTCCCACTCTCGAACTTGGTGGTCGAGGAAAAGAGGTCGAGATCGCATCCCGCGCACGCGAATGAGCCCCGCCTCTTCTCATGCAGAAGCGGACTCGCAAAGGGGCGCTCCGTCCCCTCCTGGCGTAGCACAGCATATTGGTCCGGGGTAAGCAGCTTGCGCCACTCGGCGTCGGTGCGGGTGATCTCGAACGTCTCGGCGGCGAGTATCGGATGTGCGGCAAGCAGGCTCGCCAATCCCGCGCCACCCCCAACCAGAAACAGGCGTCTCGTCGTCACCGGCCATCCTCCCTTTCAGGCAAACCGACATCGCTGTAGCACTGTATACGCAGCGGGACGATATGTTGTTACGGGAATAGCGCGGCGAGGAAGTGGCTCACACACTTGTGAAAGCAAGGGCAAACTTCGCCCAGCCTCAAGGCTTGGGGCTACGTCTGTTCAGGGTTTTGGCTGCGTGAGGACGCGGTCGAGTCTCGTAAGCGTAGAACGGTCTTGCCCAAGGGCGCTTGGTTTCAGTCGCAGAGGACCGCGATTGCCCTCCGTAGGATTCCTTTCAGAGTTTTCGCGCAGCCTAGGTCAGAAGCGGACCACATGCGCTGACAACGTCTGTTTAGGCCCCGGAACGAACGATCACTCCGCCGCAACCAGCAACTCGGCCCGCTCAACCTTGCAGGCACAGAACTTGAACTCGGGGATCTTGCCCGTGGGGTCGAGCTGCGGGTTGGTAAGCAGATTGGCGGCAGCTTCCGCGAAACAAAACGCGATGAATACCATCCCCTCCGCCACGTCGCGGTCGGCGCGCGCCTTCAAGGTCACCTCGCCGCGCCGCGTCGAGACCTTGATCAAGCCGCCGGGCGCGATGCCGAGCTTATCCATCTCCCGCGGGTTGAGGCCGGCGATCGCCTCCGGCTCCAGCGCATCAAGGTTGGAGGCACGCCGCGTCATGGAGCCGGTGTGCCAGTGCTCCAGCAGACGTCCTGTGGTCAGTACCATCGGGTACTGCTCATCAGGCAGTTCGTCGGGCGGCAGCAGGTCGGCCGGCACGATTTTGGCGCGCCCCGATTTGGTCGGGAACGACTGTTCGAAGATGATCTCGTTGCCGGGCTTGTCGGGTGCGTCGCACGGATAGGTGACGGCGTCCTCGCGCACCAGCCGCTCCCAGGTGATGTTCGTGAGCGAAGGCATCACCTCGGCCATCTCGGTGTAGACCTCTGACACGTCCTTGTAGGCCCATTTCAAGCCGATGCCCTGTGCCAGCGATTGGATCAACTTCCAATCCTGGCGCGCCTCGCCCGGCGGATCGATTACCGGCCGCGCGATCTGCACCTGCCGATTGGTGTTGGTGAAGGTGCCCCACTTCTCGGCGTGCGCGGAAGCCGGCAGCACCACGTCCGCATGCCAGGCGGTCTCAGTCAGGAAGATGTCCTGCACCACGAGACATTCGAGGTCGGCCAGCGCCTCGCGTGCGTGCTGCACGTCGGGATCGGACATCGCCGGGTTTTCACCCATGATGTACATGCCCTTGATCACGCCGTCGTGGACGGCGTGCATGATCTCGACCACCGTGAGGCCGCGTTTGGGCGGCAGCGTCGTGCCCCAGAATTTCTCGTACATGCCGCGGATGGCCGGGTCCTCCACCGACTTGTAGTCGGGGAATACCATCGGGATCAGCCCCGCATCGGAGGCGCCCTGCACGTTGTTCTGTCCGCGCAGCGGATGCAGGCCGGTACCGGGCCGGCCGACCTGGCCGGTCACCAGCGCCAGCGCGATCAGGCAGCGGGCGTTGTCTGTGCCGTGCGTGTGCTGGGAGATGCCCATGCCCCAGAAGATGATGGAACGCTCCGAGCGGGCGTAGAGGCGCGCCACCTCGCGGATAGTGGCGGCGGGGATGCCGCACACCGGCTCCATCTTCTCCGGTGTGAAATCCTTCACCTTCGCTTTGAGCGCCTCAAAGCCCTCGGTGTGCGCCTGCACGTACTGGATATCGACCATGCCCTCTTCGACGATGGTGCAAAGCATGGCGTTGAGCAGCGCGACGTCGCGGCCCGGCTTGAATTGCAACGTGCGATGGGCGTAGCGGGCGATACCCTGGTTCTGTCCACGCGGATCCATCACGATCAGCTTGGCGCCACGCGCTGCCGCATTCTTGAGGTAGGTGGCCGCCACCGGATGGTTCTCCGCCGGCCGCGCGCCGATGACGATGATGCAATCCGCATCCTTGGCCGCCGTGAACGGCGCGGTAACGGCACCGGAGTTCACACCTTCCATCAACGCCGCCACCGACGAGGCATGGCACAGCCTGGTGCAGTGATCGACGTTGTTGGTGTGGAAGCCCTGCCGGATCAGCTTCTGGAACAGATAGGCTTCTTCGTTGGAGCCCTTGGCCGAGCCGAAGCCGGCCAGTGCCTTGCCGCCCTCGCGCGTGTGGATCGCCTTGAGGCCGCTGGCCGCCTTGGCCAGCGCCTCCTCCCAGGTCGCCTCGCGGAAGTACTGACCGATCTCCTCGCGACGGATCTGCATGTTGGCGTCTTTGGCGACGCCGTCGCGGCGGATCAGCGGCTTGGTCAGCCGGTCGGGGTGATGGATGTAATCGAAGCCGAAGCGGCCCTTCACGCACAGCCGATTGTTGTTGGCGGGACCGTCGCGACCGTCGATATAGAGGATCTTGTTGTCCTTGACGTGCACCTTGGTCTGGCAGCCGACGCCGCAATAGGGGCACAAGGTATCGACCGACTTAGTCTCGTAGTTGATGCGCTTGCCTGCGTTGTTGAGCAGGCTCTTCTCCATCAGCGCGCCGGTCGGGCATACCTGCACGCACTCGCCGCAAGCGACGCAGGTCGACTCACCCATGCCCTTGTCGAAGTCGAAGATGACCTTGGCGCCGTGGCCGCGGTAGGCCATGCCGATCACGTCGTTCATCTGCACCTCGCGGCAGGCGCGCACGCACAGGCCGCAATTGATGCAGGCGTCGAGGTTGACGGAGATGGCGGAATGGGTGATGTCGGCCGCCGGCTTGTCGCCGCCCGGATAGCGCCGCGTTGTAGTGACGCCCATCGCATCGACCCAGCTCCAGAACTTGGATGCCGGATCATGGCTCTCCTCGCGCTCGGGCTGGTCGGCCATCAGCAGCTCGAACACCATTTCGCGCGACTTTTTGGCCCGCTCTGATCGCCGTCTTCACCTTCATTCCGGCCGTCGCCTTGCGCTGGCAGGAGGCGGCCAGCACGCGCTCGCCTTCCACCTCCACCATGCAGGCGCGGCAATTGCCATCAGCGCGGTAGCCGGGCGCGGGGTGCCAGCACAGGTGCGGGATGTTGGTGCCGTGCCGCTGCGCCACCTGCCAGATGGTTTCGCCCGGCTCGGCCTCGACCGGCTTGCCATCCAGCTCGAAGGAGATCTTTGTCGCCATGGCTATCAGCTCTTCTGCTCGATCTCGACGAAACCGAATTCCACGTCGTTAGCCGTCAGGGCAGTACCTGGCAGTGCACTCACCGCAGGTCCTCCGGAAAGAACTTGAACACCGATTTCAACGGATTGGGCGCCGCCTGACCCAGCCCGCAGATGGAAGCATCGCCCATTACCTGTGCCAGATCGGCCAGCAGCTTGTTGTCCCAGGTCGCACCGCTCATCAGCTTGACGGCCTTTTCCGTGCCGTTCCGGCACGGCGTGCACTGACCGCAGCTTTCGTCCTCAAAGAACTTCATCAGGTTCAGCGCCACGGCCTTCACATCGTCCTTGTGGGACAGAATAACGACCGCATGGCTGCCGACAAAGCAGCCGTACTTCTCGAGCTGACCGAAATCGAGCGGCAGGTCGGCCATGTAGGCTGGCAGGATGCCGCCGGAAGCCCCACCCGGCAGGTAGCCCTTGAAGTAATGGCCATCGGCCATGCCGCCACACAGCTCGATCAATTCCCTGCAGGTCGAGCCTGCGGCTGTGAGGACCACACCCGGCTTCTTGACGCGGCCTGAAACGGAATAGGAGCGCAAGCCCTTGGCGCCGTTCTTGCCTTGCGAAGCAAACCACGCCGCGCCCTTCTCGAGAATGGCCGGCACCCAGTAGAGCGTCTCGACGTTGTTGACGAGCGTGGGCCGGTTGAAGATGCCAACCTGCGCCACGTAGGGCGGCCGGTGCCGCGGCAGCCCGCGCTTGCCCTCGATCGACTCGATCATGGCGCTTTCTTCACCGCAGATGTAGGCGCCGGCGCCGCGCCGGATGATGACCTTGGTGTGCCTGGTCAGGCCCGCGGCTTCGAGCTTGGCAATCTCGGTTCTTAGGATTTGCAGCACAGCAGGGTACTCGTCGCGCATGTAGATGAAGACCTGCTCGGCCTCCACGGCCCACGCCGCGATCAGCATGCCCTCGAGAAATTTGTGCGGTTCCTTCTCGAGGTAGATGCGGTCCTTGAAGGTGCCTGGCTCGCCTTCATCGCCGTTGACCGCCATCAGGCGCGGGCCCTTTTCCGCGCGCACCAGGCTCCATTTGCGTCCCGTTGGAAAGCCGGCGCCGCCGAGCCCGCGCAAGCCGCCGTCGGACAACGCCGCGATCACATCCTCGACCTTGCGCGCGCCCGACAGACAGGTACGCAGCATCTGCATGCCGCCGGCTTTCACGTATGCGTCAAAATCCTGGTAGGCCGGAATCTCCGCGTGCACATGGCGCCCGAGCGCGAGGTCCTTCACCTTCGCCGGCGTCGCATGGTCGACATGGTGATGACCCACCTCGGCCGCGGGCGCGGTGTGGCACGAGCCGATGCACGGCGCGCGCACCACTCTCACGCCCGGCCCGTTTTCCTGCTCCAGCGCCGCGAGCAACTGCTCGGCGCCTGCCAACATGCAGCTCAAGCTGTCGCAAACGCGAACCGTAACCGGCGCGGGCCTTGTCTCCCCGTCCGCCACCACATCGAAGTGGGCGTAGAACGTCGCGACCTCGTAGACTTCGGCCATGGGAACCTTGAGCACCTCCGCCAGCGCATGCAGATGGCTTGCCGGCAGGCAGCCTTCCTGGTCCTGGATGCGATGCAGATATTCGATCAGCAAAGCGCGCTCGAAGGGACCCTCGCCAAGGATAGCTTGAACGGCAGCCAATTCGGCCTGCTGCAGCACCCGCCCCTTTGGGAATAGGGGCGCCTTCCGCCGCCCTGATCCGGGATGGATCGAGCGACCGCCGCCGCGACCATTGGCAATTTTGGATGAGACGTTCATGGAGCCTTGACGTCGAGGAGTGTCGAGATGGCGCGACAAGCGTCACGCGAAGCTGGCATACCATATGCCATTATCTCGGACCAGTCACGGACGGGCCATGGCGCGTAATTCTCAGCGTGTGATGCCGAACTCGGAAAAAGGGATGAATGCCACCTGGTCGCCCGGCTTGACCTCGACCACGTCCTCCGGGATGTCGATCAGGCCATCGGCCTCCCTGAGCCCCGAAATCAGTCCGGAGCCATCGCGCGCGAACTTATCTACCGCCAAGCCTTTTGGGGTCTCTTTCAGCAAGCCGCGCCAGAATTCCCGGCGGCCGACCTTCCGACTGGGAAAGGCAAACAGAGCCGGCAGTGGGAAGCGGCGAGGCTCGCGCCAATCCCCACCTCCCATGCGCCGCAGGAGAGGCCAGGCGTACAGCAGAAAGCACACCAACACCGCCACCGGATTGCCTGGCAAACCGAGCACGACGCAGTCGCCGATTTGTCCGAACGACATCGGCCGCCCCGGCTTGATGGCCAACTGCCACAGGTGCCGCTTGCCGAGCGCGTCGAGGGCCGCAACCAGGTGATCCTCGTCCCCCCGGCTGGCGCCGCCGCTGGTGATGATCACGTCGAACTTTCTCGCGGCGTCGGCGAGATGCGCTTTTACCTGCGACAGGTCATCAGGCAGGACGCCGAGGTCGGTGGCAACGGCACCCGCGCTGGTGACCAGCGATGCCAGCATTGGAGCGTTGGCGTCGTAGACTTGGCCTTCGGCGAGTACAGCACCCGGACGCACAACCTCGTCGCCCGTGGAGACGATGGCCACCCGCAGCCGCGCGAAGCAATCGACTTCAGCGACGCCGAGCGCAGCCAGCGCCGCCAGATCCTGGGCGCGCAAGACCGCTCCGGCCTCAAGGACTGTTGAGCCGGCGGCCACGTCCTCGCCGGCCTTCCTGACGTTCGCGCCGGGTCGCAGACCCGCGGGAATGGCGATGGTTGTCCGCCCATCCGTGGTGTCAACGACGACATCCTCCTGCATGACGACCGTATCGTGTAGCTGCGGCAGCACGGCCCCGGTGAAAATGCGGACTGCGGTTGCGGGCATTGGCGTGGTGTTCAAGGCATGCCCGGCGGCCGCCCGGCCGGACACTGGGAGTTCGCATCCGTTCTCGCGATCGTAGTCCACGGCAGCGAAGGAAAAACCGTCAACCGCGGAATTCGTGTGCGCCGGTACTGGCCGAGCCGCGACTATGGATTGCGCAAGGATGCGACCGGCGGCATTCGCGAGTTCCACTCGCTCGAGGGCCACGACCGGAGCGATACGCTGTTTCAGGATCGCAAGGGCTTCCGCGTGCCGCAAGCGCGGCTGGCCAGGTACGAAGCAGTCGTCGATGAGCTTCTTTGTCATGATAGCTGGTGACCATTGCCGGGGAGAGCCGATGGAAGCCACATACTGTCCTTCGGCCCTCTGCCCGTGAGGAATGCGCCAGCACCGCCGGTCTGCACGCGGCCGCGAGGACCCTTTGGCGCTCCTGTGCAGAAGCACTAGAATAACATAGTAGCTAAGGGCCCCCCGCTCAACGCCACCGCGTTGCGCGTTTGCGGAGGCCAGTAGTCGCTGTTGCCCGTGCGTCGGCGCTGGAATGCGCGACACACTCTTACGCCAAGGAACCCCCGACCATGAAAGAATTTCATGTTCGTCCCGATCCCGACGATCCACGCCTGTCAGTGGTCGTGCAGGGCATCGATCAGGATGGCCGGGCCGTCGAGACGGCCGTCGTCACCGAGCGGCCCCTGACCCTGTTCCTGAATGCCCGCGAAATCGTGACGATGATGACGATTGGAGACCGGCCTGACCTGCTGGCCGTGGGTTACCTGCTTAATCAAAACATGCTGCGCGCCGATGACGAGATCACGGCCATTGATTACGACGACGACATCGCCACCGTCGTGGTGCGCACACGCCGGCAGACCGATTTCGAGGAGAAGCTGAAGAAGAAGACCCAAACTTCGGGCTGCGCCCAGGGCACTGTGTTCGGCGACCTGATGGAGGAGTTCGACAAGATCGTCCTCGATCCCGACGCCCGCATCCATACCTCCTGGCTCTATCAGCTAACCAAGAAGATCAACACGGCCCCCAGCCTCTACCTCAAGGCCGGCGCCATCCATGGCTGCGTCCTGTGCCGCGCAGACGAGCCGCTGATCTACATGGAGGATGTCGGACGCCACAACGCGGTGGACAAGATTGCCGGCTACATGTTTCTCAACAGCATCGCGCCCGAGGACAAGATCTTCTACACCACCGGCCGCCTCACCTCGGAGATGGTGATCAAGACCGTCAAGATGCGTATTCCCATTCTGGTGTCGCGTTCCGGCTTCACAGCCTGGGGGGTGGAGCTTGCAAGGAAGGCGGGCTTGACGCTGATTGGTCGTGCGCGCGGCAAGCGCTTCGTCGCCCTTTCAGGCGAGCACCGCGTGGTATTCGACACTGATCCCACCCAGATCGACGATGAGGACCGCAAGCATGCCCGCAAGGGCAGCCGTGCGGAGATCATGGATTGAGAACCGCGCGGCAGCCTGATTAGAATTCCCAGCATAGACCCCGCAGACACTTCTATTGACCTCATGGAAAGATGCCATGCCGCGATGGACAGCATTGATAGCCGGCGCAACCGGCGCCATAGGCGGAGCGCTGGCAAGCCACCTTGCGTCTGAGCCGGACTGGCGCGTGCTCGGCGTATGCCGCAAGCCGCCGATGCGTGCAATCAAAGGCGTACAGTACATTCATACCGACCTGATGAACGCCGCGGCCTCCCGGGCGGCAATCGCCGAGCACGCAGATATCACGCACATCTTCTTTTGCGGACGCGCGCCCCACGATGATCGCGGTCGCGAAAGCATCGAGAATAACCTCGCCATTCTGGGCAACGTTATCGACGCCGCGGCTGCCGCTTCGAAGCACCTGGCACACGTCAATCTCGTGCAAGGCGGCAAGTATTACGGCGTGCATGTCGGTCCGTTTCCAAACCCTGCGCGCGAGGACGACCCGCGCACCGTGACGCCGAATTTCTACTATGATCAGGAGGATTTGCTGCGTTCGAGGTCGAAGGATTCGCAGTGGAGCTGGTCGGCGGCAAGACCCAATACGCTGCTGCATTTCTCGCCGGACAACCCACGCAATCTCGTCAGCACGCTCGGGGCGTACGCCGCGCTATGCCGCGAGATCGGCATTCCGCTCGATTTTCCCGCGGCCGAGGGCTCCTACACGAGCCTGGTTCAGGTGACGACGACCACGCTGCTGGCACGGGGCATGGCCTGGATGGCGACGCACGAGCCGGCTCGCAACAATGCCTTCAATCTCACCAATGGCGATGTGTTCCGCTGGTCGCGGCTTTGGCCCCAGCTGGCTGATGCCTTCGGCATCCGCTGCGGAACGATGCGCCCCGTGGTGCTGGCCGAGGTGATGCCGGAATGGCAGGGCATTTGGCATCGCATCGTTAAGCGGCATGGCCTCATCGATCAGCCGCTGACGGCTGTGGCCAACTGGGCGTTCGCGGATGCAACCTTGATCCGCTGGTGGGACGAGATCTTGAGCACCAACAAGGCCCGCGACTTCGGCTTCCACGATTGGGACGACAGCGAGCGCCGGTTCACGGCGATTGTGCAGCAGTATCGAGAAGCGAAAATTCTACCTTGAGTCGCGAGCAAACCTAGGGCTCGCGCGTACCCAGCCGGTATGCCTCGTCCGCGGTCCGGTTTTAACGGCGGCCCACGTCTAAGCAAGGTTGGATCCGCTAGCGCCATCCGCCGGATCTGCTTAGCCGGCGCTGCTTGCGCGCGGTGACCGGCAGCCGGCCAGCGACACGCTCGGCTCGGACAGCTGCGGAGCCCAGCTGGAGCTTGGCATGCGGGGCCATCAAGTCCATGATCGAGGCAGGCCGATCGAGCCGTAGGCACGATCGGCCGCCAGCAACGACAAAAGCGACGCTGCGAACGGCGCGTATCGCAAAGGAGGACTCGATGAGACGGCTAGGGTTTGGATTGTTTTTGTCGGCCATGATGCTGGCACCGGGCGCGGCTTCGGCGCAGGACGTGAAGCTCGCCTATGTCGGCGAGATTTCCGGGCAGCTTGCAGTGTCCGGCGGCAATTTCCGTGACGGAATTGTTCTCGCGGTCGAAGAGATCAACGCCAAGGGCGGCATCGCCGGCAAGAAAATCGATCTGCAGCTCTACGACACGCAGAGCAACCCGAGCGTCGCGCGCGCGCAAATGCAGAAGGCACTCGACGGCGACGTCTTCGCCGTGCTCGGTCCAGTGCTCTCGGGCAACGTGAAAGTTACGATGCAGATGCTGCAGCAGCAGGAGGTGCCGCACCTGATTGGCGGCGAGGCGGCCGATATAGTCACGCTCGGGGACAAGTTCTTGTTCCGCACCTCGTTCGGCCAGCAGGTCGGTATGCCCAAGATCGCCGCGCACATCCGCGACAATCTCAAGGCGAAGACTGTCGGGCTCATTTGGGTCAACAACGACTTCGGCAAGGCCGGCCGCGACCAGCTGAAGAAGGCACTCGACGCCGTCGGCGTCACGCTTGCAGCCGACATCTCGACCGAACCTGGCCAGGTTGATTTCGCCGCAGACGTGGTGAAGCTCAAGGCCGCGAACGCGGACGTGCAGTTCATCTACTCGAACGAGGAAGAATGCGCGCGCATCATGCGTGAAGCCAAGAAGCAGGGCCTAAAGGGACCGTTCGTCGGTGACACGACGCTGCTTAGCCAGAAGACGATCGAGCTTGGTGGCGATGCGTCGGAAGGCGCGCAGGGCCATGTCGGCTTGACCTCGGATGCTCCGATCGAGGCGGTGCAGGAGTACAAGGGGCGTTTCCAGAAACGCTTCAACTATGTCTCCGATCACAACGGCATCAAGGGCTATACCGGCGTCTACGCCATCAAGTACGTGGTGGAGAAGAAGCTCGGCGGCAAGCTCGACAAGAAGGGGTTCGCCGACGCGATGCACGGCTTGACGATCACGCCGACCGACGAGCCGAACATCCTGATCGAAACGAGCTGGGACGACACCGGCGAGATCAACCGCATCAGCTTCCTGGCCGAAGTGGTGGGCGGCAAGCAGAAGATCACCAAGATCCTGCCGAAACTCGCAGGCAAGTGACCGGCTAGCCGTTGACGCAATAAAGAAGGCTGGCGCGGCAAGCGCCAGCCGCTAGTCCCTGGGAGGGGCACGCCGTGGCGGACTTTATTCAGTTGCTTGTTTCGGGTTTGGCGACCGGAGGCATCTACGCGCTTACTGCGGTCGGCTTTACTCTTCTGTGGCAGACCTCCCAGACCATCAATTTCGCGCAGGGCGAATTCGTCATGCTGCCGGCCTTCTTCGTGTTGATCGCGATGGGCTATTTCGGCACGCCGTTCTGGCTCGCGGTGGTTGTCGCCATGATCGTCTCGGTGGTCACGCTCGGCGCCATGTTCAAGAAGCTGATCATCGATCCGATGATCACGCATGGCGTGCTGCCGATCGTCATCGCCACCATCGGCCTTTCGATCTTCATGAAGGAAGCGGTGCGGGAATTCTATGGGGCCGACGCTTGGCCGTTCCCCCCGATGGTGGCGGCAACGAACATCACGATCCTCGGTGCCGGCATCGCGGTGCAGAGCCTGATCGTTCTGGGAATTTCCATCGCGGCCGTTGTCCTCTTGCAGATTTTCCTGTCCAGCACTCGCACCGGACGCATGATGCAGGCCACCGCGCAGAACCCCAACGTGGCGCGGCTTCTCGGCGTCCGGGTCGAGCGAATGATCCTCTATACCTTCATGATCAATGCGGCGTTGGTGATGGTCGCCTCGCTGCTGATCACCCCGATTTATCTGGCGAAATTCACCAACGGCGAATTGCTCGGGCTCTATGCCTTCATCGCCGCGATCATCGGCGGGTTCAATCAGGTGCGCGGCGCGATTGCCGGCGGCTTGCTACTTGGCGTGATCGACAACTTCACGGCGGCTTATATCTCGACGCAGTACCGGCTCGTCGTGCCGCTGTTCTTCCTGATCGTCATTATCCTGTTCCGACCGCAAGGGCTGCTCGGCCGCGCCGAGGAACGCACGGTATGAGCCGGTACCGGAAGCCCGCGGCGATTGTCGCGTTGGTCCTGTTCGGCGTGTTCCTGTTGATCGCCCCGCAGCTGTTCAAGCCGTATGGCATATTCATTCTGTCGACCTGGGTGGTGATGTCGATCGCCGCCATCGGGCTGAACCTGACGCTTGGCTATGCGGGGCAGGTATCGCTCGCGCAGGCCGCATTCGTCGGCATCGGTTCCTACATCACCGCGTGGTTGACGACGCATGGCTGGCCATTCTGGCCCACCTATTTCTTTGCGTTCTTTGCTTGTTTTATTGTCGGTTGGTTGCTCGGTTATCCGGCTTTGCGGGTGCAGCACCATTATCTTGCCTTCGTTACGCTGGCCTTCAACACGCTCATCTACCTCGTCTTCCGCAACGAGGAATGGCTGACCAATGGCATCTACGGCATCATGAACGTGCCGCGGCCGAGTGTCCTCGGCTGGTCGATGAACCATCCGCACAATCTGTACTACTTCCTGCTCGCGCACCTGGTGTTCATCTCGGCAATGACCTGGCTGCTGATCCAGTCGCCGTGGGGGCGTGCCTTCATAGCGGTGCGCGAAAATCCGATCCGCGCGCTCTCGCTCGGCGTCGATACCCGCCGCTATACGTTGATGGCGTTCGCCATCGGGGCGGGGCTCGGCGGCATTGCCGGCTCGCTCTATGCGCCGCTCGTTCAGTTCATCGATCCGACGCCCTTCGCACTCACCCTGTCACTCAATCTGCTGCTCATGGTGGTCGTCGGGGGCTCAGGCTATTTCTTTGGGCCGTTCCTTGGTGCCATCGTGGCCGTGTTGCTGCCCGAGTGGTTGCGCTTTGCGCAGGGCTTCTACCTGATGGCCTATGCGGTGCTGGTCGTTGCGCTGATGGTATTCTGCCCGACCGGGTTGCTCGGCCTGCTCGACCGCATCTTCTCCACCCGCACGATGCCACCAGGACAGCCTGACACCGCCGCGCTAACTGCAGCCGAGCCTGCTTCGGAGATGGCGCGATGAAAACCGTCATGGAGGTGCGCAACATCAAGAAGCAGTTCGGCGGCATCGTTGCGGTCGATGATGTTTCTTTCGACGTGCGCGAAGGCGAGATCCTCGGCATCATCGGGCCGAACGGCAGCGGCAAGTCCACGTTATTCAACTGCATCCTCGGCCAGCTTCGGCCTACGGCGGGCGATGTACATCTGGCAGGCAAGAAGGTGACGGGCATGCGCCCGTGCGATCTCAACAAGCTTGGCGTCAGCCGCACCTTCCAGCTGCTGCAGGTCTTCCCGCAACTCACCGTGCGCGAGAACCTCATTCTAGCGGGACAGGAACATCAAGGCACGATGTTGAAGCGCCTGTTCGGACCGCGCGACGCGGGGATCTCTGGCGCCGCGGAAAAGATGATCGAGTTCTTCCGACTTGGGCATCTGGCCGAAGAAAAGGCTAGCGGCCTGTCCTACGGCCAGCAGAAATTGCTCGATGCGGCGATGGCATTCATGGCCGGGCCCCGCCTCGTGCTGCTCGACGAGCCGGCCGGCGGCGTAAACCTGACGATGCTGCAGAGCCTGCGCGACCGCCTTAAGGCAATGAACACGGAGGAGGGAGCGACCTTCGTCGTGATCGAGCACAACATGGAATTCGTGATGGCGTTGTGCACGCGCATCCTCGTGCTAGCGGAAGGCAAGCTGATCGCTGAAGGCGATCCGGCCACCGTGCGACAGAGCCCCAAAGTGATCGAGGCGTATCTTGGCCACTGACGCGATCCTCGAGTTGACCAACGTGGTGGCCGGCTACGGCAAGATGACGATCTTGCATGGCACGACGTTCGAGGTGAAGCGCAACGCCATCACGACTGTGATCGGCCCCAACGGCGCCGGCAAGTCGACTGCCTTCAAGACCATCTTCGGGATGCTGCGCGCTCAGGCCGGCAGCATCCGTTTCAACGGCGCCGAGATCACCAATCTGATGCCGCGCGACCTGATCGCGCGTGGCATTTCCTATGTCCCGCAAGGCCGCAACATTTTTCCCGAATTATCGGTGAAGCATAATCTCGAATTCGGCGGGGTTGTTGCGCCAAAAGGGTTCGATCTGGCTGGCCGAATGCAAGTGGCGATGGAGCGGTTCCCCGTTTTGCGGCGCAAGGCGAACCATCAAGCGTCCACGCTTTCGGGCGGTGAGCAAAAGATGCTCGAAATCGCGCGCGGCCTCGTCCTCGAACCCAAACTCATGCTGATAGACGAGCCCTCGATCGGTTTGTCGCCGATTCTCGTCGCCGATCTGTTTCAGACTCTGAAGGAGCTGCGCGACCGCGGCATCACGATCCTCATGATCGAGCAGAACGCCAAGCGCGCGCTGGAAAACTCCGATTACGGCCTGGTCCTCGAATTGGGCCGCGCGCGCATCGCTGGCACCGCACCTGCGATTCTCGCCGATAAGCGGATCGGCCAATTGTTCCTTGGCGGCGGCCTTTGACCAGCTTCCATACTCATGGACACCTACGCGCGTTGGCGGTATCGCGCAAAGCGTGACGAACGGCTGATGCCGCGCCATCCGCGGTGCTGCAATGGGCGCCAAGGCCACCGCCGTCGAGAGGTCTTCTGACTCATGCCACAAGAGCGCAACTACGATGCAGTTGTCTTTGACCTGCTCACCGCGCTTATCGATTCGTGGACTCTCTGGAACCGCGCGGCCGGGTCGGCCGAGGACGGCCTCAGGTGGCGGCGTGAGTACCTCGCGCTCACGTATGCGGCCGGTCCCTATCGCCCCTACGCTGACATTGTGCGGCAAGCAGCGGCGCAAGCGGACATCGAACCATTCTGCGTGGAAGCCCTGTTCGCGGGCTGGGGCGACTTACCGCCATGGCCCGAAACCCGCGAGGTGCTGACAGCACTCGCGGAGAGGGTACCACTGGGTGTGGTCACCAACTGTTCGATGACGCTGGGCGCTGCGGCCGTGGCTCGCACGGCGATAGCTTTTGCGGCCGTTGTCACGGCCGAGAGTGCCGGCTTCTACAAACCGAGGCCCGAGCCTTATCGCGCAGTGCTGAAATTGCTGGGCACCGTGCCAGCCCGAACGCTCTTCGTGGCCGGCTCCGCAGCCGACGTGCCGGGCGCGAAAGGAGTCGGCATGCCGGTGTTCTGGCACAATCGCATGGGATTGCAGCCCGTCGATGCTGCGCGGCCCGATTTCTCAGCGACCAGTCTAGAGCCGCTGCTCGAGCTGGTGTGAGTCTCGCCCACTCCCGGGTGGGAGCGAACCCACGGTTGGACAGTTTCCACGTGTCGCGTCAGCTTGCGGGCCAAACGGACTCGTGCGCCCGCCTGCGGTCGAGAGGGCTCATAGTGCTGGGTGCGCCAAGACCCCGGCCCACCCTGTGATTCCCTGAGTGGCTGTGCGGGTTGACGGATGAAGCGCCTCATTGCGCGAGAGATGGCAGACGGTCGACAGTGTGGCGCATCGAGCGCATTGTTGTCGCGTTGCAGCCCATCTAGAGTGGTCGACGTATGCGCCGGATAGTGCTCGGCAGCACAGCCATAAGAAGCATCATAACAACGTGGGAGGAATAGATGGGTAGGACGCCCAACACCGACAAACCCGATATGCTGCGCCGCTCATTGTTGATTGCGGGAGCCGCGGCCGTCGCCATGCCGCGCGCGGCGCTGGCTCAGGGTGCAGGCACCATCCGTATCGGTGTGCCGACCCGGACCTACTGGCCGACCATTGTCTGCGAGACGGCGCTGCGCCAGAAGCTGTTCGAGAAGGAAGGCATCAAGGCCGAGCTCACCATCTATCGCAGCGGCGCGGAAGGTTTCGAGGCACTGGCGGCTGGTGCGACCGATCTCGTCCTGAACTCCTCCTCCAGCGTCGCCGCCGGCCTCAAGAAGGGCGTCAACACCCGGTGTGTGGCCAACGGCGCTAACGGCTATTACGGCTGGTACCTGGTCGCAAAGACCGACTCCCCGCTCAAACAGGTGTCGGAACTCGCCGGCAAGAAGGTCGGCATCACGTCGGCCGGCTCGGGCAGCGACATCTGCGCCCGCTGGACGCTCGCCGAGCACAAGCTCGACTTCACGCGCGTGCCACTCGGCGGCGGCGGGCTGGTGCCGAACCTGCTGACGGGTAATATCGACGCCACCGTCCTCTATTCCCCGCTCACCTACAAGGTGATGGACGAGAAGCTGGCGAGGCCCATCATCGATTTCGGCGCCGCCATCCCCGCGCACTCCAACGCGAGTTGGATTGCCAGCGACAAGATCATCAATGAGCGCCCCGAACTGTTGCAGAAGGCGTTGAACGCCATCTACGGCGGCGTTGCCTTCCTGTGCGCCGACGCGAACCGTGCGGCTGCCGTCAAGCTGATCGCCGAGATCGACGAGATTCCGGAAGCCATCGCGGCGCGCGAATTGGACGGCAATCTCAAGAATCTTTCCAGGACCGGCGAGTTTCAGCTCGACTGGATGGAACGGGCGCTGGACATGGCACGGCTGATCGGCATGACCGACCTGTCGCCGGCCAAGGATATGTACATCGAGAAGTTCAGGCCGGTGCCGACGGCGGTGTGAGTTGGGTTCATCTAGCTTACAGCGACGGGCACGGTTTGCGACAGGGAACGCATGACCCGCACGCAGATTATTGCCATCCGGCTTGTCTTGCTAGCACTCGTGCTCGGCGCGTGGGAGGGGTTGCCGCGCCTCGGCATCGTCAACCCACTGCTGCTGCCGCCGCTTTCCGACGTGCTCACTGTACTGGTCGAGCTCATACGCCGGCCGATGGTGCAGGAAGCAGTGGCGGTTACCGCGCTCGAGGTGATCGTCGCCTTCATCATCGCCGTGCCGATCGGGGCCGCGGCAGGCATCTTGATCGCCGAGAACGAGTACGTCGGCGACATCTTCAAGCCCATGCTGTTCTACGTGTTCAGCGTCCCCAAATCGATCTTCCTGCCGATGTTCATCCTGGTGTTCGGCATCGGCTTCCACCAGAAGGTGGCGTACGCCGCCTTCACGACGGCCTTCGTGGTGCTGATGAGCGCCGCCGCGGCCGTGGAATTGGTGCGTTCCGACCACATCATGGTGGCGCGCTCCTACGGGGCAACCAAGACGCAGATCCTGTTGCGCGTCTATGTGCCTAGCATGCTGCCGATCCTGCTCGAGGCGCTGCGCATCGCCATGATCTTCAATTTCACCGGCGTGATGATCGCGGAAATGTACGCCTCGCGCACGGGCATCGGCCACCTGATCGCCAACTGGGGCGAGAACTTCCAGATGCCGCAGCTGTTCGCCGGCGTGATCGTGCTGTCGGCTGTGGCCATCCTGTTCAACGAGTGCGTGCGCGCCCTGGAGGCAAGATGCAGCACCTGGCGAACGTGAGCGAGCTGCGGGCACAGGCGGGCGAGGCCGCCATCGAGGTCAACCGCCTCAGCCACACCTATGCCGGGGTGGACGGCGGCGGCGTGCCGGCGCTGGTGGATATCTCGCTCACGGTGCGCAAGGGCCGCTTCGTGGTGATCGTGGGTCCGAGCGGTTGCGGCAAGACCTCCCTGCTGATGATGCTGGCCGGGCTGCGGCAGCAGACGGAGGGCACCATCCTCTGCCACGACCAGCCGATCCCGAAGCCCGACCCCGAACGGGTCGGCGTCATCTTTCAGGAAGCGAGCCTGTTTCCATGGCTGACGACGCTCGATAATATCGAGTTCCCGCTCAGCCTGCGCGGCACCTCGCGCGAGGAGCGCCGGCGCCGGTCTCAAGCCATGCTGAGCCTGGTCGGCCTGGAAGGCTTCGGCGAGCGCTATCCGCACGAGCTGTCCGGCGGCATGAAACAACGCGTGTCGATCGCCCGCGGCCTGGTGCAGGACCCTCCCGTGCTGCTGATGGACGAGCCGTTCGCCGCCCTCGACGAGCAGACGCGCATGACCATGGGCCACGAGTTGCTGCGCATCTGGTCCACCACCCGCAAGACGGTGCTGTTCATCACGCACAGCCTCACCGAGGCCGTCTATCTCGCCGACGAGGTGCTGGTGATGTCCGCCCGGCCGGGCCGCATCATCGACCATATCGAGGTCACGCTGCCGCGCCCGCGCACCTACGAGATGATGGCGACCGACGTGTTCGGCGGCCTGCGCGACCGGATCTGGCAGCAGATCCGCAAGACAGGGTGAAGTCTACCATGCGCCGCCCCGACCCCGCCGCCGTGCGCTGGATGATCCTGGCAACTTTGCTCGTCCTCTGGGAGGTCGTTCCGCTGACCGGCGCGTTGCCCGAACTCTTCCTGCCGTCGCTATCGAAGACGCTGACCGTGCTCTACACCGACCGGCAGATCTACTTCGCAGCCCTGCTCGTCACCCTCTACGAAGTTGCCTTGTCGATGCTGATTGCATGCGGGCTTGGCATCCTGATTGGCGCCCTGGTCGGCGGGTTCGCGGTGCTGCGCGACCTGCTGCTCCCCGTGTTCTCAAGCCTCTATGCCGTGCCGATCGTCATCCTCTATCCCGTCTTCACGGCGTGGTTCGGGATAGGCTCCAGCTCCAAGATCGCGTTTGCCGGCATTTACGGCTTCTTCCCCGTCATGCTGTCGACCGCGGCGGGCATCCGCACCATCGATCCGCAATTCCTGCTCGCTGCACGCAGCATGGGCGCCACGCTGCCACAGCAGATCACGCGCGTGATCATCCCGGCCTCGCTGCCCACCGTGTTCGCGGGGCTGAGGCTCGGCGGCGCGCTCACCATTATCGGCGTGGTGGTCTCCGAGATGCTGACCGCCTCGGCCGGTATCGGCTACCTGGTGACGCTCAACCGCACCATTCTCGACAGCCCGCGCGTGTTCGCCGCGATCCTGGCGATCCTGGTGCTGTCGATCGCCTACTACATGCTGGCGCGGGCACTGGAGAGCCGCATGGTGGTGTGGCAGTCCGCAGCCCGCCGGCAGCAGCAGTCGTCCTCGCGTGGTGAGCCGGTCGCCGTGCCCACGCCTGCTGCGGCGTGAAATCGCAGGCAAGCTTGGTGTTTCTACTTAGGAACGGGCCCAACGTCGTTTGCAGCAACCGCAACTTGGCGCCACACATCGTCTCCACGATCGAAAGCGCCAACAAATAGCTCACCTAGCTCCCTGATCGGCGTCCTGCCGAAACAGGTCGCCTGTCAGGAGCCGCCTCCCCGAAATACCTCCGCGTTGGCTGCCGCGCGCGGCTTGATCCGCAACGACGCTCCTATCACACTAGATATAGCCGCCATGAAGTTCGCCACACAGCTTCCGATTGACGCGATCCTGCGCGAGTTGTGTACGGCTCTGGCCGCACGCGCATCGGCTGTCCTCGTCGCGCCACCCGGGGCTGGCAAGACGACACGCGTACCCCTCGCTTTGATGGACGAGGCCTGGCTGGAGGGTCGCAAGATTTTGGTGCTGGAGCCGCGCCGCATCGCCGCGCGAGCTGCCGCCGAGCGTATGGCGCACTCCTTATCGGAGCCTGTCGGGGAGCGCATCGGATTGCGCGCGCGGATGGTCTCGAAATCGGGGCCGAGGACGCGTATCGAGGTCGTCACGGAAGGTGTGTTTACCCGCATGATCCTCGATGATCCGGAGCTTTCCGGGATTGCCGCAGTGCTGTTCGACGAGTTCCACGAGCGTTCGCTCGATGCCGACTTGGGGCTTGCCCTCGCACTCGACTGCCAAGGCAGCCTGCGCGATGACCTGCGCATTCTGCCGATGTCGGCAACCCTGGACGGGGCGCGGGTCGCCCAGCTTCTCGGTCAAGCCACCATCATCGGCAGTGAAGGCCGCGCGTTCCCGGTCGAGACGCGCTACCTGGGCCGCGACGCCAGCACGCGCATCGAGGACCAGATGGCGCATGCGGTCATGCAGGCTCTGCGAGCCGAATCCGGCTCTATCCTGGCATTCCTGCCGGGCCAGGGGGAGATCCGGCGCGTCGAGGAACAGCTGAAGGAGCGCATCAGCGACCCGAACATCGTGCTCGCGCCCCTATACGGGGCGATGGACATCAAGGCGCAGGATCTCGCCCTCGAGCCGGCTCCCGAGGGCATGCGCAAGGTGGTACTGGCGACCTCGATCGCCGAGACCTCCATCACCATCGTGGGAGTGCGTGTCGTCATCGACAGCGGTCTTGCGCGTGTGCCCCGCTTTGAGCCAGACGTCGGCGTTACGCGGCTCGAGACCGTGCGTGCGTCTCGCGCCGCCGCCGATCAGCGCCGGGGGCGGGCCGGCCGGACCGAGCCCGGCGTGTGCTATCGCCTGTGGGACGAGTCGCAAACGCGCAGTCTGCCCGCCTTCGCGGAGCCCGAAATTCGCTCGGCCGACCTTGCAGCCCTATTGCTCGACTGCGCGGAATGGGGAACGACCGACCCTCGCTCGCTGTCCTGGCTCGATCCGCCATCGGCAGCCGCCATCGACGCTGCGCGCAGCGAGCTTACGGAGCTGGAGGCGCTCGACGCAGACGGGCACATCACAGCCATCGGCAGACGACTGCGGTCGCTGCCGCTTCCGCCCCGGCTCGCGCGCATGGTGGTTGCCGCTGCCGAAGCCGGCCAGGCGGAGGCGGCGGCCGAGATCGCCGCGGTGCTCTCAGAGCGCGGACTTGGCGGCAGCGATGTCGATCTCGCGCATCGACTGGAAGCTTTCCGCCGTGACCGCGCGCGCCGCGCCCAGGACATGCGAAAGCTGGCAGCCGGCTGGGCCCGAATGGCGAGAGGGGGGCGATCGGCGCACCGACCTCGTGAAGAAATGTCTACCGCGCGGTTGCTGGCGCTGGCGTTTCCGGAGCGCATCGGCAAGGCGCGCGGCACACCCGGCCAGTTCCTACTCGCCAATGGCCGCGGCGCCAATCTCGATGCGACGCATGCCTTGGCGCGATCTCCATTTCTGGTCGCTGCGGAGCTGTCCGGGTCGGCGGCGTCGACACGCATTCTGCTTGCGGCCGCGGCCGACGAAGCGGACGTGCTGGCGGCCGCCGGCACGCGCATCCGCGAAACCGACGAGGTTGAATTCGACAGACAAGCGGCGGCCCTGAGGTCGCGTCGTGTGCGCCGGCTCAATGGCATCATCCTCATAAGCGAGCCCCGCGCCGTAGCGGCGAGTGACGAGACAACCCGCCTCCTCGCCGAAGGTATCGCGGCGCTCGGACTGAGCCGGCTGCCGTGGAGCAAGACGCAAACGCAGCTGCGCGACCGCGTTGGTTTCTTGCGCGCGGCCGGAGAGAGCGAATGGCCGGACCTGACCGACGAGGCGCTCGTCAATATGGTCGCGGAGTGGCTTGCCCCGTATCTCTCCGGCAAGACGAAGCTGGCAGAGATCGAAGCCGACGATCTCGGCAAGGCCCTCGAAGCGTTGCTGCCGTGGAACCTGAAGCGGCGCCTCGAGGAGGAAGCTCCGACACATTTCGAGGCACCCACGGGTAACCGTCACGCTATCGACTACGAGTCGGCGGGCGCACCTGCCCTGCACATCCGCGTGCAGGAGTTGTTCGGGTTGACGCAACATCCCTCGATCGCCAACGGCAAGTTGCCGCTCACGCTGCACCTGTTGTCGCCGGCACATCGGCCGATTCAGATCACGCGCGATCTGCCGGGCTTCTGGAAGGGTTCGTGGGCTGCCGTAAAGGCCGAAATGAAAGGGCGCTATCCGCGGCACTCTTGGCCTGACGATCCGGCCGCTGCGGCTCCTACCGCACGGGCCAAGCCGCGGCGGACATGATGGGTGTTATACCAGTGAGCGGAAGAACCGACTCGGGTCGGACCATTGCACCGTCATCTCCGCGCAGGCGGAGATCCACGCAGCGCTTGGGAGGTTCATCGCCTGGTGTCGTGGGTTCCCGCCTCCGCGGGAATGACGTCGGAGGATGCCGACAGGTCAAGACATTGGCTCAATGGTATTAGTTCCGCGCGGAACCCGCGGAACCGGCCCGGATGGCGCCGGCAGATCGGGATATGCGTCCCCATCCGCGCCGACCATGGCAAGCAGCGAGAGGCGCGAGCCGCAACCCGGTGGGTGAAGTGCCGCCAGAAGCAGTTCTGGGAACCACCTTACGCCAGACAGGAGGGTTAAATTCTTCCCAGCGCCGTCAGGACCAATTCCGGGGTAATCGGTTGTGAAGTTACACGCACCCCAAATGGCCGCAGAGCGTCGTTGACAGCATTCATTATCACGGCTGGTGCGGCGCCCGTGCCAGACTCCCCGACACCTTTGGCGCCCAGTTCCGAAACTGACGTCGGCGTCTGCACATGTACAACATCGATGTCGGGCATCTCGGCCGCCATCGGCGTCAGATAGTCCACCATCGAGCCATTCTGCAGCTGGCCGGCCTCGTCATAGAGGCAGTGCTCGTACAGCGCGCCGCCGATGCCCTGCACGCAGCCGCCGCGCACTTGTTCGTCGGCTAGCTGCGGGTTGATGACGCGGCCGCAATCCTCGACGACCCAGTGCTTCAAAAGGCGGATGAAGCCGGTGTCGGTGTCCACCTCGACGTAGGCACCGTGGATACCGTTCGTGAAAATGTAGAGGTCGTCGATCAGGCGGAAGCGGCGGGTGTGCGAGAGGATCGGCTGCACGCTGTTGGGCAATTCGCCGACCTGGTAGTGGCCAATGCGTCCGATCTCGGCGAGGGGCAGTCGCTTCCTGCCGTCGCTGCGGTCGACGATCGTCCCATCGACGATGTCGAGCACGTCGGGCTCGGCCTGCAGCAGCGCTCCGGCGAGCTCCAGGATTTCCTGGCGCAGATCGCGAGCGGCCTGGTACACCGCCTCGCCGCCGATGGCAGTGGCACGCGAGCCATAGGTGCCGCCTCCGAATGGAGTGGCGTCCGTGTCGCCCGAGATCACGCGCACGCTATCGATGGGCACGCCGAGGGCGGCGGCGGCGATTTGGCCCATCACGGTATCGACGCCCTGTCCCTGATCGGTCACGCCGACCGCGCAGATGACGCCGCCATTGGGTTCCAGCTTGATGACGCAGGCATCTTGCAAGGAGATCGGCGCGCCGCCGGTGCCGTAGTAGCCGAGCGGGCCGGGAGCGGTGCCCTTGATGAAGGTGGCGATGCCGATGCCGCGGTGGACGCCTTCGTCGCGCAGGCGGGCCTGCTCCTGACGCAGGGCGGCGTAGTCCATGCGCTCGACCAGGGCATCGAGGCAGCGCTGGTGCGACAAGTCCTTCAGCTTGATGCCGCTGGCGCTCGTTGTCGGGTAGCCATCGTCGGGCATGATGTTGCGCCGGCGTATCTCGATCGGATCGATGCCGAGCCGATAGGCGGCCTGATCGACCAGATGCTCGGCGACGCTGTTGCCGATCGGATGGCCGACGGCGCGATACTGCGAAGACGGCACCTTGTTCTGGTAGACCACGGTGGCGCGCGCCCGGTAGTGCCTGTGCCGATAGGGGCCGCCAGTGATGTTGAGCACCTGGGTGGCCTCGAACACGCTGGTGCGCGGGTATTGCGAGTAGGCACCGGCGCCGGACAGCACATCGATGTCAAAGGCCTCGATCGTGCCGGATTTGCTGACCGCGATACGCCCCTTCACGGTGTTCTCTCGCGCGTGGATGTCGGACACGAACGACTCCAGGCGGTCGGCGGCGAACTTGACGGGGCGGCCGAGCTGGATGGCGGCAGCGGTGGTGGCCAGCTCGTCGCCGTAGCTGTGGATCTTGAGGCCGAACGAGCCGCCGACGTCGGGCGCGATAATCTGCACGTTGTGTTGGGGCACGCCGAGCGTATGCGCAAATACGTGCTGAAGCATATGCGGGCATTGACTGCTGGTGGTAATGGTCAGCTTGCCCGTGCCTTTGTCATAGGTGGCGAGCAGCGCGCGCGGCTCCAGGCTGACGGCTGTGTGCCGGCCGAAATCGAAGGTCTCCTCGATGACGAGGTCGGCCCTGGCGAAAGCCGCGTCGACCGCGCCGGTGTCGATGCTCTTGCGGAAGGCGAGATTGTCACCGAGCTCGGGATGCAGCACAGGCGTTGCCGGATCGAGCGCAGTCCTCTTGTCGGTGACCGCCGGCAGCTCCTGCCATTCCACCACGATTAGCTCCGCCGCGTCCTCGGCCTCGGCGCGCGTGCGGGCGACCACCATGGCGACCGGCTCGCCGACCCAGCAGGCGCGGTCCACGGCCATCGGGTATTGCGGCGCCGATTTCATGCCGGGGAAACAGGTCAGCGTGCCGACCCACGGGCCGGTGACGAGCTTGGCAAGCTCGGCGCCGGTCATGATCAGCGCCACGCCCGGCTGGCGCTTGGGCTTGCTCGTGTCGATGGAGAGAATCTTGGCGTGGGCGAACGGGCTGCGCAGGAACGCCGCATGCAGCATGCGCGGCAACGAGAAATCGTCGGTATAACGGCCACGGCCGGCCACCGCGCGCTTGGCGCCGGCCCGCGACAGCGTGCGGCCGATGTAGCTGTTGGGTCGGTCAAGTGGAGAGCGGAGGGATTTGTCAGACATTCTTGTTTGCCTCCGCGTCAGCGCCGTTCGAGACGCTTGGTCAGCGTCGTCTCGATAGCATCGACGATGGCCTGGAAGCCGGTGCAGCGGCAGAAGTTGCCGGACAGGAAGGTACGGATCTCCTCGCGGCTCTTGGGGCTTTGCTTCGCCAGCAGCTCGGCTGCCGTCATCAGCATGCCGGGCGTACAGAAGCCGCACTGCAAAGCATTGCGCGAAACGAACGCTGCCTGCAGGTCGGCAATCTCGCCCGTGTCGGTGAGCCCCTCGATGGTCACGACCTCGCCGCCATCGGCCTGCACCGCCAGCATCAAGCAGCCGCGCACCACCCGGCCATCGACGCGAACCGAGCAGGCGCCGCACACGCCGTGCTCGCAGCCGAGGTGCGAGCCGGTCAGCCCGAGATCGGTACGGAGAAAGTCGACCAAATGCTGGCGCACAGGCACCGTGCGGGCGATAGCCTCGCCGTTGACGGTGAGAGAAATCTGCGCCGTCTCCTCGCTCATGCTGCCCTCGCCCGCTCCGCTGCCGTCGCCAAGGCGCGCCGTGTCAGAACCCGCTGCAGGTGCAGGCGCATGCGGCTGCTCGCGTGGGGGCTTTGCATCGGCGAAAGGTCCTGCTCCAGGGCCGCTTCTGCCGCCGCAATGGCGCTTGCATCGTCGAGGCTGCAGCCGGTGATGGCGGCGCTCGCGCGTGGCGCCAGAGTGGGTTTGTCCTCGCTGCCGAAGTAGACGAGGCGCGCATCCGTAACCGTCCGGCGATCGACCTTCAGATGGAACGCCACGCCGGCGATGGCGAAGTCGCCGTGTCGTTGCGCCAGTTCTCCGAACACCGACACGGAGGCTGGTTGCTGCACGGGAATAAGCGCTTCGACCAACAGCTCTTCGGGTCGGCGCGCGGTCTTATAGAGGCCCTGGAAGTAGTCGGCCGCCGCCACCTCGCGCCGACCGGCAGTGCTGTGCAGCACCAGGGTCGCGCCGAGCGACAAGGCGCAGGCCGGCATCTCGGCCGCCGGATCGGCAAGCGCGATGCTGCCGCCGAACGTACCCCGGTTGCGGACCGCGACATGCGCGACGTGCGGCATGGCCTCGCCGATCAGCGGCAGGTGGCGCGCGACGGTCGCGGAGGCGGCCACGTCCGCATGGCGGGTCAGGGCACCGATGCGCACCTGCTCGCCGCGCAGCTCGATGCCGGCCAGTCCGTGCAGCCGGTTGATGTCGATCAGCAGGGGCGGCTGCGACAGGCGCATGTTGAGCGTCGGCATCAGGCTCTGCCCGCCGGCCAGGATGCGCGCCTCCTCGCCGTGCTCGGCGAGCAGCCCGAGCACCTGCTCTAGGCTGTCGGCCCGCACATAGCTGAACTTCGGCGCCTTCACCCCGCCTGCCCCGATTGTTGGTGGAACCCGTGCAATGTGTTCGATCAGGCTGCCATCGCGGGCGTCCGGCTGCAAGCTGTCATCCCCGGATGCACTGTCGGGATAGAGTTTCTTCGCCTGCTCCGGCGCCCGGGATGGCTGGATACCGGAGGCAAGCCCGGGTATGACAGACTTGCACAATGGAGGCGCCAGGAATGCAAGCGAATGAGCCCATCTCCATCCGCCGCGCCGGCCCGGATTTCCGGTTTCCGAATGGCGCCCGCATCGGCATCGTCTTCAACCTCGCCTACGAGGCCTGGTCGCCTGGCAAGGCCCCGCCGATCGGGCCGATGGGCAACGTTCTGCAGCCGGGCTTCTTTGACACCAATGCCCATTCCTGGGCCAGTTACGGCGCGGTACGCGGCATCCAGCGGCTGCTCAGGATCAGCGCCGCCAATCGGATCAAGACCAGCGTCATGGTCAGCGGCGTGTTGGCCGAGCGCTTTCCCGACAGCGTGCGCCAGATCCGCGACGAGGGGCACGAAATCGTCGCGCATTCCTATGGCATGGACGTGATCCCGGTCTATCTCGACGAGGCGGCCCAGATTGCCAACATCCGCCGCAACACGGCGCTGATCGAGTCCGCCGCCGGCATCCGGCCCACGGGGTGGATCAGCCCGCGCGGTACCGGCAGCCCTGCAAGCCCTCGCCTGCTGGCGGCCGAAGGCTACGTGTGGCACGGCGACTGCAACGACGATGACCTGCCGGCTATCTGGGAGTATGCCGACGGCGCCCGCACACGCACGATTGTTGCCATTCCGCTCACCATGGACGTGAATGATCTTCCCCACTCCAATCGCTACGGGGCCTCTGCCGAGGCGTTCGTGGCCAAGTTTCAGGCGATTCTGGAGGGCGCCGCCCGGGCGGACCAGGTGCCGTTCATGTTGGACGTCACCGCCCACACCCATGTTTACGGTCGGCCAGCGGGGGCCTGGGCATTCGATGCCTGCATGAGGACTGCATTGGCTACCAAGGGACTCTGGATCGGCACCCGCGCTGAAATGGTTGCGCATGCCTTGGCGTCACCGGGCGTCTACGCCCCTGCGGCTACCTAGAATGCGCGCTTTCCGCCTTCGGCCACAGAAACCTCCTAGCATCAGACGAACCTGGCGCGGCGTGAGAACGTCGGGAAGCTGCCAATTCGGAACGAACGATGTTTCACTGTTGATGTGGGAAAGCGGCCGCTCCGACGGCACCCATCATCAGTAGGCGGGCGTTGTCGACGGCGTCCCAGACGGGCACACTGGTGCGCTCGCGCACAAGGTCAGACGCTGGACCGAAACCGGCACACTCGAACAGGAACGCACCGACCTTGTCCTCACGAGTCGCACCTTGCGCGGCCTCGAGCACCGCGGTCTGTATATCTTCCACGGTCGCGGGGTTGTCGGGCCGCAGCATCAGCTCGTAGCATCGCGTACCTTCGATGCCGGCGATCACGATGCGCGCGGCGTCGCCGGCAACACCGGCCAGCGCAAACAGCCCCGCATCGAAATGCCGGCTGTCGTAGGTGAGCACCGCCACCTTTCCGCCGGCCGGGACGCTGCGCAGGACATAAGCCAGCAGATTGAGGCTCGATACACTGACCGGCACTGCGGTAGCAGCGGCGAGGGCGGCCTGATAGCGCAGCGCGAAACCGCAGTTGGAGGTGATGGCTGCGACCCCTTCCGCCTCCAGCGCACGCGCCGTCTCGATCCAGGCCGGCAGCCGCGACGGATCGCCCGGAACGGTGTTGTCGACACGCGCGCCGGGAACGATCCTCCCGGCAACCGCAAACCCAAAGGTCTCCGAGGTGTTCAGGCAGCCGCGAACCAGCATCGGCTTGTTTTCGAGCTGCAGCACACCGAGCTTGGCCTCGCGTTTTCTTTGAGCCATCACACCGCCCCATCTCTCCGGAGCTCTGCCGCCACAGCGCCAACCGCTCGCTTGGTGCGTGCCACGATCTCGGCAGCCTCCTCTTCGCGGAGCACGAGGGGCGGCGAGAAGCCCAGAATGTCTCCATGCGGCATGGCGCGTGCGATCAGCCCCTCGCGAAGGCAGGCGGCCGCAACCTTTCCTCCCACCTTCAAGCCGGGATCGAAGAACTCGCGCGGCTTGCGACGCCTGACAAACTCGATCGCCGCCATCAATCCGACGCCACGCACATTGCCGACGAGGGGATCATCTTCGAACGCGCGTTGCAGCAGCCGGTTGAATGTCTCGCCGACCCGCCGCGCATTGCCGGGAAGGTCCTCGGCTTCGACGATATCCAGCACCGCGTTCGCCGCCGCGGCTCCCAGCGGGTGACCCGAATACGTATAGCCGTGAGGGAACGGACCAAGCCGTTCGGAGGCATCCATCAACACCTCCCAGACACGCTCGCCGACCACGCAAGCCGAGAGAGGCGCGTAGGCACTGGTCAAGCCCTTGGCGAGGGTGACGAGGTCGGGCTCGATGCCGTAGGTCTCGCTGCCGAACATCGCCCCGGTGCGGCCAAAGCCGGTGATGACCTCGTCCGCGATCAGCAGGATGTCGTGGCGGCGCAGCACTGGCTGAATGGCGCGGAAATAGCCGCGCGGCGGCGGGACGATGCCGCCGGTGCCGAGCACCGGCTCGGCGATGAAGGCCGCAATCGTGTCGGGGCCTTCGGCCTGGATCAGGTCCTCCAGCTCGCGCGCGCAGCGGTCGGAGAAATCCTCCTCGCTCTCGCTCCTCTGGGCCGCGCGCCAGTAGTCCGGAACGCGCGTGTGGCGCACGCCGGAAACCGGCAGGTCGAAACCGGCGTGATAGAACGACATGCCGGTCATGCTGCCCGAGAGAATCGAGGCGCCGTGATAGCCGCGATCGCGTGCAATGATCTTCTTCTTGTGTGGCCGCCCCAGTGCGTTGTTGTAGTACCAGACGAGCTTGAGCTGCGTTTCATTCGCGTCTGAGCCCGACAGACCGTAGAACACCCGTGCCGGCCGGCCGGGCGCCATGCTGACCAACCGATCCGACAGCCGCACGAGCGCCTCGGTCGAGTGTCCGGCGTAGGTCTGGTAGAAGGCTAGCTTCTTGGCCTGCTCGTAGATCGCATCGGCCACCTCGCGGCGCCCGTAGCCGATATTCACGCAGTAGAGGCCGGCGAACGCGTCGATGAATTCCCTGCCTGTGCGATCGCGGATCATGCAGCCGGACCCGCTCTCCATGATGCGCGCGGGTCCGAGACTGCCCTCGCTGAACTGTTTCAGCGCTGTGAAAGGGTGAAAGACCGTCTGCCGGTCCGCGTCCTCGAGCGAATGATTGGCAAATCGCGTGCTGGTCATTCTGGTCTCTTCTTTCGCGAAGGTTAGGACAACCATGTAGCAGGATGGAGCCGATGCAATGCGCGGCGCGCGCCCCATCACGCCGAGGAAGATTTGGGCAATACTGCCGGCGAGCGAATGTTATCCCGCGCGGCGCCCAGCCACTCCTCTGCCTGGCAGGTGACCTCGCGGGAGCGCGAGACGATCATTTCCTTCCAGTCGTCCTGGTCGGGCGAATAGTGGCTGCGCGTCTCCGCGCGGAGGCTGCGGCCCAGCGGCTCATCCATGGCTTCAGGGTGATAGGCCGCGAGCCAGTGGTCCTGACGCAAGACGCGCCGGCCGCGCTCGGGATCATAGGTACCGTACTCGAGGCAGACGTAAGTGTGCCTGTCACCGAGCAGTTGCTCCCAATACTCGTCCAGCGTTCCGTGCAGCGCGATGGATGACGACGTGCCGAGATCAGGCGAGGTGACGGAGCTGCCGAAAATCGAGACGGCGCGCTGATAGCCGTCCATGCCGGACGCTGGCTCGGTTTGCAGCTCGCCATAGCCGAACGGCCCGAGGCCGGTGTGGTAGTCGATAATGATCACCTGCTGTCGCTGCGCCAGGCGAAAGTCGGCGGCAATGCTCTCGAGGGTGCGACGCGCCGAAGTCCGCGCCGTGCCGCCGAAAAACATCCCCGCCGGATGCGTGTATTGGCCGCTCTTGCGCGCCGTCTGGAAGGCGATCTCGCCGCGCCGTTCGCGGTACAAGGCTATCGCCTGCTCGGCGGCGACAAATTCGGGTCCATCAAGCGACGCCGGCACAAGGTGCTGTGCCAGCTCTTTGTAGCCGGGATTGGCCGGCAGCGGCTTCGTGAAGTCGACGAAGTTGCGGTTAAGATCGCATCCTTCTTCCGTGACGCGGCGATCCCAGGCAAACCCATAAGGATTGAGGGCGTGGATGAGCAGCGCGGCAGTACCAGGGCCCAGCTCTCGATAAGCCCCTCGCACCATCCAGTCGATCTGGCAGGCCGAGCCGCAATAGCCCTCGACTCCGTGCGTGCCCGCGATGCTGACCACCACGTTCGATGCATTCTGCGGTCCGAACCACGCGACATCGGTAGCAAGCGCCTCTCCGCCCGGGCCGGTCGCTGGTGAGGGATAGCTGCGGGCTGAAGGCGCGAGCGCGCGGAAGCGCTTGCGCGCCTCGCCATAGCTGGCCGAGAAGGCAGCCCGCGCCGCCGAGAGTACCGACGTCTCGACCATTACCTAGTCCTTGACGATCAGCTCGCGCGGCACGGAGGTCAGCGGCTTGTGCCCGCTATCCGTGACATAGAAAGCTTGGGTTATGGTCACTCCGGTGTCCTTGGCCCAAACACCCGTCATCATGTGGAAGGCCATGTTCGGCTGCAGCACCGTGCGGTCGCCGGGGCGTAGGCTGGCCGTGCGCTCACCCCACGTGGGCGGAAAACCGATGCCGATCGAATAGCCGATGCGCGACTCCTTCTCGATGCCGTGCTTGGCAATCGTCTTGCGCCACACGTCCTCGATCTGCTCGCCCGTCTTGCCAGGCTTGACCGCATCGAGCGCGGCGTTGAGGCCCTCGACAACGCCGGCCGCCAGGTCGCGATAGGCCTGTGGCGGCTTGCCGAGAAAGATGGTGCGGCTGATGGGCCCGTGATAGCGGTGCCGGACACCCGCCATCTCCAGGTTGATCGGCACGCCCGCGCGCAGGGGCCGATCACTCCAGATTGCGTGCGGTTCACCCGCCCGCTCATCCGCGCAGAAGAACATCGGGCTGGTGCTGTAGACGCCGCCGAACTGCGGAGTGCCGCTCATCTGCGCCTGGTAGATCGCACCGATCACATCGCATTCGCGCACGCCCGGCGCGATCGTCTCGAGCGCACGCGCCAGCATGCGCTCCACGATCTGGCCCGCCTGCTGCAGATACGCGATCTCCTGCGGGCTCTTGATGATGCGCACCCAGTTGACCAGCAGCTCCGCATCCTTGAAGCGCGCATTCGGCAATCCTTCTGTCAGCAGCGCGTGCGAGCGGGCCGTGTAGTAGTAGGCGTCGCTTTCGACCGCGATGGTCTTCGCACCCCAGCCACGCTGACCGATGAGCTGTGCCAGCAGCTGGAAGGCATGCCGGTCTGCGGCCTGCACGTAGCTGTCCGGATAGGGCTGGATGCTGTCTTCGGGGAGGTAGGTGATGCGGCGCACAGACGCTCCATCCATCATGCGGCCAAACCAGATCGGCATGTTCGCGTCCAGCGCGACGACGAGAGCTTGCGGAGTATAGAATGACCAGGAATTGTAGCCGGTGAGGTAGTAGATGTTGCTCGGCTCGGTGATGACCAGCACATCGAAACCGCGCTTTGACATGGCCGCTTTCACGTCGGCCAGGCGCTTGGCGAATTCTTCTTTGCTGAATTTCAGATCACTCATGGCACTCTCCGGTTGGAGCGAACTCACAGCCAACGCACCCTGTCGGCGTCGATCAGGACGCCGACGCGGGCGGCAGGGGACAGTCCACGCGCTTGCGTGGCGGGAACCGTAGCAATCAACTCAAAGCCTTCCGTCTGCATGCGCACCTGTGCCGTTGGCCCAAGGAAGACGATGCGCACCACGTTCGCATCGAGCGTCCCCGCACCGCCCGGCTCGACGATGCGCAGGCTCTCCGGGCGGACCGCCACCACGCCCTCGCTCCACGATGCGCTCGGCCGCAACGGCAGACGTACCGGGCCGACCTCGATCTCCGCGTCAGCCACGCGACGCGCCGGCAGAATGTTGCAGGTGCCGATGAACTGGGCGACGAAGCGTGTCGCGGGTGTCTCGTACACGTCGATCGGCGAACCGACTTGCTCGATGCTGCCGTTGTTCATGACGACGATGCGATCGGCGATGGCCAACGCTTCTTCCTGGTCGTGCGTCACGAATACGGTCGTGACGTGCGTGTTGGTCACCACGCTGCGGATCTCCTCGCGCATCTGCAGGCGCAGCTTGGCGTCGAGATTGGACAGCGGCTCATCGAGCAGAAGCACCGCGGGACGCAGCGCAAGTGCCCGAGCCAGCGCCACGCGCTGCTGCTGACCGCCCGACAGCTCGTGTGGATACCGGCTGGCAAGGGTGGGCATCTGCACGAGATCGAGGAGCTCACTCACCCGCGCGGCGATCTCCGAGCGGGACATCCCAACGCTCGTCGGTCCGAAGGCGATGTTCTCCGCGACCGAGAGGTGCGGGAACAAGGCATAGCTCTGAAAGACCATGCCGGTGTCCCGCTTCTGCGGCGGCAGTCCGGTCACGTCTTTGCCGTCGATCGTAATGCGCCCAGCGGTTGGCTGCACGAAGCCCGCGATCATCTTGAGGGTGGTGGTCTTGCCGCAGCCGCTTGGCCCCACCAGGCAAACCAGCTCTCCCTGTGCAATCGTCAGCGTGACGTCGTTGACCGCAATGACGTCACTGTAGGTGCGGCGGAGCCGATCGAGGTGAACAACTGCTGTCGAGGCCGTGCTGGGCATCGCTCTCACACGAACCTCTGCAGCCCGACGAGACGCTCGATCAGGAGGACCACTGCCAAGGTCACAAAGATGACGATGGCCGATACCGCTGCAACGCTGGGGTCCAGCGACTGGTCGACGTAGACGAAGATCTGCACCGGCAAAGTCGCCAGCCGGGGACCAGTAAGGAAAATGGAAACAGTCAGGTTTCCGAACGAGGTCACGAAGGCAAAGATCGCCGACGAGAGGATGCTCGGCAGCATCACAGGCACGGTCACCCGCCGGACGATCTGGAAGGAGGACGCCCGCAGATTGCGCGCCGCCTGTTCGAGCGCTGGGTCGAACAGCACGAACGCCGCGGTCATGTTGCGTACTACGTACGGCAGGGTGATCAGCACATGCCCGATCATCAGGCCGGTGAAGGTGCGCGCGAGGCCCAGCACCACGAACAGTTGCAGGAGCCCGATCGCCAGCACCACCGCCGGCACCGCCAGCGGTGAGAGCAGAATGGCCAGCACCGCAGCCTGCCCGCGGAATTTGTAGCGAGCCAGCGCGTAGCCGGCGGGCGCGGCCAGCAGCAGCGACAGCAGCGTGGCGATGACGGCAAGCTGCAGGCTGAGCCAGAGGCTCTGCATGAACGCCGTGTTCTTGAACGCGACTGCATACCAGTTGAGCGTCAGCCCGCGTGGAGGAAACGCCAGCAGCTCGGACGTGTTCAGCGACGCGCCGACCACCACCACCGTCGGCAGGGCCAGAAAGATATACACAAGGGCCTCGTAGGCGCCCGCGCCGATGCGTGCGGGACGGATCCTCATGCGCGCACCGGCTTTAGCTGGGCGGATCGGGAGGTGCTGGGCCTCGCCAGCCGGTTGGCCAGCGTCGGAACGCCGATCGCCAGCATGAGCAGCACGATCGACATGGCGGCGGCGAACGACCAGTTGAGCACCACCAGCATCTGTTCGTAGATCAAGCTGCCGTGCATCTGCACGCGCGTCCCGCCGATCATGCGCGGCGTGACGAACGCCGATATGGTGAGCATGAAGACAATCGTAGAGCCGGCTACGACGCCCGGCATGGCGAGCGGAATGATGACGCGGCGGAAGGTGGTCCAGCGGCTGGCGCGGAGGCTAGCCGCCGCCTGCTCCAGTGCGGTGTCGATCTGCACGATCACGCCCATGATCGACAACACCTGAAAGGGCAGGAACGTGTGCACAAGCACCACGATCACGGCTCCCCAATTGAAGAGGAGCTGCGCCGGCCGGTCGAACAGCCCAATGTTGACCGCCACGGCGTTGACCAGCCCGTTACGGCCGAGGATCACCATCCAGCCGAACACGTTGACGACAAGGCTCAGCGACAGCGGCAAGATCAAAACGATCAGCTTCAGCCGCCGCATGCGCTCTCCCGAGCGCGCCAGCGAATAAGCGATGGGAAAGCCGACAATGGCCGTCAGGAGCGTGACGAGGCAGCTCGCGGCCAGCGTATCGAACAGGACCCTCACGAAAAACGGGTCGCTGACCAACGCCGCATAGTGCGTCAGCGACCAGCCGGGCGTTGAGCGCGGCCCGGAGCCTGGCATGAAGCTCGCCCGCACCAGCAGCACCAGCGCGACGCCCACTGTCACCAGGACGACCAGCAGCGCTGGCGCCAAGAGCGGTCCATAGCGGCGAAACGTGTCGCGACCAGCTTCCATCACAGCACCGGATCAGCCCGCTCTGTCGCGATCGCCTGCTGCCGCTGACGCTTTACTGCATTTCCTTGTTCCACTGGGTGGTCCAGGCCGGGCGGTTCTTGGCCACAGTAACCCAGTCGACGGTTTTGATCTTGGCAAGGCCCTCGGGGCCGTAGGCGATCACTTTGGGGGCGATATCATCGGGAAGCTTGACCGGAGTAGTCGGCCCGTAGGTGAACTTGATGGCCAGCGCCGCGATGGCCGCGTCCGTCATGGCCTGGTCCAGGTAGGCAAGCACCGCTTCCCGATTCTTGGAATTCTTGACTGCGTTGACATAGGACTGCAGCGAGTAGACGCCCTCGGACGGGGCTATCAATGCCATCGGTGCACCCTTCTGCTGCAGCTCATAGACGCGCCCGTTCCAGAACGGTCCGACCCAGATGTCCTCCTGCTGGAACGCCTGCAGCTGTGGAACAGTAGCCCCGAAGCCTGCTACGACGTTGGGCTTGATGGCCCTGAGCGCGGCAAAGCCCGGCTCGATGTTGTTCACGCCGCCACCGTTAGCTTCGGCCAGCGCCAGCAGTGTCAGCACGCCTCCAGTAGAACTCCAGCGTGATCAGGCCGACGCGGCCCTTGAATTCGGGTTTGCCCAGATCCTTGAACGAGGTCGGCTGGTCCTTCACCAGCTTCGTATTGCCGGTCAGCACAACGGATGCAATGGAGAAAGGAAGGCCGTACTTCCCGAACTCGCGCAGCTTTGGATAAACGTTCTTGGCGTTCGGGACCTCCTTCTCGTCGATCTCCTCGATGATGCCGGCATCGATCAACTGCGGCATTGCCGGGCTATCGACCATGATCAGGTCGAAGGGCGGATCATCCTTGGAGGCCAGCAGACGCGCCGTTGCGGGGCCGGAGCCTCCCGGCTGATAGACAACCTCGAGCCCGTACTTCTCCTTCAGAGGCTTGGCGATGGTCTCTTTCAGAATCTCGTCGTATGCGCCGCCATAGCCGTTGATGTTGAGCGTCACTCCTTCGAACTTCTTCTTCTGCTGGGCGTCGGCCTGCCCGGCACAAATCAGAGCGCCCATAGCGACGGCGCTGAAAAGAACTTTCGACGTGAAACGCATTGGCAAGCCCCTACATCCCTGAACCGCGTATTTGGTCGGCACGCACCTGTTTGCGGCAGTGCACAAAACCAGGGTAGCGACCCGAAATCGAACTAGCCGTCGGAAACGTCGGTGTCGGCCGAAGAAAATTCGTTTCCTCTGGATATATTTGCCGGTATCGTCCGAGTAATCCGACGAACCATCGGGAAGTACGTTTCGGGATTACGGCAGGTGACGGACCGGAGAGAGGAAGCGCCGAGCAAGCCGCAGCAGCCAGCCATGCGGCATGCTCGGCGGAGGACGCCGACCGGGCGACAGGCGCTGGATGGCCGGATCGCCCTCGACAGGATCGACCTGCAAATCCTGGCAATTCTTCAGCGCGAGGGGCGCATCAGCAAGGCCGAGCTTGCCGGGCGCGTCGGACTGTCACCCAGCACCTGCCACGAGCGGATGCGGCGCCTGCAGAAGCAGAAGGCGATCCTCTCCTACCACGCCAACATAAATCTGCGTGCCATCGCCCATACGCAGACGTTCTTCGTCGAGGTCACGCTCAAGACTCACCGGGCGTACGATTTCAGGCGGTTCGAATCGTTCGTGGCCAAGGTGCCCGAGATAGTCGAGTGCCATGCGCTGGGCGGCGGCATCGACTATCTCGTGAAGGTAGTTGCCCGTGACGTCGACGCCTACCAGCTGCTGGTCGACCACCTTCTCGAAGCTGAGATCGGCATCGAGCGGTACTTCACCTATGTCGTGACGAAGGGCGTAAAAATCCTGACACAGTTCTCAGTCGAGAACCTTATCGATCAAGGCTCGCCTGAAGAGCCCTCCTTTTAGGGCACCACTGCTGATTCCGAGCAGCTGCTGGGCCGCGTAGCGTGATCCACAGGCTGCGGGCCTGGTCCGCCGCCGCTAGCACGCCACAACGATCGGCATGCGCCATGCGGCCGAACTTGGTGCGCCTGCAAAGAGAAAGATTTGAGATCCACAAAGCAGGCGATCCCAGCACGGCCAGGCATCCGCAAAGCGGATCGTGATTTGTCTGCGCGTTCTCGCTAGGCTGCGACCATGCACTCCGATGACGCCCGGCCGGCGATGCCGCTGCAGGAGAGGGAAGAATGAAGAAGCGGATAGCAATTGTGGGGGCAGGTGCGGTCGGCTGCTATCTGGGCGGACACCTGTCGCGGGCTGGCAATGACGTTACGCTTATCGATGGTTGGCCGGAACATGTGGAGACGATCCGCAAGCATGGACTGGACCTGTCCGGCATGACGGATGAGGAGACGTGTACCGTCGCAGTTCCAACGTTGCATATCACCGAGGTGCAGCGTCTCTCGAAGGAACGGCCGATCGACATAGCCATCGTCTCGAGCAAGTCCTACGACACTGAATGGTGCGCGGTTCTTATCCGCCCGTACCTTGCAACGGGGGGATATGTCGTCTCAGCGCAGAATTCGATCAACGAGGAGACGATTGCCGGCGTTGTTGGGTGGGGCCGGACCGTCGGGTGTGTTGTCGGAAACAATTTCGCCGTTGACCTCTATGAACCGGGTCGCGTGCGCCGAACGATGCCCCGCGACTTCAACACCAAATCGCTCTTCGTCGGTGAAGTGCACGGGCGGATAACGCCACGCATCCAGGAACTGCACACCCTTTTTGCGCCAATTGACGGTGCTGCCGTCACGACCAATTTGTGGGGCGTACGATGGTCGAAGCTGTGTGTGAACGGCATGCGAAACGGCGTCAGCGCCGTAACCGGCATGAGCGGTAACGAGCGCGACGCCCATCCCCAGATCCGTCGCCTGGTAATTCGCCTCGGCGGCGAAGCGGTCAGGGTGGGCCGCGCGCTCGGCTACGATCTTGAGCACATCACGGGGCTTGCGCCGGATCTGCTATCTGCCGCCTCCCAGGGCGACGCGAAGGCATTGGCTGACGTCGAGAAGCACATGCAGAGCGGTACGAGCGCCCAGGCTCGCAGCAACCTGCAGCGCCCTTCAATGGCGCAGGACATTCAAAAAGGAAGGCGCACCGAGATCGGCGAAATCAATGGGCTTATTGCCCGGAAAGCTGCGGAAATGGCGTTAGCAGCGCCGACCCACCAGCGCATCGTTGAAATAGTCCGTCGGGTTGAGCGGCGCGAGATCTCGCCGCGGCCGGAAGTCCTATTTGATATTTGATGGCCACATGACGTTGCGCGTGAAGGGCCGGACGCGCTGGCGGCGGCGACCATTGGGTGGCTCGGCACTTCGTCAAAAGCCGGATCGGCCTATTGCCCCTTTGGTCGACCGAAGAATTGTGCCACTGCGAGGAGGAGCGAGGAAACGACAATCATTATTGTCGATATGGTGGCAATCGTCGGGTCGATCTGATCGCGGAGTGCGTTGAACATGTTCCGGGTCAACGTCGAGTTGTCACCGCCGGAGACGAACAGAGCCACCACCACCTCGTCGAACGATGTGAGGAACGACAGCACCGCGGCGGTGACGACCGCGAAACGGATCTGCGGCAGCGTGATCGACAGGAACGCCTTCAGCCTGTGGGCGCCCAAGCTGCGCGCCACTAATTCTTGGCTCATGTCGTAGCTCTTTAACGCCGATGCGATGACCATCAGGGCCACAGGTATCGCCAGGATGCTGTGAGCCAAGACGATGCCCGTCAGCGAATTGACCAGGTTGAGGCGCACATAGGCATAGAACACGGCGATGCCGACCAGGATCACGGGTACGATGATCGGCGTGACGAGCACGGCATAGATGATTGCGGCCCAGCGCCCGCGCAGGGCGTTGAGTCCGTAAGCTGCCATGAGCGCCAGCGGCGTCGAGACCAGCATGGTCAGCGCACCGGCCGCAAAGGATGTCCGGGTCGCCTGCATCCACGACGCCGATCCTAGGTACGATTGATACCAGCGCAGTGACCACTGTCGGGGCGGGAACTCGAGATACTGCGAGCCCGAGAAGGACATCGGCACCACGATCAACGTCGGCAAGGTCAGAAATGCCAGCACAATTGCTGCTAGAGCGTACAGCCAAAGGCGGGAGCCGTGCGTAACCTGTGTCGCGGAGGCCGGTCGGGAAAGCCACTTCATGGCGCATGGCCCGCGCCGGCTATGCGGCTCAAACCCAGCAGCCGGGCAGCCGCGTAGACGACAATCAGCGTCATCACGAGCAACACCACCCCGAGCGCGCTGGCGGCACCCCAGTTGAAGAAGATCTCGATGTCATTGGCGATCCGGTTGGAGACCATGGTGACCTTGCCACCGCCCAGAACCGCAGGGGTCACATAAAAGCCGAGGCTCAATATGAAGACGATAAGCGCGCCGGCCATCAGGCCCGGCAAAGACAGCGGGAAATAGACGGACCAGAATGCGCGCACGGGGCTGGCGCCGAGATTGGCCGCGGCATTCATGAGGCTGCCATCGATCGATTTCATCGTTCCGTAGACGGGAAGGATCAGAAACGGCAGCATGATGTGGACGGTGCCGATCAGAGTGCCGCTGAAATTGTGCACGAGCGCGAGCGGCTCCGACCACCAGCCCTGCGCGATACCCCATTTGTTGATCAGACCTTGCCGCTGAAGAAGCACCAGCCAGGCATAGGTGCGTACGAGCAACGAGGTCCAGAAGGGCAGCAGAACCGCTATCAAGCACAAGTTGGCCGCCCGCCGCGGCAACTGCGCAAGCACATAGGCCAACGGGTAGCCGAGGGCGATGGCGATGGCCGTCGTCAGCAAGCTGATTTGAAACGTCACGATGAAGTTGCGGGTGTAGGACGGCTGCTCGAGCATGCGCCGATAGTGCTCGAGGCTGAAGCTTCCATCGTCGGCAAGGAAGGACAGCGAGAACAGCCACAAGATGGGGACAAGCATGGTGACCGTCACCAGCAGCAGTGCCGGCGCGGTCAGCCCCAGCATAGTCCAGCATTCCCGCCGGGCATCAAGGGCGAGACCGGCCGCGTTGGGTGCGGCTAGCTTCGGACCTCGCGCGCTTCCATCCGGGTACACCTGCTCACCCTCCGTCCGCGGGAAGTACGATCGCGTCCCCGGCACCGAGACCTAAGCGGATCGGGCTGCCCACGCCCGGTACCTTCGACACCGCGACCTCATTGGAGGGGCCGCGGACGCTGATCGCGGAGCCGTCCGCGAGCCGCACGTGCATCAGCAGAGTATCGCCCTGGAAAACGATGTTTGTCACCGTGCCATCAAGGACGTTCGCCCCGGCCGGCTCGTTCTGGTCCAGGATGCGCAGGCGCTCGGGCCTGAGCATGAGCTGGCAGCGCCCGTCCACGGCCGGCATATCGCGGACCTCAATGACCCGCCCCGCGAAGCGGCACTCCCCGGCCGCGACCTCGACGTCGAGAAATGCCGATTCGCCGATGAATTCCGCGACGAAGCGGTTGGCGGGGCGGTCATAGATACGGCGCGGCGTATCCAGCTGCATGACCTTGCCGTGATTGATGACGGCGATGCGATCCGACATGGTCAGCGCCTCGCGCTGGTCGTGCGTGACGTAGATCGTGGTCGTTCCGAGTCTCTCATGGAGGCGGCGCAGCTCCAGCTGCATGGCCTCCCGCAATTGCTTGTCCAGCGCCGACAGCGGCTCGTCCATCAGTACGATGCGCGGTTCGAAAACGATGGCGCGGGCGAGCGCCACCCTCTGGCGCTGGCCTCCCGAGAGCTGATCGATGTGCCGCTGGCCGTAGCCGCCAAGCTGGACGAGTTCGAGCGCGCTCTCGACGCGGCGGGCGATATCGCGGCTACCTATACCGCGCAACTTGAGTGGGAAGGCGATGTTGGCGGCCACGTCCATATGCGGAAAGAGGGCATAGTTCTGAAACACCATGCCCACGTTGCGCTTATGCGGCGCCAAACGAACGACCTCCTGCGTTCCGAACAGGACGCTGCCGGAATCCGGTCGCACGAAGCCGGCCAGGACCATCAGCAGCGTGGTCTTTCCTGATCCCGATGGTCCGAGCAGGGTAAGGAACTCACCGCTCCTCACGTCGAGATCGACATGGTCGAGCGCGTGCACGGCTCCGTAAGCCTTAGTGAGCTGGCGGACGGCGATCGGCAGCGATGCGCTCTGACCCATTCTCGAGCTCCGGCGCAGTCAATTGCAGGGGGCCGGGACGCACATGCTTTCCGGCTCCCCGCCAGGCACGGGGTGTGCAGCGACTACTCCGTTAGCATGTTCTGATACGCAGCGGACGCATCCGCCTCCGATTTGATGTACCAGGCGAGATTAATGGGCAACTGCTTGGCAACATTGTCCGGGTGGGACGGCAGCCGCTTGGCATAGGCCGGCTCGATCGTGCCGAGGTCATAGGCTTTCTTGTTGGTAGGCCCGTACGTGATGTATTTCGTGAACTCGGCCTGGTACTGAGGCTTGCTGATCTCTGCCAGGAAGCGCATGGCGAGGTCCTTGTTCGGTGCGCCTTTGGGCACGGCATAGGCGTCGTAGTCGAGCAGGGCCTGATTGAAGGTGTAGGCGACTTGCGCGCCATCCTTCGCGGCAACGTCGAAGCGACCGTTCCACCCGGTGACCATATCGACCTCGCCGTCCTTCATGAGCTGAGCATGCTGAGCGCCGGAGGCCCACCACACGGCGATGTGCGGCTTGAGCTCCTTGATCTTGGCGATCGCGCGCGCGACGCCGTCTGGCGAGGAAAGGACTTCATAGACCTTGTCGGGTGCCACGCCGTCCGCCATCAGCGCCGGCTCGAGGGCTCCGGCTACACCCTTGCGATACGCTCTCTTACCCGGAAACTTCTTCACGTCCCAGAAGTCGGCCCAGCTCTGCGGACCGCTGTTGGCGTAGGTCTTCGTGTTCCATGCGAGCACCGTCGAGAACACGTCGCCGCCGACGAAGTACTCTTCCGCCAAGCCAGGGAAGAAGGTGGAGGTGTCGATGGTCTTGTAGTCGAGCTTCTCGAGGATGCCCTCCGCGCCGGCGCGTGCCGCGCTGCCGGAGCCACTGGTCACCACGTCCCACGTCACAGCGCCCGCCTTCACTTTCAGGCGCAGGTCGGCGATGCCGGTATAGGTTTCCTCCTTGACGGTAATGCCAAGCGCCTTTGCGGCGGGCTGGAAGAGCGCCTTGCTCTGCCCTTCCTGGTAGGATCCTCCGAATGACACGACGGTCAGCTGGCCAGCTGACTGGGCGAGCGCCCGCCGGCCACCCGCGTGAAGCGCCAATCCGGCCGATCCGGTGGCAAGGAGCACTTCTCTGCGTGACGGGGTTCTCATCTTGCTCTCCTTTGCGTGTGGTCGATTGGACATGCGCCGCGCGCTTTGCACGGGCCGGATCAGGTCGCCTCGCTGATCTGATAGCGGGACTTCTCGAGCCAGACGGGGTTGATCTCGACACCCCAGCCCGGCTCGCTGGGTATGGTCACCATTCCTCCGTCCACCGCATAGGGGTCGCGGGCAAACAGACCTTCCTGCCAGGGATAGTAGTCCCGCCCCTCGATCGACAGCTCGAGATACTTACCAGCGTTGGGAATGGCGCCGAGCAGGTGCATCGTGAAAAGGGTTACCAATGACAGGTTGGCGCTGTGGGGGGTGCACGGCAGCCCTGTGCCATGCGCCATGGCTGCCACGCAAAGCGCACGCGAGATGCCGCCCACGTAGCAGACATCGGGCTGAACGATGTCGACGGCCCGCATCTCGATCATCCGTCGCCAAACGGGCAGCCAGCAGTCCTGTTCGCCACCCGTAACGTCGATGTCGAGGGCGTCGCGGACCTCCTTGGTCTGCTCGAGCTCCCAGTAGGGGCAGGGTTCCTCGAAATGACTGATGTCATTGTCCTCGAGCAGGCGCCCAACCTCGATCGCGCGTTTCGGGGAGAACCCGCTATTGGCATCGGCGAGGAGCGCAACTTTGTCGCCCAACGCCTTACGCATCGCCGGGACGATCTGCTCCGTGCGCCCCGGCCATTCGTCGACGTCACGCCCGCACTCCGCGCCGACACGGAACTTGAACGCGTCGAACCCGAACTGGTCGCGCAGGCGGCTCAGACGCTTGGCCTCTGCCTCCGCGGTAATGTCGCGCTTCATCGACGACGCGTAGGCGCGGATCCGCCGCGGCCGGCCACCGAGCAGCTCGCATACGCTCTTCCCCTCCCGCTTGCCGCGAAGGTCCCATAAAGCGGTATCGAGACCGGCCATGGCGCGGCACATATAGGAGCCGGGAAATTTGAGTTCGCGCTCCTGGATGGTGTCGAGCAGGGCGCCGATGTCGTCGGTGTCCCGTCCGAGCGACCAGGGCGCCACCTGCCGATGCAGCACCAGGGCGGAGATATCCGCGTTATAGGTCGAGACTTGGCCCCAGCCCTGCGCGCCATCCTCCTCGGTTACGCGCACGAAGCCCACGAACGGGTCGCAGAACGTTTCGATGCACTTGATCTTCATCGCGGCAGCCTGCGCGCATAAGCGGTCAAAGCAGGATCAACCGGGATTGGTTTGCCAAATAGATCCAGTCTAGATAACTTGCCATACCACTTCAGCCAGGATGTCAGACCGGTAGGGCATCGCCGTATGGTCAAGCGTGCCGCTGGTGCGCTGCTGCAAGCCATCAAGATCGAGGGCGGAGGCAGGCGACCGATCAGCACACAGCTCTATGTGGCGCTGCGCGACATGATCCTGTGTGGTGCTTTCGCGGCCGGCGAGCGAATGCCTGCGACCCGCACCGCCGCCCGCGAGCTGGGTGTCTCGCGCACGACGATCATCGAGGTGTTCGATCGGCTGACCTCGGACGGCCTCATCGAGAGCCGAATTGGCTCCGGCACGTTCGTCAGTGCAGTGCTCAGCTCGGATCGGCCAAAGCCTCCCGAGAACGGGGCGCCCTCGCGCGACATCAAGGCGCCAAAGCTGTCCCGGGGCTTCGCGACAGCCACCGAGCGCTTCAGCGAGCGTTACAGACTTCCTCACGTCCCGCGCGCCTTCACGACGGCCCTGCCGGCGTTCGATGCGTTTCCGATCGCGCAGTGGAATCGTCTTGCGGCCAAGCATTGGCGCGGCGGCCGTAACGAAGTGATGGGCTATGGCGAGCCTTGCGGACATCCGCATCTGCGCCGGGCCATCGCTGCCCATCTGCGCACTTGCCGGGGCATCACCTGCGATCCCGAGCAGATCTTCATCGTCGGAGGAGCCCAGCAGGCCTTTCATTTGATCGGCTCCATGCTGATCGACCCGGGCGACAGGGTCTGGTTCGAGAACCCGGGAGCGATCGGGGCGTGCAACAGCCTGATCGCGTCTGGGGCCGAGATGGTCCCGGTCCCCGTCGACCAGGAAGGGATGCGGGTGCAGGACGGCCTCGCGACGTGTCCCAGATTTCGCCTCGCCTTCGTGACCCCCTCTCATCAACAACCGCTCGGGACCGTCATGAGCCTGGAGCGCAGGTTCGCGCTCCTCAATGCGGCTGCGTCGGCAGGCGCCTGGATCATCGAGGACGATTACGACGGAGAGTTCTTTTTCGGCGGACGACCGCCACCGACCCTGAAAAGCGTCGATACCACCGGGCTCGTCATCTATGTCGGCACCTTCAGCAAATCGCTCTTTCCCTCCCTCAGGCTCGGCTTCATTCTCTCGCCACCGTCGCTAACAGACAGCTTTCGCACAATCATGAATCGACTGCTGACGGGCGTTCCGACGTCATCTCAGGCCACGGTCGCTGAATTCATGGAGGAGGGGTACTTTTACACGCACGTTCGCCGCATGCGGCGGCTGTATGCCGAGCGCAATGATGTTCTGTGTGCCAGCGCCAGGCGGAAGCTACAGGGGCTACTGGGGGTCGCTCCGGCGTCGAGCGGACTGCACACGATCGGCTATCTCGAGGCGAACCTGCCGGAAAGCCGCGTTGCGGCAGCAGCAGACGCGCGGCAAATAACCGTGTCTCCGATTAGCCGCTTTACCATCGCGCCCGTCACGGCCCATGGGCTCGTGCTGGGTTTTGGCGGCATCAAGCCGTCTGCAATCGAGGCCGGCGTCGGGGTGCTCGCGGAGGTGCTCGGGACGTGTGCCGACCGACCCTTGGCGTCCGCCCGGCGCACGTCAAGGCTGTTGCAGGCCGACCGGTAACTGGCTTGCTGGCCAGGATCTAAATGGACCTGACAGCCCGCCAAGCGATCTTGCAGTTTCCGTACAAGGGACCAACGGGCGCGCAACCGCAACCTGTGGACTGCCCGGCGGGAGGGATGGCGTGACTGCAGCGGATAGCGAGTATGACTATGTCATCGTCGGAGCCGGGTCCGCAGGATGCGTCCTTGCCAATCGGCTGACCGCCAGCGGGCGACACCGGGTTCTGCTGCTTGAGGCGGGCGGCAATGACCGGCGAATCTGGCTGCGCGTACCAATCGGCTACGGCAAGTCGTTCTACGATCCCCGCGTCAACTGGATGTATCAGACTGAGCCCGACCCAGCCCTCAACGGCCGCAAAGGCTATTGGCCGCGAGGCAAGGTGCTCGGTGGCTCCAGCGCGATAAACGCCATGGTCTTCGTGCGCGGCCATCCTAGCGACTTCGACGATTGGGCGGCGCTGGGTAATCCGGGCTGGGGCTGGGCCGATGTTCTGCCCTACTTCAAGCTGCTCGAGACTTACAGCCAGGGTGCCGACCAATGGCGCGGCGACGATGGGCCTATGCCCGTCCAGAACGTCGACGCCGATCTGCACCCCCTGTGCCAGGCGTATCTGCTGGCCGGCGAGCAGGCCGGGCTGGGCCGATCCGAGGACTTCAACGGCCGGTCCATGGAGGGCGTTGGCCTCTATCAGATCACCACGCGATCGGGACTGCGCATGTCGGCTGCCGGGGCCTACCTAAAACCGGCGACGGTTCGATCGAATCTGACCGTAGAAACCCATGCAATGGTTGACCGCATCCTCTTCGAGGGCAAGCGAGCGACGGGCATTGACTACATCCGCAACGGCGTCAGGAGAACGGCGAGCGCGGGTCGCGAGATCATCGTTTCGGCCGGCGCCGTCGGCTCACCTCTTGTCCTGCAGCGATCCGGCGTCGGACCGCCCGAGATCCTCAAATCGCTCGGAATCGACATCGTGCTTGCAAATGGCGCGGTCGGGTCCAACCTCCAGGATCATCTCTGCATCGACCACGTCTACAGGTCTCGAGTGCCGACGCTCAATGAGGAGCTGCGCCCGCTACTAGGACAGCTCCGTGCCGGTCTGACCTACCTCGTGCGGCGGCGTGGCCCGCTCAGTCTCAGCGTCAACCAAGGTGGCGGCTTTGTTCGGTCGCGGCCGGGGCCTGCTCGCCCGAACCTGCAGCTCTACTTCTCGCCCGTCAGCTACACCAGGGCGCCGCCCGGGAAACGTCCGCTGATGCGTCCCGACCCGTTCCCCGGAATTCTGCTCAGTGCGCAACCGTGCCGTCCTGTCAGCCGAGGCTACCTGCACGTGCGATCGTCCAGGCCGGACGCGGCGCCCGTGATCGTGCCAAACTCGCTGGCCGCGCCGCAGGATCTGGAGGACTTGCTGGAGGGGGCGGCTCTGCTGCGCAGGCTCGCAACCACACCGGCGCTGTCGGCCGTGATCGAAAAAGAGCTCAGCCCTGGCCCACACGTGCAAAGCCGCGAGGACATGATTGGCGACATTCGCGCCCGGGCATCGAGCGTGTTCCACCCGGTTGGCACTTGCCGCATGGGACCCGACCCCGGCTCGACCGTCGTGGACGGGCGCCTGAGGGCACATGGCCTCGAATCCCTGCGCGTGGTCGACGCCTCGATCTTTCCGGCCCTGACCTCTGGCAATACCAACGCCCCGGTTCTGATGGTGGCGGAGAAGGCAGCGACGCTGCTGCTCGAAGATGCGACCTGAGGACAACATGCCGCACGGGTGGCTCCTGCCGTCCAGACACCGCATATGCCCGCGGGCTACAACGGAGGCAGAGCCGCTCATCCCTAAGGATCGGAACGATGGATGACCCGCTGTTCACGAGCGATGCCAAGCTCACCCCCTACTGGTGGGACGCCTTACAGCCTCCGAAATTCGAAGCGCAGCCCATTCCCGCGGTTGCCGACGTTGCCGTGATCGGTTCGGGCTACACGGGTCTCAATGCGGCGTTGCAGACGGCCCGCGGTGGGCGGCATACTGTGGTCTTCGATGCGGAGGATGCTGGGTTCGGATGCAGCACCCGGAATGGCGGCCAGATCTCTACAAGCATCAAGCCATCATATGCGACGCTTGCTCGGCGACACGGGGAGTCGCGCGCTTTCGGCATCCTGCGCGAGGGCCAGCAATCGCTCGCCTGGCTTGGGGAGTTCGTCCGTTCGGAAGAAATGGACTGCGACTTTGCGGTTGTCGGGCGGTTTCATGCCGCCCACAGTGCAACTCAGTACGAGGCACTGACACGGGCCATTGCCAGTCAGCCGCGGGGGCTTGAGGTCGCGGCTCATGCCGTGCCCCGCGCGGAGCAGCGCTCGGAACTGGGCACCGACGTCTACCATGGCGGCGTGGTCTACCGGCAGCACGCCTCCATCGGGCCGGCCCGCTATCATCAAGAGCTTTTGAAGCGCGTGATCGCCGCCGGAGCGCAGATCTTTGCCCGCTGTCCAGTGACGGCCATCGACAAGGATGGAGACCTGTTCCGGCTTACTACGAGCCGCGGCGCCATCCGGGCACGAGACGTGCTGGTCGCGACGAACGGCTATACCGGCCGCCTGACGCCCTGGCTGCGGCGGCGGGTCATCTCCATCGGCAGCTATATTATCGCGACCGAGCCGCTCTCACCGGATGTCATGGCGCGGTTGATGCCGAAGAACAGGATCGTCAGCGATACGCGTAAGGTCGTCTACTACTACCGTGCGTCGCCGGATCGAAAGCGCATTCTGTTTGGCGGGCGCGTGTCATTGAACGAGACCGATCCCAGGGTCAGCGGACCCATGCTGCGCGCGGAGATGGTCAAGATCTTTCCCGAGCTGGCGCAAACACGCATCAGCCACTCCTGGCACGGCCTCGTTGCCTATACGTTTGACGAATTGATGCATATCGGCCGCCACGAAGGCATCTACTACGCGATGGGATACTGCGGGTCAGGTGTCGGCATGGGCAGCTATTTGGGCATGCGGGTCGGCCAGCAGATCCTCGGGCTCAAGGAGGGACAGACGGCATTCGACGGGTTGTCGTTCCAGACGCGCCCGCTCTACACCGGGAATCCTTGGTTCCTCGCTCCGTCCATCATGTACTACCGGTGGCGCGACAACCGCGCGTAGCACGCCCTGTGGGTGAGCATGCAGTGGTGATCGGCATGACGATCGAGGAAATTCTGCGGGCCGGGAAAGCGTGGCCGCGGCAATGGCGCCCGTACCACTTGCTGACTGGTTCCGCCGAGCCCGCAAAAGCCCTGAGAAGTCCGATAGTTGCTGCGAACCTTACAGCCGGCCAGCGTCGACAACGTAGTGTTGGCTGGTGATGGCGCCAGCTTCGTCAGACGCCAGGAACAGCACGACTCGCGCAACGTCGTCACCGTCCAGATCTCGCTTCAGGCACTGCGACTCCATCAACCGGGCGTGGCTATCGTCATTGAGCCAGAGCTTGCGCTGACGCTCGGTCAGGATCCAGCCGGGCGCGATGGCGTTGACGCGAATATTGTAGGGGCCGAAATCGCGCGCGAGCGAGCGAGTGAGCCCGAGCACGGCGGACTTGCAGGCGGTGTAGGCGACCATGCCGCCTTGGCCAATCATCCAAGATGAAGAGCCGAGATTGACGATCGAGCCCCACTTTGCAGCCTTCATGTCGGGCAGCACGGCCTGGGCCGCGAAGAACTGATGCTTCAGATTGACGGCGAAGCGATCATCCCAATACTCGGGCGTTACCTCTTCGGTGTCGTGCCGATCATCGCGCGCCGCGTTGTTCACAAGAATAGTGATGGGCCCCAGCGCCCGGCGCGCGTTTTCGACCGAACGTCGCAGTGCAGCCGTATCCCTTACGTCACAAGGCTCGAAGTAGTTGCTGGCACCAAGGCCCGCCAAAGAGCGCTGGACGACTGCGGATGCCTTTTCGTCGACATCGACAAAGGCCACCTTGCACTTCTGCCGGGCAAAAGCCTCGACGATAGATGCCCCGATGCCGCTGCCGCCGCCGGTCACGAACACCGCACGGCCGGCGAGCGAAGGATACACTGCGTGTGCCTTGGTCATGAGTTGCCCCACTGCTAGAGCTGCTACGAGCCGCACGGGCGGCCCAGATCACGTCTTGTGCGCCTTCACGTGCTGACGCATCAGGATGTCGTGGCTGTGATTGCCGAAGCCCTTGCCAAAAATGTTGACCCCCCCGGGATGGCGAGCGCGTTCGTCAATCCCCACACGCAGCCGGATCGAATGATGCTCGCTGGTCCGAAGCTGAGCGAGTGTCACTGACGACATCTTGACGTTGCTCTGAAACGTGCCGCGCTCATCGATGCGCCACGTCGTCAAGTCTCCGTACTGCGATCCTTCGAGTTTCCACCAGCGAGGCGTGTGGCGACCGCGCCGATCGCCGAAGTCCCCCGGCGACGTCCAGGTCCCGATCTTGATCTCATTCACCCATAGGGTGATGTCGGAAGGCCAGTTGGCATTGGTGCCCGGCACCTCGGACGACAATTCGAGCACAAACTCGAGCGCCTCGAGCTCGGCCTTGAGCGCCTTGGCGTTGTTGGGGAACTGGTATTCAACGAAACCACGCCCAAACCATAGCAACGCCGTCTTAACGCGAGCGGGGTCGAGAAACAGATCGGGGACGTCGAGAGCGCCGATCACGCCCTCGGTCGAGCACAGACCGCAAGGAGCGCTGACCTTGCAACTCGTATAGAGCCCGAGCGGCATCTCGACCTCGATGACATTCTTTTTGCGGCGGGCAGGCTCGGCATCCAGTGCAATGATGATCTCATCGAAGCGAGCCACGCATATCTTCTGCTGCCCTTTGCGCCCCTTGCTCACGTGCGTGTGGACAAGCTGGCCCTCTTCGAGCACCTGGATGTTGGTGGCGATGGTCGATTGCGGCAGCTCGAGAGCCTCGCTGATCTCGTTGACATTGAGGGGGCCACGTCTGCGCAGGACCTTCAGGATCCTAATGCGCACTTGGGAGGCAAGCCCCTTGACGATATTGAAATCCCGCTCGGGATTGACGTGCAGATAAGTGCGCCCACCGTCGCCAGGTATCGCCACGGCAAGCCCGACCGGCTTCCTGCGTCGTGTCGTGCGGTCCGACATCGAGGAAATAATCCTTTGCCGCTCTGGCCCTATTTGGCTGGCTCGAAGCGGATGATGTTCCACGACGCCGGGGCGAGCGTCATGCGCAGTTTGCGTCCGTCGCAGCTTACCCCTTTGAGCGGTGCCGGCTTGATGCGCTGGGGCGCGGCTTTACTGTTGACGGCCTTGAGATCATCGTCGCGCAGCTCCAGCGCCTGCGAAACCGCGAGATTGCCGAAGCCTCGCGCATCGATGGCGATCGTCATCGGCTGTCGCAGGTCGCGATTGAGAGCGAACAGGTTGAGGCTGCCATCGTTTGCCGCCACTGCGGCAAGCTTCAGATAGGGAGCTGCAGGAATTGGGAAGGATTGATCGATGGCGCCGCGTGGATCGTCGTAGGACGCCGCATAGGTCTCGCACTCGACCTTGGTACGCAGCACGCGGCCTCGTCCAAACCGGCTCATTTGCGCAAAGGGGTAGAAGATGGTCTGCCGCCAGGCAGGCCCCCCGGTTTCGGTCATGATCGGTGCGATCACATTCACGAGCTGGGCAAGGCACGCACACTTGACCCGATCGGCGTGGTTCAACAGCGATATGCAGGCGCCGCCGAACGCCAGCGCGTCCTCCATGGTGTAGATCTCTTCCAGGATGGACGGCGCCACGGGCCAGCCTTCCTTGACGCGATCACTGCGCTTGCGTCGCGTGCGATACCAGACGTTCCATTCATCGAAGCTCAGCATCAGCCGCTTGGTCGAGCGACGCCGTGCCGAAACCGCATCTGCGATTGCTACAACCTCCTCGATGAAGAAATCCATCAGGTCGGGAGCAGCCAGAAATGTCGCCGTGTCGCCCTTGTAGTTGTTGAGGTAGGTGTGCAGCGAGATGAACTCGATCAGCTCGAACGTGTGCTCGAGCACCTCGTCGTCCCATCGCCCGAAGGTCGGCATGTTGCGCGCGGTCGAGCCGCAGGCAGCCAGCACGAGGCTCGGATCGATCCATCGCATCATCTTGGCGGCCTCGGCGGCGACCCGGCCGTACTCAGTCGCCGTCTTGTGTTCCATCTGCCAGGGGCCGTCCATCTCGTTGCCGAGGCACCAGAACTTGACCGCGTGCGGCTTCTCGTAACCGTGTGCACGCCTGAGGTCCGCGTAGTGGCTGCCTGCTGGGTGGTTGCAATACTCGACGAGATTGCGCGCCGCGTCTCCGTCGCGGGTGCCGAGGTTGACGGCAAGCATCGGCTCGACGGCGGCAGCGCGACACCAATCGATGAACTCGTTGGTGCCGAAGGTATTCGGCTCGGTTGAAAACCAGGCAAGGTCCAATTTCGTCGGGCGCTTGTCGACCGGGCCAACCCCGTCCTCCCAATTGTACCCGGAGACGAAATTCCCGCCCGGATAGCGCATGATGGTCGGTCCGAGCTCCTTGACGAGGGCCAGCACGTCGCGGCGAAAGCCCTTCTCGTCGGCTGTCGGATGCCCCGGCTCGTAGATGCCGCCATAGACGCAACGACCAAGATGCTCGACGAAGGCGCCGAACAGGCGCGGGTCGGTTTCGCCGATAGCGAAATCTCGATCGAGCAGGACGTTGGCTTCTCTCATCTTTGCTGTTCTCCCTCAAAGCGGACGCTGTATCCCGCTCATGTCCATTGTGTCGTGTGCAGCGCCGATCCCCGCGAAATCGGGCACCAGAACTGCATCCTTGAGCTGTCGCGAATAGGGGTGCTGTGGGGCCGTGAGTACGGCACGCGCATCACCGCTCTCGACCACCTTGCCCTCGTGCATGATCAGGATGCGGTTGCTGATGTAGTAGGCGGTGGCCAGATCGTGCGTGATGTAGATGAGCGAGATGCCAAGCTCGTCGCGCAGCGTCTTGAACAGATTGACGATCGACATACGCAACGAGGCATCCACCATCGACACCGGCTCGTCGGCGACAATCAGCTTTGGCTTGGCCAACAGCGCCCGAGCGATCGCCGCCCGCTGCAGCTGCCCGCCGGACAGCTCATGTGGATAGCGTCCCGCAACCTCCGCCAGCGATAGCCCCACCTGGCGCAATGCCACGTCAGCGCTCACCTGTGCTTGCCGCGGATCGCGGGCCTGGCCGAAGCGGCGCGCCGTCAGGAACAGATAGTAGTCGAGCTGGCGTAGCGGATTGAATGCCTCGAAGGGATTCTGGAAGATCGGCTGCACGGCGGCCATGAACAACCTACGTGCCCGCGTGCCTCGGATGTCGCCGACATCGTTGCCCAACAGCCGAATAGCACCCTCGCTGGGCGCCTCCATGCCGAGGATCATGCGGGCGAGCGTGGTCTTGCCGCTGCCGGATTGGCCAACAATCGTGAATATCTCGGGCGTCCCCGCCTGCAGCGCGAAACTGACGTCGGACACAGCCGGCACGCGTCGGCGTCCGAGTGGGCCGGCCGTGCCGAATGTCTTGGAGACATGCGAGAGTTCGAGCAGGGGCGCCATCATGCGGTGCCTCCGCTGACGGCAAAGCAGGCTACGCGATGATCCGGCGCGTAAGAGGTCATGACGGGAGTCTCACGGCGACAGCGGTCGCCGACAAGCGGACAGCGCGGATGGAAACGGCAGCCCGACGGAGGCTGCGCCAGGTTCGGCGGAGCGCCGGTGAGGCCGGCCCTCGGGGCATCATCGCCGATGCGCGGCTGGCTCGCGATCAGGTGCCGGGTGTAGGGGTGCTGCGGCGATGCAAACAGCTCGGGCGTCCGCGCCTCCTCCACCAGTCTGCCGGCGTACATGATGGCCAAGCGATCGGTGACGTAGGCATGCACGCCCAGATCGTGGGTGACGAGCAGAAGCGAGGAGCCTATCTCGCGCTGAATGCTGCGAATCATACCCAGCACGTCTTTCTGCACGACCACGTCGAGCGCTGTCGTAGGCTCGTCGGCAATGACGAAATCAGGACGGCAGATGGTGGCGAGCGCGATCGTGACGCGCTGGCGCATGCCACCTGACAACTCATGCGGATAGGCGTCCAACACGCTAGCGTCGAGCCTGACCAGGGCGAGGTGCTCGCGCACGCTCGCCTCGAAGGAAGAGCCCGTGCCGCCCAGATGGCGCGCCGCAAAATCCTCAAACGACCGTCGCACCCGGCGCACCGGATTGAGCACGCTCATGGAGCCTTGCATGATGTAGGAGAGTTTGCGCCAGCGAATGGCGGCGAGCTCGGCGCTCGTCGCCTGATGCAGACCCTTGCCGCCGGGCAGAAAGGCGAAAGCAACGGTTCCACCGACAATCTCGAGCGGCGGCCGCATGGCAGCAGCGATGGCTTTGATCAGCGTAGATTTGCCGGAACTCGATTCACCTGCCAGTCCGTAGATCTCATTGCCGCGAACCTCGAACGTCACGCCGTCGACCGCTCTTACCTCGCGTTCGACACCGAAATGGCGCGTCCGATAGTAGGCCTTGAGTTCCTTAACCTGCAGGACAGCGGCCGTGGGCTGGATTGGTGCGACCCGCTTCGTTTCCAAGGGAAGGGCTGCCGCTGCCGTCATGGCCCGCCTCCGCTACCCAACCGCCGCAGCCGGCTGCGCGGATCGATGTGCTCGTTCATGGAGACGGCGAGCAGAAACAAGCCGATGAACAGCATGACGATGACAACAACCGGAAAGGCTATCCACCACCACACGCCCGCGACCAACGCTGAGTGCTGGTTGGCCCAATAGATCATGCCGCCGATGGTCGGGGAGTTGATATCCGTGAAACCGAGCACGGAGAGGGTTACCTCCAAGCCGATCGACCAGTTCATGTTGTTCATGGCGGTCGCGAACACGATTGGCATCACGTAGGGAAGATGCTCGCGCACCAGGATTTCGCGGGTCGACATCCCAGAAAAAACACCGGTGTGCGTGAATTCGCGTGCCTTCAGACTGAGGGCAAGGGAGCGGATCAGGCGTGCATCGTAAGCCCAGCCCAACAGGGCCATGATCATGCCCAGCGCGGCCCACGACATGCGGTCACGCAGCACAAAGTAGAACAGCACCAGGATCGGAAACAGCGGGATGACGATGAACGTGTCGTTGATCGACATGAGTACGCGATCAACCCATCCGCCCTTGTAGCCGGACAGGAGCCCGATTGCGAGGGACAGGATGCGGCTCAGAACGGCGACAACGATGCCGAACGCCAGCGTATTGCGAATGGCGAACGTCAGATGCCAAAACACGTCCTGTCCGCGCGACGTTGTGCCGAACGGATGGGCCAAGGTCGGTGACAGGTCGGGTGCGACCACGAACGTGTCGATCGGCGAATAGGGCGACACGAACGATAAAGCTGCAATGACCGTCACCATGACGACCAAGATTGCACCGATCCGGAATTCGACGTTGTAGCGGAGCAGGTCGCGCAGCGTGGTCAGCATCGGCTCAAGCCGTACGAACACGAGGATCGAATAGGGGATAGACAAGATCGATGATCAGCACTGCGGTCGCCACTCCCAGGATCGAGATGGTCGCCACGCCCAGCACGAGACCGTAGTCTCCGGCATAAACGGCTGAAACCAGGAGTGAACCGACGCCCGGGTAGCCGAATACTTGCTCGGTAATGATCGCTCCGTTGAAAATTGCACCCAGCGAAAGGGCTAAACCCGTTACCTGCGGTAGCAGCGCATTGCGCATGACGTAGGAGCCGAGAATGCGGCTCTTATCGACACCGGCGAGTTCGGCGTAGATCACGTAATCCTCGCTGACGATGTTGGAGACCAGCGAGCGCATGCCGAGGAACCAGCCGCCAAGCCCCACCAGCATCAGCGACAGCGCGGGGAGTATCGAATGCTTCAGGACGCTCAGAACGAAGGTCAAGTTGAAGCCTTGCTGAATGTTCATGCCATAACCACCGGCAATCGGCAGCAGTGGCCACAAGTAGCCGAACATCACGAGCAGCACGAAGGCGACGATGTAGTAGGGAACGGGGTGCAACCCCATGGCGACGACCGCAAGGATCTTCAGTGCCCTCTTGTTCTGATAGTAACCTGCCAATCCGCCGAGCAGATTGCCGAGCGCCCACGTCAGCAGGGTGGCTGTCGTCAGAAGGCCGATCGTCCACGGCAGGGCACGTGCAATGAGCGTTGATACCGGTGTCGGGAAAGCCGAAAGCGACGGGCCAAAATCGGCGACGGCGATGCGCCGCCAAAAGTTTACGTACTGCTCATAAGGCCCGCCAGTCAGTCCATAAAGCTCGCGCAATGACTGACGCATCATGTTGATCGCCTCGGGCGACGTATTGCCGAACGAGGTGACTGCCGCAATCGACTGCTCAACGGGGTCAATCGGCGTTGCGTGGGTGATGACGTAAGTCAGATTGATACCGATGAACACCACGAGCAGGAACTGGAGCAGCCGCTGCGCAATGTACTTCGCGTAGAAACGCATTGGCTACGACGGCTCCCCGGCCTTTAGCTCTTCGGCTTTAGCTTGACGAACATGGCGCGCGAGTTGGCCCAGTTCGGAACCGGATCCGTGTAGGGGTCTGTAGATGTCGGGAATCCGGTCCAATAGGTGGTGTCCATCACCGTGAAGACATTGTAGGCCATCAGCGGAATGGTGGGCATCTCGCGCACGGCGATCTTTACGTACTCGCGACCGAGCTCCAGGCCCTTGGGGTCATCGAAGCCGACCTTGCGGATGTCCTCGATGATTTTGTCGAGATCGGGGTGGGACCAGCGCTGCCAGTTGCGCGCGGGCTGCGGCGTACCGGGTTGTGCCACGAATTGCGAATGCCAGCTGTCCAGAAAGTAGGACAGGTCTTGATGTCCGCCCCACGTTTCGACGCTCCAGGTCATGATGGTGTCGAAATCGCCGGCGGCGCGGCGCGTCAGCAGCGTGCCCTGCGCGACATCGACTTTCGCATCGATGCCGAACCGGCGCCACTGCTCGACGATCATGGACCCAGCGCGCGTCATGACCGGCCGTGCTTCGCCTTCCACCACGACGCGCACCGTGAACGGCTTGCCATCCGGCGTTTGCCAGCTGTTGCCGGATTTATTGAAGCCCGCCTTCTCGAGCAGTTCGGTTGCCGCCTGCGGATCGGACTTCCACCAGCCCATGCCGAATGACGCGGCAATCGTCTTGGGGTCGCTTGGGATCTGGTCGCCCATGGACGGCCGCAGCATGTCCGCGATCTGTTGGCCGACGGTTGGATCGTAGGGCTTGATCTTGCGCTTGCCAGTGTCGAGTTCGAAGCCGGCCAGCCAATCCTGCATCGGCGCGTGGTAGAATTCCGGATGTCTTCCCGTCGGTGGAACGCCGATCGCAGAGATGGTGGCCGCTCCGCGATAGGAGGCCATCGACACCGCCTTGATGTCGATCAGCAACGCCAATGCCCAACGCACATCCTTGTTCTTGAATAGGTCGTTCTGCGTATTGAAGATCAGCGCCGGCAGGGTCGGATCGGGATGCGCATACGGGAAGCCCTTGAACCAGGCCACCGAGCTCTTCGACTGCTTGGCGAGCGTGAACATTCCCTCCGGTGCGACGTCGTGGATGACGTCGAGCTCATGATTCATCTGGGCAATCACGCGCTTGTCGGGCGGACCGGGATCGACGTAGGCGAGATACTTCGGGCCCGGCTTGCCGTAGGCCCCGAGCGTGGTGCGCTGCCAATCCTCGCGCAGCTGCCAGATGTACCAGCGGCCGTCAGGGTCGTAGTTGTGCAAGACGTAGGCGCCGAGCGAAACCGGTTTGTTGAAGTCGAATTTGAGCGGATCCTCGACCTTCTCGAACACGTGCTTCGGCATGATCCAGATGGCGTTCCAGCGCACCGTGAAAAGGGCGTGAAAGCGCGAATTGGGTTTCTTCAGCTTGAAGCGGACGGTGTAGGGGTCCGGAGCCTCGACCGCCTCCACATTGAGGCCGAGCGCGGCGCTCCAGCGCATGTTCTTGTGCTTGATCTGCGTCGTGACCGTGTGGACGACATCTGCTGCCGTGAACTCGACGCCGTCGCTCCAGTAGATGCCGCTCCGGAGCTTGACCGTCATTTCCGTGAAGTCGCTGTTGTAGGCCGGCTTTTCTACCGCCAGCGAGTTCTGCCACACGCCATCGAGACCGCTGTTGGGATCGATGTACCAGAGCGTATCGAGTGCCGCCTGCTGCAACCCGTTCGATTGGCTGCCCGCATTGATTGCCCAGATGTTGAACCAGCCAGCGTTCTTGATCGTGCCTTCCGGGTTCTCGAGGATCAGGGTCTCGTTGCGCGGTAAATTGGAAAGCACACCCTGAGCGGCCGTATCGCGGGCCAGCATCGTCAGCCCAATAGAGCTGCAGAGGATTGCCGCTATGCAGGAAAGCATACGCCTCATTGGTCTTCCTCCTCGAGACACCCGAGACTGTCGCTCGGTTTGTTCAGCGAACGCTACACCTGGCCTCAAGGCCGCAACAAACCAAATCTGATAAGTATCAAATATTCTGATGCAAATCCGGCGTGCGAAGCGATCGAGACGGCCACCTGATTTTCTCGGCTGGCATCGGGCGCCTAAGGGGCGGCGACGCCCGACTGGATCGCCCATGAGAAGGGAGTGGCGCCGCACATTCGGTCATCGACAAGCCCCAGCGTGACGACGGCACCTTCCCGCTAGAAGACTTCACGTTTGACAAGGCGCGCGACATCTACACTTACCCAGCCGGTAAGGTCCTTCACCAAAGCATACGCTCTGCGTTGCCTCAGCGCCGTCTGCCACCGGCGGGCTTAAGGTCTCCCGCGTCGGACTGGTCTTTAATCGGTCGTGGATTCTTCCTCGAAACCACCCATTTGCGTCCATATTGCAAGCGCATCACTAAGACGAGGCGAAGACCCAGTTCCTTTAAGGTGTTCCCATGGCGACACGAACGTTCATAAGCCGCCGGCAGATGCTCGGCCTGACGTTGGGCCTACCCCAGATCTGGTCGAATACACCCTGTGCGCAGGACCGTGCAGCACTGCGGCGCATAGGCTATCTCATGGGATATCCAGAGGACGATCCAGAGGGGTCGGCCAACGTGGCTGCGTTCCGCGAGGGCCTGATGGCTGCCGGCCTCGAAGAAGGGAGAAGCGTTCACATCGACTACCGCTGGGCGGGGGTGGACCAGGAAAGGGCTCGGAGCCTGGCACGCGAGCTGATCGCCCTGAAGCCGGACCTCATTGTGGCAAGCACAAACCAGGTGGTTTCCATTCTCATGCAGGAGACGCGTTCGGTTCCAGTCGTCTTCGTTTTCATTGGCGACCCGATCGGAAGCGGATACGCGGCAACGATTGCGCACCCTGGGGCAAATTTGACCGGATTCTCAAACTTCGAGGCGCCGATCGGCGGCAAGTGGCTGGAGATGCTGAAGGAGCTCGCACCGGAGACGAAGCGAGTGGGGTTTGTCTATCATCCGGCGGCGTCTCCCCACCGGCAATTCTGGAAGGCGGCCGAGGCGTCGTCGCCGTCACTGGGTCTGGGCCTGACCGCGATTCCGGTGACCAATGTCACAGACGTCGAGACCCTTATCACCGCGTTTGCGACAGCGGGCGGCGAGCGCGCAATTGCCGTTGCGCCGCATGCGCTGACCTTAGGAGCCGCCAGCCTGATTACTCAGCTGGCCGCGGAACACGAAATGCCCGGGATTTACGGCGATCGGCATTTCATGCGCAGCGGCGGGCTGATGTGCTTTGGCATCAACATGCCAGACCAGCTCCGCCGCGCGGGTGCCTACGTCGACCTCATCCTGAAAGGCGCGAAGCCCGCGGAGCTTCCCGTGCAGCTCCCGACCAAATACGACATGGTCATTAATATGAACACGGCAAAGACCCTCCACCTGACGGTGCCGCCTTCACTGCTTGCCCGAGCCGATGAACTGATCGAGTGAGAAGCACTTGCACGGCAGAGTCTATTTCGCCTTTTGGGCTGCCACAAATGCGCGACCGCTTGGACCAGTTCCACTCACTTGGATGACGACCGCGTCGCGCACCTCCACGAAGTGAGGCAGGTTGGCAGGCTCCGTGTAAAAGCTTCCGGCCGGCAGGGCCTTGAGCAGCGCCGGGTCCGCCTGCTCGCCATACCCCGTGTACCAAGTGCCGGACAGGATTGTTACCTCGCGCGGGTCCGGATGCGTGTGCGGAGCGAGTTTGAAGCCAGCAGGGAACTTTAGGCGAATTGTGTAGGGACCGGGTTTGCTGGGGTCGCCAACCAGACTGACCTGCTCGAGCCCTGGCAATGCGAGGCTGCCCTGTGGGCTCCATGTCATTTCTTCTGCTGTCAGCGCTATCAGAGCGGGCGTGGTGCTTTGGGCCAGTGCCGCGGCGCCAAACGAAACAGCAAACGCAACTGTTGCCACACCGGGGAATGAAGGCTTCACTCGCATCGCTTCCTCCTAAATGTTGAAGCATGACGAAAGCTGGTCACGCGCGGTCAATTGTGTGCATGCGTCCGTACCCGCATTGCCAGCCAGCGTCCGAACGTGGATTACTTGGGCACCGCGTTGGGATAAACTTGGCGGAGAAGACACTCGAAAGAAATCAGCTAGGAGTTCTTGGGACGCTCGCCGATGTACTCGTCCTGACCACCGCTTTCACGGACGGGTTTCACCGGCCTCGAGTGGAGGATCAATTGCCCGCTCCCAAGAACTCAGGTCCTAGGACTGTCAAAAGTTAGTTAGAATGAAAATTCTCGTCGTCGATGATCACGCGCTGATTCGCGAGGCGCTCCGCGGCGTGCTGCTGGAGCTGAAATCCGACGTGACAGTAATCGACGCTTCAAGTTGTCGCGAAGCACTTCAGCTTGCCGAAGCAAATGCCACCGAGCTGGGTCTCATCCTGTTCGACCTGGGCCTTCCGGACGGAGACGGCTTCGATGCATTGGGCGAGCTGTGCGACAAATACCCGGCCATAGCCATCGTGGTTTTGTCGGCTTCCAAGGACCGCGACAGCGTGACCAGGGCACTGGAACGAGGTGCACGCGGATTCATTCCGAAATCGGCCACGCGTGCGGTCATGATTAGCGCGCTGCAGCTGGTGTTTTCAGGCGGCATCTATGTTCCCCCGGAGATATTGCAATACACGAAGCAGACGCATTCAAGGACACCGTCTCTTGCAGCGTTGTCGCCCGCAGACCTGGGGTTGACGGAACGTCAAATCGATGTGCTCGCCCTAATGATGCAGGGAAAGAGCAACAAAGCCATCTGTCGTGAGCTCGATCTTGCCGAGGCGACCGTGAAGAATCACATCACGGCCGTTTTCAAATGCCTGCGAGTCACCAACCGCACAGAGGCTGTCCTTGCGGTAACCGACCTCGGGTGGAAGCTATCGCCCCTCAAACCCTAAGCTGCTGGCTCCGGCTCGGTTGACAACTGGTCCGCGTTGAGATGATGCACTAGCATGGCTCGCAGCGCGACGGGCGCGACCGGCTTGTGCAGAAGCTGCAGCCCACTGGCCCGCACCTCGCGAAGGCGATCCGGCGAGGTATCCCCGCTGATCAAGAATGCCGCAATCTCCGCGCCTATAGCGCTCCGCAGGTCGGTGATCAGCTCAACTCCCGATTTCCCATCAGGCAAGTTGTAGTCGGCGATGATGAGGTCGGGTGGTTGTCCATCGTGCGAGAGGACACTGTCCAGAGCTTCCTGCGCTGAGCTGAACGAGAGGACACTGCAATTCCAGCCGCAAAGCAGGCCAATCATGGCCTCCAGCGTGAGAGCATCGTCGTCGACCACCACGACAACCGGACAGGTGGAGCTCGCGATGACGGGCGCCGGCTTATTGGAGCGCTCAGGAGATGCGATCTGGGATGCGGCAAGTGGCACGGTCACGGCGAAGCGCGAACCCTTGCCGAGCGTGGATTCAAACGTCTTCGGTAGCTTCATGAGGTCGCAAAGCCGTTGCACGATCGCCAGACCCAGCCCAAGGCCGGGCTCGCTTCTGCCGTCGCGCCTATCGAGTCGGACGAACTCGCCGAAGATACTCTCGCGCTGGTCGGCCGGAATTCCGGGCCCAGTGTCCCAGACTTCCAGAACGATCGCTTCGGCCTGACGCCGGCAGCCAACTAGAACGCGGCCCTGGGAGGTGTAGCGCACAGCATTGGAGACAAGATTGAGCAGTATGCGCTCCAACAATATGGGATCGGTGCGGACCCATGCACCACTCGGCACAATGCACAGCGCCAAGCCCTTGGCGACGGCTACTCCAGCAAAGGTTGCTCTCAATCGTTCGAGAAGCCGGTTTATGGGAAAAGCAATGGGATTTGTCACCAGCACGCCGGCGTCAAGTCTGGAGATATCAAGCAGAGCGTCGAAGAGTTCGTTGAGCCCTGCCAGCGATGTCTCCACTCGTTCGACCACATGTTCGCGCTCCGAGGACTCGAGCCGGTTGCGCAGTTGGCCAACAAAAAGCCCCAGTGCGTGCAGCGGCTGGCGCAAATCGTGGCTGGCCACAGCCAGGAAACGGGACTTCGCCAAGTTGGCAAGCTCCAGCTGATGGGTGCGCTCCTGGACCCGTCGTTCCAGATTTGCATACGACTCTTCAAGCTGGGCCGTCATGAAATTGAACTGGTCGCCCAACGCCTCGAGGTCGTCACCCGTCTTGATCGAGATGCGCTGGCCAAGCTCGCCGCGACTGATGCTTTCCGCGCCCGCCCGCAAGGCTTCGATGGGCATGATCATACGGCGCGCTAGGCCCAAACCGCCAAGGAAAGCCAACAGCAACGCCACCACGAACAGCATGCTAGCGCGCCGGATGGAGGCAAATATTGGAACGTATGCCTCAGTGACCGGCAGCTCGACGAACACCAACCAGCCCGTCTCGGGTACGGCCGCATGCGCAACAAGAACGCGCTCGCCCCGAATACCGTCGACCGGCTCCTCTCGAAGCCTTTGTCCCAGCACGCCACTGCGCACCTCGTGTACCTGCGCCAATCGCGAGACGTCTGAATTGCTCAAGACCAAACTAATATCCGGATGAGCGATCAGCCGCCCGTCGGCATCGATCACATATGCGTATCCGCGTTCTCCAACCTTGATCTGCGAAACGACATCCCAGATGAACTTGAGATTGACCTCGGCGATACTGACGCCGGCCCCACGGCGCGACCCTGCGAGCGCCATCGTCATGTAGGGCTCTGACTGAACGCGGAAATACACGGGACCGTGGAAGATCCTTCGCAACCGCGATTCCGTGAAGGCCGGTTCTGAAGAGCTGTCGACCCCGCTGCCCAATACGTCGACCGCGAGCCGCGAAACCTTGAGCTGCTCCCGACCCGCGGCGTCCAGGAAGGCAAGCTCCGCGATGGCAGGTACTTGGCGCAAGAGCCGCAAAGCCTCAAACCGCCGCTGCTGAAGATCGCCCGTGGCCCACAACATTTGTGTGGTCCACCCCATCTGGTTTTCGATCTCTTTGACGAACTGGCCCATCCTGGCCGCTGCGGCAGCCGCTTGCTCGGCCTGAACCCTGACGAGCAACGCCCTTTGCTCGCGATACGAGAACCAGATGTACAGCAGACCACTGGAAATGAGGGCCATACTGACCAAGCCCGCGAGCACGAAAGCGTACTTCCGGAACAGACGCCCTCGGAGGTCCGCCGGAGGGCTCTCCAAAGTCTTTGCTAACGGGCGGCGGGCTTGTGTATCCATACTTTGTGAGCAATCGGACCCGCAGCAGAAGACCATGCCGCTCTGCCCCAAGGAAGCAGCCAATTGTCCCAGTACGTTTGACCTAGATGCACACCACTCAATGCAAAGAAACGCATTGATTGGCCTGCTTGCAAGTCGCAACGGACGCAGAACTCTGCGCGGCGCCATGCGGGGCCGCTGCGGCCTTCGACTGGTCGATCGCCAATTTCGCCGACTTTAACGGCATGCGCCGCCGTCGCAACGACCCTTCGGCCCGCGCGCCAACTTTGCCCCGGAAGCCGACTGACTTGTGTGGCGGCGCGTTGCAAGCCGGAGGACCATCACCCGCGGCGCGCTCGGCCTATGACCCTGCGAATCCCAGCCATGGCTCCATCAACTCCCAAGACTCGTCCATCGCGTAGGCACGGGATAGGAAGGAAACGCCGATATGGCCGTAGAGTATCGACAATTGTCTTTCCGCCGCTTTCTCGCCTGCTCCTGATACCCCAGCGAGATAAAGTGCGGCCACCAAACCGCTGCGGTCTGCGCCGGAAGTGCAATGGATGAGGATTGGCTTCGGCGCTGCCTTCAGAATCGCGAGCAGAGCATCGGCCTGATCGATCGAGAAGCGTCGCTTGGCCGACATTCGGAAGTCGATGTGGACCATACCCAGCTTATGGGCCGTATCCACCTCTTGGCGGTACCAGTCCGCGTCGCTAGCTCCCCGCAGATTGATGACTGTGCGGATACCGTGCAGCCGATGGTAGGCCTCGAGCTGCTGTGGAGTTGGCTGAGCCGAGCGGTAAAGTTCGCCCACTGAAACGACATTGAAATTGCCGGACAGCACCGCGTGGCCGCAGTACCCAATGAACGGGACGCCTGTGGCCAGCATCAGCAGCCCTGCCCATCGGGCAGCTGTTCTTCGCCTCATGTGCGACTTCTCCACAATGCGCTCACACCAACTGAACCGACCGGCGGGGGAGCACGCCCGGACCTGAACCCGCGGTGCCTGTGTTTGAATTCGGTGTTGGCACCTCGCAACCGCTCCTGCGTCCTCGACCATTCGACGCACAAGAGTATGGGTCTCTACTGACGGCATACTGACACCGCATCCAAATGAACTCGGCGCACGAGCACCGTTTCGACCCTGCCCGGCGTGCTCTCGCCTCATGCCGCCATTCCAGGCCATTCAGGCCACTGCCGACCGCCACAGGGCGCCGTCGGACGGTAACTTGCGGTCGGACATTGGGTCCTTCGTCAGGTCGTTGTCAGGACTCTGTGGTGCTATTCCCCGGCGCTCTGTACGCGCGCGACGCGGAGGGAAAGTCGCGTGCAAAATCATCCGGCACGGCCTCAGACAAGGCAGAGCGCTTGGCGTTGGTTGCCGGAAGCACTGCACTGGCTCCTTTGCGGTGCGCTGCTCTTGCCCCTGTCGGGCGGCTGCGCGCGCAAACCCGAAACTCGCAATCAGACCATCATGAACCTGCAGATAAGCATGACTCGCGATCAAGTCCTTTTGGTCATGGGCGAACCGCAGGCCATAGAGACCCAAGGCGGCATCGAATTCTGGCTCTACCGCACCAATGGCGTTGAGGACCCGCAAAATAGTATGCCCGTCGGCTTCATGAACGGACGCGTAGTCGGCTGGGGTCGCGTCTACTACGAGGGTGCGGTGAGCGAGAACATTGCAGTCGATGGGGGCCTCGCTAAGCGGCGCTGAGGTGGCCAGCGCTGGCTCCATCCAGAACGAGCTAGGCGACTACCCGTGTTTGGTTGGGGAATGTGAGCGTGAACTTCGCACCGCCCAGCGACGACCGCCCGATTTCAAGGTTGCCGCGATGCAAGTCCACCGCTTGGCGGACGATTGCCAGACCAAGACCTGCACCCTCGCCTGACGCGCGGCCCTTCTTGAACGGCTGCAGCAGCTCCCGGCTGGTTTCCGATGCTAGTCCGGGGCCGCCGTCCTCCACCGTGATCAAGCCTGCGGGACCCGCGGTAACTTGAACCTCCGTTCCAGCCGGTGTGTGACGCACGGCGTTCTCGACGAGATTGCGCAGGGCCTCTCGGATGGCGCTTGCGTCTCCTGAGTACTCCGTGGGTTCGCACACTCTCAACAACAGGCGATGCTGACTTTGGGCGGCCCAATTCTGCAGGCGATCCACCACCTCGCTGGCGACCAGGCCGACGTCGAGGTCGGCGACCTCGAGCGTCTCGGTGCCCTGCAGGCGCGCCAGCGCAAGCAGGCGATCGACGGACACGCTCATGGTACGCACGTCATCCTCGAGACGCCGGATGTTGGGGTCGCTGCTCCGGCCGAGTTCGAGCATGATAATGGCGAGTGGGGTCCGCAGCTCGTGCGCGGCCATGGCGATGAACAGTCGCTGCGACTTGATAAGGTCGCTGACCCGGTCAAGCAGTCTGTTGATGGCAATTGCGAGGCTCGCCGCTTCACGCGGCATCACCGAAACATCGAGGCGAGTGGATTCATCAAGCGGCGACATCGTATCGGCCTGCGCCGCGGCGTGCTCGAGCGAGCTGAGACAGCGTCGAACCGACAGTGTGGCAACGCCGAGGGTCAAAGCAACAAGCGGAACCATGGGAAGCCATACCTCATCGGCAACCTCCGCCGCCACGACTCCTAGGTAGGTATTTGCAGGGTCGCCAAGGGTCGCCACCTCAACCCAAACGTATTGACCACCGAGCTTTTGTCTCAGGCCGCCAGCAACGTACAATTTTTTGTCTTCGTCGAGATCCAGCAACCAGAGATCCTGTGTCCGCGAAGCCAGGTCTCGCCAGGGTGAGAGCTCCGTAATCATGTGAGCATTGTGCTGCGCAAGGACTTGTCCGCTCCCGTTCGAAACTCGAAATGCATAGAAGTCGGCGTCCTTTCCAACATATTCACGCGGAATTCTCGATTCCTCGAGCACCAGTCCGTCGGAGTGGGAGCGCATTTCCTTGAGCAGCGCGTGGGCCTGCTGGGTAACATAGCTTCTGTTGAGATCATCCTCGACGAGGTAGGTGCGCACGACGACGATGGTCAGTTGCAAAATGATCGCCAGAAGCGATGTCAGCGCCAAACGCACCGTAATAATGCGCACAAGACTTGGCCGAGCGTTGGCTACTTTGGCCATTGCCTATGCTCCTCGCTCAGCCGGTAGCCGACACCGCCGGCCGGGTTCAGCGCATCGGCCAGCAGTTCCTGCAGGCGCTGACTGTCCTCCACGAGCAGCAATCGCATTGTTCCGTCGACGTTAGCCGTGCCCGCTGAGCAAGTGCTCACCGAAGTCAATGACAATTCTTGGGACAAGCCTCAAGGGGCGACCGCTGTTTTCAATCTCGACGGTCAGGATCCTGTCAGGTTGGCCCACCGGCCTACGACGTCCTGGCCGAAGGCTTTAAGTGGCTCATGCCGCGACGCTCGGCAGCAATGTCGGTTACGACAAATCCTATCAGAATATCTATCTCGGCACTTCCCTGAACGCCGTATCTGCGGTGCCAACAACGTGGGGTTGGTGGCCAAACGTCCACCCCATGCCCGGGCTCCCAGCTTTTTCTTCGCTAGGCGCGAGAGGGCTCCCATCCATAGCCTCGACGGCCGCGCAAATGCGTCATCCATACGAAAGTCTCGCAATAAGCCATAATAGCCGGAATTTATGAGAGATATTCCGTGTACCGATCGGCCTAGCTAGGGAGGCTTGATCCGGTATGAGCGCAAATAGTCCTTTGGGCCGCACGAATAGAGATATCGTCGCTCGGGAGCCTAAGCTGCGCCCGTACCAGAAAGCGCAGTCACGATCTGACTTGACTTTCGCTCCTCAGGGAAGGGCCTGCTATGGCCGATAAGATATGGCTCGATGCGCTGGCGTATGGCTTCGTAATTTTCACCGCTCTGCTGGTCGTAGGGCTGCTATGGTTGGGGTGGGAGCAAAATCGCGACGTGGCTCGACGTAAAAAAATGTCGCCGAAAGAATAATATTGCCCAAACTTGGTGGCCGTTTGACCAGCGTCGCAATCCGCACCTTATAAAACCGCTCTTGCTTCGACAGCCTCGGTCCTTACCTTGGCGACAGCCTTCTCACCCAAGCTACCTCGAGCTCGATCGCACCGCAGCTACTTGCGCCACTTGCACAGGTTGGTGACTACTGACCGAGGGGCGACCAGAACCATGTTGCGATAAGGCCCAGAGCGCCAAGCATAAGGGCTGCCGCAACAGTCAGCTGATACTCGCCGGGCCCATACATAGCCGCGGAGATGAAGAGCCATACGCTTGTCACTGCAAAGGCGAGAATGGCGAATCCACGGACAATCTTACTTAGACCTCGCATGTTGCGACACCGGTTTCTCGCCCGTCCGGGTCAGCAAACCTCTACGTCATTCCGTCATCGCTTAACTTGCGCCAACGCCTCGCCGATATCCACCCCAAGCTTGCGCATCATGGCGAGCAGGATCTCGTTCTGATGCTCCAAATGATGCAGGATGACCTCGATCTCCTGCTCGTTCTTGATGTTGATCTGCAAATCATGTTCGGCGCGCGCCTCGGTATGGCGCCCGATCACGTTCTGTCCGACCATGATGAGCGGCATCAGCAGGATCTGAATGAGATTGGAGAGAAACAGCCAGAACACAAAGCCCGTGGGGGCGTCGAATTGCAGCTCGGGCGGCGCGAAGAAATTCCACCCCAGCCAAGTCACGGTCCAGGCGCAAATGACCAGGAAGAAGCCCATAGTGCCGACGTGATTCGTGATCCAGACTGCCAGCCGATCCAGCGTTGAGAGCTGCTCACGCATCTCCGCATTGATGTTGCGCATCGGCCGGCGCCGCTTGCGAAACTCGTGTAGCGACATTGGCCTTGCGGGTGTGCCGTCAGCTAGGTTCTGCATGAATCTCTCCCAATCCTTTCCGGCGATCCCTCACCCCACCTCCCGGTCCGCGAGCACCACCCAATCCTGCGCCACAAAGACCCAAGCGGAAGATCGGTACGTGCCGAGGCCATGTCGATCTACCGAACCTCGCCGTCCACCCGCTAAGGGGCCAACCGCAAACTACGCGTGCACCAGGCTTAGTTGCGTGTTGGAACCCTGACGCGCAAGCCTGTGCAGCAGGATCAGCAGCATGACAACGGCGGCAAGCACATAGGACTGTGCGATGTTGAGATAGGACGCCGCCAGCAAGGTAGTGGCCGGAAAATAATTGCTGGCGAGCACATAGCTTGCTACCAGGCAAATCAACTGGCTTCGGTTCCGCATCACCCTCGGGAGCACAACGGCGAACACCGGCAGCGTTATGCCGTAGTGGTGCTCCCAGGCGATTGGCGAAGCCATTGCAACGCTCACGCCCATTATGGAGAAATCCAGGACGCGATCCTGCCCGCCATTGCGCGGGATTATAGCCAACAGCAGAATGATCGCCGCGAAAGCGGCAGTTACGCCATACACCAATGCATTGAAGGGGGCATAGCGCTCAATGAAGAATTCGAGATTTCCATAGAGCTGCGGCTCGCTGATCGACATCAGCCGATTTAGCAGCCCGTTCATGGACTGGTTCGGGTAGAAGGCCTCACCGCGCTGAAACATGTACAGGAGCACCTGGAGATAATCGAGGTTATCGGCCAGGCCAAATGCCGCGACTGACGCTGCAAGGCCAAGGCAGCCGGTGGCGATACAGGCGGCAATGAAGCGCCACTCGCTTCGGACCGCGGCCCACACCAGAAACAGACCGTAGTGGGGCTTGATGAGACAGATGAGACCCACCAGGACGCCGCTCGACGCCTTCCACCCGAGTGCCCAGCAGAGGAGCGCGAGCGCGAACATCGCGTTGATCCAAACCTGGATCTGGCCGAGCGTGAAAGCTTTCACCAGCGGATAGAACGTAAGAGTGAAACCCACTGCGAGGATCGCGCGCCACACCACTCCCTCATGCCAATTGGACCCGGGCTCGGCCTCGCGCAGGCGCAGTTGGAGCAATGCCGCAGTCGCGGCCGCCGTCGTAATGAGCCACATCCATGCCGCGACAGCATCGAGTGGAGGCCATGGGCCGTTGTAGATTTCGTTGATGCGAATCCGGCCCGGATCGACCAGCCGCATTGCAGACACCGCAAAAAGGGAAGTCGGAGGGTACTGGAACTTGATATGACGGTTGAAGAATATCTCGGTGTAAAGCGGTGTGGTGTGGGGCGCTTGCACGTAGTCCAAGGCCTGGGACATGATGCCCCAAGAATTGTCTAAGCCATCGCCACCGAGTACCTGCCAAGTGTGCTGGAGCACCGTTTCATTGTACTGAGCGGGCGAAAAAAACCACAGAGCGCCGTTGAGAACCAGCGCATTGGCGAGGAGAAAAAGCGCCAACAGGCGAGTAAGCGTGGCGGGGTCGGCAAAGGCCTGGGAAGACGATGTCCGCTGATACATTCTTGCTCCCCAACCCCATGCACAGATGCGGATTCCTACCGTGACGGCAGCGTGCTGCCAAGCGGTCCTTGCGATCGGGAGTGCATGTCAGCCGGGTGTCAGCATCTCATGATCAAAGCTGCAATCAGCGACGCCGAAAAGGCTCCAGCCTGGAGCAATTCACGCCGGTTCATCGCTTTCCTGACGGACATAGCGGAGCAACTTGCTTGACGGATGTAGCCCCCGATTGGCGATGTGCTGTCTGCAAGCAAAGTTGGGCCTCCGGGCGACTTAAGTCCAGCGCAGTTCACTCTGCATCGACCAAGCGTCATTCGCACTTGGCAGCGTGACTGACGGAAGCAACACGCCGGGGGAAACCGTTTCCAGTCACAGGGCTGGGTGCGATGGGTCTCTTTGTGATTTAATATTGCCGGGCACTTGGCACCGAGACACTAGCGGCGTCAAGCCTGGGAGTCGGCAAGACCTGGCAGCAATGTTTGGCGCATCTCGTGTCTACGATGTACGGACTCACCAAGATTTGGGGCGTTCCATCAAGCAGGATGCTGGCGGCGTTGACGTTGCCATCGAGTGCCCGGGTAGCCGAGACCTACTCGCCGGCCAAACCGCGCAGAGGCACTGCGAGCTAGATGAGCGGTGACAAGTTAGTGTTCCGACGCGCCGACATCCTCCCGTGGGTGGGCGTGTGTTTCGTCGCGGCTTTGGTGCAGGTCCTGCTCTGGCAAATATCAGAGCCGGCATATTTGTTCAGCGATTTCGACAAGGCTTATTATGCAGCAGGACGGGTGTTGTTGGCCGAGGGGCCGCGACAGACGTGGTACATCAGCGAGCCTGGGTCACTTGCGTTCGTCAACATTCCCATCTTGGGCTACTTGTTCGTGCCGCTGGCCATGCTTGATCCGTGGCTAGCAGGATGGGTCTACCTTGGGTTTGGCGTTGCGGCGATCGTGGCCACCTTGCTCCTGCTGGCGAGATATCTCGCTCTCAGCTCCTACAAGTTCGCCATTCTGATCCTGCTGTTCGCTGCGAACGGCCCTCTCGTGAATAGCCTGCGCGAAGGCAACACGTCTCATATCGTTGTGCTGCTACTTGCAGCCTCGTTGTTCCTGCTCCTGTCCGGGTGGCCTTTTGCGGCAGGGGCGCTGCTGGGGGCGTGCGCAGTCGTCAAGCTGCCTCTCATCCTCTTCGGGGCCTACTATGTGCTGCTGCGGCGCTGGCGCATCGTCGCCGGCGCCGCCTCGATGATCGGTTTTCTAGTATTTCTGTCGCTCCTGGTGTTCGGCGCCGAAATCAATGGCGGCTGGTATGAAAAATGCGTCGCGCCATACCTGAGCGGCGTGGTCGGTGCCTTTAATGTACAATCGATCGACGCTTTCCTGCTGCGGCTGGTTACCGGCGAAACCCATCTTTGGGATTGGGACCCGATTGAGATTTCGTCGGCCCATCGCGTCGTTCGGACGCTGATGGTCGGTTCGATCTTTGCCGCAACGCTCTTCCTAATGCTGCGCGCAAGCCGTCGAAGACAGATGGCGGCGGTGCAGGAAGCAACCGCCCACGCAGCGCTTGAATTCGTTCTGGTGCTCAATGTCGCGCTGGTAACCAGCCCGTTGTCCTGGACGCACTACTATTTGCTCCTGCTCCTCCCAGCAGCTCTTTTGCTCGCTGGAGGGCTACCCATGGCAGGTGACGTGGCGACGCGCCGGCTGATGTTTGGCGGCCTGCTTTTCGCATCCACGCCCGTCGTGGCGCCAAATCTCGACGGGACCTGGTTCGGCCCGCTTGTGGCCCGTACCGCCGTCTCCGTCTGGCTGTTTGGCGGATTGCTGATGCTGGCCGGACTTATGCGCGCCAGTTGGTGTCAAGGTTTGGATTTGGACCAGGATGAGCGGGTATAACGCAGTACCTCGCTCCGCTTAACCGATGGGTCTGCGAGCATCGTGCGATCGTTGGGGCAGGTCCCCGCGCAAATCGACACGTTCGCCCGAATGCCGCGATGATCTCATCGCGGTGCGCGCAAAACAAACACGAATGACTGGGGCCTCGCAGCAGCACCAAGGAAGTGAGTTGCAGCTTGGTAGTCCAAGCGCGAAGCATCTTGTCCGGCCGCCGCCTCCCCTCGGGCGATGCAGTCTTCGTTGTCCGCCCGACAGATGACTAGCAACCCTTCCTTCTCGATATGTTCGGCAGACACCCAGGGCGTGCGCTCAGGCCACCTGAGCATGAAATAGGAAGGCGCATCCTGGCCGTAGAAGGTCGCAGCGGTAGCCAAGCGTTCCTCGCCAGCCACGATCTTGAGAGGTCGGCGGAAGGTCGCATGCCAATATTCGGTCGCAGCTTCGGCAATGTCCTTGCGTGATTCGACCTCCATTCCAGGTGCATGAGCCAGTGCATAGTAGCCAAACAGAGGTGAACCCAGCGCCAACGGCAGCCAAACCAACACCGCGCTAAGAGCGATCCTGCCCACGACACGATTGGTGACCGGTGCGCGCGATAGCACCAAAAAAACCATCGGCAGTGCGAAAAACGCTGGCATCAAGAACGCATTTGTAATCCGGAAATTCGCTATGAAATAAGCGGACACCGTAAATGCAAACGGCCCATATGCCAAACACAACAACCAAGCGTTTCGCCTATCAAAGCCGGCCGTGATCGCGCGCGTCAGGAGTGCCCGGCTCCGCGTGCCGAACGCAATGATAGAGACGCACGCAGGGATTCCCAACAGACAAAGGCTGACAAGCACGGTCATGATTGTGGTGGCACGGGCTTCCACCGGATCAAACCTTGCCTTTGAGAGGGCGTAGTCGATGGTCGGAAAGCCGCTTGCGACCATCCACCAGATATGCGGCAAAGTTAGCACGAGCCCGATTGCCAGCGTTATGTATGGCGCCATGCTGCGGAAATACTGGCGTCGAGTTCGGGTACAGCACGGCTACCAACAAAAGAGTGCCGAAGAGAACGACGGAGTAATATTTAGTCAGCAGCGCCATCGCGCCCACAAGGCCGGCCAGCGTGGCGAAGTCAGCGCGCCGGGTCTCCAGCGATCTGAGAAAGAAATAGGTCGTCCACGGCCAAGTGCTGAGGAGCGGCGCGTTGGCGTTGAATTTCATGGCCCAAACATTGAATGACGGTGTCAGCGCAAGCAACAGCACGGCAGCCAGCCGGCCGCGAGCTTCGAGAAACAGGCCGGCCAGGGCCCACACGCCGGTCAGAGCGGCGGCAAGATTGAGCGTAGAGAGAAGATAAAAACTCAAATCGGTTCGAGGCAGCAGCGTGAACCACAGGCCTGTAAGCCAAGCCGACATCGGCGGATGCTTGGCATATCCAAGCTGAAATTCTTTGCCCCAGGCCCACGCCTCGGTCATGTCATGGTGCAGCGGCCGCGGGCCGAGCGCGAATGCTGTAAAGACCAGCAATGCAGTGCAATAGAGCGCCAGAAACAGAACGAACCGACGATCTGCACTCATCTGGGGCCGCCTCCGATCGAGCACCAGTCGGGGGACTGGCAAGCTACTCGGCGCATGGCGCGAAGACTTGGGGCCCATTTTTGAGGGCGTTTCCGGGGGCTGAGACACCGCGGGGCTTTGCGGGCGCCCGCAATGTACCGAACCGACCTGACAAGGACCTGTCGCGCAGCCGGAAAGTTTCGTCGCAGGCGCAACGGTCTCCAGGAGTTGAAGCTCCCCGCCTGGCTAGCAGGTCCCTTCTCTCCTACGGCATCGACGCCACGAGGAGCGGGCACCTCACCGCGCCCGATACCCGAGGCACGTCATCAGTCGCCAGGGCAATCGAAACACGCCACGAACGGTGTGATGGCGAGCACCAGAATGGCTCGCGCGGCACCTGGAAGATGCCTGGAGCGGGCGATGGGAATCGAACCCACGACACTCAGCTTGGGAAGCTGATGTTCTGCCACTGAACTACGCCCGCCTATTGGTCCACTTTAGCCGCCCGACAGCTGTTCTCCCAACTTTTTTCGAGCGCCCGCAAGAACATTTCGCACCACTTCGAGCACTTCATTCGTGATTTGATGGCGCACGCGTGCGCTATCCATGCGCCATGCGAGACCGTCACTCAATCACGGGCGCTAGGTGGTCGACCCGCAACTTGCGTGAGCACCAGCAACGGCATGACGCCGAGATCGACCAGATGGCAGTGTCGGAGGTGCACGGGATTCACGCTGGCACCGACTTGAACGCTGCCTCCCAGGCGTCGTTGTCCGCTCTCGGCTCAAGCAGACCGGCCATGCCGTAGCGCGTCACGCCGAGGTAGCAGCGTGCTTCGAGCGCTTCGACCATGCGGCGATAGCCGTCCAGCACACTCGGATCTATCCTGCACCCGCGATAGTTGACGATCGCATAGACACCGTGCCCGAGCGACCGCACGCACCTCTCGACCTCGGCCTCTATGCGGTCGACATCGAGCTTGCTTCTAATCTCGAGCTGACGGAAGTCGATGAACAGCATGCGCAGCTTCGCATCGTAGCTGAACCGCTCGTGCAATGGCTTCGCCATGCGATCGTGCAGCCCCATGAGCCCGGCCGCAAATATGCGGGCGTCCATGGGCCGCGGGTTGTCGATGATCGGCGCAAAGTCCATGTGCGCCAGTATGTCCCGGTCGATGTCGATGCCTGGCGCGACTTCAACCAGCTGCAACCCGTTTGCGGTCAGGCGGAAGACGCAGCGCTCGGTGACGTACAGCACTGGCTGGCCACGCTTCAGGGCGTAGTCGCCCGAGAAGGTGCGGTGCTCAACCTCGGAGACGAACTTGCGAACGTCGCCCTCGCGGACAATGGCTAGGCGGCCATCCGCAATCTCTACCTCGAGGGGCCCGGCCGTAAAGGTGCCCACGAACACCAACGTCTTTGCGCTCTGGCTGATGTTGATGAAACCGCCCGCGCCGGCAAGCCGCGGCCCAAAACGCGAAACGTTGAGGTTGCCGTGCCGGTCGACCTGGGCAAGCCCCAGGAACGCTCGATCCAGTCCGCCGCCGTCGTAGAAATCGAACTGGTAGGGCTGGTCGATGATGGCCTGTGCATTGGTGGCAGCGCCAAAGCTGAGCCCTGAGGCCGGCACGCCACCGATCACACCGGGCTCGGCCGTAAAGGTGAGCAGCTCTGTTACGCCCTCCTCCGCCGCCACTGCGGCGATGCCTTCGGGCATGCCGATGCCGAGATTGACCACCGTATTGGCGTCCAGCTCGAGCGCCGCGCGCCGCGCGATGATCTTGCGCTCACCCATGTCCAGTGGCTGCAGCGTATTCATGGGCACGCGCATCTCTCCGGCGAACGCGGCGGAATAGTATTCCGCGAAGGTCTGCATGTGGTCTTCGCGACGCTCGGCGACCACCACGCAATCGACCATGATGCCAGGGATCTTGACCTGCCGTGGGTTCAAGCTGCCACGCTCGGCAATGCGTTCGACCTGCACGATGACTCGGCCGCCGGAGTTGTGCGCGGCCATGGCGATGGACAGCGCTTCCAGCGTGAGCGCCTCGCGCTCCATGGTTACGTTGCCGTCAGGATCGGCCGTGGTGCCGCGCACAATGGCCACATCGATCGGAAACGTGCGGTAGAATAGATATTCCTGCCCGTCGATGTGCATCAGGCTGACGAGATCGGCCGTCGTCCGCTGGTTGAGCTTGCCGCCGCCGTGCCTAGGGTCGGCAAACGTATCAAGACCGATCCTGGTCAGATGGCCAGGCTTGCCGGCGGCGATGTCACGATAGAGATGGGTGATGACACCTTGCGGCAGATTGTAGGCTTCTATCGAGCCTGAGACGGCCAGGGCCTGGAGCTTCGGCACCAGGCCCCAGTGGCCGCCGATAACACGCCTCACCAAGCCACGATGGGCGAAGTGGTTGAGGCCGCGCTCCTTGCCGTCGCCCTGCCCCGCCGCGTAGACGAGACTAAGGTTACGCGGCTCGCCGATGCCGTCCGAAGTTGCACGTGCGCTGTCGCAGAACCTTGCCTCCAGGGCGACGGCAATCGCCTCGGGAAAGCCGATGCCGACGAAACCGCCGGTCGCCACTGTGTCCCCCGAGCGGACGAGCCCCGCCGCTTCGCGCGCCGACCTGATCTTCCCCTGCGTCGCGGAGGCCGGCGAAACGGTGTCGTGACGCATGATGGCCTCGCAGAGCATCGGTAGTCGCCAGGGGAATCGCGCAGCTATCAGGCCACCAGGGCGACCGCGACCTCGCGCTGTACGAGCGGGCCGGGCGCACGTTCGCGCGGCTCGAGCCACGACTGTTCCGGCGCAGCCAGTGCTGCGCAGATCGTGTCCTTACGCTGCAGGAGAGCGGCCAGTGCCAGCGCATCCCTCGCGTCCCTGGCCTGCTCGATCGATTGCAGAATGCTTGCGAGCTGATGTTCCAAACTCGTCATGGTCCGCTCCCGGTTGTCGGCGTGCTGCAGAGAAGACCGGATTCGGTTAATCGCCAGTAAAGGTTATTAAGCAATGATCGCGCGCGTCATGGTGGGAGAGGGTGGGTGTCATGAGTGCGGTGCGCGGTTTGACGGCTATGGCGGAGGGCGAGCCTCCGGTTTCTCACTTCATCACGGTGGATGGAACGCGCCTGCGATACATCGATCGCGGCAGCGGCAAGCCCGTCCTCTTGCTGCACGGCAACGGCAGCATGATTGAGGATTTCGTCGCCAGCGGCATCATGGATGATGCGACTGGTCACAGGTTTATCGCTTTTGACCGCCCGGGCTTCGGATACAGCGAGCGGCCGAACGGGCGCTCGTGGGGACCGGCGGAGCAAGCAAGCCTGCTGCTGCAGGCATTGGCGGATCTCGAAATCGAGCGCCCGATAATTGTTGGTCACTCGTGGGCAGCGCTGGTGGCGCTCGCCATGGCGTTGCAAAGCGCGGAGCAAGTGGCTGGGCTGGTGCTCATGTCGGGATACTACTATCCGACGCCGCGCGCCGAGGCGATTAGGGTGCCTGCCGCCGCGTTCCCGTTCGTGCGTCGCCTGATGGCCCCCGACACGATGCGGCGCGTCTTTGCACCTTGCTCTGTTCCCGAGAGGTTCAAGAGGACCTATCCGATGCCGCTCGCTATGCGCATGTCACAGATGCGGGCCGTCGATGAAGAAGCGGCGATGCTGCCCGGGGCCGCCAAGGCGTTCTGCCAGCTCTATCGCGAGCTGAGCGTTCCGGTGTGTCTGATTGCCGGATCGGAGGATCGGATCGTCGACACCGACCTACATTCCCTGCGTCTGCACAGGGACATCGCCACCAGCATCTTCACGCGGCTGCCAGGTGTCGGACACATGGTTCATCACGCGGCTCCGCAGCAGGTGCTGGCGGCGATCGCTGCTGTCGGCGCACACCAATGCGCCAAAGATGACCAGCCAGCGCTCGACCCAGAGGACCGACGCCGAACTCGCCAGTGGTTGCGCATTGGTGATCTCGCCGCCGCCTAAAGTGAGATTCACGGTTCGGCCGCCACGTATAGGCTAGGGCGAGGTGATTCAATCCGAAGCGATCCTGCTCTAGCGCCCTGCATCACCACAGGCGTTTGCGCATCAGCAACTCGTGGTCGCCGTCGCGTATGAGGCCGTCCAGCGTGGCGACCAGCTCGAAGCCGTGCGCTTTGTAAAGGCGCTGCGCATCGGGGTTGAACGCGCTCACACACAGCCAAGCATTGCGCGATTTGAGGCGCGCTTCGGCTTCGAACCAGACCATGACCCGCGTGCCAATGCTCTGACCCTGAAACGCAGGCAGCACGGCCAGAAGCTGCAGGTACGGACCGACAAGCCATGCCGGGCGGATGACGACCGCTCCAGCGGCTTCACCCGCGCATTCGATCTGGTAGCTGGTCGCGAGCGGGCCGGAGGCCTTGAAGCCCTCCGCCAAGACGGAGCCAGAAAGTCCGTAGTGGGCCCACGGCCCGATCCGCGCGATCTCGGCACCCAGGCGATCCGCAGCCGATGCTGTCATCGGCTCCAGCGCCAGCGCTCGACCGTCACGCGACGCGCCGATCTCGTACCGCTCAGCGCGGTAGGGTTGCGGCGCCGTCGACATTGGTGGACCAGGGACTGGACGCAGGCGCGGGCTTGCGGTGCAGGGTGAAGTCGTAACGGTTCGTATCGCCGGGACGCGCGTCGTAGCAGGCCTGCGTGATGACGGGTTCGCCCGCCGCCATCAGCTCGGACACGGTGACGAACTCGAAGCCCTTCGCCTTCAGCCCGGCGATCGCCGACGGTAGCGCCTCGGCCGTATGATAGCCACGCCCATTGGCGTGCATCAGAATGATGGATCCCGGCCGCGCGTTGCGCAGGATCGATTCGACGATGGCGCGAGCCGACTGCAGCGGCGAAGGATCGCCGGTCGAGACATCCCACTGGATCGGCAGCAGCCCGTAGTCGGCCGCCATGCGCAGGCCGTCGGCGTTGCAGGCGCCGAATGGAAACCTGAACAGACTGGGCTGGCGCGGAATCTGCGAGAATGCCGCCGCGTGCCCGGCAGCGCACTGCGAGCGGCTGAGTTCGACCCATGCGGCCGTGTAGGTGACCGAGGGTGCCAGCATTTCGGTCTTGAGGTCGCCCCCGCCGATGAGGCGGGTGTTGCGATGCGCCCAGCCATGCGTGCCGATCTCGAACAGCGGATCGCTCAGAAACTGACCGGTGCGTACCTTGTGGGAAGCCATCCACTGGCCGCCGGCGAAGAAGGTCGCTTTGATGCGCCGCGAGCGCAGTATGTCGACAATGGTTCCGTCGTAGCCGGCCATCTCGCCTGGCGTCTCGCATAAATCGAAGGTGAGGGCGACGAGCTTCTTGCCCGGCGGCAGCTCGACGCGGCGGATGGCGCCCACCGGCATGGGCAGTGCGGATGTGGATACCTCACCCACGCTTGGCGCCCTCGGCGCCGGACGTTGCAGGCGCACTGGCATTCTCTCGCTGGCTGTGGCCGCCAGGGCGGATGGGCCCCAACAGGCGGCCTGCAGGTCGCCGGGCTGCTCGGCGTGGGCCGCGCCACAACATGCCAGCGCGACGGCCAGCACCACGCCCCTGTGCGTAGATCGATAGCTGCTCATACTTGCGCCTTAGCGGATTGCCACCGTGGGGTCCAGCTCGATGCAAATGCATTGTTTGGCCGCCCCCATAGCATCAGCACGCGGCGGAAGCTTGTCTCGCGTAGCATATCCACCTACACTTTCGGCACCGACTGACAAAAAGTCGAAGCACATAAGCAACTGGGAGGAAATACGATGGCTCGTGTTACACGACGCAAGTTCCTTAAGGTATCGGGTGCGGGCACCGTTGCTGCCAAGGTCGGCGGGATGGCCGGCATTTTGGCCGCCGGCAAGGCGCCCGCCTACGCGCAGACGACGACAGTGCATTGGATCCGCTGGAACGATTTTGTCCCGGCATCAGATCAACTGCTGCGCAAGGAACTGCTGCCGGAGGGTGAAAAGACGCTCGGGATCAAGATCAACTTCGAGACCGTGAACGCCAACGACCTGCAGCCGCGCATCACCTCGGCCATCCAGTCAGGTTCGGGTCCTGACCTCTTCATGCTCAACAACAACCATCCGCAGCTCTATGCCGAGAGCGCAGTGGATATGACGGATGTGGTGGAGTGGCTCACCAAGACCGAAGGCGCCCATTATCCGCTGGCCAAGGCAAACTCCAACAACGGCCAGAAATGGGTGTCCATGCCCTGGTCCGTGATCGGCGGCATGATCGCCTATCGCAAGTCGTGGTTCGAGGAAGTTGGCGCGAACACCTTCCCCGAGACCTGGGAGCAGTACCGCGAGGTCGGCAAGAAACTGAAAGCCAAGGGCCGCCCGATCGGGCAGACGCTAGGCCACACCTTCGGCGACGCGCCCACGTTCGCTTATCCGTACCTGTGGTCATGGGGCGGCAAGGAAGTCGAGGCCGACGGCAAGACCGTGGCCATCAACAGCAAGGCGTCGGTCGACGCGGTCAAGTTCATGGTTGACTTCTGGAAGGATGCGCACGACGAGGGCGGCCTTGCCTGGGACGATACCAACAACAACCGCGCATTTCTGTCCCAGACCATTTGCGCCACGCTGAACGGCGCATCGATCTACATCGAGTTGCTGCGCAATCCCGACAAGTACATCACCGAGAAGGGGGCGCAGCTCAAGACCGACGTCCTGCACTCGCCGTTGCCAAAGGGTCCGGCGGGCCAGTTCGCGATGCATACCTATCACTCGCACGTGCTGCCGACCTACTCCAAGAACCAGCAGGCGGCCAAGGACTTCCTGAGATGGGCCCATTCCAAGCCCATCTACGAGAAATGGTTCATCTCGCAAAAAGGCTTCGCCACACCGCCCACTCCCGAATGGGAGAAGCACGCCTTGTGGAATGAGGACCCGGTGATGGCCCCCTACAAGGTGGCAGGCAAGCTCGGCCTCACGCCTGGCTATGCCGGCCCGTCCGGAGCCAAGGCTGGCGAGGTGCTGTCGAAGTACATCATCATCGATATGCTCGCCAAAGCCGTACAGGGCATGCCGGCGGAAGATTCCGTGAAGTGGGCGGAGGGCGAGCTCAAGAAGGTTTACGGTTAAGCCACGCACCTACCTCGGCAGGCTTGCCTGCCGAGGTTAAGCACAGGCGCCTTCCTGGGTTGCTGCCGGTCCCTGGGGACTGCACGACTTGCGAAGGCGCCGTTCCTCCGGTCGGCAGGCATTTCGATGGCGGTAGGCACCCTCAGCACGACGTTCGGCGATGCTCCACCGCCGCGGCGGCAGCGGCTGCTCGAGGACGAGCGATGGCTGGCCTTCATGCTGCTGGTGCCGACCATGGTGCTGCTCGCCCTGTTCATTGCCTATCCGTTCATGCGCGGCATCATGCTGTCGGTGACCAGTTCGCGTGTCGGCATCGCCGGCGACTTCGTGGGCCTCGCCAATTTCTACAAGATTTGGAATGACAACATCTTCCGCACCGCGGTCTACAACACGTTCCTCTATACGGGCGTCACGACCGTCTTCAAGCTGGCGCTGGGCCTGTGGCTTGCCATGCTGCTCAACCGCAATTTCAAGGGCAAGGCATTCACGCGCGCGTTCATTTTGTTGCCCTTCATCATACCGACCGTGCTGTCGACCTTCGCCTGGAAGTGGATGTTCGATCCCACGTTCAGCGTCATCAACTGGTGCCTGTACCACCTCGGCCTGATCACCGGCCGAATCAACTGGCTCGGCGATCCCGACCTCGCCATGGCGTCGATCGTGGTCATCAACATCTGGCGCGGCGTGCCGTTCTTCGCCATCAGCCTGCTGGCCGGGCTGCAGACCATCAGCCCCGAGCTCAACGAGGCTGCGGCCATCGACGGCGCCAAGCCCTGGCAGCGGTTCTGGCATGTCACCTGGCCGCTGTTGCTGCCGGTGACGATGGTGGTGGTGCTGTTCTCGGTGATCCAGACCTTCGCCGACTTCCAGATCGTCTACGTGATGACGGGCGGCGGGCCCGCCAATGCCACGCATCTGTTTGCCACCTACGCCTATCAGATCGGCATCGGCACCGGCCTGCTGAGTGAGGGTGCCGCCATCTCGCTGGCCATGTTTCCGGTGCTGCTGCTGGTGGTCGTCATCCAGCTGCTCTACATCCGCCGGGTGGAGACCCGCTAAGCCATGATCGAAGGCGCAATATGGAGACGGTGGGTCTTCTTCTACTTGCCGATGGGCTTGTTCCTGCTGTTCCTGCTGTTTCCGTTCTACTGGATGATCATCACGTCGCTGCGGCCGGACAGCGAGCTCTACCGGCCGTGGAACTCGGTCAACTACAATCCGTTCTGGACCTGGAAGCCGACCTGGGATCACTTCAGGTACCTGTTCGAGGAGACCCTGTTCTCGGCCTGGCTGTGGAACACGATGTTCATAGCCCTGGCATCCACGGCCATCTCGCTGGTGTGCGGGGTGTTCGCCGGCTATGCGCTGTCGCGGCTGAACTTCCCCTTCGCGGGTAGCCTCGGCACCGGCATCTTCATCACCTACCTGGTGCCGCAGACGCTGCTGTTCATCCCGCTGGCCGAAATCATCCGTAACTACCAGCTCGGCGATACGCCCTGGTCGCTGATCCTGACCTATCCGACCTTCCTGATCCCATTCTGCACCTGGCTGATGATGGGATACTTCAAGGCGGTGCCGAAGGAGCTCGAGGAATGCGCCCGCATCGACGGCGCCTCGCGCTGGCAGGCGATGCTGTACATCATTATTCCGGTGGCGATCCCGGGCATCCTGTCGGCTGGCATCTTCGCCTTCACGCTGTCGTGGAACGAGTTCATCTACGCACTCGTGTTCCTCTCCTCACCGGCGCAGAAGACCGTTCCGGTCGGTGTGACGTCGGAGCTGATCCGCGGCGATGTCTTCTTCTGGGGAGCGCTGATGGCGGGTGCGCTGCTGGGCTCGATTCCGGTGGCGATCGCCTACTCGTTTTTCGTCGAGCACTACGTGTCGGGCCTGACCGGCTCGGTCAAAGGTTGACGGCAGCCGACGGGCTGCCGATAGCAAATCGCGCACGCAGAATGCGCATCTGTCGATGGGAGGTTGCGGAAGGCAATGGGGCAGGTCGTACTGAAAGACATAAACAAGTTCTACGACAGCGTGCACGCCGTCAAAGACGTCAATCTGCAGATCCGCGACAAGGAGTTCGTGGTGTTCGTCGGCCCGTCCGGTTGCGGCAAGACGACCACGCTCAGAATGATTGCCGGGCTGGAGGCAATCAGCTCCGGCGATATTTCCATCGACGGTCAGGTGGTCAACAACCTGGCTCCCATGGATCGCGACATCGCCATGGTGTTCCAGAACTACGCGCTCTACCCGCACATGAGCGTGTACGACAACATGGCGTTCGGCCTGAAGATGCGCAAATTCCCCCGCGCCGAGATCGGCAAGCGCGTCAAGGACGCGGCCGACATCCTCGGTATCGGCGACTACCTGAAGCGCAAGCCACGCCAGCTCTCCGGCGGCCAGCGCCAGCGCGTGGCGCTTGGCCGCGCCATCGTGCGCCATCCGCGCGTATTCCTGTTCGACGAGCCGCTCTCCAATCTGGACGCCAAGCTGCGCGTGCAGATGCGCGTCGAGCTCAAGAAACTGCACCTGCGGCTCGGCACCACCGCCATCTACGTGACGCACGACCAGGTCGAGGCCATGACGCTCGGCGACCGCGTGGTGGTCATGAAGGACGGTTGGGTGCAGCAGGTGGGAGAGCCGCTTGAGCTATACAATCGCCCTGCCAACAAGTTCGTAGCCGGGTTCATCGGCTCCCCGGCCATGAACTTCGCGACCGTCACCATGAGCAACGGCAGCGCCGGCATCACCGCCAAGAACGCCGGCCTCGAGATCGAGGTGCCGGGCAGTGAGGCGGAGCGCCTGCGCCCGCATCTCGGCCGGCAGCTGACGCTAGGAATTAGGCCTGAAGACCTGCACGTTGCCAGGGACGCCGATCCGGCAGGCTTGACGTTCAATTCCAAGATCGAGGTGGTGGAGCAGCTGGGCTCCGAGATCCTGCTCGACGTTCGGGTCGGCGATGCCACAATGGTGGCCGCCGTTGAGCCGACCACCCGCGCCAAGGTGCAGGACATCGTGCGTCTGGCCGTCAATCCCGAACGGCTGCACTTCTTCGATACCAAGACTGACATGGCAGTCTGAAGCAGTTTGTGCAGCCGGCGCCGGCGGGCCCGGCATAAAAAAAGAACCACTGGAGGCAACCCCCCAGTGGTTCTTTTCCCCGCAAGTTCCGTCGCGAGCGCTTGCCTGCCTGCATCGCGACGTTAGAAGAAACCAAGCTGTTCCCGTGGGTTCGGCTACACCTCCCGCGGTGTTGGTGGCCATCTCGGACAGCGCCTCGCTGCGTCCGAAAACAGTCACGGTTCTGTTTTACGTACCGTTGCGAGTCGATCAACGTCTAAAGGCGTCTGGCTTCGATGCTGCGATCAAAACTATAGTGATGACCGACGACCTCGTCTGTCCGGCGGACATGGGTGCGAGCCAACCTATCGATTTGAACAACCTGTGCAGACTGGTGCAGCGAGGCCGGGCGGACTTGGGGACAGGGAGGCGAGGAGATGTCCGAGAACTGGAGCGACCTCGTCAGGATCTACCGCTCGCGTCACGGTTTGACGCAGGAGCGGATGGCCGGCGTCATAGGCGTTGCGCAGCGAACCATTTCACGCTGGGAGCGCGGCGAGGACACCCCGAGCCTCGAGCAACAGAGGCGCCTCAGGGATCTCGGCTGGGAGCCAACCGGCCCGCTGCTCACATCGCTCGCCGCGGCCGTGCAGCACTGCCCGGCGCCGCGCGCGCTGTGCCGGACGCAGAACCTGCGGCTGCTGTTGCTGTCGGCGCCCGCAATCGCCAAGCGCCCTTCGGTGACGGAGTGGATCGGCCGCGATCTGGCGCCGATCGCCTGCGGCGTGCTGGAGCAGATGCTGGACAACCGGCCCCTGCAGCGGGCCATCGCCAACCGTGAGATCGCCGGCATCGTCGCCACCTCGCACAGCGTGCTGCGCACCGCCGAGCACGAACAGATCGGCACCTATCGCACCATGGTCACATACTTCTTCCATGAGGGCACACTCTACAGCGATGCCGTGTCGGTGCCGGCGGACATGAGCGCGACTTTGGGCTACCGGCCAATCCCGATGGACGAGATCGTTTCCAAGTGAGCTTTGCACCCTTCTGCCCCGCTTGAGCGCGACGTCCATCTCATCCGTCACTGAGGCAATCCATGGCCGGAACCACGCATGTCCGACCACATTCGTGCAAAGACGAACTGGCCCATCCATACGGGCGAATGTCTGTGGGGCTATTTTTTTGTCGATACTAATCGGGCCAAGCTGGAAGCGGCCGGACGCCTGTTGGAGGCCCAGGGCTACCGATTTATGACCATCTTCGCTGGTGAGCCGGACCCTGCGGAACCCGATGACGCGGCAACCGTACTCCACTTGCACGTGGAGAAAGTCGAGCACCATTCCGTCGATAGCTTGATGGCTAGCGAAGAGCAGCTAAGAGAATTTGCGCACAACAATGGCCTGGAAAGCTACGACGGCATGGACGTTGGGGCCGCGCCGGCCATCGGTGCCACCCACTAAGGCGGCTCCGCTCCGCTCAGATCAGACTGGCCAAGCGCCTGATGCCCTCGCGGATGGTGGCTTCGTCGGGCAGTGAATAGCTCATGCGGATGGTGTTGCGGCCGCGGCCATCGAAGAAGAACGCTGCCCCCGGTACGAACGCCACACGCGCCTCCTTGACGGCGCGGTCCAGCAGGCTCGCGCCATCGCAACCCTCCGGCAGCCGCACCCACACAAACAGGCCGCCCTGCGGCTCGGTCCAGGTGGTGCCGGCCGGCATGTGCTCGCTCAGCGCCGCCAGCATGGCGTCGCGGCGCCTACAATAATGGGCACGTGCGGCCGTCACCTTCCGCTCGTAGGCTCCCTCGATCAGCTTGTGCATGACCATCTGGTTGACGTTGGCCGAATTGAGATCCGAGGCCTGCTTGACCAGCACCAGCCGGCGGATCAGCGGTTTGCCAGCAACGATCCAGCCGATGCGCAGGCCGGGTGACATGGTCTTGGAGAACGTGCCGCAATAGATGGTGCGGGCAGCGTCCAGGCTGCCGCTGCGCGCGACATCGAGCGCCTGGATGGCGGGGATAGCCTCGCCTTCGAAGCGCAGGGCGGCGTAGGCGGAATCCTCGATGATCGGAATATCGAGCTCAGTGGCCAGGTCGAGCAACCGCTCGCGGGCCGGCCTCGGCATGGTCTCGCCTGTGGGATTGGCGAAGTCGGGCACGACGTAGGCGAACTTGACGCGGCCTCCGGCTGCGGCCGCGGCGTCGGCATAGGAGGCCGGCGTGCGGTTGCCCTGGTCGGGGCGCAGTTCGTCGTAGCGCGGCTGGTAGGCCGAGAAGGCCTGCAGAGCCCCGAGGTAAGTGGGCGCCGTCACCAGCGCCGTGTCGCCGGGCGATAGCAGCAGCCGGCCGAGGAACTCGAGCCCCTGCTGCGAGCCGCAGGTGATCACGATGTTATCCTCATCGCATGGCACGCCGAGCCGGCCCATGTGCCGCACGATCCACTGCCGAAGTGGCAGGTAGCCCTCGCTCACCGAGTACTGCAGGGCGGCAGCGCCAGGGCCGCCCTCGCATAACACCTCGCCGTAAGCGGCCCTGGCCTCGGCGATCGGAAACAGCGCAGGGTCGGGTATGCCGCCGGCAAAGGAGATGATGCCTGGCAGGTCCAGTAGCTTCAGCAGCTCGCGGATCTCGGAAGCGCCCATGTTCTTGGCGCGGTCGGCATAGCGCGGCTCCCACTCGGCCACGGCTGGGCGAGGGTTCATGATCTGGCTCCATTTTTCCCCGGAGCCGACTATGTCAGCAATGCTGACCTATTTGCAAGCCAGCTGGTGCCTGCTCACCCGATCGTGACGCCACCATCGGCGACGATGATCTCGCCGGTTACAAAGGCGGCAGCGCGCGACGCCAGGAACGCGGCAATGCCGCCGATGTCGTCAGGTTCGCCGATGCGGCGCAGCGGTGTCGCCTCCAACCGGGCCTTCAGGCGCTTTTCGTCCTCCCACAGCGCCCGGGCAAAGTCGGTCTTCACCAGCCCCGGCGCGATACAGTTGACGCGCACGCCCTTGGGACCCCACTCGACAGCGAGATTGCGGGTCAGCCCGAAGTCGGCAGCTTTCGAGATGCCGTAGGCGCCCAGCATGGCATTGCCGCGCAGGCCGGCAATCGATGAGACGATGACGACGCTGCCGCCACCGCCTTTCACCATCTCAGGGATGGCGAGATTGCACAGCCACAGGTTGCTCTTGACGTTGGCGGCCATGATCTTGTCGAACGCCTCGTCGCCGATGCCGGCCAGCGGACCGAAGTAGGGATTGACCGCGGCGTTGCAGACCAGCGTGTCGATGCGGCCCCACTCGGCCAATGCGCCCTTCACGAGCGCCTCCACCTCTTCCTTGCGCGAGATGTTGCAGGGAATGACGATGGCCTGCCCCTTGGCCCGGCGGATCAACTCGGCCACCTCCTCGCACGCATCTGCCTTGCGGCTGGAGATCACCACCTTGGCGCCCTGCGCGGCCATGGTCTCGGCGATGGAACGGCCGATGCCTCGGCTCGATCCCGTGATGACGGCGACCTGCCCGGAAAGATCGAACGGGTTTCTCATGGGTGCTGAGCGCTCCTTCGACTGAACCACGACCGCACCTGGCCCCCAGCCACCACCCCAATAAGGCACACGAAGGCCAATGCTGCACTGTGCCCCCGCGGCACGGGCGAACCGAGATAGGTAGACTCGAAAGTCAAGACGGTGGCAGCCAGCACTCCCCAGCCCAACGCCCCCCACCAGGGCCGCCGCGGGTTGCTAAAGGCGCCAAGGAAGAGACCCCCAATCAGCGCGAGCCACGCAACAGGATCATACACCTTGGCACTCAGCGCGGCGGCAATCTCCGCACCGAATGTCCAGAAGTAGGTCCCCATATCAGCCTCCCTTGCCCTATGCGTGAACGTGTGTTGCCAAGGCGGTGGCCGGCGCCCTAGTGTGACGATCAAGAAATTCGCCAGTGCTGGCGGCAAGGGTTCGAGCGAATTTCTCGATCTGAGTCACACTAGCAAATCTATGACTCTAGTGTCCCTTATGATTGCGAAATTTGCTCCCGAGCCGGGGCGCGGAGCGCAGGCGAACCTCGCAATCGGGACACTAGGTTTGCCGATGATGGTGCCGGAACTCTGCGCACGACAACAAGGCAAACACGGAACGCGATCAGCGCCGCACCACCGGCGGCTGCGACAGCCGAGAAAGACCTACGGGAAGGAACCGACACCATGGTAGATGCCGTTATCGTCTCCACCGCCCGCACCCCGATCGGCCGCGCAGTGCGCGGAGCCTTTAACCTGACGCACGGCGCCGACCTGGGCGGCCATGTGATCAGCCACGCGGTGAAGCGGGCCGGCATCGATCCGGCAAGCGTGGAGGATGTGACGCTGGGCTGCGCCAATCCGGAAGGCGCCACCGGCGGCAACATCGCCCGCCAGGCGGTGATCCGCGCCGGGCTGCCCGTCACGGCGGCGGCCCAGACCGTCAACCGGTTCTGTTCGTCGGGCCTGCAGGCCATCATCCTGGCAGCACGCAGCATTCGTCAGGACGGCGTGCCGGTGGCGGTAGCGGGCGGGCTGGAGTCGATCAGCCTGGTGCAGATGAACATGAACATGAAGTTCTACAGGAACGACTGGATCGCCGAGCACAAGGGCGCCCTGTACATGCCGATGATCGAGACGGCCGACATCGTCGCGAAGCGCTACGGTATCAGCCGCCAGGCCCAGGACGAATACGCGCTCATCAGCCAGCAGCGCACGGCGGCCGGCCAGAAGGCTGGCCGCTTCGACGCCGAGATCGTGCCGTTGACCGCAGTGATGGCGGTCGAGAATAAGGAAACCAAGGAGATCACCAAACGCACCTTCACGCTGGAGCGCGACGAGGGCAATCGCCCCGACACCACGCTGGAGGGCCTCACCAAGCTGAAGCCCGTGCGCGGCGACGACCAGTTCATCACCGCCGGCAACGCCAGCCAGCTCTCCGATGGCGCATCCGCCTGCGTGCTGATGTCCGACGCCGAGGCGGCCAAACGCAACATCAAGCCGATGGGCGTCGTGCGTGGCTTCGCGGTGGCCGGTTGCGAGCCCGACGAGATGGGGATCGGGCCGGTGTTCGCAATCCCTCGGCTGCTGCAGCGATCGGGCCTCAAGATGGACGACATCGACCTGTGGGAGCTGAACGAGGCGTTCGCCAGCCAAGTCATCTACTGCCGCGACAAGCTTGGCATTCCCATGGAGAAGCTGAACGTCGACGGCGGCTCGATCGCCATCGGCCACCCCTACGGGATGAGCGGCGCGCGCATGACCGGCCATGCGCTTATCGAAGGCAAGCGGCGCGGCGCCAAATACGCGGTCATCACCATGTGCATTGGTGGCGGCCAGGGTGCGGCGGGTCTGTTCGAGATCGTGTGAGGCGGCCGCATGGATCTTCGCTTCAGCACCGAGGAGAATGCCTTCCGCGACAGGCTGCGCACTTTCTTCCGCAGCAAAGTGCCGGCACCGATCCGCGACAAAGTGATGGAAGGCCGTCACCTCGACAAGGAGGATTGGGTTGCCTCGCACAAGGTGCTGCATGCGGAAGGCTTGGCCGTCCCGCACTGGCCCAAGCAATGGGGCGGGTCTGACTGGACGCCTGTACAGCACTACATCTACACCGAGGAGCTGCAGTATAACGGTGTGCCGCAGCCGCTGCCCTTCAACGTCTCCATGTGCGGGCCGGTGATCATTGCTTTCGGCAGCGAGGAGCAGAAAAAGCGCTTCCTGCCGCGTATGGCCTCGCTTGACGACTGGTGGTGCCAGGGCTTCTCGGAACCGGGGGCGGGCTCGGATCTGGCCGGGCTCTCGACCACGGCGGTCCGCAGGGGCGACCACTACATCGTCAACGGCCAGAAGACCTGGACCACGCTGGCGCAATATGCCGACTGGATCTTTTGTCTGGTCCGCACGGACCCGGCTGCCAAAAAACAGCTCGGCATCTCGTTTCTGCTGATCGACATGAAGACGCCGGGCCTCACCGTGCGGCCGATCCAGACGCTGGACGGCGGACGCGAGGTTAACGAGGTGTTCTTTGACGACGTGAAGGTGCCCGCCGAGAATCTGATTGGCCAGGAGAACCGCGGCTGGGATTGCGCCAAGTTCCTGCTCGGCAACGAGCGCACTGGCATCGCCCGCGTCGGCTATTCCAAGCAGCGCGTGCAGAAGATCAAGGAGCTGGCATCCAAGGTCATGGCCGGCGATCGCCCGCTGATCGAGGATGAGCGCTTTCGCGAGAAGGTGGCCGCCGTCGAGGTCGAGCTGAAGGCGCTGGAGATGACGCAGATGCGCGTCCTCGCCGAGGATCGCAACCGCAAGGACAATCTGCCCAATCCGAAGTCGTCGATCCTCAAGATCAAAGGCAGCGAGGTGCAGCAGGCCACCACCGCACTGCTGCTGGAGGTGGCGGGTCCGCTGTCGTTGCCCTATCAGCCCGAAACCGACGACGTGGAGTTCGGCTCCAACGAGCCCCCGGTCGATCTCGACTGGGCCGCGCCGCTGGCACCCGGCTATTTCAACTATCGCAAGGTGTCGATCTACGGCGGCTCCAACGAGATTCAGCGCAACATCATCGCCAAGGCCGTGCTGGGCTTCTGAGATGTCATCCCGGCGCTTGTCGCCGGGATCCATCCAACGGCTTGCTCCGGCGCCTGCGGATAACTGGATACCGGGGACATGCCCCGGTATGACGGCGTGTAGGTCCACAAGAGAACACGACCATGGACTTCGATCTCAACGACGAGCAGCGCCAGCTGAAGGACAGCGTCGAGCGCCTGCTGGCCGACAGCTACGGCGATCTCGCGCAGCGCCAGCGCTATCAGAAAGAGCCGAAGGGATACAGCGAGCGCCTCTGGCGGCAGTACGCCGAGCTCGGCCTGCTGGCGGTGCCGTTCGCCGAGCAGCACGGCGGGATCGGGCAGGGGCTGACCGAAACTATGCTGATCGCCGAGGCGTTCGGGCGCGCCCTGGTGATCGATCCATACTTCGCCACCGTCGTACTGGCGGGCGGCGCACTGCGCCATGCCGGCAACGAGGCGTTGCTGGGCGAGCTGGTGCCGGCCATCGCTGAAGGCAAGCTGACGCTGGCACTGGCGCACCAGGAGCGACAGGCACGCTACGACCTTGCCGATACGGCGACCACCGCCCGCGCCGACGGCAAGGGCGGCTACACGCTGGAAGGCGACAAGTGCGTGGTGCTGCACGGCGACAGCGCAGACAAGCTGATCGTCACCGCGCGGGTCAGCGGCGGTCGCGCGGAACGGAGCGGTATCGGCCTGTTCCTGGTCGCAGCCGACGCTGATGGTGTGACACGGCGGAGCTACGCCACGCAGGACGGCATGCGCGCAGCCGATGTGTCGCTGTCGGCCGTGCGGGTCGCGCCGGAGGCGGTGGTGGCTGGTCCCGACAAGGGTCTGGCGGTTCTGGAACGTGTGGTGGACGAGGCGGTCGCGGCGCTGTCGGCCGAGGCGGTCGGAGCCATGGCGGCACTCACGGAGCTGACGGTCGAGTACCTCAAGACCCGAAAGCAGTTCGGCGTTGCTATCGGCTCCTTCCAGGTGCTGCAGCACAAATCGGTCGACATGTTCGTAGCCCTTGAGCAGGCACGCAGCATGGCCGCCTACGCCACCATGATGGCCGCCGAACCCGATGCCTGCGAGCGTCGCAGGGCTATCTCGGCTGCCAAGGTGCAGATCGGCCGTTCGGCGCGCTTTGTCGGCGAGACTGCCGTCCAGCTGCACGGCGGCATCGGCATGACCATGGAGTACAAGGCCGGCCACTATTTCAAGCGGCTGACCATGATCGACATGGCGTTTGGCGATGCGGACCACCACCTTCGCCTGCTCGCCCGGGCCGACGGCTTGAGCTGAGCCATACGGCGAGTGCCTGTGGACACGTACATATATGATCCGTGTCAGTTACGTGTCAGTTATTTGACAGGCGCCCAAAACGGCTGAAGATAGCGTGGCGTTTGGCGTTGCAGCATTCACGGCCGACGGACCCGCGGATGGTCGCCGCGCGTCCTGCCTGTCCCCTCTGCTGCTGGAACGGAAGTTCGGATGCGGCCGGGAGAAGTCGTGAGCCTGACGTGGGAGTACATGCCTCTGAGCCCCGGCGCGGTATGACAGCTCCGGATTTATACCAGCATATCGAGGCGGCGCTGCGATCATCGCGCGCCCGCATTCTCAGGGTGGTGGCCGGCCCCCAACCAATATGGATCAAGCGCCCGCGCAGCGGTCCAGGCTTTACCATCTATGGCCTTCAGTACGGCGCGGCCGAACTGCTCGGTATTCGCCTGTTTCGCCCCCCGCAGGTTTCGCGTGGCTCGCGCGGCCTGGCAGCCGAGGCGCGGCGGCTCGCCTACCTGCAGAGCAAGGGCTGGCCGGTGCCCCGCGTGCTCGCCATTACGCCGCACTGGCTAGCGCTCAGCGACAACGGCGCAAACCTGGGCGAAATCCTGCGCGGTCTTGCGGCCCCCGAGCGCTCGAGCATGTTGCGTGGGGTGCTGGAGTTCCTGCAGACACTGCACGCCCAGCAGGGCTGGCATGGAGCAGCGCAGATACGCAACCTCACCCGTCGCGGCGACGGTTTCGGCGCCATCGACTTTGAGGATGATGTCGAGCCGTCCATGCCACTGGAGCTGCGGCAGGCGCGTGATATCTACCTCTTTCTCGTCAGTGCCGCGCGCTATTCGAGCAGCGACGCAACGCTGATTCCGCTGCTCTTAGTGGACGCCCTGCAGCGCGCATCGGCTGAGGTTGCGGCCGAGGTTCGCTCGGTTGGCGCGAAGCTCGTGCGGGCGCAGCGGGTGCTGGGGTGGATAGCGCCCTACCTGGGTCGCGACGGACCGGCACTGTCGGAGATCGCACTTGCATTTCAGCGCCTGTAGGCCCTCTTATTATTCGTTTCGCGACAGCGTGCGGGGCCGACTTGATCGATCAGCAGTTCATTACGCTGCCTTATGCACTCGAGCGCGAGCCGCCGCCGTTCGAAGGCAACGACATCAAGTATCCGGAAGCACTGGTGCGCTTCTTTCTGAAGAAGCTGACTAGGCCGGGCGATCGGGTGTTCGATCCGTTCGCCGGCCTCGGCACTACACTGTTCGTGGCCGAGGAGATGCGACGCATTCCGTTCGGCGTCGAGCAAGACGAACAGCGCCATCAATGGGTGGCCGGGCAGCTCAAGCACTGGGCCAATCTGCGGCACGGCGATAGCAACAGGCTCGCCTCGCTGGGATTTCCCAAGATGGATTTCTGCATGACGTCGCCGCCCTACATGCCGCGCGACCACAAATGGAACCCGTTGCGCCAGGGCGATCCGACGCGGGCCGGCTACGTGGCGTATCTCGACGGTATCCGGCGCATATTCACGGCGGTTGCGCGCACAATGAAGCGCGGCAGCAGCATCGTCGTGCAGGCGGACAACTTGCGAGGGCGGGTGTTCACGCCGCTGGTGCGCGACCTCGGTACGGCGATTGGCGAGGTGATGCGTGCCGACGCCGAGATTGTGATTGCGTGGGACGGCGGGCCCAAGGACGTCCGGCACACGCACTGTCTGGTGTTCCGGGCGGTGTAGGGTGGCGTCGAGAGCCAGAGCAGTAGCTTTGTAGATTTGGTTTAGCGCGCCCCTCGAGCAACATAATCCGAACGCGTCATGCCCGGCGGCGCCAACCCGGCCTGCGCCAAATCACCTAGGGCATCGGCAGAGCTTCGTGCTCCTTGAGCACGCGGCCGCCGTTGTTGTCGGTCTCCACCAGCTTGACGCGATAGCCCCACAGCTTGGCGAGGTACTGCAGGGTGCGCTCGGCTTCGACCTTGTCGAGCAGGATGCCGTTGCGCACGTGATGGGTGATGACCAGCCGGCGGCTGCCTGATAGATCCGCGTCGGTGATCTGCAGATCGGCATCCTGGGCGGCGACGTCGTAGTGGCGCGACAGTCGGCGGCGCACGTCGCGGTAGCCATGCTCGTCGTGAATGGAGGCGACGCGCATGCTCGGATCCTTGGCATCGTCGGCCACCGCGAACAAGCGCAGATCGCGCATCAGCTTGGGGCTCAAGAACTGCAAGATGAAGCTCTCGTCGCGATAGTGCGCCCATGCCTCGCGCAAGGTGGCGAGCGGCTCGCCGTTGCCGGCGATCTGCGGGAACCATTCGCGGTCCTCGGCAGTCGGCTCGGTGCACATGCGCTTGATGTCGTTCATCATGGCGAAGCCGAGCGCATACGGATTTATGCCGCTGAAGCGGCGGTCGTTGAAGGCCGGCTGGAAGATGACGGACGAGTGCGAGTGCAGGAACTCGAGCATGGTGCCGTCGGTGAGCAGGCCGCGCTCGTAGAGCCGGTTCATGATTTCGTAGTGCACGAAGGTGGCGCAACCTTCGTTCATCATCTTGGTCTGCCGCTGCGGATAGAAGTACTGCGACAGCAGCCGCACGATGCGAAGGAGCTCGCGCTGCCAGTCGTCGAGCTTGGGCGCGTTCTTCTCGAGGAAGTAGAGCAGGTTCTCCTCGGGCAGGCCGAGACGTCGGTGCTCGCCCTGCACCTCGCTCGACTCCACAGTAGCCTCCCGCGTGATCTCGGGCAGCGTGCGGTAGATGTCGTCGTAGGTCGCCTCCTCGTGGGCGCGCCGGCGCGCCGCCTTCTCCCTCTCGAGCTTGGCGACATTGCGAGGCCGGGGCCGCAGATCGCGGCTGACCCCTTGGTTCATCAGCGCGTGCGCTGCATCAAGCACGCCTTCGACGACGTCATGGCCGTAGCGTTCCTCGCACTCGGCCACATAGGTCTTGGCGAAGGCCAGATAGTCGATGATGTGGTCGGGCTGCGTCCACATCTGGAACTGGTAGTTGTTCTTGAAGAAGTGGTTGTGCCCGTAGGCGGCATGCGCCAGCACGAGGGCCTGCATGGTCATGGAGTTCTCCTCCATGACGTAGCTGATGCAGGGGTCGGAATTGATGACCAGCTCGTAGGCCAGCGTGCGCATGCCGCGCTTGTAGTAGGCCTCGTCGTGGGCGAAGCGCTTGCCGAACGACCAGTGCCGGTACATCAGCGGCATGCCGATCGAGGAGTAGGCATCGAGCATCTGCTCGGCCGTGATAACCTCGATCTGGTTGGGGTAGATGTCGAGTCCGAGTTCGCCCAGCGCGATGTCGCCCATCGCATCATAGGCCTTGCGGATCAGATCGAAGCTCCACTCCGGCCCATCAAACAACGGGCGCAGCGCACCTGCGCGCTTGGGAAGCTCCTGGGTGGCGGTAGTCACGGTCTGACCTGCTCTCCTAAGCGGTGACGCCATTCGCCGAGAACAGATCGTGGAACACCGGGAAGATGTCCTCCGGTGCCGCCACCCGTCGCATGGCGAAGTTCCGGCGCCGCCGGACGATGTCTGTATAGCCGTGCCAGACGGGAGTCTCCACCGTGTCGTTGAAGCGTTCGCCGTGCGCGGTCTCGATATAGGCAAAATACTGGCAGAGCGGCAGAAGCTCGTTGTCGAGCAGCTCCAGGCAGCGCGGCATGTCGTCGTGGAAATTGTCGCCGTCGGAGGCCTGCGCCGCGTAGATATTCCAGTCGGACGGCGAATAGCGCTCGCGCACCACCTTCAGCATCTCGTCGAGCGCGCTGGAAATGACGGTTCCACCGGTATCGGTGCTGCGGAAGAAGGTCTCTTCGTCCACCTCGGCGGCCGTGCTGGTGTGACGAATGAAGACGATGTGCACCTCGCGGTAGTAGCGCGACAGGAAGACATGCAGCAGCATGAAGAAGCGCTTGGCAAGGTCCTTGAGCGGCTCCGTCATGGAGGCCGAGGCATCCATCAGGCAGAACATCACCGCCTGCGTGGTCGGCTTCGGAACGCGCTCGAAGCGATTGTACTGCAGGTCGATGGGATCGATGTAGGCAATGCCGCGGCGCAGTCGTTGCTTGTGCTCAAGCTTGGCGCGCAGGGCTGCCACCTTGGCGTCGTCAACCGGCGTTTCCGCCTCCGCGGCCGCCAGCTCGGCCTCGAGCTGATCGATTTCGGTCTGCGACGGGCGACGCAGCGCAATTCGCCGACCCAGGCTCTTGCGCATGGTGCGGGAATGGTTGAGCCGGGCGGGCGAGCCGTCCATGGTAAAGCCCGCGCGCGCCATCTTGGGCGCCTTCAGGTCCTTGAGCTTGACCTTGACCAGATTGGGCAACTTGAGGTCGTCGAAGAACAGGTCGAGGAATTCTTCCTTGGTCAGGGTGAAGGTGAACTCGTCCTGGCCCTCGCCGTCGTTGACCCCTTGGCTGCCACGCCCCCCGCCGCCACCCTGCGGCTTGGGGATCTCATCGCCAACCCTGTACTCCTCGTTGCCCGGCAGCACGTAGTCGCGCGAGCCTGTGTTGCGGCCAAGCGAAAAGGAAGGCTCGCGCAGGCTCTTGGAGCGAATCGTCACCTTCTCGGAGCCTTCGGCCTCCGAGACCTTGCGCGACTTCAGCGAGTCCTTGATGGCCTCGCGGATCTCGGCCTTGGCCCGGCGCAGGAAGCGCTGGCGGTTGCCGAGACTCTTGGATTTCGGATTGAGACGCCGATCGACGACTTGCATGGGCTGCTGCCCGCTCCTCCCACTTCAAACTCCGGGCCGAGCTGCACGCCCGGCCGCGAAGATCGCCAGCTGAACCTGCCGGCGCGGGAGTAGCAAGTACAGACGTGCCCCGCACCCGGCTCAGCTCGATTTCTTCACCCGCATGTACCATTCGACCAGACGGCGCACCTGACGCGCCGTGTAGCCGCGCTCGACCATGCGCTGCACGAACTCCTCGTGCTTCTTCTCGGTCTCGCTGTCCTGCTTCTTGCCGAAACTGATGACGGGCAGCAGATCCTCGACCTGGCTGAACATGCGCCGCTCGATGACCTCGCGGATCTTCTCATAGCTGGTCCAGCTCGGGTTCTTGCCGCCGTTCTTGGAACGGGCGCGCAGCGAAAACTTGACCACCTCGAAGCGGAAGTCCTTCGGATTGGCGATGCCTGCCGGCTTCTCCACCTTCGACAGTTCCTGCTCCAGCACCTGTCGGCTCATCAGCTGGCCGGTGTCTGGATCCTTGAAGTCATGGTCCTCGATCCAGGCGTCGGCGTAGGACACGTAGCGGTCGAACAGGTTCTGGCCGAAGTCGTTGTAGGATTCCAGGTAGGCCTTCTGGATTTCGTTGCCAATGAACTCCGCGTAGCGGGGTGACAGCTCTTCCTTGAGGAATTCGATCCAGCGAGTCTCGGTCTCCTCCGGCATCTGCTCGCGGCGCACCGCCTGCTCGATGACGTAGAGCAGGTGCACCGGATCGGCCGCCACCTCGTGGGTGTCGAAATTGAAGGTCTCCGACAGGATCTTGTAGGCGAAGCGCGTGGAGGCGCCTTCCATGCCTTCCGTGACGCCGGCGGCATCACGGTACTCCTGGATGGTCTTGGCGTGCGGATCCGTGTCCTTCAGGCTCTCACCGTCATAGACCCGCATCTTGGAGTAGAGCGAGGAGTTCTCGTGCGGCTTCAAGCGAGTCAGCACGGAGAAGCGCGCCAGCATGTCGAGGGTGCCGGGCGCGATGTCGGAATCCTTGAGTTCGCTGCCGGCCAGCAGCTTCTCGTAGATCTTCTTCTCCTCGGTGACGCGCAGGCAATACGGCACCTTGATCACGCTGATGCGGTCGAGGAAGGCCTCGTTGTTCTTGTTGGCGCGGAAGCTTTGCCACTCGCTTTCGTTGGAGTGAGCGATGATCAGGCCCTGATACGGCATGGCACCGACGTTCTCGGTGCCGACGTAGGTGCGATCCTGCGTGGCGGTGAGCAGCGGGTGCAGCATCTTGAGCGGGGCCTTGAACATCTCGACGAACTCGAGAAGGCCCTGCGTCGTACGATTGAGACCGCCCGAGTAGGAATAGGCATCGGCATCATTCTGGCCGAAGTGCTCGAGCTTGCGGATGTCGACCTTGCCGACCAGCGAAGAGATGTCCTGGTTGTTCTCGTCGCCCGGCTCCGTCTTGGCCACGCAGATCTGGCGCAGCTTGGAGGGGAACAGCTTGACGACCGAGAACTTCGAGATATCGCCGCCGAACTCATCGAGGCGCTTCACGGCCCAAGGCGACATGTTGCCAAGCAGCATGCGCTGCGGAATGCCGTAGCGCTCCTCCAGCGTCGGGCCCATGGAAACAGGGTCAAACAGGCCGAGCGGGCTCTCGAAGATGGGGCTGACCCCATCGTTGGTAGCCAGACCGTAGATGGGGCATTTCTCCATCAAGTCCTTGAGGCGCTCGGCCAGCGAGGATTTGCCGCCGCCGACGGGACCCAGGAGGTAAAGAATTCTGCTTCTTTTCCTCGAGACCCTGGGCGGCGTGCCGGAAGAAGCCGACGATCCGCTCGATGGTCTCCTCGAGGCCGTAGAAGTCCCGGAAGGCCGGGTAGATCTTGAGGGTCCGGTTCATGAAGATGCGCCCGAGCCGCGCATCCTTGGCCGTATCAGCGAACTCCGGCTCTCCGATGGCCGAGATCATACGTTCTGCAGTACTGGCATACATCGCTGGGTCGGCACGGCAGCCTTCCAAGTATTCCTTCAGCGATAGCCGGTGCTGCTTCTGGCTCTCATATGCCTGAGCATAGAGGTCGAAGATGTTTTCTTTTGTCGTCATTTGTCATCGCCTCTGCGACGGCGTGCTCCAGCAAGATTAGACCAAAAAAGTGAGGCCAGCATAAGATGTCTGGCACTTTGGTTTGCCTGCGTTGCCGGATGGCGTCATTGGCTCGTTTCCTCGACTGTAGGCCATTGTATGGAGATGGGGATTACTTGCCATCAACACAAACGTTTTTCCCATGCAAAACCAATGCAAACCGAGGTGCGGCGTGAGCGCGCGGCGGCATGCGGCCGCTAACAGACTTATACATGTCCACCGTTAAGAAGGGCACACCATTGCGCGGGCTTGTGCGGGGCCGAATTCGGGCTCTTGCGACGCATTCGCGGGCATTTGGTCTAGGCTTGGGCAACCCCGTCCTGCCGCATGTGCAGGCCGGCGGTCGCCATGTAGCGCTTGGCTTCACCGATGCCATAGGTGCCGAAGTGGAAAATGGAGGCGGCCAGCACCGCACTGGCATGCCCGTCGCGCACCCCTTCAACCAAATGATCCAGCGTACCCACACCGCCCGAGGCGATGACCGGGACCCTGACCGCATCGGCGACGGCACGGGTCAGCTCGATATCGAAGCCGGCCTTGGTGCCGTCTCGGTCCATGGAGGTGAGCAGAATCTCACCCGCCCCCAGTCCCACCACCTCCTGCGCATAGGCAACCGCGTCGAGGCCGGTCGGGTTTCGCCCACCGTGCGTGAAAATTTCCCACCGCGGTGGCTCGCCCGGCCGCGACACCTTCTTGGCGTCGATGGCGACGACGATGCACTGGGCGCCGAACTTGTCGGCGCCTTCGGCCACAAACTGCCGGCGATGCACGGCGGCCGTGTTGATCGAAACCTTGTCGGCGCCGGCGAGCAGCAGCTTGCGGATGTCCTCGGTGGTGCGCACACCGCCGCCGACGGTAAGTGGCATGAAGCAGCGCGAGGCGGTGCGCTCCACGATATCGAAGATCGTATCGCGGTTCTCGTGGCTGGCCGTGATGTCTAGGAAGCACAACTCGTCGGCCCCGGCCCGATCGTAGGCGGCGGCCGCCTCCACGGGATCCCCTGCGTCGATCAGATCGACGAAATTGACGCCCTTGACGACACGACCGTCCTTCACGTCGAGACAGGGAATGATGCGGACCTTGAGCATGGCTCGTTTTGCCTGCCCAGCGTCCGCCCTGCAACCACAAATGACAAGGGGGTTCACGACTGCGGCGACAAGCCCGCCAGAGGCCTTGTCGCAGGCTCGGTGGTTCAGGCCTTCTGGTCCAGCAGCATCTGCAGCGGCGCCGGGTGGTAGCGGAAGCCGTCACCCTGCTTGGCGACGTGGCCAATACCCGGCCAGGGGAAGTGATAGGCCAGCAGCGGAATGCGGTTGGAGGCCAGCATGTCCAGCACCTTCACGCGCGTGTTGGCCGACAACTTCGGATCGGTATCGTAGGCGAACTCGATGCGGGGCTTTTCGACGAGCAGCACCTGATGGTGCGTGAGATCGCCGATCGCAGCCAGGGTCTTGCCGTCCGAGGTGATCATGTAGATCGTGTGGCCGACCGTGTGGCCAGGGGCGGCGATGGCCTGGATACCCGGCAGGAATTCCTGCCCGTCCTTGACGAATACGATGCGGTCGCGATTGGGCAGCAGGTTCTTGCGGGCGCCCTCCACGAACACCTTCATGAAGGCCGGCTCCTTGATCGACAGCTTGGCCTCGTCGGTCCAGTAGTCGAAATCGGCCTGCGAGAGATAGATCTGGGCGTTCGGGAAGTTGGGTTTGCCGTCATCGCCCATGATCCCCCAGACATGGTCGCAATGGGCATGAGTGGCGACGACCGCGTCGATGTCCTTGGGATCGATGCCTGCGGCCTTCAGACTGGCCAGCAGCTTGCCGGTGGTCGGGCCGAACATGGTGGATGAGCCCATGCCAGTGTCGAACAGCACGAGCTTGTCACCCGTGTTCAAGACCAGCACGTTCTGCTCAAGGACGACGTTGGCCGACGACAGAAAATTGTCGGTCAGCATCTTGCCGATCTCGTCCTTGGTGGCGCCAAGGAATGAACCCGACGGCTCGCCCAGCGGAAGGGTGCCGTCGGATACGATGGTGGCCTGCATGTTGCCGTGCGCGAAGCGATAGAAATAGGGAGCCTGATCCTTGGCGAAAGGCGCCTTGGCGTGCGCTTGCGGCAATTGCAGCCGTTCGCCGACGGACAGACCGCCGGCAATGGCGCCCACGCCAAGCAGCGCCTGACGACGCGAAAGAGTATTCGCTGTCATGAGTCTTCCTCCGTGATCGTTGTTGGTAGCGTGTTCCCGCGCACGCGGAGGAAACGGTGGTCGGCAATTGCGGCCGGCTTGGGGAGGTTTGATAGAGGACGAATACTGACGATCAGCTCACCGTCGGCGGTTCGGTGCGCCTTTTCAGGGGGCTTCAGGCGTCGCTTGCCGCCATGAGAGCAAGCGCCGCCTTGGCGTCGAGGCGGCCGTCGTAGAGGGCGCGGCCCGTGATGGCGCCCTCCAGCTTAGCGTATTGGGGTTGCAGCAGCGCCCGGATGTCATCGAGGCCGGCGAGTCCGCCGGAGGCGATCACGGGGATGGAAATCGAGCCGGCGAGTGCCAGGGTGGCGGGCAGATTGAGGCCCTTCAGTACTCCGTCGCGGTCGATATCGGTGTAGATGATGGCGGCGACGCCCGCGTCCTCGAAGCGCCGGGCGAGATCGACGGCAGCCAGCTCGCTGGTCTCGGCCCAGCCTTCGACTGCGACCTTGCCGCCGCGGGCATCGATGCCGACCGCAACGCGGCCCGGAAAGCGGCGACAGGCCTCGCGGACCAATCCTGGATCACGCACGGCGACCGTACCGAGAATGACGCGGCGGACCCCCTTGCCCAGCCACATCTCGACGGTGGCAAGGTCGCGGATACCGCCGCCGAGCTGCACCGGCATTTGCACGGCGCGCAAAATGGCCTCGACCGCCAGGGCGTTGATCGGCTTGCCAGCGAAGGCGCCATTCAGGTCAACCACGTGCAGGTAGCGGAAGCCCTGAGTTTCGAACGCACGCGCCTGCGCCGCCGGATCGTCATTGAAAACAGTGGCCTGGCTCATCTCGCCGAGCTTGAGGCGGACGCACTGGCCGTCTTTCAGGTCGATGGCAGGGAAAAGGATCATGCGGGGTCCAGGCTCGGCCGTTGGTGCGCGATGCAACCGTGGCCATCTGTTCGCTCAAGTTCTGGGGATCAATGGGCGGTCCGTCGCCCCGTAGTCAAGGTCGCGTCCTGCCATGCATGCCGAGTTGATTGCCGCGCCAGTGCCGGTCCAGCGCCCGCTCACCGAAACCGATGCCGTCGACATCTGGATCGCGCGCTGGCTCAGAATCCGGCGCAAGGACCTGCTGATCCGCTACGGCTGCGACCCGCGCCGCCTGTACGAGATCTGGGAGGAGAAGCGCTTTGCCGGCAGCCGCGCCAAGGCGCTCAAACTGTTCCAGGAGCGCTATCCCGGCCTGACCGATCGCGTCGACTACGGACGGCACCGCACCATGCACCGCGCTGTGCCGCCCGAGTTGCAGCCCGGTTTGTTCGATCAGGCCTAGCGCAGTTGGGCCGACCCCATCGGGCGAGAACAAATTCGGAACATATGCCTCGACGTGGTTATCGAATCGCGGCATTGTTCCCCCTACGTTCTCGCCGGTAAGTAGCGGTGTCCGGCGGGAACGGCCCCTCTCAACTCGCTGCCCAACGAGACCCGCCATGCGCACCTACCTGATCACCTACGACATCGCCAATCCGGCCCGCCACAGCCTGTCCAGCGCCATCATGCAGCTGGGCGAGGCCTGGGCCCGCCCGCTCGAGAACACCTGGTACGTGCAAAGCCCGGAGCGCCCGGGCGCGCTGGAGGAGCGGCTCAAAGATCACCTGGAGGGCGACGACGGGTTGCTCATCCAACAGGTGGAGGCCAACGCCGTATTGCTGAACACGGCACTGCGCTGGTTCAGGAAGCGCCGCCTCGAGGTTGCCAGCGATGCCGCAAACGTTGTCGCGTTCCCAGTAAGCCAGATGCCTGAAGCCAAAGCGGCCTGATGCCCCCTCGGTCTTCCCCGGACCGATCTCAGGGCCGCCACTTCAGGAAATTGGAGATGAGCCGCAGTCCCAGCGTCTGGCTCTTCTCAGGGTGGAACTGAGTGCCCGCGATGTTGTCTGCCCCCACCATCGCGGTCACCGGTCCACCGTAATTTGCCTCCGCTACCAGCACCGCGCGATCCGCCGCGGCAAGGTGGAAGGAGTGCACGAAATAGGCGTGCAGCCCATCGGACCCGGTCGGAATGCCGGCCAGCAGCGGGTGCGGGTTGACGACGTCCAGCGTATTCCAGCCCATGTGCGGTATCTTGAGTGCTGGATCGCTCGGCTCGATGGCCCGTACGTCCCCTTTGATCCAGCCAAACCCGGGCGTGACGCGGAACTCTAGGCCGCGCTCGGCCATCAGCTGCATGCCGACGCAGATGCCGAGGAACGGCCGGCCCTTCTTGCGCACGGCGGTCTCGATCGCTTCGTACATGCCGGGCACCGCGTCGAGGCCCGCCCGGCAATCGGCGAACGCGCCAACGCCCGGCAGCACAATACGATCGGCGGCCGCAACGTCGGCGGCATCGGCGCTGACCTCGATGCGGGCATCGGCCTCGCTCTCGCGCGCCGCCCGCTCGAAGGCCTTGGCGGCCGAGTGCAGGTTGCCAGACCCGTAGTTGATGATCACAACGCGCTGCATGGGGACTTGCGGGTCAGGCCCGCGCTCCCATCAACGAGCCGATCACCGGCCAGCGGCGCCGTGGGGGCGACGTGCCATCGCCCGACGACTTGATGATCGGCTGCGACGGCAGCCAGCCGTCAAAGAAGCGGCGCTCGCACTCGTCCACCGTCCGCCCCGAAACGGAGCCCAGCATCTGCCACCCTTTGCGGTCGAGGGCCCAGCGCCGCAGCGTATCCGCCTCGAAACCGACCAGCAGGTTGAGGGCAAATATCATCAAGCCCGTGGTGCTCTCGTTGAATACGCCGAATTCCTGCATCGACCGCAACGCCACCAGCACCAGCACATAGCCGAGCAGGGCCCACCACAGGCGGTGCACCAGCATCCACAACGGCGCGAACAGGGCCGCGAGCCAGGAAAAGCCGTCCTTGACGAACACCAGTTTGTCCGCCCGCTCGATGCGGTCGGCCGGCGGATTGGGCGGCTCGTGCACGGTGAAAGTGAGCATGGCCATGGGTACATCCAACGAATTGCGGATGCTCGTTTTATTCGGTCTTTACGATCCTGGCGAGCGCATATGCATGGCCGTATTGTCGTGCGACATTGAATTTAGCGTGTGCCGATCGATCAGCCCATTCGAGTGACCTCCATGAGTGACCCCCCAATTTCGCGCGGTTTTCGCGGCCGCAAGCGCCAGGACGCCCGGGCGGACCGCGTGCCGCCGGGACAGCACCTGACCGACGACTTCCCCGTGTTGTCCGCCGGGCCAACCCCGGAGCCCAAACTGCAAAGTTGGAGTTTCGCGCTGCAGGAGGAGGGCTCGCTGCTCGGCAAATGGAGCTGGGACGAGTTCAACGCTTTGCCGCAGACCGAGGTGACGGTCGACATCCATTGCGTGACGACGTGGTCGAAGCTCGACACGCATTGGCGGGGCGTGACCATAGATGCGCTGCTGGAGGCGGCCGGCCTGGACGAGCCGCCGACGGGCTACGCCATGATGCATTGCGACGGCGGCTACACCACCAATGTTCCGGTCGAAGACCTGATCGACGGCAAGGCCATGGTGGCGACCCACTTCGACGGCCGGCCTCTGGCGGCGGAACACGGCGGCCCTGCGCGGCTGCTGGTGCCGCATCTCTATTTCTGGAAGAGCGCGAAATGGGCACGGCGGCTGCGCTTCATCGAGGCCGACGAGCCGGGCTTCTGGGAGTTGCTCGGCTATCACATGTATGGCGATCCGTGGCGAGAGCAGCGCTATGCCGGTGACTGACGGCGTGGCCGCCGCGCCCGCGCGCCTACGCTGGCTGACCGCCGAGGTGGTCGAGCTGATCGAGGAGACGCCGCGCGCCAAGAGCCTGGTGCTGAGCATCCCGGGCTGGTCGGGACACCGCGCCGGCCAGCATGTCGACGTGCGGCTGACCGCCGAGGACGGATATCAGGCGCAGCGCAGCTACTCGATCGCTTCCGCGCCGGAGGACCGGCACGTAATGCTGACCGTCGATCGCATCGAGGAAGGTGAGGTCTCGCCCTACCTGACGAGCGAGGTGCGGGTCGGCGACCGTTTCGAGCTTCGCGGGCCGATCGGGGGCTATTTCGTCTGGACGGCGGCGATGGGAGCGCCCCTGCTGCTGGTGGCCGGCGGATCCGGCATCGCACCGCTGATGGCCATGCTGCGCCATCGCGCGTTCGCCAAAGCCAAAGCGCCGGCGGTGCTGCTCTATTCTTCGCGCACCTTCGAGGACATCATCTATCGCCAGGAGCTGGATCGCCTGAGTGCAAACGGCGACGGCCTCAAGGTCATTCACACGCTGACAAGGAGACAACCGCCGGGCTGGGCTGGGCAAACGCGTCGCATCGATCGCGACATGCTGGCGAGTTTCGGTATTGCGCCCCGCGAGCGGCCAGAGATCTTCATCTGCGGACCGACGCCGCTGGTCGAGCAAACGGCGCGATCGCTGCTGGCGCTCGGCCACCAGCCGGATCTGATCAAGACGGAGCGGTTCGGGCCGACCGGATAGACGCTAGTTGGCCTTGGACGCGCTCTGGGTCAGCGTGGAGGCCGCGGCGCTCTCGGGCTTCACGAAAACATCCACACGCATGCCAGGCAGTAAGGGGGTCTGGCCGGCCAGATCGATGACGATCTCCAGCACGTCGACATCGGTCGGCTTGCGCGGACCGCGTTGGCCTATCCGGCTCGGTCCGAGAGCTTGCGCCATGGATGACACCTTGCCCTCGAAGTCCGTGCCCGGGAACGCATCCGAGCGCACCACCGCCATCTGACCGACGCGCACCTTGCCGACATCGCGCTCCTCCAGCTCCGCCTTGACCTGCAAGGACGCCAGATTGCCGACAGTGACCAGGACATTCTCCGGCGACGGGGTCGCCATCTCGCCGACCTTGGCATTGATCTGCAACGCGGTGCCTGCCGATGGCGCGCGGATACGCGTGCGCTCGAGCCCAGCCTCCGCCAGCGACAGCTCGGCGCGGCCCGCCGTCACTGCCGCCTCCTGGCGCGTTGGTGCAGGGAGATTGTCGACGGATAGCGCCTTGCGCAGAGCCACGCGCGAGGTGTCCAGGCGCTCCTGCGCCTTGGCGACGGCATCGCGTGCCTTGTCGACGTCGGCCTGCGTGGCACCGTTGGTGCGGCGAGCCTTGGCCAGCCGGTCGTACTCCTCGCGACTGATGACCAGCTGGCGCTCGGCGCTGGCGACGTTGTCTTCGGCCGCGCGGCGATCCTGGGCGAGGCGGCCCGTGCTCTCATTGCCATCACGATCGCGGCGACGGATGGCAAGCTCTGCCGTTGCGGCGTGCACGCGGGCGATCAGCTCGCCGTCGTCGAGACGGACCAGGATCTCGCCGGCGCCCACCTTGTCGTTGAGCGCAACCAGAACCTCGGAGATGCGGCCTGCGGCCTGCGAGCCGATGCGCACCTCGCCGCCCGATGGCTCGACGCGGCCCGGTGCCGAAGCGGCCCAGCCGGACTTGGTCGGCAGTCTTGGGCGCGGCAGCGGTGCTGGCCGTAGAGGTGCTCGTCGCGGTCGACGTGCTGCCTGTCGTGGTGACGGGGGGCTTCACGACCTCGGAGTGGCGTGAGCTCAAGGTCTTCGGCACGTAGTAGCCGACGCCGAGGGCCACAATGGCCGCCACGATCAGGACGTTGAGCGTTGAATTAGCCTTAGGCATTGGCTTTCCGCTTTCTGTTGCGCGCAAGCTCGTGAATCGTCTCGACCCCTTCGGTGCGGCGCTCCTCGCCGACGATCAGGCCGTCCTCTATACGCAGGATGCGGTTGGCGAATGGTATGGTTCGGGGGTCGTGCGTGACCGCCAGCACAGCACGACTCTTGTCCTTGGCGATCTCCGACAGCAGCTGCATGACGGCAACGCCGTTCTCGCTGTCGAGTGCGGCGGTCGGCTCGTCAGCCAACATCACCGCCGGCGCACCGGCCAACGCGCGCGCCACTGCCACGCGCTGCTGCTCACCGCCGCTGAGATTGGCCGGATACGACTTGAGCTTGTGCCGCAAGCCTACCTGATGCAGCGCACGCTGGGCGCGTATGATGGCCTCGGAACCGCGTTCGCCACGCACGTCGAGCGCGAGCCGCACATTCTCCTCGGCGGTCAGTGTCGGGAACAAGTTATAGGACTGGAAGATGAAGCCGATGCTGCGGCGGCGCAAGGCGGCCAGCCCCTCCGGCCCCAGCCCGTCGGTCGACTTGCCGGCGATGCTGAGCGTTCCTTCCGTTGGCGTCAGGATACAGCCCAGGATGGACAGCAGAGTGGTCTTGCCGCTGCCCGATGGCCCCATCAGCAGGGTAAGCTCGCCTGCATTGAGCGTCAGGCTTACGCCCTTCAGCGCGCGTACGCGGCCGGCGCCCTGGCCAAGCTCCTTGGCGATGTCGCGCGCTTCCAGCACGCCTGTGGCAGCATCGGTCATCGGTTGAACACCATGGCGGGATCGATGCGCATGACTTTGCCGATCGCGGACACCGCCGAGATCGCGCACATGCCGAACGTCAGGAGCAGCAGCAGGATTGCCAGGCCCGGCGACATGACGATGGGCAAGGCGGTGTTGTGGCTCAGATAGACCACGGTCAGCGCGATCACCATGCCGAGCACATAGCCGAGCACGGCGCTCAAGCCCGCCTGCGCCAGGATCACCCTGTGGATGTAGCCCGACGACGAGCCGAGCGCGCGCAGCGTGGCGAATTCGTTGAGATGATCCTTGGTGCTGGAATAGAGCGTCTGCGCGACGATCACCGTACCGACCACCAGGCCCAGCACGGCACCGCCGATCAGGGCCACGCCGGCACCGGTCGCAAACAGCCAGTGATTGAGACTGCGCGTGCGGAACTCGGCCTTCGTCAGGACCGCGCTGTCCGGCAGCTTGGCGCGCAGCGCATCCCGGACGGTGTTGGCATCGGCGTCCGGCTGCAGCTTGACGAGCACGTAGGTGAGATTGTCGGCCGGCATGTTGAGTAGCGACCGGGCGCGGTTCAGCGTCGTGAAGACGAACGGCGTTACGGTGAACGAGCGGATGCCCTCGGTCAGCCCGGTCACGCGGACGCGCGAGGCTCCGATCTGCGCGGTGTCACCGACGCCGTTGAGGCCGAGTTCCTCCAGATAGGTCTTGTCGATCATCACCGCATCGCGCGCGCCGAGACCCGATACGTCCCCGGCCACCACATTCCAGGGCGCCAGCGCGCCATCCTCGTAGTCGCTGCCGATCACCACCACCAGCGTCGTGCCGCCACTGGGCTTGCGCCAGTCGGTGAAGGAGACAACCAGCGGCGTCGCGGTCAGCACACCGGGTGTGGCAAGCGCGGTGAAACGCTCCCGCGTGCTGATCGGCTGGGCCTCTTCGAAGTTCTTCGTGCCGTAGGCCATGATCCACAGATCGCCGTCGGCGCGATCGATCGTGGAAATGATCATGGTGCGCGCACCGAGATAGAGGCCGAGCTGCACCGCAACCAGGACGATCGAGAACAGGATGCCGACCAGCGTCACCGCCAGCCGCACCCGGTCATGGAAAAGATTGCGAAACGCCAGTGTCAGGGTCATTGCGTGGCCAGGGACCTGCTCCGTTTCGCCACGGCTCCCACCGCGGGTTGTTGCCTGAATATCGCGAAGCACCGGTCAGCACGTCCGCGCACTTGCTTGCGGGCCTCGACCGCCCCCGCAACGGTCACCCTTGGACCCGACGTGGGAAAATAACTGTAAAGATATAGGAACTCGTTGCTGTGCTTGCGACTTGAGGCGGAAAGAGTAAACCCCTGCTGTGGAGGGTGCGTCGGGACCGGGGTAGATGCGCGTGGGATGGCGCTTGTGTGTCGGGCCCTGCCGCATTTTCTCCGCATCAGGGTTGCATGTCGCCTCAGGGACCGGGCAACCACGCCGCGAATGGAGTGTAAGCCTATGCTTTGCAGTGGATTTTGTCGCCTGAGGAAGGTTGCTCTCGGTGTTGCCGGCGCATTCCTGTTGACGGCTGCGACCTTTTCGCCAGCGACCATCGCGCAGACCCAGCCGCCCATTACCGGCGTGTGGATCGATCATACCGGCCGGGGTGCAGTAGAGATTCACACCTGCGGCAATCTGCTGTGCGGCCGCATCGCCTGGCTCAAGGACGCCACCGACTCCAAGGGTGCGCCCATGAAGGACAAGAAGGGCCGTCCGCTGTGCGGCCTGCAGATCATCGGCAACCTGAAGCCTGGCTCGAACGGCGTCTGGGAGGACGGCTGGATCTATGATCCGGACAAGGACGATACGTTCGATGTCGAGATCCAGATGAAGGGCCGCGACCGGCTGCAGGTGTTGGGCTACATGGGTGTCAAGTTCCTGAGCGAGACGCACATGTGGAAGCGGGCGCCCGAGCCGTTCACTGGCTGCAGCCCCACACGCGCCTCCTAAGTCCCAACTCCTCGACATAGCCTCGCCGCCAGAGGGTCAATCGACCCTGGCGCCTTTCATGCTGCGCGCCTGTTCGGCGCTCTTCGCGGCAGCTGCGACGCGGCCGACGAAGTCGACGCTGCGCTCGGCAACGATGTGGCGCTGCTGATCGAGCGTCACCATGTGATAGCTGTCGTCCAGGATCACGGTGTCGACCAGGCCGCCAAGGTTCGCTTGCAGATACTGCGCGTTCCTCAGGCTTGCCATGTCGTCGTCGCGCGGATGCACGATGAGCGAGGGTTGGCGCACCTTGTCCAGATCGGGCTTCACGGTCGCAACAAGCCGATTGAAGTTGGCGAACGAACGCAACGGCGTGCTGAAAACGCCCGCTTGTCCTGAGTTGCCGCCCTGCATGGTCGATACCACGAGCGCACGCACGCGCTCGTCTTTAAGGCCATAGGGCTCGTGCTCAGGCAGATCCAAGCCTGGCGTGAGTGCAGTCGGCCGAACATAAGGCAACACGCGCGAATACCAGGGCATCGACCAGCCATCGAGCCTCAGGGTCGGCGCATAGAGCAGAAGACCCTGCACGCTCTCCGGCCGGCGTTGTGCCAGGAGCAGCGCCAGGATGCCACCCATCGACAACCCACCGGCGACGACGACGTCGCAGTATTCACGCAGCTTTTCGCGGCCTTCCTCGACGCTCGCGTACCACTCGGCCCAAGTCGAACGGCGAAGCTCTTCGGGCGTGCCGCAGTGACCCGCCAGCTGAATGCAGGAGACGGTATGGCCTGCGCGAGCCAGCCACTGTGCTATGAAGCGCAGCTCGGTCGGCGTGCCGCCCAGTCCATGGATCAACAGCACGCCAACGCTGCCGCCGGGCAGAAACAGGCTGCGATCCTGAAGCAAGTCTTTTTGCTGAACGTTCATCTCTTCACGCGGAGCAGGTGGCAGTCTGCGGCCCTATCACGCCGCGGCCATACACGCCTGGCGCGCGTGACACCAACGCAACAATCGTCGCACCCTGCGAGAAGCCTCGATCCGTCAGCCCCGGAAAGCGCGCATTTCGAGCCACAACCCGCGCCCGGCGGTATGGTTCCTGGGCTCCCCTGCATTCAGTTTTTCGTGACACGATGCAGAACCCGGTCGAGGAGCTTGAGAGCGAGGTTCATTTCATCCCGGCTGATGTGCAGGCTGGGGGCCATCGTCACAACGTTCTTGTGGTAGCCGCCGATGTCGAGCACTAGGCCGTAGATCCTGCCGTCCACCTCCAGATCGCCCCTCAGCCCTTCTTCGACCATGCGATCGACGATGGCCTTGGACGGCGTGAAACTGTCATGCGGCTCGCAAATCTCCATGCGCAGCGCCAGGCCCAGACCATCGACATCGCCGATGATCGGGTAGCGCCTCTGCAGCTCGCGCAGACCCTCTAGCAGATAGGCACCCTTCTCCATGACCATGGTTTCGTAGTCCGTCTCGGTCACCATCTGCATGACCTCGACGGCGACGGCCGTGCCAATCGGATTGGAGCTGAACGTCGAGTGCGTCGAGCCGGGCGGGAACACGGTCGGGTTGATCAGCTCCTCGCGCGCCCAGATGCCGGCGAGCGGATTGAGGCCGTTGGTGATCGCCTTACCGAACACGATTACGTCCGGCTGCACCCCGAAGTGCTCGATCGACCAGAGCTTGCCGGTGCGATACATCCCCATCTGGATCTCATCGACCACCAGTAGAATGCCGTATCTGTCGAGCACCTTCTTGAGCTCGACGAAATAGTTGCGGGGCGGAATAATGTAGCCGCCCGTGCCCTGGATCGGCTCGACGAAGAAGGCCGCGTACTCCGCCTCCTCGGCCTTGGGATCCCAGACGCCGTAATACTCGCTCTCGAATAGGCGCTCGAACTGTCGCACGCAGTGGAGACCATACTCTTCCTTGCTCATGCCCTTGGGGCCGCGGAAGTGGTATGGGAACGGCAGAAACTGCGCCCGCTCGCCGAAGTGCCCGTAGCGCCGCCGGTATCGGTAGGACGAGGTGATCGCCGATGCCCCGAGCGTGCGGCCGTGGTAGCCGCCCTCGAAGGCGAACATCAGGCTCTTGCCGTTGCGCGCGTTGCGCACGAGCTTCAGCGCATCCTCGATCGCCTGGCTGCCGCCGACGTTGAACTGCACGCGGCCCTTGGCGCCGAATTTGCGCGCCGCATCGCGGGCGATGGTGGCGGCAAGATTGATCTTCTCGCGGTGCAGATACTGGCTGGCCAGCTGCGGCAGCCGCTCGAGTTGGCGCCGCATCGCGTCGTTGAGACGTGGGTGGGCGTAGCCGAAATTAACCGCCGAGTACCACATCTGCAGGTCCAGGTACGCGCGCCCCCGCGCGTCGTAGAGGAAGGAGCCTTCGCAGCTCTCGAAGATCTTCGGTGGTTGGCTGTAGTGCACCGTATCGCCATGCGAGCAATACAGGGCCTCGAGCGCGAGCAGTTCGTCCTCGTCACTCAGCGCGCCCGCGTCATCGTCATGCAGGCGGTGTACGCGAGCAGTGCTCATCTTCGTGTTCCACCATTACTGCTGTGGTGTGGTTCCACATCCCCTGCTGCCCGGAGAACGCCCCGGCACAGCCCACGGATCCACGTCCACCGACCGTCAGTGGACGAAATACAGTGAATGATGCTCTCCAGGCAGGTGCGGTCAATAGATGACCTGCAAGCCCCGCGTTATGCAGCCGCTATCGGGCGGCGCACGCCTCCCGCAGCGCGCTCGCTGACGGAACGGCCCGCCACCGCTTGCGCAAAGCCCAGAGTTTTCTCCAGCACGACGTCGCGCTGCCGGTCGAGCGTAATGACGTGATAGCTGTCCTCGAGGATGACGGTCTCGACTCGTCCGCCGAGATTCGCCTCCAGGTAGTGGGCGTTGCGCAGACTCGCGCGATCATCCTGGCGAGGATGCAGGATCAGCGCCGGCTGGGTGACGCCGCCGAGGTCACCCTTGACCGTCTTCACCAGCTTGCGCAACTCGAACATCGGGCCGCCCGGAATGCTGAGGAAGCCGGCCTTGGAAGGGTCGCCGCTGTGGATCGCTTCGGCGATGATTGCCCGGAGGCGCTGGTCTTTGATGCCGAAGGGAGGGCGCTCCGAGAACCAGATCAGGTCGGCGACGCGCTTCTGCAGGACGAGCCGGAACAGGTGGCTGTACCAGGGTACACCCCAGCCATCGAGCCAGAGCGTCGGCGCGTAGAGCATCGTGCCGTTGACGACGTTGGGGTGCTGGGCCGCCAGACGCAGGGCCAGAACCGCCCCCATCGACAACCCGCCGACGAACACGTGGTCGCAACGCTCCGAAAGGCGCTTCAGGGCTGTCTCGACGCTGTCGTACCAGTCATGCCAGGTGGTGGCGGTGAGTGCGTCGAGCGTGCTGCAGTGCCCTGCGAGCTGCGGGCAGTACACAGTGTGGCCGGCGCGGGCCAAGCCGTTGGCGATGTAGCGCAGCTCAACCGGCGTTCCGCTCAAGCCGTGGATGAGCAGAAAGCCTGTCTTGCCGCCTTCGTGATAGACGCCGCGATCTTCTGTCGTCGCTGCTGCGACGCTGTCGGGTTGCACTGAGGACATCTTTGTAAAGTTTTCCTTGATCATCTACTCGCCTGCCGAGCGGCCGGAGCAACCGTGGCGACGACCCGTTTGTCGTTGTTGAGCCAAGCTCCGAGCTTGGCGGTGACCTCGAAGAAATCTCCGAAGGGAACATGCGTGGTGCCATTGCCGCGGCACAGCTCCAGGAGCTTGCCCTTGGCGAACACCAGATCGGCGCGGCCGGCGATGCAGAAGTCCGACCGCCCATCCCCGACCACGACCTTCACCGACGAAAAGTGCGGTTCGGTGAACGAGCATTTGCAGTTGCCGGCGAGCGCCCGACAATCGCTGCGCGCCGACGGGAAGGTCACCCGCCAGCGGTCGCTGCCTACCGGCTCCAGATGATTGGCATGAAATGGCACGCTCAAGCCGGCGCTGCGCAAGACGGTATCGATGACGATATCGAAGCCGTCCGACACCACGGTCATCCCGAAGCCGTTGCGTGCGCACTCCCGCACGAATGTCGAGAAACCGCGATCGACGCCTACCCGCGAAGCCGCAGCCACCAGCTCCTGTGGCGTCGCCCGCAGCAGGCTCACCTGACGCGTCATGCATTCGCGCGAGCCGATCTGGCCGGCCTGCCATTCCTCCTCGACGTCACGCCAGGAGGGATCAGCAAATTGCTCGAACAGCATGTCGGTCGCGTCGCAGGGTGCAATCGTCCCGTCAAAATCGACAAAGACATGACACTTCACACGCGCACGTGACACGTTAACCCAACCCCTTGATAGGAATGCCGCGCCTTGGCCTCAGGCTATGTCGGTTGCTTTAGCGGCGGATCAACGTGCTGCCAACGCTTTTTGTTCACGACGTCCTTAACCATTCATCTATCGGTTGCGCCGATAGATAGAAAATCGCACGCATAGGTGGTGCTAGATGGCGAAAACTTCTGACGGAAATGGCGTCCCGGCGCGTCATGTTGCAGTGCCGAGACAGATGGCCGCAGGAGCAGCAAAATCTACCTTGGCGGCCCTGATGAGCGTTCAATCACGCGGTGCGTCGAACCTTGCCATGGCAACGTAGCCGAGCAGCGCGGCCAACAGGCCGAGCAGGTAGGGAATAGGTAACTCGAACGCATATTTGCCGACCGCCCACACCAGCATGCCGGCAATGATCGATGCATAAGCGCTGGCGGGGCCACCGAAGCCAGTGAACAGTGCAAACAGCGTGGCGACGAACACGCCGGCGCTGCCGAATGCCGAAGCGGTCTCCACCAGTTCGTGAATGCCCTCCGAGGTGATGGCAATGAAGAACGCCACCACGCTGAGGGCCAGCACCGTCAGGCGTACCGACCACAGTTTGCCGCCTTCGCTCAATCCGGGCACCGTGCGGACCACGATGTTGTGGGACAGCTGCGAGGCCGGTGCATGCAACGCAGCATGCACGGCCGAGAGGATCGCCGACACGATCGCCCCGACGAACACGATATATACGGGGCCGACCAGATGCTGCTCGGCCAGCTTGGGTACGAACTGCTCGGCATCTGCGACGTCGAGCCCGAGCTGCGGCCCGAGCAAGCCGAGCAAGACCGGAATGGCGCCTACGGCAAGGTAAACGGCTCCGCCGATCACCGTGCCGGACGTGGCGATCTGCGCAGTGCGCGCACCGAGGAAGCGGGAGATCAATTCCACCGCCACGATCGTCCCGCACACCGGAACGGCCAGGTGTTCGAGCGTGACGAGCAGGCTCTCCTCCCTGTCGAGGGGCACAAGGCGTGCAGGCTCGATCTGGGCGATCGGCCGCGCCGAACCCTCCCGCGCCCGATACGACCACCGTCGCCAGGATGACGAGACCCGCCACCACCGCTACACCTTGAATGGTATCCGTGACGGCGTCAGCGAGCAGTCCGCCCACGACAGAATATGCCGCCACCAGCAGCGCTGCCAGCGTGATGGCGGTGCCGAGGCCAAGCGCCGAGTTGGCGCTCAGCACCTGGCCGAAGGCGCGCACCTGCGCGGCGGCCCAGATCACCGATCCCGGTAGCAGGACGATGACTACAAGGCGTTCGACGCCTTCGGAGTAACGCTTGCGGAACAGGTCGGCAAAGGTGGTCAGTCCGCGCGACCACAGTGCGCGGGCGAAAAGCAGGCCGACAATGACGATTGCTCCCGCGTAGGCGAAAGGGTCGACAAGGGCGCCGGACAGGCCCTTCTCGTAGACGGCGCCGCCCGAGGCGACGATCGCTTCCGCGCCGAAGTAGGTGGCAAAAACCGAGAACACCACCAAGCCGGTGCCGAGCCGACGGCCGGCCAAAATGTAGTCCGTCTCGCTCGTCATGCGGCGCGACACCCAGGCGCCGACTGCGAACTGGGCCAGCACGTACACGATCATTCCGATCAGCACCCCGTTCATGGCACCCCCCAAACAGCGCAGGTGTGATTCAGATCGACAGATTCGCTCGATCCCTTGCCGCCAGCACTGGCGAACTTCTCGATCATCACACTAGCGGCTCATTACATGAACGTAACCTACCCGCAACCGGGCAGCGACCGCGGCCATCGCCTCAGTTCGCCCCAAATTATTTGCTTTAAGCAGGCTTGAGCATATCGACCGGCAATACCACGTTGTGGTGCCCGCGCTTCCGCAGATCGCGAGGTTGAATTGAGCGCCCGCACATGGACTTTTGTCCACCGTCTCCGACCTGCTGTATCAAGCATCACGGCCGCCGCCCTCATATTTGCCCAGCTGCCGACGGCGCACGCCGCATCGGCGATGACGCGGGCCGACTACGAGGCCTGCCAGGCCCGCGACGAGCAGGGCTTTCGGGTCGCCATTGAAGCATTGACGCGCAGAAGCCTCGAGGCCGGTATCGCCGGGTTCGACTACAAGGCAGTGGTCAGCGACGAGTGGCGGCGCACCAACCTCGATGACGTGATCGATCGGCAGGTCGACCAAGCGCTGGGCGAACTGCGCGATGAGTTGAGCTGGATGCAGCTCTGGCAGACGTTGGCTTCGCAGGAGAAAGCGCGACAGCTGGCCACCACGGCCGCAGAGCGGGTCTATCGCTCCGACGCAATGAAAAAGGCGCTGGAGGGCGTCGCCTCCGGCATCGGCAAGGAAATCGGCAAACGCATCGAGCTGGCCACCGTAGACACGGCTGGGCCCGCAACACAGTGCGTGCAGGCTTTCCTCGGTCCGCGCTATGGCGCCACCATTGCCCGTATCGTCGCCACCGGCACGGGGCGCGAATACGGCGTCGATCCCAGCCAAGGCAGCGCCCAGGTGTCCACCGGACAGGTGCTCGTCGAGGGTACGGATTCGCTCGCTGGAGCCGTCGTGCTGCTGGTGCGCAGGCAGCTATCCAACATGGCTTCCCGCATCGGGCAGCGGGTGGTCGGCTCCATCCTCGGCCGCCTCGTGTCGGTGGTGGCTGGCGGCGTCGGCCTGATCCTGATCGCCAAGGATATCTGGGACTTCCGCCACGGCGTCCTGCCCATCATCGGCACGGAGATGAAGTCCAAGGAGACCAAGGACAAAGTGCGCGATGAGCTGGCCAAGTCCGTCAGCGAGCAGATCGGCGACAGCATCAAGGAGATCAGCGACAAGACCGCCGATCGCGTGGTGGAGATCTGGCTCGAGTTCCGCCGCGCTCACGCCAAGGTGGTGGAGCTGGCCGACCGCCAAGTGGCCTTCAAGCAGTTCCTCGATACCGTGAAACCGGACGATCTTGCCAAGCTCGACGAGGTGGTAGCGCTGGTGCTGGCAGGCGAGGGAGAGACCGGCATCGCCCGGCGCCTGGACAACGGCACGCTGCATCGTGCCGTCAGCGGACTGCCGACCGGCGCCATCGAGATCGCCCGCGAGACGCAATCGCTGGAGGCGGCCCTGCAGTGGTCGGCCGTGGCCGGCGACAGCTTGGGCAAGGTCGTCGAGTTCGAGATCTATCGGCAGGCGCGGCCGGACGCCTTCACCAAGGCGAGCCTGCAGCGACTGCTCGACCTGCAGGATCGGGTTGCCGTGATACGCCTTGCTGCCCTCCAACCGGCTGCTCGCGATGCGCTGTTCGAGTTGCCTGCCAACGATGTCAAGACGCTGGCCCGCACACTTGACGAAACACAGCTCGACAGCCTCTCGCGCTATCTCACCGGGTTGGACAAGTCATCCGCCCTGCGCGTGCTGCACGTGGTGGGACAGACGCCCACCCGCATGGCCGAACTGGGCAAGCCGAGCGTGCGCGACGCGATCCTGTCGAGCAGCGACCAGGCTGCGGCCCTGGGCATGATGCTGCAGACCAGCACGGTGCCCGACCCGACCGTGCTATTCGCACACGCTCAGCTCGTGATCGACGGGCGCGTCAGTCCGTTGCTCCTCTGGGAGAAGCATGCCGTGTGGCTTTCGGCAGCGGCAGTGCTGTCACTCCTGCTGTTGTTGACGCTGAAGCGGCTGGTGTTCGGCACGCGGCCCAGGATCATAGTGCAGGAAGGCTTCCACCGCGGGCGTGGAGGCCGCGCCTGATGCGCCTACTCACGTGCGAAAGGCTCGAGGATGAGCCGGTCGAGCGGGGTGAATTGGTGTACGCCTGTGCCGTTTCGGGTGCCAACATCCTGCGCGATATGCGCGAGGCGATCACCAACACCCTGGGCGGCAACATGATCCGCTACGAGGCCTTGCTCGACAAGACCATCGCCCGTGCGCTCCAGTCCCTGTCCGAGCGTGCGCAGGCGCAAGGCTATGACGGCGTGCTCGGCATCCGCATCTCGCACCCGCACATCACGGACGGGGCCATCGAGGTGGTGGTGGCGGGAACCGGCTTCCGGCAGGGTGGCAAACAGCGATGATCGCCTTGTCGGACAGGGTTTTGCCCACACAAGTTCACAGGCTGTGGTGGCGTCCGCACTTGCGGTTGCTATAAGCTCGCGAAGCTCGCAGATTCGCTAGCTGCAGCCGCGCTCGGGGGTATGTGCCCGGCCACTGCGAGGCCGAGCAACGGGGAGACGAACCTAATGGCTCTGAAAGCTCCAGGCATCCTGATCTTCTTGGTGTCGATCGTTCTGGCACTGGCCGTTCTATTCTCGAAGTTTGCCGGAGCGACCATTCCGTTCTTCACCGGTGACACGACCTATTTCTTCGGCCTGCTGGCGGCCTACGTCGTCCTGCTGCTGGGGTGTATCATGCGGGGACTGTAGAGCGTCCGCTCATCTCGCTTCTGCACAACTCGCCAAAATCCTGTGCCGATCTGTCGCGCGGCTTTTGGTGCTCTGGAAAAGAGGCCTCGATCGGGTCGTTATCCGGCGATGGCAAGACACCGGTTTCTTCGGGAGCGCATCCTCCTGCGGCGCATGCGCCGCTGGCAGAGGGAAGTTGCGCTCGCCATCATGCTGACGGTGGCCGCGATTGCCTTCATCGCGGCTGCGCTGTTGCGTGGTGACGGATCTTCGCTGGAAACTGCGCCCTATACGACGGCACGCAAGCCTCCGCAAAACTAAGTCGCTCCGGTCTGTAGTCACAGCTTGTCGAAAGACGGCCAGCAACCCCGGACGCGCTTCGAGGCTGAGCGCCGGTTTGTTTCCCCCGTTCGTTACTGCGCGGTCCAGCCGCCGTCGATCGAGTAGTTCGCGCCGGTGATGGAGGCCGCGGCCTCGCTGGCCAGAAACGCCGCGAGCGCGGCAACCTGATCGACGGTCACGAACTGGTTGGTGGGCTGGCGCGACAGCACCTGCCGTTTGGCCTCCTCCTCGGTGATGTTCTCGGATTTGGCGAGATCGGGAATCTGCTTCTCGACCAGCGGCGTCCACACGAACCCCGGCGAGATGGCGTTGGATGTTACCCCGTGCTCGGCGAGCTCGAGCGCCACCGTCTTGGTGAAGCCGGCGAGGCCGTGCTTTGCGGAAACGTAAGCGCACTTGAAGGGTGAGGCGCGCAGCGAATGCGCCGAACAGACGTTGATAATGCGCCCCCACTTTCTCTTCTTCATGCCAGGCACGGCAGCCCGCACCGTGTGGAAGGCCGAGGACAGGTTGATGGCGATGATGGAGTCCCATTGCTCGATCGGGAACTCCTCGACCGGTGCGACGTGCTGGATACCAGCGTTGTTGACCAGGATGTCGACGGCGCCGAAGTCGCGTTCGGTCTTGGCGATCATGTCGGCGATCTGATTGTGGCGCAGCATGTTGGCCGGATCGAACGCAACGCGCACACCCAAGGCCTGCACCTCGCGAATGGCTTTCTCATTGTCCTTTTCGGACCCGAGGCCATTGACGACGATGTTGCAGCCATCCTTGGCCAAGGCCATGGCGATGCCGTGGCCAATTCCGGACGTTGAGCCGGTCACGACCGCGGTCTTGCCTTTGAAACTCATGAGGACCTCTCGGGTTGCGAGGGAAGGGGGCGTTGGCAACATCCTGCCGCAAAGGCCCCTACTTGAACATGGCCGTCGCTATTTGTGCGGCGAAAAGAGACACGAGCATCGGCAGCGCGCTACAAGCATCTACGCGCCCTGTCTCGGGTACAACGCGGACCACCATAGGAGCGAGATCGCCATGACGCCGGAAGCCAAGCTTGCATCGATGGGACTCGCCCTGCCGGAACTACCCAAGCCGATCGCCACCTACGTATCCTTCAAGCGGCACGGCGATACCTTGTACTTGTCCGGCCAAGGGCCGCGGCGCAACGACGGCACCATGATGACCGGCAAGGTCGGCCGCGACGTGACCGTCGAGCAGGGCTATGAGCACGCCAAGCTGGTCGGTCTCGGTCTGCTTGCTGCCGCCAAGGCGGCGGCCGGCGATCTCAGCAAGATCGAGGTGTTGAAGGTGCTGGGCATGGTCAACGGCGTGCCCGAGTTCACGGAGCATCCCAAAGTCATCAACGGCTGTTCCGATCTGTTCGTGGCGGTGCTCGGCGAGCGAGGCCGTCACGCCCGCTCCGCCGTCGGCATGGGCTCGTTGCCCGGTAATATCAGCGTGGAGATCGAGGCGGTGATGCGCGTCCACGAGTGAGGGTGTCGCCTTCGGATCTCCGTTTAGGGGCTGAACCGAAGCGCACAACAAACCAGTCATCCTCGGGCTTGTCCCGAGGATCCAGCCATCCGCAAACGCCCGAGCAAGATGGATGGTCGGGACTAGCCCGACCATGACACATAGGCTCCCGTGGCAATTCCATCAGAACCGGAATGGCTCTGGGCCAGTGGCCTCAGGGCAGGAAGCCCTTCTCCAGGTCGAGAGCCTGGCGGACGCGCTCGCGACCCCTGGTATCGGCAACCGACAGAGCCCACATCACGTTGGTGCCCTTCTCGAACGACGTGGTGGATTTCAGGCGTGCGCGCAGCGTCTCCCCTGCCGCCATCGCGATCGGCTCCAGGACCGGAAGATAGAGCTGCTCCCAGTGCGTGCGCGGCGCGAGCGGCCCGGTCGACAAGCGCACGCCCTCGACCAAATCGGCCGTCCACCACAGCGCCAGACCGTAGATGGTGGCTGGGCGTGCGACCTTCCATTCAACCTCGCCAGTGCGCGTCGTCTTGTTCTTCCGGTCGAAGCGCACGTGGTCCCAGGCTTTGGCTGCGGCGCCGCCGTCGAGCAGATCCGCAGGCGTGAGCCACCGCACATAGATATTGTTGAAGCTCATGACCTTGGCAGGCGCGAAATCGAGCCCGTAGCCGACCTCGTCCCATGCCGCGAGTTCGCTGTACAATCGTTCACCCAGCACCGGGCAGGCGAACTGCTCGACTGCGGCGGGGATGATGCTGCCGCCCGGTTTCAGGAAGCGCTCGCGCGCATCGTTGAGGGTGCCGATGATGTTCTCTTCGAACGGGTAGTTTCCAAGCGTTTCGGAAATGATCAGGTCGACGCGGTCGGGCTCGGCCACCTCGGTCGAGTGCATTTCGGCGATGCGGCAATTGGTCAGTCGATTGTGCCGCAGCAGCTTGCGAGCGATGGCGGCGATTTCCGCCGCCTCGTAGAAATCGACCCGCTGTGCGCCGAGCTTGGCTGCCAGGAAACCCAGGAACCCAGTGCCGGCCCCGATATCGGCTACCGTCGTCCTGCCCTTGACGATGGCGTGCTGCAAGGCCGCGTGCAGGGCGGCATTGCGGACTCGATCGGCAAGGAGCACGCGGTGATATTCGATGCGCATTTGGTCAGGGGGTCAGCGAATGGGGACTAGGGACTGGGGTATAGCGCAATCTGCTTCCAGCTCCCTAACTGCATTAGCGCCTGCCTTGCGAAAGCCCCAGGTCTCGGCCATGGTCAACACCATCGTCATCCCACCCCACCAGCAATGTCCGACCCTACCACCCAATCAACAGCCCGCAGCGCAGCCGTTCGCTCCGGCATCCCCGACGTCGACCGCTATCTGGATGACGGCTACATGAGCGTCGTCGGCATGTCGTCGCGCTTCGCCGCGGCTATCTGTTGCGGATTGATGCGCGTGCAGAGCGAGATGGGGGTTGACGGGTCGGTGGTGGAGATCGGCCCGTTCGAGGGGCGCTTCTTCATCGCGCTGGCCCATGCGTTGAAGCCTGGCGAACAGGCGCTCGGCATCGATAAGTTCGACTGGCCCAACCCCGAGGTCATCGACCGCTTCGAAGCCAACTGCGCCAAGCATGGTGTACAGGCCGAACGCCGCATCACTTGGAAGGCCGACAGCGGCGCCATGCAGCCGGCCGAGCTGCTGGCCAAGCTCGGGGAACGGCGACCCCGATTTGTGCACATCGACGGCGAGCATTCCAGAGCCGCGCTCAGCAAGGATCTGGAGCTTGCAACTGCGGTACTCGATCCGGCCGGCGTGATCGTGCTCGACGATATGCTGCATCCCGGCTACCCGACGCTGATGGTCGCCGTGCAAGACTATCTGCTGCGACATCCCGAGATGTGCGTGCTGTGCGTGATCGATCGCGAGAGCGTAGTGGCCGCGACCAAGTTCGTGCTGTGCCGGACCGAGTGGTTCAAGCGCTACGAGGAAAAGCTGCTCGAGGCGTACCGCGGCAACGTTTGGCCGCTGGGCGCCGATTTCGAGCCGCACTGGTGCCTGGTCCTGTCGCTTGACACCAGGCTTGCCGACATCACGTGAGGAGGGGAGCCGGCCCAGCTGTAACGCTCCCGGCGAGCACATCCATCGAAGAAAATTTCTGTTGATCGGTGCACAAGTCGTTGAGCGGGCCACGATCCTTGCGCTGAGCATGCCCCGTGACGCACTGCAAAACGCGACGAAGCTCAATCATTATTTAACCGTAATGACTCCAAATAGTCGTGGCCCAACGAGCTTGGGCGCCCGCCTCATAACCGCCCCGGCCACACGAGAGAGCATCATGCGCTTCCGCCCTCCGCTTCGCGTCAGTGTGACCCGGCACGGCGACAAAGAGCAGAAGCTGAGGGACTTTGTTTTCCAACACCTTGCCGCCGCAGACGATCGGGTCGCGGCAGGTCGATGCTCGCAGATTCAGGTGGTGGCTCGCTCCCTCGGCAGCCCGGTCGTCAGGGCCATCGTCGGGTTGGCTCGCGAGATCGCCGGGGCCGGCGTATCGGTGCGGATGATCCTTGCCCAGGCCGACCACGAGACCTTTGGCGATGCCTGGTTCGACGCCGGCCACGCGATCGGCTTCGATCACGAGGTGCGCTGGGCTCGGCACCCGCGCCTGATCGAGGCGCACGAGCAGCTCGTGCTCGGGCCGCAGACCTGCTGGATCGGCGATTGCATGCGCCGGGATCCGATGAAGTGCGACGCCTTCGAGAGCTATGTCGAAGGCTGCGGCGAGGCTGCCGGCTGCGCGCTGGTGTCGTTCGAGCGCCTGTGGATTGCCTGCGAGCCGCTGCTGGCGCGGGGGCTGCGCTCCCCGGCGTCCATCTCCGAGGCCGGTACGCCCCCCGAGGCGCTGGCCAAGCCGGACGGCGGGTCGGAGACGATTGCCGCCACGCGCCACTGAGTTACCACTCGGTTACCAAAGCTTCGTGCAAACGCTGCCCGTGCTTGGCACGGACGGACTCCCCTGTTCGGGCAGCGGTTGGGAAAAAGCGGAAAATGCCGGCAAGCCCTCGCAACGGGGGAGAACGGGACGAGTTCCGCCACTGTTCAGTCACCGGTCGCTGATCCATTCTCGGTCGGTCGGGCGATGCGCCCGGCTCTAGGCGAATTTTCCGCCTTCCGGATGACCAGAGGTTCCCAGATGTCACTCGCTCTCCGCGTGCTCTTCAGCTTCGCGCTCATCCTGTGCGCAAGCGTTGCCCATGCACAGGACCAGCGTTTCACCCACGCCGGCGTGCAGGCCGACGCCAAGCGGTATGAGGCCTACCTGCGCGCCAACTGGCAACCGGGCCGCAAAACCGGGCGCGAGTTGCGCGCCGAGGCTGAAAAGGCGCTGGCCGCCAGCACCGATCCGCGCGCGGCATCGCGCGCGTACGCCCAGGCCGTGGTGGCAGATGCCAACGATGCGGATGCCTGGCTAGGCCTTGCCCGCTCGCTGCTGGCCATCAAGGCCGATCAGGGCTCGGAGCGGTATGATCTTCCGGTCAACGCCTCGGGCGCGGCGCTGATTGCCTACGAGCGCGGGCAAACGCCCGTCTTCAAGGCGTCCGCGCTCTGGGTGCTGCATGATGCGCTGAAGCGCCGCTCGTACTGGCGCCCGGCCATCGACGCACTGCGGGCCAGCCTGACGCTGGTCGACAGCACGGAAGGACGCAAGGCGCTCGATGACCTGGTCGCCGAGCACGGCTTCCGCATCCTCGAATACAAGGTCGACGCCGATTCACCGATGCCGCGCCTGTGCATCCAGTTCTCCGAGCGCCTGGCGCCCGGTGTGACCGACTGGGGCCAGTATTTCACGATGGATGGCAAGGATCCGCAAACGGTGACCGCCGAGGCGCGGCAGATCTGCCTCGACGGACTGGCGCACGGCAAACGCTACGAGGTGCAGGTGCGCGCCGGCCTGCCGTCGGCGGTTGGCGAGAAGCTGCTGAAGACGGCCGAGCTTGCCGTGTATGTGCGCGATCGCAACCCATCGGTGCGTGTGACGGGCCGCGGCTACGTGCTGCCCAATCGCGGTCAGCAGGGCATTCCGGTGGTGACCGTCAACACCGAGCTGATCGACGTCGAGGTCTACCGCATCGGCGACCGCAACCTGGCGCAGACCCTGCAGGCCGGCGACTTCCAACGCCAGATCTCCTCCTACGAGCTGGATACCTTGAAGGAGCGCAGCGGCGCGCGCGTCTATACCGGCCAGCTTGCGGTCGCCAAGCGCCTGAACGAGGACGTGACCACCGCCTTCCCGATTGCCGAGGCGATCCCCAAGCTGCAACCCGGCGTCTACGTGTTGGCGGCCTACGCCACCACCAAGAAGGAAGACGAGAGCTCTCGCGGCAACCCCGCCACGCAGTGGTTCGTCGTGTCGGACCTCGGCCTGACCGCCGTCAGCGGCGACGACGGCTTGCATGCCTTTGTGCGCTCCCTGGCGACCGCAAACTCGGTCGTCAATGTTCAAGTCCGCATGCTGGCCCGCAACAACGAGATTCTGGCCACCGCCAAGACGGACAGCCGCGGCTACGCGCGCTTCGATGCCGGGCTGCAGCGCGGCGAGGGTGGGCTGGCGCCGGCTGTGCTGGTCGCCGAGACGCCGGATGGCGACTATGCCTTTCTCGACCTGTCGACAGCTGCCTTCGATCTGACCGACCGCGGTGTGAAGGGCCGCCAGGAGCCGGGTCCCATCGACGGCTTCGCCTACACCGACCGTGGCGTCTATCGCGGCGGCGAGGCCGTGCACCTGACGGCGCTGATCCGCGATCGCACGGCCAAGGCCTCCGGAGTGCCGGTGACGGTGATCTTCTCACGGCCGGATGGCGTCGAGCATTCGCGCGTGGCGCTCACCGATCAGGGTCTCGGGGGCCGCACCACCGACCTGATGCTCGCAGGCTCGGCCATGACCGGCACCTGGCGCGCCAAGATACACACCGACCCGAAGTCGAACCCGATCGCCCAGACCGCCTTCCTGGTCGAGGATTTCGTACCCGAGCGGCTGGAGCTGAAGCTGGAGCCGGGCACGCCTTCCCTGACGCCCCAGGAGACGGGCAAGGTCAAGCTGAGCGGGCGCTACCTGTACGGTCCGCCGGCCATCGGCCTCGCCATCGAGGGCGAGATTGTCGTCAAGGCATCCAGCAAGGATGTGCCGGGCTTTGCCGGCTACCGCTTCGGGCTGGCCGACGAGCAGATCAGCCCGGTTCGCAAGCCGCTGGAGCAGCTGCCGGTCACCGACAACGACGGCAAGGCCGAGATCGGCGTGCAGCTGCCGGCACTGACACGCACCAACCGGCCGCTGGAAGCCGACGTCATCCTGAAGCTGCGCGAGTCGGGCGGGCGCACCATCGAGCGCACCATCACGCTGCCCGTCGACATGAAGAGCGAGCGCATCGGCATCAAGCAGCAGTTTACCGGCGGACAGGTGGCCGAAGGCGACATGGCGCGCTTCGAAGCCATCGTGCTGGGAGCCGACGGCAAGCCAATCGAGGCCAAGGGCCTGAAATGGGAGGTGCTGCGCCTCGACCAGCGCTGGCAGTGGTACAGCCGCGACGGCACCTGGAACTACGAGTTCGGCGACACAGACACGGCGCGTGGCAGCCGGCTCGGTCGACGCCGGCGCGAACAAGCCGGCCGTGATAGAAACGCGTCTCGACTGGGGTCGCTACCGCCTGGAGGTGAGTGCGTCCGACGGCTCGGACTTGATCTCCAGCACCATATTCAATGCCGGCTACTGGGCCGATGAAGGCGCCGACACTCCGGAAACACTGGACGTCGCGCTCGACAAGCCGGCCTATCAGATCGGCGAGACGGCCCGCGTGAAGGTCACCTCACGCAGCGGCGGCCGGGCTCTGGTCGCAGTTCTGAACTCGGGGCTTGCCGCTTCGCAGGAGGTCGACCTGCCGGCCGGCGGCGGCGAGGTGCCGATCCGCGTCGCCAACGATTGGGGCCCTGGAGCTTACGTCACGGTGCTTCTGTATCGGCCGATGGATGAGAAGGCCAAGCGCATGCCGAGCCGAGCGCTGGGACTGCGCTGGCTGGCGGTCGACCAGACGCCTCAGACCATCAAGGTCGGCCTCGACCTGCCCGAGAAGGTGAAGTCGGCCTCCGTCCTGAAGGTGCCGGTCAAGCTGACCGGCGTGGCGGCCGGCGAAGACGCCAGGGTCACGCTAGCAGCGGTCGACGTCGGCGTCCTCAACCTGACGCGGTTCGAGGCGCCCAAGCCGGAAGGCTGGTTCTTCGGCCAGCGACGGCTCGGCGCCGAGTTGCGCGACCTTTACGGCCGGTTGATCGACGGCATGCGCGCCGAGCGCGGCCGCCTGCGCTCCGGCGGCGACAGCGGTGGCATATCGATGGACGGCAACCCGCCGGTCGAAGCGACGCTGGCGCTGTTCTCCGGCATCGTCAAAGTAGGTCCGGACGGCACGGCCAATGTCGAGTTCCAGCTGCCCGACTTCAACGGGACGGTGCGGGTTTCCGCCGTGGCGTGGAGCGGCGACAAGATCGGCTCCGCGTCCAAGGACGTGATCGTGCGCGATGCGGTGGCGCTGACCGTGTCTGGGCCGCGCTTCCTGACGCTCGGCGACCAGGCGCGCCTGGAGCTTGCCGTGCACAACGTCGAAGGTCCGGCAGGTGCCTACCAGGTATCCGGCCAGTACGAGCTGGAGCCCGGTGCCAGCAAGCCGACACGCGGCTTCGAGCGGTCGGTGACGCTGGGCGCCGGCGAGCGCAAGCGCGAGGCCTTCGAGCTGAAGCCCGACGAGGTGGGCCTGACCACGCTCGCCGTGCGCGTGACGGGACCTGACGGCATCGATGTGCGCCGCAAGCTGACCTTCGACGTGAAGGTGCCGGCCGGCGACATCAAGCGCCTGTCGGTCAGCTCGCTGCAGGGCAAGGGCGGCAGCATATCGCTCTCCAACGACCTGCTGCAGGACCTGATCCCGCGGCGCTCCAAGGTGATGGTGACGGTCGGACCGACGGCGAACATGGACGTGCCGGGCATCCTCGCCTCGCTCGACCGCTATCCGCACGGCTGCGCCGAGCAGACGACGAGCCGCGCCCTGCCGCTGCTCTACGTCAACGACGTGGCCAAGCGTCTCGGCATGGCCAGCGACACGCAGATCCGTGCGCGCGTGGACGCCGCCATCGAACGTGTGTTCGAGATGCAGGATGCCTCGGGTGCGTTCGGCATCTGGGGTCCGTCCGACGGCGACATGTGGCTGACCAGCTACGTCACCGATTTCCTGACGCGGGCCAAGGAGCTGAACTACGCCGTACGCCAGTCGTCGTTCAATCAGGCGCTGGACCGGCTGCAGAACTACGTCAGCTACGCGCAGGATTTTTCGAATGGTGGCGAATCCAGGGCCTACGCCCTGTACGTGCTGGCCCGCAACGGCCGGGCACCGATCGGGGAATTGCGCTACTTCGTCGATACCAAGCTCGACGATTTCTCGACGCCGCTGGCACAGGCTCAATTGGGAGCAGCGCTGGCGATGATGGGCGACAAGGCGCGAGCCGAGGTGGCCTTGAAGGCGGCGCTCAAGTCGATGCAGGCCAAGGACGAGGGCTTAACCCGTCGCGACTACGGCACCGGCATCCGCGATGGAGCAGCGCTGATCACGCTGGCGGCCGAGACCGGCATCGCCAAGCCCGAGGTGCCGCGCCTGATCGACGTGGTCGCCAAGGCTTACGCCGCGCGCACCTACACCTCGACGCAGGAGCAGGCCTGGATGCTGCTCGCGGCGCGGGCGCTGGGCGAGGAGGCCAAGAACACCACTCTGACGGTGAATGGCCAGCAGCAACAGGGGCAGCTTATGCAATCCCTGTCAGCGGCGGATTTGCAGGGCGGGCCGATCAAGATCGTCAACACGGGCGACAATGCCGTGGACGCGGTGGTGTCTGTGGTCGGCGCGGCGCTGACGCCCGAGCCGCCGGTCTCCAAGGGCTTCACCATCGAGCGCGCCTATTACACGCTCGACGGCAAGCAGGTTGACCTCAAGAGCGCAACGGGCGGAACCAGCCAGATCAAGCAGAACGAGCGCTTCGTGGTGGTGGTGAAGGTGTCTTCGCCAGATACCGGCGGTCGCATCCTGGTGGTCGACCGCCTGCCGGCGGGCCTGGAGATCGAGAACCCGCGTATCGTCGACTCGGGCGACATCAAAAGCCTGTCCTGGCTGAAGACGACCGTGCAGCCCGATCACACCGACTTCCGTGATGCGCGCTTCGTTGCCGCGTTCGACTTCTTCGGATCGAACGGCGGGCGGCGGCGCAACAGCGAGGAAAGCGGCGACCCGTCGTCGGCGGCCACGGTTGCCTACGTGGTGCGGGCGGTGACACCGGGCTCGTTCGTGCATCCGGCGGCGACGGTGGAGGACATGTACCGGCCCGACCGCTTCGCGCGCACGGCGTCGGGACGTCTCGAGATCACGGCTCGCGAGTAACGAGGCAGGGCGATGCTGCGCCGGGCGACCTCGGCTGAGACGAATGCGAGTGGCGGGCAGACCACCCGCCGCCGCAGCATGCTGAGCCGAGCGCTGCGCTGGGCGGGGCTGGCGGTCGGAATCGCCGCTTGTGCGGTTGCGGTTGCTGTTGCGCTGATCTGGCTGCAACTGGGGCCCTTGCCTCTGTCCCGCGCCGACGCCTTGTCCGTAACGGTGCTCGATCGGGATGACCGGCTGCTGCGCGCCTACACTACGGCGGACGGCCGCTGGCGACTGCCGGTCGAAGTGAAAGACGTCGACCCGCGCTATCTCGCCATGCTGGTCGCCTTCGAGGACAAGCGCTTCCGGTCGCACCGCGGCATCGATCCCTGGGCAGTCGGTCGCGCTGTCTGGCAGCTCATCGGCCACCAGCGCATCGTGTCGGGCGGCTCGACGCTGACCATGCAGGTGGCGCGCCTGCTGCAGGGCGAGCACGAGCGCACCGGCGCAGGCAAGGTCCGCCAGGCGCTGCGCGCGGTCGCGCTCGAGCGGCGCCTGTCCAAGGATGCCATCCTGCGCCTCTACCTGCGGATGGCACCTTTCGGCGGCAACCTGGAGGGCGTGCGTGCGGCCTCGCTCGCCTATTTCGGCAAGGAGCCGAGGCGGCTGTCGCTGGCCGAGGCGGCGCTGCTGGTAGCGCTACCGCAGTCGCCGGAGATGCGTCGGCCCGACCGCTATACGGAGGCGGCAAGGCGCGCACGCAATCGTGTGCTGGATCGCGCCGTTGCGGCCGGAGCGATCAGCGCCAGCGATGCCGAGCGCGCCAAGGCCGATCGCATGCCGACGGTGCGGCGCGAGTTCCCGATGCTGGCGCCGCACCTGGCCGATGCCGAGGTGGAGCAGAACAAGACACGCCTGGTGCATCGCCTGACGCTGGACGCGCAGGTGCAAGGCAATCTCGAGCAGCTCGTGCGGGAACACGCGGCCAGCATGGGCGGGCGCTTGTCGGCCGCCCTGCTCGTGGTGGACCATCAGACGGGCGAGGTGATCGCCCACGTCGGCTCGCCCGGCTACCTGGACGACGGCCGGTTCGGCGCGGTCGATATGACGGACGCGGTGCGCTCGCCCGGCTCGACCCTCAAGCCGCTGATCTATGGCCTGGCCTTCGAGGCAGGCCTCGCCCATCCCGAGACGCTGATCGAGGACGGACCAGTCCGCTTCGGTCTCTACGTGCCGAAGAACTTCGACCAGGGCTGGCATGGGACGGTCAGCGTTCGCATGGCGCTGGCGCAATCGCTGAACATTCCGGCCGTAAAGGTGCTCGACGCGGTCGGTCCGGCGAAGTTGCACGGCCGCCTGCAGCAGGTGGGCCTCACGCCTGTGTTGCCGAAAGGGGCGGAGCCGAGCGCTGGCCCTCGCGCTGGGTGGCCTGGGCTTAAAGCTGTCCGACTTGGCCGCGCTGTACGCGGGGCTGGCGCGGGGCGGCGAGCCGATTGCGCTTACGCACCGGCGCGGGGCAGTCGGACGCAAAGGCGCCGCCCAGCAGCACACGCCTGCTGGCGCCGGTCGCGGCCTGGTACGTCACGGATATCCTGCGCCACGCGCCGGCGCCGGCCAACGCCAAGCCCGGCCAGATCGCCTACAAGACGGGGACCTCCTACGGCTTCCGCGATGCCTGGGCGATCGGCTACGACGGGCGCCACACCATCGCCGTGTGGGTCGGCCGGCCCGACGGTGCCGCAACGCCCGGGCTGGCCGGCCGCGTCGCGGCAGCCCCGATCCTGTTCGATGCGTTCGCCCGCCTGACGCCCCGACGCGCGCCGCTGCCGGCCGCGCCGACCGGTGCCCTGCTCGTCTCGGGCGCTGACCTGCCGCCGCCGCTCAAGCGCTTTCGGTTCGGGGCCGAAGAGAGCGCGTCTGGGCGCTTCCTGGAGCCGGTGGTGCAGATCGCGTTTCCGCCCGACCGGGCCGAGATCGAGGTCGACGATGGCGAAGCGGGTTCGGTTGTCGTAAAAGCCGAGGGTGGAGCCCTGCCTCTGACCTGGCTGGTCGACGGGGTGCCGATCGAGTCGGATCCCGGCAGGCGCGAAGCGGAATTGCCGGCAGCCGGCCTTGGTTTCCACAAATTGTCAGTGATCGATGCGAAAGGCCGTGCAGATCGGGTGACTATACGATTGAAATAGCGATGCCCCGGCCTGACTTCGCGGGGACCGGGCGGCGCACCGCCAATGCAGCGGAGTGCATCGAGCATGGAGCCGCACAGCACACGTTGGCTCGGCGCCGCAGCGCTTCTGGCGGCGGTTGTGCAGATTGCCGCCTGCAAATCGGAAACCACCGCGCTGCCCGCCTTGGGCGCCGAACTCGGCGCCACCTCGGTGTCGGGCCTGTCGGCGGGCGCCTACATGGCCGGCCAGTTCCAGATCGCGCATTCGAGCATCGTGCGCGGGTGCCGGCATCATCGCCGGCGGGCCTTACGGCTGTGCCGAAAGCGCCTTCGCCGATGTGATGCCTGGGCCGGGCGCGCCGTTCCTCAATTTGTCGAAGGCCATGAACGGCTGCATGCTTGATGCGATGCAGGCGTGGGGAATCCCCAACCCCGAGCTGCTGGCCGAGCGAGCGCGCAAGCTTGCCGATCTCGGCCGCATCGATGCCACGGACGGCTTGGCCGCTACACGCGTCTATCTGTTCAGCGGCACCAACGACCGCATCGTGCTGCCGTCGATCGTGGCGGCTGCCGCCAAGCTCTACACCGCGCTTGGCGTGCCGGATGCGCAGGTCAAGCTCGTCTCCGACATCGGCGCCGGCCATGCCTTCGTCACCGAGGACAAGGGGCTGGCCTGCGGCCGCACGGGCGAGCCCTACATCACGGACTGCGACTACGACCAGGCCGGCGTGCTGCTGGCTCACATCTATGGTCAGCTGAAGCCGCGCACGGCGCAGCCCACCGGCGAGTTCATCGTCTTCGACCAGCGCGAATTCCTGCGTGATCTGGCAAGCCACGGCCTCGACGAAGCGGGCGTCGTCTACGTGCCGCGCGCCTGCCGGACGAGCCCGGGCTGCCGCGTGCACATCGTCTTCCACGGCTGCAATCAGCAGCGTGCCAAGGCCGGAGACGCTTTCATCAAGGATACGGGCTTCGCCAATTGGGCGGATGGCAACCGCCTGATCGTGCTGTTTCCGCAGGTGACGACGGGCACGCTCAACCCGCAGGCCTGCTGGGACTGGTGGGGCTATACGGGCCGCGAATACCTTACCCGCAAGGGGCCGCAGGTGGTGGCCGTGCGCCGCATGCTGGATCGCCTGGCGGCGCGCTGATCAGCCCGCCCGCAGGGGCACCGCGTCGCCTGCAGCGGGCTTGCCGTTGCCACGCGACGCGACGGTGCCGCGCTTCACCGGGCGCCCCTCGGCGCGGGCTTCGCGAAACCAGTCGGCCAGGAAATCAAGCAGCACGCGCATGCGCGGCAAGACATGCTTGGCGCTGGGATAGAGAGCCCACACGGCGGCATTGCTGTTGACCTCGAAGTCGGGCAGCACCTGCACGAGCCGGCCGGCCCTGAGATCGCTCAACACCTCCAGTTCGCTGATGCGGATCAGGCCGAGGCCGTCGAGCGCGGCATGGCACAGCAGCTCGCCATTGTTGGACCGGAGCGAGCCACCGACGCGCACGCTCGACTCGGCGCCGTTCCTGCTGAACGACCACTGCCAGCCGCTGCCGAGCACCAGGCAGTTGTGAGCGGTGAGATCGTCCGGGCGGAGGGGACGACCTTTGCGGGCAAGGTAGGCGGGTGAGGCGACGACGACGTGGTGGTCTGGCGCGAGCCGCTTGGCGATCAGCGACGAGTTCGACAGCGTGCCGGTGCGGATGGCGACGTCGTAGCCGTCTTCCTGCAGGTTGACCGGGCGATCGGCGATATCGACCTCGACCTCGATGTCGGGATATTCGCGCATGAACTCGCACAGGGCCGGGGCCACGTAGCGGCGGCCGAGGCAGGCGGGTGCGGAGATCTTGAGCTTGCCCTTGGGCTTGGTCACCCGGTCGTCGACGCTGGCCCGGGCCGCCTCGATCTCGGAGAGGATGCGTTCGACGTGGGCAAGGAAGGTCGCGCCTTCCTCCGTAATGCGGATGCTGCGCGTTGTGCGATCGAACAGCCTCGCTGACAGCTCATCCTCGAGGGCTTGAATGCGCTTGGAGATGGTGCCTGGCGTCAGTCCCAATTCGCTGCCGACTGCGGAGAGGTTCTGCACCGCCGCAACACGGGCGAATATACGCATGTCCTGGATGTCCATCCCACGTCCCCAAGCGCCGGTTGTGCTTGCCGCGCCTTGTTCTCCCCGCTCCGACCGGAGCGCCGACGGTCCTGCATAGTATTTGTGCCCCACTGCACTGTAGCCCCGCGGGCGACGCCGTCAAACAAGAATTGAGACACTACGTCTCACATGGTGAAACGATGCGCCCGCTCGCGCAGGCGCGAACGCCTGCCGGAACAGCGCTGAATCAGGGGGTGGAACAGGGCTTTGCGTCGCTCAGAAGCGCTTGAGCAGGCGCTCCAGATACTCGAGCTCGATGGCTGGCCGCATCTGCTCGCCGAGCCGGCGGCGCAACTCTTCCAGGATCTCCCTGGCGCGCTGGGCATCGATCTGATCGGGCACCTTGACGCCGACGCCGGGGTCGGGACCGTCGGTTCGCTGCGGCGGCCGGCCCATCGGATCGAGCTCGCCAGCGCTGTCGTTGCTGCCGTAACGCGAGGGCATTTGCCGCAGCATCTGCTGGGCCATGTCGCGCGCGCCCTGGCGCAGCTGGTCGAGCGCGCGCGCTTCCTCCTGGCTGGCGCCGTCGAGGTCTCCTTCGCGCAGGGCACGCTCGGCGCGCTCCATGGCCTCACCGGCTCCGTCGAGCTGGCCGGGCGCATTGAGGCCGAACTCGCGCATGCCGCGCTGCAGGCGGCCCAGCATGTCGCGTAGCTCGCGCTGGCGGTCGCCTAGGCCACTGCCGTCGTCACCATCGCCCTGACCATTCTGGCCCTGCTGGCCCTGTTGCCCGCGCTGACCTTGCTGGCCGCGCTGGCCCTGCTGACCGCGCTGGCCCTGTTGTCCCTGTTGGCCTTGCTGCCGCTGACGCTGCTGGCCGAAGGTATCGTCAAGCAATTGTTGCTCGCGCGAGATGATGTTGCCGAACTCGTCCATCATCTGGCCGAAGCGTTGGCTCTGGCCTTGATCGGCCATGCGACCCGACTGCAGGCGATCCAGAAGATCCCGCAGCTGGCTCAGCATCTGCTGGGCCATGTCACGGTTGCCGGAGCGCGCCATGTTCTCCAGGTTCTTCAGCATCTGGTCGAGGTCTTGCGGCGTCATCATCTGGTTGCGGCTGGTGCCCTGCGGCATCGGCTGCTGACCCTCGGCCTGCTTGCGCAGCTGCTCGAGGAACTGCGCCAGCGCCTGCCGCAGCTCCTGCATGAGGCGCTGGATCTCCTCGTCGGATGCTCCTTCCTCGATGGCCTTGGAGAGGCGCTCCTGGGCTGCCTTGAGGGCGCGCTCGGCATCGGTGAGATTGCCGTCCTCGATGCGCAGCGCAACGTTCCAGAGCTGCTCGATGATGCCGTTGCGGATAGTCCGGGTGCTCGGCTGCTGCAGGCGCCAGTAGACGGAGCGCAGGCCCAAATAGACCTGCAGATCGTCGATGAATTCCTCAGGCTCCAGCGTCAGCGCTTCGATCGCGCGCGCCACCTGCTTGCTATCGCGCGGATCCTCGACCAGCCGCCGCCGCTGCTCGACGACGGCACGGGCCAGCGGCTTGGTGAAGCGCCGCTCAGGCAGCACCAGCTCGATGGTCTCGCTGCGTCCGGTCTGGCCGGCCAGATCCTTGGCAACCAGCGTGAGCTGCACCTTGAGGCCGGCCCAGGGATGGTCGCCGATCTCGTGAAAGCTGGTGCCCTCGGCCTGCTTGGGGTAGCTGCGCGGCAGCCTCAGCGTCAATGTAGGTGGACGCTCATAGGGAGGGCGCGGCCCCTTCTTGGCCTCGCGGGCCCAGGCGGTCCTGGACGTATCTTGCTTGGGCGCGGCACGGCGGATGCGTGTCTCTGCCGACGACACACCGTAGTCGTCCTCGACCTTGAAGGCGAACTTCAGGCCGCCGCGCGGAGTGCGCTCAGGCTCCTTGGTGATCCAAATCTTGGGCGGCAGATCGGGGATCACCTGGAACGGCCAGCTGCCGACCGTGGTGCCGCCGAGCTTGGCTACCACCGTGCCACTGCGGCGTACTTCGTATTTCAGCTCCGACACGTCGCTGAGGTTGGCAGGGATCGGCGCCTCCAGCTTCTCGGCCGGCTGGCCGTCGCTGCTGCCGATGATCTCCAGGGAGAGGGCTCCGCCGCCACTCGAGCGCACAATCAGCACGCTCTTGTCCGGCACTTCATGCAGACTCGGCGGCCGGTCGGACGCGCGCGCACCGGGACCGTAGTGATGATAGGCTCCATCGGCCAGCATGACAGGCGCCTTGCCCGTATAGGACGGCGGCGTGATCCAGGCATCGAGCCGTGCATCGGCACCCTTGGCCAGCGGTCCGAAGCGGAACGCGGAGGCGAGCCGGTCGGACGCGCTGTCGCCGACAATGATGGTGAGCACGAACACGCTGAGCAGCAGCAGGGCGCGCAGCGCAAAGGGGTCGAACCGGTCGGTACGCGGCGCCGGACGGCCGACGCGCAGCTTCTGCAGCATCTCGGCGAGCCGCGCGCGGTGCACGCGCCACAGCGCTGCGGTGCGGGCGTCCTCGGCGCCCAGCGTCAGCGTATCCTCGTAGGACGAGGCCGGACGGTGCTTGATGCCGGACACGCCCTCGACGCGGCGGATGGCCTCCTCGCGCGAGGGGGACCGCACGCGAACCAGCGAGACGAGCGCGGCGAAGAAAGCGAGCCCGAACAGGGCCAGGACGATCTTGTGCGGTAGTTCGGGCAGAAGCGGCCACAGGCCGGCCATGGACGCGGCAATGAACAGCGCTGCCAGTCCGACCAGCATCCAGGCGCGCGGCCATAGCCGCTCGAACTGCAGCGCCCATTGGCTCAGACGGACCTTTCGCTCGAAGGCCCTCTCCAGCGCGGAAGGTGACGTTTGCCGTGCTGCCATCGACCCCAACTTTATCATGCGCCGCAGCAATTGCGAGTTCACGTTGCCTTGTTACGCATAAAGCCTAAAAACGCTGTTGATACAGGGAGGTTGCGTGGCCAATGCGGCACGGATGCGGCGGCCCCTGGCGCGAGCTTGAGCAAATGCCGCATGGACGTGGCCAAGGGGCGGGCAGACCGCTGCAGGCCCGCCAATGCAGCGCCGGCGCACGCAACTGCTCATGCGCGAAAGAACGCCAGTAGCCTGGGCACAACCTGGTCGCGAGCCTCATCCATCAGCCAGTGGCCCGAGCCCTTGATCACTACGCCTTCGACGTTGTCCGCTACCAGACGGCCCTGGGCGATCAGGAACTCGCCCGATGCCTTCTCGCCGGTCAGCACCAGCATGGGCATCTTGAGTTTGGTCTTGGCGAGGGCCGCGAAGTCCTTGGCGTCCTGCTCGAAGGCGCGGAACACCTCAAAGCCGGCGCGCATGCCGCCGGGCTGCGCGTAGGCGGCCGCATAGACTTGGCGATCGGCCTCGGAAACGGACTTGGTGGGGTCGGCGGCAAAGTCGTTCCAGAAGTGCTCGAAGTAGATGCGCTCGCGGCCTTCGACCAGCGCCAGCGGCGTCTTGCCGTAGAAGTGGAAGTGCCACAAGTCGCGCAGCAGCCAGACGGTCGTCCAATCGCCCACACCCGGCAGGAAGGCGTCCATCAGGCCGATGCGTGTCACCTCGGCCGGATATTGGGCGGCGAGCGCGTAGGCGACCATCAGCCCGATGTCGTGGCCGGCCACGCCGTAGCGCTTGTGACCGAGCGAGCCCATTAGGGCGTGGACGTCCTGCGCCAGGGATTTCTTGCCGTAGCCACCCTCGGGCTTGGCTGATTGACCGAAGCCGCGCAGATCCGGGGCAATCACGGTGTGGGTCTTGGCCAGCTCGGGAATGAGCGGCCGCCACATGTGGCTCGTCTGCGCGTAGCCGTGCAGCAGCAGTACCGGCTCGCCCTTGCCGGCTGTGAGGTAGTGCAGCTTGGTGCCGTTGACCTCCGCAAAGCGGCTGTCGATGGCGATGGCTGGCTCTGTGCTCATAGGTGATCCTTGCCGCTGCTCTGGTCGGCGATCGAGGGGCGCCGGGGACTGTAGAAACGAGCATCGTCCGATCCTGAGGAGACGTCGGACCGGGAGCCATTGCCCAGCTCAAGCTCGCTTACCGCAATACTATCGCGCCGCTTCCCAAGACTTACAAGCTACGCATATTGTCCCGCTGCGGCCGAACAGAATGGATGACGTAGTGCCTCAATCACTGGTGGGACGAATCAAGCGCCAAATCGGCGGCATTGCTTCGGGGGCAACGAGAGAGCGCATTCCGGAGGCGGCGGCCGTGGCGCTGGCCATCATCCTGGCGCTCTCGGCATGGCTCGGCACGCGGTACGTCAGCCAAGCCAACCTGGTGCGGCACACCCTGGAGGTGCAGGCCACAATCACGAAGGTCTGGTCGCTGCTGCAGGATGCCGAAATCGGGCAGCGCAGTTACATCCTGACGGGCAACGACGTTTTCTCGAGCCTTTCATCGGGGTCGACCTGCGGCTGGGCGACAGATTGAACGCACTGGCCATGCTGGTTTCCGACAATCCGGAGCAGGTCGCCGCGATTGCCGACGTGCGTGCACCCGTTGCCCAGAGGCTGGAGCTGGCAAGGAAGACCGTCGAGCTGCGCCGGCAAGGCGACTTCGAGGGCGCGCGTAGCCTGGTGCTCGAAGGGCGTGGCTGGAGCCTGATGCAGGATCTGCGCGAACGCTTCGAGCAAATGCAGCTGGCAGAGCAGGTGTTGCTGAACGCGCGCACGGCAGCAGTGCGTACCACCATTGCCCTTCTCTCTTTTGCAATCGTGGTGGCACTCGCATTGACCGGTGCCGGGCTGGCCTACTGGATCATCAATGCCCGGCTGTCGGCGCATGAGCTGGCCGTTGCCAACACGGCCCTGCAAAACTCCATCGCCGCGCGAGACGCCGCCGAGCAGCAAGTGCGGCAGATGCAGAAGATGGAGTTGATCGGCCAGCTGGCGGGCGGCATCGCGCACGACTTCAACAACATGCTGGCGGTCATCACCAGCGGCATCAGCCTGGCGCGCAGGCGCATGGCGCCGTCCGAGACTGCGGCCGACGGATTTCTCGCCAGCGCTCTTGAGGGTGCGCACAGGGCGGCAACGCTGGTGCGACGCCTGCTGGCGTTCTCGCGACAGCAGCCGCTGGCGCCCGAAGCCATCGATGCCAACAAGTTCGTCGCCGGCATCTCGGAGCTGATCGCACGATCCCTGGGCGAAAGCGTGAGGATGGAGACGGTGCTCGGCGGGGGCCTTTGGCCTACCCTGGTGGATCCGGCGCAGCTCGAGACCTCGATCCTCAACCTGTGCGTCAATGCGCGCGATGCCATGCCGGAGGGCGGGCGCCTGACGCTGGAAACCGCCAACTGCCATCTCGACGACCGCTACTCGCGGCTGCACCCCGACGTTCCACCGGGCCAGTACGTGCTGATCGCTGTGACCGATACCGGTACCGGCATGAATGCCGACGTGACCGCCAAAGCCTTCGATCCGTTCTTCACCACCAAAGAGACCGGTAAGGGCACGGGGCTCGGCCTGTCGCAGGTGTTCGGCTTCGTGCGGCAATCGGGCGGCCACGTGAAGATCTACTCGGAACTCGGACAGGGCACGACGGTCAAAATCTACCTGCCGCGACATTATGGCGACGCTGCTGATCGCCAGCCCAGCGCGAAGGCAAGCGCTGAGCTGAAGGGATCGGAAACCATTCTGCTGGTCGAAGACGACGCCAGCGTGCTGGCGCTCACCGCCACGGGGCTGCGCGACCTCGGTTACACCGTGATAGAGGCGCGCCACGCCAATGACGCCCTGGGGCAGTTAGCCAAAGGCACGCCGATCGAGCTGCTGCTGACCGACATCGTCATGCCGGATGTGAGCGGACGCAAACTTGCCGAGCAGGCCGGTGCCTTGCGTCCGAGCCTCAAGGTGCTGTTCATGACCGGGTTCACCAAGAACGCGGTCGTGCACAACGGCGTGCTCGACGCCGGCGTGCATTTCCTGGCCAAGCCGTTCACGCTCGATGAGCTGTCGCGCAAGGTGCGCGAGGCTCTGGAAACGACCGTGAAGGCGTGATCGTCGGATCAGGTTTGGGCTGCCTCCCCCTGCATCGAATGCGCGCACTCGATGGCACGAGGGGGAAACTCGTGGCATTCCTTCCTCCCCCTCGTACGTGACGAAAGGCCCGTCGACCTTCGTCACAGGGGGAGGAATTGCGGGCGGCTACAGGGCGACATCAGAAGGGGTTGGTGACGATGCCGCCGTCGGCGCGCAGGGCGGCGCCGTTGGTGGCGCTGGAGGCCTTCGAGCACACGTAGCAGATCAGGTTGGCGATCTCTTCGGGTTGCGCGTAGCGCTGCAGCAGCGATGAAGGCCGCCGCTCCGTGAAGGTGCGCGCGGCAATGTCCTCGGGCGTGGTTCCTGCCACCTTGGCTCTCGCGGCCAGCCGGACGGCCATCATTTCGACCGCGGTCGGCCCCGGCAGCACGGAATTGACGGTCACGTTGGTACCTTTGGTCTGCTCCGCGGCACCGCGCGCGATGACCAGCTGGGCCGACTTGGAGAAGCCGTAGTGCACCATCTCCTTCGGCACGAAGATGCCGGACTCGCTCGACACGAACACCACGCGTCCCCACTGCTTGGCATCGAGCATGCGCTTCAGGTAGTGGCGCGTCAGGCGCACGCCGCTCATGACGTTGACCTCGAACATGGTGCGCCAGTCTTCGTCCGGCGTGTCGAAAAAGGGCTTGGGCTCGTAGATGCCGAGGTTGTTGACCAGGATGTCGACCGCCGGAAAGCGCTGGATGATGGCGGCGCAGCCTTGCGCGTTGGATAGGTCGATGGCCGCGCTTTGCGTCTTGGCCGACGGGACGGCGCCCTTGATCTTGGCCGTGGCCTCAGTCACCGCTGCCTCGGTGCGCCCGTTGACGATCACGGATGCGCCCATGCGGGCCAGGCCGATGGCCGTTGCGAGGCCGATGCCCTTGGTCGAGCCGGTGACGAGCGCCACCTTTCCTGTCAGGTCCAGATCCATGATGCGCGTCTCCTGGGTTGTTCGGCGATTGTTCGGGCGTAGCTAAGCACCGGTGCAGGTTTCACAAAAGGCCGCGTGTTGCGACCCTGCTATGGCAGCAGAGAGGGTCGACAGCGCTTGCCGGCGGGTGGAGCGCAGGTTGCAGTCACACCAGCGACAGGCGTCGCCGCCAGAACGTGCGGGCCAGGATGGCGGCCCGGCGCCAGTTGAAGAAGCGGGGCACGCGGCGGCAATAGCGCCGGTAGGGCTCGCCGTAGACGCCCTCGAGCCACGGCTCCTCGAGCAGCACCATGAGCGTGTAGACGGCCATCATGGCCGCGCACAGCACGTAGGTCGGGCCGCTGTCGGCGGCGACCGCCAGGCAGCCGTAGACGACCACCAGCATGGCGTTCTGCGGATTGCGGGTCCAGCGGTAGATGCCGCCCGTGACGAGGCCGTCCTGCGCGCCGTAGCTGTTGTCGCGGCCCAGCACGCGGAACGAGTAGACGAACAGCGCCAGCGAGCCGGCGAGCATTAGGAACGCGACCAGACGCAGCGCGGCCGGCAGTGCGAGATAGCTCGCCCACTGGTCGGCAATGGCGACGGCAAAGCAGAGCACGTTCAGTCCCCGGAACAGCGGCCAGAACACGTAGCTCTGCCAGCTGCCGACCCCCGGCGTCGGCCAGATGCGGAAGGCGGGGAACAGCATCGTGAGGATGAGCAGGGCGAGCAGCGCCGTGGTCACTACTGCGCCCACTGCGAACAGCACGGTCGTCATGCCAGTGTCCCGGTACCAAAGCCGCAACCCGAGCGAACATCGGAATCATAGAGGACACTTGATGGTGTACTCAATGCGGTCGTTCGGCTTTGTATTGCCAAACAGCTGCAATACGGGCACGAGCCGACGTTCTGTCACGGACTGGCAGATCACGATCAACCCGGAGGCTTGGAGTGACCCCCATCATTACCGCCTTTGAACGGTCACCCGATGGCGGCAAGGGACTGGCGCGTGATACGCGCGTTCGCTGGGCGCTGGAAGAAGTGGGCCAACCTTACGAGGTTCGTCTTGTCTCGTTCAGGGCGATGAAGGAACCCGCGCATCTGGCGCTGCATCCCTTCGGACAGATTCCGACCTACGAAGAAGGCGATCTCGGCTTGTTCGAGACAGGCGCGATCGTGTTCCATATCGCCCAGCGCCATGCGGGCCTGCTGCCGGACGATGCGAATGCCCGGGCGCGCGCGATCACATGGATGTTCGCCGCGCTCAGCACGGTGGAGCCGCCGATTCTCGAACTCGCTAACGCCCGGCTTCTGGAGGGCGATAAGCCCTGGAGCAGGGAGCGGGTGCCTCTGGTCGCGGATCGCGTCCGCGAACGCTTGAAGCAACTTTCCGCTCGCCTTGGCAATGCCGACTGGCTCGATGGGAGGTTCAGTGCGGGCGACCTGATGATGGTGTCGGTGCTGCTCAGGCTGAAACCATCGGGCATTCTCGACGAATATCCGAACCTGGCCGCCTATGTCGCCCACGGCGAAGCGCGACCCGCCTACAAGCGTGCGTTCGACGCTCAGTTGGCGGTCTTCACCGGCAAGGCTTGACTTACGCGCCGGGCTTGGGGCCAAGCAGCGGCATCACGTCGACGGCGTCGCACGGAAAGATCGTGAAGTGCGGATGGCCTTCGAACAGCTTCGCCGCGGCTGCGTGGGAAGGCGCGCGCACGACGACGAAAACGGTCAGCTCATTGACGACATCCGCCACACCCTCGCGCGACGTGCGCTTGGTGGGGCCAAGTGGGCTGCCCATGTAGACGATGGAGTCCTTGTGCTTCTCGTCCCAGGCCTTCAGGGCGGCGAGCCCTTCCACGTCCTTCGCGCGCCGTTCCTCGGCGGACATCGCATACCACGCCTGCCAGCGCGGACTCGTCTTGTTGCTCAGGAAGACCGCGAGATAGGTGTCGTTCGTGCTCATGCGTGCGCCTCCCTTTGGGGTGAACGTCCAGGCCGACACCTGCGCCACGTGCTCGATAGTATTGCTCGAACAGGCTCAATCAATTGCCGGCCCTCGAATTCTTCCCGTTCAGATAAGAGCAAAGACTCTCAGCCCTGAGCTTGTCGAAGGGCGAATGAGTTCGGCGATGCGTGCTTCGACGGGCTCAGCACGGGGTCGTGGCTCCTGATCGCGATTCCACTCGGATCGGGAGACCCTCACACGATGCGCTGGCCGGTCTTCTTCCAGTCGGCGAGGAACATCTCGACGCCCTTGTCGGTGAGCGGGTGGGCGACCAGTGCCTTCAGCACGCCCGGCGGGACGGTCGCCACGTCGGCACCGATCAGGGCGGCCTGCCGGACGTGGCCGACGCTGCGGATGGAGGCGGCGAGGATTTCCGTCTTCAGCGCGGGATAGTTGTCGTAGATGGTGCGGATCTCGCGGATCAGGTCCATGCCGTCGAGGCCGATGTCGTCGAGCCGGCCGATGAAGGGCGACACGAAGGTCGCGCCGGCCTTGGCCGCCAGCAGCGCCTGGTTGGCCGAGAAGCACAGCGTCACGTTGACCATGGTGCCTTCGGAGGTGAGCGCCTTGCAGGCCTTCAGGCCCGCCCAGGTAAGCGGCACCTTGACGGTGACGTTGTTGGCGATTTTGGCCAGCGCGCGGCCTTCCTTGAGCATGCCGTCGGTGTCCAAGGCGGCCACCTCGGCGCTGACCGGGCCCGACACCACCTCGCAGATCTCGGCGATGATCTCCTTGAAGTCGCGGCCGGCCTTGGCGACCAGCGACGGATTGGTGGTGACGCCATCGAGCAGGCCGGTTGCCGCCAGCTCGCGGATCTCGGCCACATCCGCCGTATCGACGAAGAATTTCATCGGTCTGTCTCCATGAGTTGCGAGGGGCGTACCGCCTCCGGCTCGCTTACCTACTCTGTCCGGAGCTCAGTTTGAAGTCCTGTAGAGTCTCGATGACTGAGGAGAGGTCTAACGAGGTAGCAGATGCGCAGCCAGCGCTCGCCCCACATGGCCTATTCCGGAAGCCCCGCCTTGCGTAGGCCGTCCACCAATGCGGCCAATCCGGCGCGGCTCCACGGCGCCCTGTCCTCGAGATTCGAGATGCGCAAGCTGGGATCGGCGGCGCGGAGGAGTGCCATCAGCTGTTGCGCCCGCTCCGTTCGGCCGGCAAGCGCCTGGCTCGCGGCACCGACGCGCAGCGCCGGCCCGAATGTCGATTGGCTGCCGACGGCTCTGTCACTCCACACGCAGGCGTCCGCGTACCGTCCGGCAATGAAGTGACCAGAGGCCATTCCTGACTGCATATTGAACATGTACGGGTCGACCGGGCTTAGTCGCATGGCTTTGGCGAAGCAATCGACGGCATCGTCTGCCTGGCCAAGCCACACTTTGACCCATCCGATCGCCAGCCAGCCCGCGGCCAGATTGGGATTGAGGCTCAACGCCTCACCGATGAGGCCAGCACCAGTGTCGAGCTCGCTGCCCAAACGCGCCATTGTGAAGCCTGCCATGCGCAGCGCGTCTGCGTCATTCTTCCCCACATCCACAGCACAGCGAGCAAGGCGCAGCGCTTCGCCAGTTTCCTGCGTTGGGTCAGTCATCCAGCCATTCGTCGCGCGCCAGTTGTAACAAAGCGCCGCTCTACCGAATGCCGCGGCAAAATTCGGATCGATCTCGGTTGCCTTGTTGAACAGCCGCAGCGCCTGGTCGTTTGCCTTCTTGGTCCACATGTAGGTCGCAGCCATGCCGCGCAGATAGTAGTCGTAAGCGTCGAGATCGTGCGTCTTGCGCTGGGCGCGGACGATCTCGGCGCGTTCAAGCTGCGGAGCGATGGCGCCGACTACGCTTTCTGTCACCCTGTCCTGCAACTCGAAGACGTCGCCGAGCGTGCCTTCGAAGCGATTGGCGGAAAGGCTTGCGCCGGTGGCCGTGTCGACGAGTTGTGAGGCTATGCGCAGCCGCTCCGAAGATTTGCGGACGCTGCCTTCCAGCACGTAGCGCACGCCCAGCTCGCGGCCTACCTGCTTGATGTCGACGCTCTTGCCCTTGTAGACGAAGCTCGAATTGCGCGCGATCACGAACAGCCAGCGCAGGCGCGAAAGCTCGGCAATGATGTCCTCGACGACGCCGTCGGCAAAGTATTCCTGCTGCGGATCTCCGCTCAGGTTGCTGAAAGGCAGAACCGCGATAGACGGCTTGTCCGGAAGGGCCGGAGCCGGTGCATCGGATGCGGCGGAGACCTCGGGCGAACCAGCCTTTGACGATGCCGGCTCTTCCCGTACTGCGGCGATGAAGCGGAAGCCCTTGCGCGGCAGTGTTTTGATGAGACGCTGCTCTTCTCCGCTGTCGCCGATCGCGGTCCGCGCCACGTTGAGGCGGGTGGTCAGGGCCGCATCCGACACGATGCGCCCTTGCCAGATCGCTCCGATGAGATCGTCCTTGCTGACGACGCGCTGGCGGTTGCCGACGAGGTAGGTGAGAAGATCGAACACCTGGGGCGCCACGGGGATAAGACGAGCCCCGCGATGCAGCTCACGCTGCTCGATATCGAGCACGCAATCCTCGAAGTGATAGCGCAAGGCCGCTGTTCCCGACGCAATGGGCGACCCTCACTCTAACACCGCGGATGCGCAAAAAGTCAGGCTGCGGTGAGCCAAATGTAAGCCGCCGGTCAAGCGGCCCGTGCGGTCTCCAGGCATCCTCTGGTCACATCCGAGGGATGCTGGCGCGGAGATGGACAATGACCGATGCGCACAAGACGATGACCCTGGCCAGGCCGCTGAAGGCGTTCGAGATCGACCCCTCGTGGTACCGATCCTACTGGTATGACCGACCCCAGTCCGAGCTTCGCAACCCGAGCTTTCGATCTTTCCGGTTTCTTGTGTGGGCGGCTCTGTTCGTCGCGGGAACATACTTCGCGTTTTGAAAGCATGCCCGCGTAGTCCAGGCCTTCGCGCACTTATTTGCCTGCGCCGAAGGGGAGGCGCAGGGCGAAGGGATCAGGGCCGGGGGAGCCGGAGCACAGCTCGAAGCCGTTCACGCCTTCCGGCCGGAACCTGCCGTGCGCAAAGCACAGCGACGGGCCGGCGGTGCGGTACACGAAGAGGTCCTCGCCAACAATGGCGACGCGGACATCGTATCGGACGGCGGCATTGGTGCCGCGACCGCAGCGACTGTCGACATGCACGAAATCGGCGTAGCCGACCCAGAGGCCCGGCTGCTCCTCGCGCACGTCCCAGCGGCCTTCCCAGTCGTAGCAGTTGCCGTGGCGCGAATCCCATTCCGCTGCCGAGGCCGGCACAGCATCAATGGTGATGGCCAGCAGCAGAAATCCGAGAACACGCCACATGGGTTGCCTACCCAACTGAAAGAGCCGGACCTTAGTTGTCTATCCACACCCCGCCGGCGGGCGCGTTGGACACCAAATCTCCGAACTGAGACACTAGTGTCCCGGTTCCGAAGTTCGCCTGACCCTTGCCGTTAGCGTCCCGAGCGAACTTCGCAACCATGAGGGACACTAGAATCACTGGCTTGTAGTGTGATTCAGATCGAGAAATTCGCTTTGAACCAGGCCGCGAACTCCGGCGAATTTCTCGATCATCACACTACCAACCTCCCCCTATAAGGAAGCGTGGACGCGGTTCGATCGATTCGCGCGTTCTGGTTGCAGGGTTAAAGGTTTGCAAAGTCTGCTCACAGGAACTCGATGAAGGTCGGCCGGGTACGGCGACCCGGCCCGATCGCGTGCCGGTGCTGATGCCCGTGGCGCTGGACCAGACCTACGACTACCGGCTGCCGGCCGACATCGAGGCGAGCCCCGGCATGTTCGTGCTTGTGCCGTTCGGCGCGCAGACGCGCATCGGCATCATCTGGGACGGCGCGGTGGGCGAAGGCGGCAAGCCGATCGCCGACAAGAAGCTGAAATCGATCACCGAAGTGCTCGATGTGCCGGCGCTGCCTGCGAGCTCACTGCGCTTTGCCGAATGGGTGGCGCGCTACACGCTCACACCGCTCGGCATGGTGGTGCGCATGATGATGGGCAGCCACGCCGTGTTCGAGCCGGTGCGGCCGCGCTTCGGCGTGCGAGTTGTGGAGGGAGCCGCCGAGCCCCCGCGTCTGACGCCGGCCCGCAAGCGCGCCCTCGAGGTGGCAGCCGATGGCCTGGTGCGCGCCAAGAGCGCGCTCGCCGCGGAAGCCCAGTGCACGACCGGCGTGGTCGACGGGCTGGTGTCGGCCGGCGCGCTGGTGGAGGTCGCCATTCCCGAGCGGCGCTACCCGCGCCCCAATCCCGCCCATGCCAAGGTGGCATTCGCCGATCAGCAGGCGGCAGCCGTGCACGCCATGCGCGCGGCGGTCGACGCCGGGGCATTCTCGGTGACGCTGCTCGACGGCGTCACCGGCTCGGGCAAGACCGAGGTGTACTTCGAGGCCGTCGCCCGCACGCTGGACAAGGGCCGGCAGGCGTTGGTCATGCTGCCGGAGATCGCGCTCACCAGCCAGTTCATGGATCGCTTCACCGGCCGCTTCGGCTGCATGCCGGTCGAGTGGCATTCCGCCCTGTCGGCGCCCGAGCGGGCGCGGGCCTGGCGGGCTGCCGCAAGCGGTGAGGCCCGCGTCGTGGTGGGCGCCCGCTCCGCCTTGTTCCTGCCCTACGCCGATCTCGGCCTGATCGTGGTCGACGAGGAGCATGACCAGGGCTTCAAGCAGGAGGACCGCGTCCATTATCAGGCCCGCGACATGGCCATCGTGCGCGCCAGCCTTGGCCGCTTCGCGATCGTGTTGGCATCGGCCACGCCTTCCGTCGAGAGCCATGTCAACGCCCGCACCGGCCGCTACGCGCACGTGGCGCTGCCGGCGCGCTATTCCGGCATGGATCTGCCGGATGTGTCGGCCATCGACATGCGCAGCAGTCCGCCCGACAAGGGCAGGTGGCTCGCCCCGCCCCTGGTCGAGGCCGTGGTCGAGACGCTGGCGCGGGGCCACCAGACCCTGCTCTACCTCAACCGGCGGGGCTACGCGCCGCTGACGCTGTGCCGCTCCTGCGGCCATCGCTTCGACTGCCCGCAATGCACCGCTTGGCTGGTCGAGCACCGCTACCGGCGCCGGCTCAACTGCCACCACTGCGGATTCTCCCTGCCGCTGCCGGAGACCTGCCCGAAGTGCGGGGACACCGACTCGCTGGTTGCCTGCGGTCCTGGTGTCGAGCGCATCGCCGAGGAGGTGGCCGAGCGCTTCCCCGACGCGCGCCTGGCGCTGCTGTCGTCAGATCTGGTGCCCGGTCTTGCCGAGATGCGCACGCTCATCAAGTCGATAGAGGCGGGCGAGGCCGACATCATCATCGGCACCCAGATGGTGACCAAGGGCCATCATTTCCCGGGTCTCGTCACGGTCGGCGTCGTCGACGGCGATCTGGGCCTTGGCACCGCCGACCCGCGTGCGGCCGAGCGGACGTTCCAGCTGCTGCATCAGGTGACGGGCCGGGCCGGCCGCGTGCTCAGTGCCGGGCGCGGTCTGGTGCAGACCTACATGCCCGAGCATCCCGTGATGCAGGCCATCATCTCGGGCGACCGCGAGATGTTTCTGGCGCGCGAGATCCGCCAGCGCCAGGCTGGCCTGCTGCCGCCCTACGGTCGGCTTGCCGCCATCGTCATCTCGGCGCGCGACAAGGAGCTGGCCGAGCTGTTCGCCCGCGACGTAGCCCAGCGCGCGCCGGCAGCCGAGCGCATCGAGGTGCTGGGCCCGGCCGAGGCCCCGCTGGCCATCATCCGCGGCCGCCACCGCTGGCGTTTGCTGATCAAGGCCCCGCGTGAGCTCGACCTGCAGGCCTACCTGCGCACCTGGCTCGCCGCGCTGCCCAAGGCCCCGGCAGATTTGCGACTGACCGTTGACATCGATCCCTATAACTTCCTGTAGCGGCCGTCGCCGACATTGCGATGTGCGGGGCACAAAAAGCCTTTTGTTTGCCGCACGCTTAAGTACACTGCGGCGCCAGTAAACATGGCGAATTGAGATCGAGAGGGCGGGATCATGTCTTCTTGCTTGCGGATTGTTATCGTCACCTTCGTTTTGCTTTTTTCGGGCGCAGCCTGGGCCCAGAGCCAGAATGGATGGCTAGGCGTCGAGACCAGGGACGTCACCAAGGCCGAGTCCGACCAGCTCGGCTGGGATTCGCCGCATGGCGCCAAGGTGGTCAATACGCCTGCACCGGGGTCGCCGGCCGAAAAGGCCGGCCTCCGCAACGGCGACATTATCCTCTCCATCGACCGCATGGTCATCGACGGCAGCACCGATGTCGATGCCTATCTGGCCGGCAAGCAGCCGGGCACAGAGCTGAGCCTGCGGGTACTCGCGAGCGGACGTGAGCGGCGGGTGGTCGCAACCCTTGTGGCACGCGCCGGAGCGCAGGTGGTGGCCGGCAACGACGCCGTGCCTTATCTCATGCTCGACACGGGCGGGCACATGGCGGTCGTCAAAGGCATCGCCTTCACACCCGACGGCACCCAGCTCGTCACCGCTTCCGAGGACAAGCAGGTGCGCGTATGGGACTGGAAGTCGGGCAAGACGCTGCGCATCATTCGCGGCAACGTTGGGCCTGCCACCGAAGGCCAGATCTACGGCATGGCACTGTCGCCGAACGGGCGCTGGCTGGCCACGGGCGGCTGGATGAAGTCGCCGGGCGATCCCGGCCACATGACGCGCCTGTACGATTTCTCCACGGGGCAGCTCGTCAAGCTGTTCAAGGGCCACACCAACATCGTCAACACCGTGGCATTCTCGCCCGACAGCAGGAAACTGATCTCGGGCGCCAGCGACAACGCGGCGATCATCTGGGATATCGACACCCTGCAGCTGCAACACCGTCTGGTCGGTCACACCGATATCATTCACGCGGTTGCCTTCACGCCGGACGGCCAGCGCGCCGTGACCGGCAGCAACGACACGACGCTGCGCCTGTGGAACGTCAGAGATGGCGGGATGGTGGCCGAGATGAAGGGCCACAAGGGCAAGATCTGGAATGCGCTCGGCATCCGCCCGTCGGACGGCATGATCGCTTCGGCCGACCACGAAGGCGAGATCCGCCTCTGGGACGGCCGCACCGGCGCGTTCATCAAGACGCTGGCGAACCACAAGAACTCGGTGGGCAGCGTCACCTTCACCAAAGACGGACGCAACCTCGTGGCCGGCACCGGCTATCAGGCCATGGGCGGCAACTTCAGTGTGCGCGTGTGGGAGGTGGCAACCGGCAAGGAAATCACCACCTATAACGAGCATCGCGACGTGGTCGTCGCCGAAGCCGTGACCCCGGACGGGCAGATAGTCGCCACGGGCGGCGGCGACAAGTATCAGATCCAGCTGTGGGACCCGAGGAACGGCGACACCAAGCGCACGCTGGTCGGCACCGGATCGATCGGCTGGTCCGTCGGATTTTCGCCGGACGGGCGGCGCATCGCCTGGGGCGGCACATTCAACCAGACGAACACCAATGACCGCGGGCCGTTGGAGTATCAACTGCAGCTGCCCAACTCCAAGCAGGGTCTGGGCCGTCCCGAGCGCATCAGCGCGGAAACCGGGAAAACCTTCCTGCGGGCCCGCGCGTCGCAGGACGGCTACTCGCTCGAAAACCGACGGGGAGGACCCTTCAATTTCTATGCCCTGCTGGACGTGAAAAAGGACAAGCAGACGGTAGCCACCATCGAGCGCGGTTCAGGCGACGGCTATGACCATCGCTCCTACACCTTCTCGCCGGACGGCAAGAGCATCATCTCGGGCGGCTCGAACGGCTTCTTCCACGTGTTCGACCTGCAGGGCAAGAGGATCGGCAACTTCATCGGCCACGAGGGTGTCGTGTGGGCGGTCGCCACCTCGCCCGATGGCCGCTACCTGGTCTCCGGCGGCGGCGATCAGACCGTCCGCCTGTGGAATCTGCAGACCCGCGAGCTGATCGTGAACCTGTACACCGGCATCGACGGAGAATGGGTGATGTGGACGCCGCAGGGCTACTACATGGGCTCGCCGGGATCGGACAAGATCGTCGGCTGGCAAATCAACAAGGGAGCCGACAACGCCGCGGACTACGTGGGTGCGGACCAGCTGCGCACGCACCTGAACCGGCCGGACATCGTCGAGAAGGCCATCATCCTGGCGTCAGCCGAGCGGGCAGTGCGCGAGTCGTTCGGCACCACCTTCAAGCTGGCCGACCTGCTGGCGCGGCCGGTGCCGAAGTTCCGCATCGTCTCGCCGGCCGCCGGCTCTAGCCTGCGCACCGGCCGGGCCGAGGTGAAGATCGACGTGGAGGCGGTGCGCGATCCCATCAAGGTGATCCGCGTGCAGGTCAACGGCCGCCAGGTCGACGAGATCACCCCTGAGATGGGCACCGGCGGCTTCTCGGCCGGCCTGCGCACGCTCGACATCCCGCTCGGCAAGGGCCGCAACGACATCCGCATCACGCTCAGCAACGACATCGGCGACAAGGCCGAGACGACCACCCTCACCCAGGAGGGCGAGGGCGTGCTGGACGAGCGCGGCACGCTGTACATCCTGGCCATCGGCGTCGACCAGTACCCGCGCCTTGGCCAGACCTGCGGGGCGACCGGCAACGGCACCTGCGACCTCAGGTACTCGGGCGCCGACGCCCGCAAGTGGGTGGAGGCGGCCGAGCGGCGGCTGGGTCCGGCACACTCCAAGGTGGTCAAGCGCATGCTGATCAACGGCGCCAACTGGACCGAGCTGCCGACCGCCAACAACATCCTGGATGCCATCGACCTGCTGAAGCAGGCCAAGGAGACGGACACGGTGATGCTGTTCATCGCCGGGCACGGCTTCAACGACGGGCCGAGCTACCGCTTCCTGGCCACCGACGCGGAGCGGGTCGGCGAAGGCTTCCGCGGCGCCACGGTGGTGCCCTGGCAGGTCATCCAGGAGGCGGTGGAATCGGCCAAGGGCCGGCGCGTGCTGTTCATCGACACCTGCCACTCGGGCAACGCCTACAACCAGAAGCTCGGCAACGCGGCCTATCACGCCAACATCATCGCCTACACGGCGGCGCGCTTCGACCAGGAGGCGATGGAGGACTCCAACCTCGGCCACGGGCTGTTCACCTACGCGGTGGTGGAGGGTCTGGAGGGCAAGGGCACGGCCAAGCGCGAGCTGTCGACCAAGGAGCTGGCCGAGTACGTGGTCAAGCGCGTCGACGAGCTGGCCAAGACCCTGCGCGGCGAGCAGGAGCCGCAGTACTTCAAGGGCCGCGACGCCGAGGACTACGTGCTGGCCAGGTGGTGAGGGCCCTCACGCCGGACGATCGCCGATGAAGCGGCCGAAGCTGACGGGGTGGCCCTCGCCGAACAGGACCACCTCGTACGTTTCCGGCTTGCCACCTTCCATACCGGGCGAGCCGGCCGGCATGCCAGGCACGGCCAAGCCTCGCGCGTTTGGCTTCTCGGTGAGCAGGCGATTGATGGCCCGCGCCGGCACGTGCCCTTCTATGACATAGCCGGCAATCTCGGCCGTGTGGCAGGACGCGAGCTCCGCGGGTACGCCGAGGCGCACCTTGACGGCCTGCATGTCCGCCGTGTTCACGACGGTTGCAGTGAAGCCGTTGTTGCGCAGGTGCTCAACCCAGCCGGTACAGCAGCCGCAGTTGGGGTCTTTCGAGACACTGATGGCCGGCTTTGCTGCGGCACTGGCGCCGGTTGCGATACCGATGGAGGCTGATCCAGCCAGAGCGAGCATCGTGCGTCGCGTCAAAAGCTGCGTAGCGGTAATCATGGCTACCTGCATCCTTCAAAGTGGCAGCAAACGACAATCAACGTGAGCTGCGGCCCAGTACGTCCATCAGCTCGGCGATCTTGCGCCGCTGCTCGCCGGCGTCGCCGCTGACGATGGCGTGCTCGACGCAGTGGGCGATGTGATCGCGCAAGACCTCCTCCTCGACCCGCCGCAGCGCCGCGCGCACGGCCGCGATCTGCGTGACGATGTCGATGCAGTAACGGTCTTCCTCGACCATGCGCGACAGCCCGCGCACCTGGCCCTCGATGCGGCTCAGGCGTTTCATGCAGGCAACCTTGGAATGCTTGCTCATGCTTGACGGATACCCCACCAGGGTATACGTGTCAATGCATACCCCCCAAGGGTACGGGCCCAGAGGAGCAGCATGTCGGAGCACCAGCATCACGCCCAGCAGGGCGCGCACGGGCCGCCGCGTGCGGACGGCGTGAAGGATCCGGTGTGCGGCATGACGGTCAACCCCGACACCGCCAAGCACCGCCATGTGCACAATGGCCAGCCCTACTATTTCTGCGGCGGCCGGTGCCGGGAGAAGTTCGCGGCCGATCCCGGCAAACATCTCGATCCCGCCGCCCGCGCCGCCGAGCCTGTTGTGGCAGGTGCCATCTATACCTGCCCGATGCATCCCGAGATCCGGCAGGTCGGCCCCGGCGCCTGTCCGATCTGCGGCATGGCGCTCGAGCCGGAGCTGGTCACCGCGGATGCCGGCCCCAATCCGGAGCTTGCCGACATGGCGCGGCGCCTGTGGATCGGCCTGGCGCTGGCCGTGCCGGTGTTCGCCTTGGAGATGGGCAGCCACCTGCTCGACCTGCATCGCTGGATCGGCCAGCAGACGTCGAACTGGGTGCAGCTGCTGCTCGCCACGCCGGTGGTGCTGTGGGCCGGCTTGCCGTTCTTCGAACGCGGCTGGGCATCGCTCAGGACGCGCCACCTCAACATGTTCACGCTGATTGCCATGGGCACCGGGGTGGCCTGGGCCTACAGCGTGATCGCAACGCTCGTGCCGGGGCTGTTTCCCGCGGCCATGCGGGGGCATGACGGCGCGGTGGCGGTGTATTTCGAGGCAGCGGCGGTCATCACGGTGCTGGTGCTGGTCGGCCAGGTGCTGGAGCTGAAGGCGCGCGAGCAGACCGGCGGCGCCATCCGCGCGCTGCTCGACCTGTCGCCGAAGATGGCGCGCCGGATCCGGCCCGATGGCGCGGACGAGGACATCGCGCTGGACCAGGTGATGGTCGGCGACCGCTTGCGCGTGCGGCCGGGCGAGCGTGTGCCCGTCGACGGCGAGATCATCGAGGGCCGCAGCGCCATCGACGAGGCGATGGTGACGGGCGAGTCGATGCCGGTCAGCAAGGGCTCCGGCGACCAGGTGATCGGCGGCACCATGAACCAGTCGGGCGGCTTCGTGATGCGCGCCGACAAGATCGGACGCGACACGCTGCTTGCCCAGATCGTGCAGATGGTGGCGCAGGCGCAAAGGAGCCGCGCGCCCATCCAGCGGCTGGCTGATCAGATCTCGGCGGTGTTCGTGCCGGCCGTGATGTTGGCGGCGCTGCTGGCGTTCGCGGCCTGGTCGCTGTGGGGACCCGAGCCCCGCTTCACCTACGGTCTGATCGCGGCCGTGTCGGTCTTGATCATCGCCTGCCCGTGCGCACTGGGGCTGGCGACGCCGATGTCGATCATGGTCGGCGTCGGACGCGGCGCACAGTCGGGCGTGCTGATCAAGAATGCCGAGGCGCTGGAGCGGCTGGAGAAGGTCGACACATTGGTGGTCGACAAAACCGGCACGCTGACCGAAGGCCGGCCGAGCGTGGTGGCAATCCGTACCGCCGCCGATTTCGACGAGGCGCACCTCCTGCGTCTGACCGCCAGCCTGGAGCGCGGCAGCGAGCATCCGCTGGCGGCCGCGATTGTGCGGGCCGCCGAGGAGCGCGGGCTGCATCTGTCCGACGCGCAGAGCTTCGACTCGCCGGTCGGCAAGGGCGTTACCGGCGGCGTGGACGGGCACGGGCTGGTGATCGGCAACGCGCGCATCATGGCCGACGCCGGCGTCGATACGCGGGCGCTCGACGCCGCAGCCGACGACCTGCGCCGCGACGGTGCCACCGCCATCTACGTGGCCGTCGACGGCACGCTGGCGGGCGTCATTGCCGTCGCAGACCCCATCAAGGCCTCGACGCCGGCGGCGATCGGCGCGCTACGGGCGGAGGGCATGCGCGTCCTTATGCTGACGGGCGACAACGCCACTACGGCGGCGGCCGTCGCCCGCAGGCTCGGCATCGCCGAGGTGGAGGCCGAGGTGCTGCCCGACCACAAAAGCCAGGTGATCGCTCGCCTGCGCGCCGACGGGCGCGTGGTGGCCATGGCCGGTGACGGCATCAATGACGCCCCGGCGCTGGCCGCTGCCGACGTCGGTATCGCCATGGGTACCGGCACCGACGTTGCCATGCACAGCGCCGGTGTCACGCTGCTCGGCGGCGACCTGACGGGCATCGTGCGCGCCCGGCACCTGTCGGTCGCCACCATGGCCAACATCCGCCAGAACCTGTTCTTCGCCTTCATCTACAACGCCGCCGGCGTGCCGATCGCGGCGGGCGCCCTTTATCCCCTGTTCGGCGTGACGCTATCCCCGATCATCGCTGCCGCGGCCATGGCGCTATCCTCGGTCAGCGTGATCGCCAACGCCCTGCGCCTCAATCGCGTCAGGCTGTGAGCGCTCCACCCCCTGCCCTGAACTCGTCGAAGGGCGAATGAGCCCGACCACGCCGTGCTTCGACAGCCTCAGCACTAGGTAGAGGATCAGAGCTACACCGTCGGCACGGACCGGCAGGGCTCCTTCTTGTCCGCCTCGGTCGCCCGCTCGGCCAGGACGCAGAAGGATTGCTCGCCGAGTTTCTGATCGTTCGACCAGATCTCGAAGCTCCACAGGCCGGGCACCACCTCCCAGGCGTGCTCGAAGGTATAGCCGACCAGGTTGCTGCCGCCGATCGGCTTGGGCGCCGGCAACCACTGCTCGCGATAGATGCGTTCACCCTTGGCCGGATTCTTGAGGCCCGCCTTGGGCAGCTTGACGACGATGGTGATCGGCACATCGGCACCCGCCGGCCCGCCGATCAGGGCGTACTCGAGGCCGAAGCTGACGCCGAGCCGTCCCTCGACGGTGGTGGTGGCCCGCAGCTTCTTGGTATTGAACAGCTCGTTGGTGCGCCCGGCCGCCGTGTCGGGCTGCGTGATGGTCGCACCCATCTGCGCCTCGTAAAGGCCGGCCCACAGGATGTCGGCGCGCGCCACGGTCGGCGGCTCGGCGCAGGCCGGAGCGGACCAGCACACAATCAAGGCGAGTACTGCCGCCAGTACGCGCAAAATGCTCGCTCCGCCTTCCGATCGACTTTGCCGCAGGATTGAAGCCTGCCAATTGCGGGGTTTGTTGGGCTCGACGCTTGACCCCTCGCCACACCGATGGTCTATCGGAAATGCCTGTGCAACCAATTCTTTCGTCGTTTCAAACCGGGGGCGCCAAGCCATGACCGACACCGTCCTCATCATCGATTTCGGCAGCCAGGTCACGCAGCTGATCGCGCGGCGCGTGCGCGAGCAGGGCGTCTACTCCGAGATCGTGCCCTTCAACAAGGCGGAAGAAGCCCTCGAGCGCCTCAAGCCCAAGGCCGTCATCCTGTCCGGCGGCCCGGCCAGCGTCACCGAGTTCGGCACGCCGCGCGCGCCCGACTGGGTGTTCAAGGCCGGCCTGCCGGTGCTCGGCATCTGCTACGGCGAGCAGACCATGGTGGCGCAGATGGGCGGCGGCGTCGAAGGCGGCCACCATCGCGAGTTCGGCCGCGCCGAGTTCGAGGTGACGGGAGACACCGCCCTGTTCGACGGCGTCTGGAAGAAGGGCGAGCGCGACACCGTGTGGATGAGCCACGGCGACCGCGTCACGCGCCTGCCGCCCGGCTTCAAGGTGGTCGGCATGTCGAAGGGCGCGCCGTTCGCCGCCATCGCCGACGAGAAGCGCAAGCTCTACGCCGTGCAGTTCCACCCCGAGGTGGCGCACACCCCGCGCGGCAGCCAGCTGATCGGCAACTTCGTGCGCAGCATCGCCGGCCTGCCGGGCGACTGGAGCATGGCGCATTTCCGCTCCGGCCGAGATCGCCAAGATCCGCGCCCAGGTCGGCAAGGGCCGCGTCATCTGCGGCCTGTCCGGCGGCGTCGACAGCGCGGTGGCCGCCGTGCTGATCCACGAGGCGATCGGCGACCAGCTCACCTGCATCTTCGTCGACCACGGCCTGCTGCGCCTCAACGAGGCCAAGGAGGTGGTGACGCTGTTCCGCGGCCACTTCAACATTCCGCTGGTGCACGTCGATGCCAGCGACCGCTTCCTCAAGGCGCTCGCCGGCAAGTCCGACCCCGAGGCCAAGCGCAAGACCATCGGCGCGCATGTTCATCGACGTGTTCGACGAGGAGGCCAAGAAGCTCGGCGGCGCCCAGTTCCTGGCGCAGGGCACGCTCTATCCCGACGTGATCGAGAGCGTGTCCTTCACCGGCGGACCGTCGGTGACCATCAAGTCGCACCACAACGTCGGCGGCCTGCCCGAGCGCATGAACCTCAAGCTGGTCGAGCCGCTGCGCGAGCTGTTCAAGGACGAGGTGCGCGCGCTCGGCCGCGAGCTGGGCCTGCCCGAGCATTTCATCTGGCGCCACCCCTTCCCGGGCCCGGGCCTCGCCATCCGCATCCCGGGCGACATCACGCAGGAGAAGCTCGACATCCTGCGCCAGGCCGACGCCGTCTACCTCGACGAGATCCGCAAGGCCGGCCTCTACGACAAGATCTGGCAGGCCTTCGCCGTGCTGCTGCCCGTGCGCACCGTCGGCGTGATGGGCGACGCGCGCACCTACGACCACGTCTGCGCCCTGCGCGCGGTCACCTCCACCGACGGCATGACCGCCGACTTCTACCCCTTCCCCCACGAGGTGCTAGGCCGCGTCGCCACCCGCATCATCAACGAGGTCAACGGCATCAACCGCGTGGTCTACGACGTCACGTCGAAGCCGCCCGGCACGATCGAGTGGGAATGACTTGGGGTGGGGGCGATCACCCCCACCAGGACCGCCATCGAACTTAGCCGGCCGACGACGGATGCGGCTCGGTGAGCCCACGGCCGTCTAAGTCCGTGGCGGTCCATCCTCCCCCCTCGTCATGCCGAAGGCATGCCTTCGGCATAGGGGGAGGCGGGAGTTTGCGACACTGTCCGCGCACCAACGGCACCCTTTGCCTCCCTCGTCATGCCGAAGGCATACCTTCGGCATAGGGGGAGGCGGGTGCGTGTGGCCTCGCTAGGAGCAAGAACCGCAACCTTTGCCTCCCCCTTGAGGGGGGAGGGCGGCGCGCCATCACTTAGCCCTGCCATTGCATCGCGAGCTTTGCAGACCACAGCAGGGCTAAGTGATTCTTGGCGCGCCGGGTGGGGGTGTCCTCTCCCGCGACGGCCCGGCCAAGTCGCATGGCGATTGAGGGGGGGTGACCAGCCGCCAACACCTGCGCTAGCCTCGCGCATGGCCAACGCGCGCGCCCGGTCCCTGCGCAAGAACATGAGCGACGCCGAGCGAAAGCTCTGGCATCGTCTGCGCGGCAAACAAATCGACGGCGCGCGCTTTCGCCGCCAGCATCCGATCGGCCCCTACATCGTCGATTTCGTGTGTCTCGAACGGCGGCTGATCGTCGAGGTGGATGGCGGACAGCACACTGACGGTGCGCACATGGCACGCGACGCCCGCCGCGATCAATGGCTTCAGGCAGAAGGCTATCGCGTGGTGCGCGTGCCGACGACGGAGGTGTACGACAACATCGCCGCTGTCCTCGATGCGCTCTGGGCTTCCGTGCGCGAGTTGGCATCGGTGCGCGTGCCGCCAGATCACCCCCACCAGGACCGCCATCGGACTTAACCGGCCGACGGCGTGCGCGGCGGGGTGGGCCTGCGGCCATCTAAGTCCGTCGCGGTCCAACCTCCCCCCTCGTCATGCCGAAGGCATGCCTTCGGCACAGGGAGAGGGGAGCTTGCGGCACGGTCGGCGCAAGAGCTGCAACTTTTGCCTCCCCTTTGAGGGGGGAGGGCCAAACGCCAACGGCTTAGGCGGGCCAAGGCAAACCGCCCGGCAGACACGACGGCCCGCATAAGTCGTTATGGCGTTTGGGGTGGGGGTGCCCCACCGGCGACCAGCTCGGCCCGCGGCGTTTGACCCCTTGCACTCCTCACACCGCATCGATTAGTTCTGGTCATTCCTGCCTCATGCGATTTCAGACCGCGCAATGCCTGACGGGTCCGCCACTGCTCATCTATTCCGTCCCAAGCTGGTGACGGTGACGACCGAAGGCTACGGCCTCGGGTCACTGCGCAAGGATGCGCTCGCCGGCCTTACCGTTGCGATCGTCGCGCTTCCTCTGTCGATGGCCATCGCCGTAGCCTCGGGGGTTTCACCGGAGCGGGGGCTGTATGCCGCCATCGTTGGCGGCTTTTTAGTGTCCGCGCTGGGAGGCAGCCGCTTTCAGGTCGGCGGGCCTGCCGGCGCTTTCATCGTCCTCGTATCGGCAACGGTCAGCAAGTATGGCCTCGATGGCCTGTTGCTCGCCGTTGCCATGTCGGGCGTTTTCCTGACGCTGGTCGGCCTCTTGAGGCTGGGGATGCTCATACGCTACATCCCTCAGCCCGTAACGGTGGGTTTCACCTGCGGCATCGCCGTGACGATCTTTGCCAGCCAGCTGCGCGACCTCGGCGGGCTCACCCTAGCCGGCGCCGAGCCCGGCCACCTGATCCCCAAGCTGATCGCGCTTGGCCGGGCTCTGCCCTCGATCAACCCGAGCGCCGTCGCCGTCGGAGCGGGCGCAGCCGCGCTGATCTTTGCCCTGCGGCTTTGGCGTCCGATGTGGCCCGGTATGCTGATCGCGGTGGCTTTGGCCTCGCTCGCCGCGGTTGCCCTGCATCTCCCCGTCGAAACGATCGGCACCCGCTTCGGCGGCATCCCGCGCAGCCTGCCGCTGCCCGCGCTGCCGTCCACGACCTTCGCGCAGCTGCTCGAGCTGCTCCCGGCCGCGCTGTCCTTCACGCTGCTGGGTGGCGTGGAAAGCCTGCTGTCGGCCAAGATCGCTGACGGCATGACCGGGCGGAAGCACCGCTACAACATGGAGCTGGTGGCGCAGGGGATTGCCAACGTGGCCTCCGCGCTGTTTGGCGGCATATGCGTAACGGGAACCATTGCCCGTACAGCCACCAACATCCGCGCGGGAGCGCGCAGCCCGGTCGCCGGCATGCTGCACGCCCTGTTCCTGCTGGCCTTCATGATCGTTGCCGCGCCTCTCGCCAATTTCATTCCGCTCGCAGCGCTCGCCGGCCTGCTGCTGGTGGTGTGCTGGAACATGGCCGAGAAGGCGGAGTTCGCGCATCTGCTGCGCAGCTGGCCCACCGCCACCGTGCTGCTCGCGACCTTGGGCCTGACGCTGGCGGCGGACCTGACCGTCGGCATTGCCGCTGGCTGTATTGCTGCGGTTGCGGTCAAGTTCGCGCAGCACCGCCGCAGCTGATCGACGCATCGCTCGCGCGACACATGCAACCGTCTCGCGCCGTCTTCCAAACGCATCAGCGCAACCGCCAGAACGACACCGTGCTTTCATCCTCGACCGCAGCCCGCTCGATGCCGATATCGCGCAGGCTGCGGTCGTCCAGGCGCGCGAGCCGCCGCCAGTCTCGCCGCCGCCGATGCCAGGCGATGACCCGCCCCGCCAATCGGACCAGCCCGCGTGCGAGGCTGACGCGCAAACGGGCCATGCGGCCGGTGCGCTCCGGGCATGCCCCTTCCTCCAGGTGAGGGACCTCGGAGCCGTCCATTCGGGTGGCCGCTGCCGGTTTCTTGCGAGTGCCGGGATCCTGGCGATCACGCTGCGGCCGCGCAAATACCTGTGACGTACTTCTTCGGCTCCAAACGATCCTCAGGAATTGGGTTGAATTCTTCCCGCGGCTGCACGATTTTCACAGTGAAACACGCGCCATCGTGAGCCGGACCATGCACCACTACCTCGTCTTCGAGACCGCGGGCGGCTTCTGCGGCATCGCCTGGAGCGGCCTCGGCATCACGCGCTTCCAGCTGCCGACCAAGAGCGCCGAGGCGACCGAGCGACTGCTGCAGCGCCGGGTCCCGGGTGCCGAACGCGGCACGCCTCCGCCGGAGGTGGCCGAGGCCGTTGCCGCCGTGCAGCGCTATTTCAGCGGCGAGCCGACCGACTTTTCATCCTGCAAACTCGACCTCGGCGCGCAGGACGCCTTCTTCGCCAAGGTTTACTCAGCAGCGCGGCAAGTCGCCTGGGGCCGTACCACCACCTACGGTGCGCTGGCGAAGGAGCTGGGTGCCGGACCCGAGGCCGCGCGGGATGTCGGCCAGGCCATGGCCAGGAATCCGGTGGCGCTGATCATCCCCTGCCACCGCGTGCTGGCGGCCGGCGGCAAGATCGGCGGCTTCTCCGCGCCGGGCGGCTCGACGGCCAAGATGCGCATGCTGGAGCTGGAGGGCGTCCGTCTCGAGCCGCCGCCATCGGCTCAGCGCTCCTTCGGCTTCTGAGAGGGCGGTTTCACGCTGCCCGCAGCTGCGCCAGCCGTTCGCGCCGGGCACACTGCTCGTGCGAACCGCCGGGCGCCGAAAATTCCCACTTGCGGCTGAAAGCCGACGCCCGCCATATGACGCAAGCTGGCCGGCATGTGGGGGCGGGTCGGAGCTCGTCGCATCGAGACCGGGGGAAGCATGAGGACGATCGCAGCCTGGGGTCTGGCCGCAGCCATCCTGTTCGGCGGCTCTGGCCTGAAAGCCGAGGAAGCCTGCACGACGCCCGACGCGCTAGGCGTGGCCCGCACCATCGACGTCGACACGACCGGCGGCCCCTGGTACGGCGAGCCGTTTGGCAACCGGGATTTCCTCAAGCCCGGCGAGGTCGTGCTGACCTTCGATGACGGCCCCTATGCGCCGACCACGCGGTCGATCCTGCAAGCCCTGGCGGCGCAGTGCACCAAGGCCGTGTTCTTCATGGTCGGCGAGATGGCCGTCGCCTATCCCGATGTCGTGCGCGAGGTGGTGGCTCAGGGTCACACCGTCGGCACCCATACCTGGTCGCACGCCAACCTCAAGCAGCGCTCGTTCGACGGCATCAAGATGCAGATCGAAACGGCTTTCACCGCCGTGGAGAAAGCCGCCGGCTCGCCGATCGCGCCCTTCTTCCGCTACCCCTACCTCAACGACACACCCTCGGCGGTCGCCTACCTGCATGGCCGCAACGTCGGCCAGTTCGCCATCGACATCGATACCCTCGACTGGCTGCATCGCAACCCGCAGAGCGTCGTGCGCCGTGCCATGTCGGGCCTCGCCGACCGCGGCCGCGGCATCATCCTGATGCACGATATTCATCGCTCGACTGCGGCGGCGGTGCCTCTGCTACTCGCCCAGCTCAAGGCCAAGGGCTACCACGTCGTCCACCTGCAGCCCAAGACGCCCGTCGAGACCATCGCCACCTACGAGCCGCCATCGAAGTCGGCGGCCCGGCAAGCCAGCTACCGTCGCAGCTACGCCGGACGCAGCAAGGTCGGCTCGAAGTGGTCGCCCTGGTGATGATGCTGCCGAAGCCTTCGCTCAAGGCAGCGGAGGGGCAAGCATGCGGGCCAGTCGCGAAGCCGCATATTCAGCCGATCGATCTCCCGTGGGGCCGAACAGCGTCTGACTGAAACCGTTGCCCAGCCGATCAGCCTTCGACACGCCTCGGCTGGCGTTAGGTCCCGTGCTCGTATACTGGGCCGTCACCTCTCCTGCCCGGGTGCGATCCACGTAGACGTGCACCCCTCCGCGCACGGCTTTGGCGGCGTAGGCGCCTTCCGGATAGCTGCTGATGTCCGGAGCACCGGCCTCGGGAACCACTTCTGCAAAAGCCTTGATGATGAACTGTCTTTGCGCATCGCTCATTTTCAGCTGCCGCTTGTCGCGCTCGGCAGCAACCGCAAGGTCCACATCGATCAGGGAGAAGACGGCGGTGAGCACAGCGACAACTGTGCCAAGCGATAGATGCATTCGGGGGCCCCTTCGTTGGCTGAAAAACGCGCCTTGCATCCCCTCCATGCGAACAATTGCATGGTCTTTGTTTGGCTGATTGTCTCACGCAGGTCGGCGCTTGTCTCCTATTCTGGCGAAGGCACGGCGCACGACGCGGAGGGTATGACATGGCCAAGGCCAAAGCCGTCACCATCTACGGCATCAAGAACTGCGACACCATGAAGAAGGCCCGCGCCTGGCTCGACCAGCACGGTATTGCCTACGCCTTCCACGACTACAAGGCCGCCGGCATCGAACGTGGCACGCTGGAAGGCTGGGCGCGTCAGGTTGGCTGGGAGACGCTGCTCAATCGCGCCGGCCGCACGTTCCGCGCACTACCCGAGAGCGAGCAGGCGGGCGTCACCGAGAAGAAGGCCGTCGCGCTGATGCTGGCTCAGCCGTCGATGATCAAGCGCCCCGTGCTCGATGTCGGCGGCCGGCTGCTGGTCGGCTTCAAGCCCGAGCAGTATGCCAAGGCATTCCCGAGCTGATCGCATCAGCCGCGACGCACCCGCTCACCACGGCTCGAAGCAATCGTAGTTGCGCTGGCGCACGATCAGCCCATCCTTGAACTCGAAGAACTGCGCGAAGCGTGCGCGCATCTTGTCACCTGGCTTGAGCGAACCAAGCCCGATCGCCAGCGCGCCCGTCCAGATGGCTTCGATGGCCACGCAGTTGCCGGTGGCGACAGCATTCACCACCTCGAAGCTTTGTTCCGAGATCACCTGGCGGCCTTTGCTGTGCGCGGCCTGCAAGGCCGCAAGATCCCGTCGCGCGCCATTCGGCACTAGGCGGTTCGGGAACTCCTCCTGCACGACGTCTGGCGCATAGAAGCTCGACACCACCTCCAGGGCTTCGCCGGCGGCGATGGCGGCGAGAAAGGCTTTGGCCCGTTCGACGAGATCTTCTGATGCCATGCTGGCCTCCGTGACACGCGTCGGAGGATAGCGCTGCATTGAGGCAAGTCGCATGCGACCGCAGCCTGCGCCGACGGTGCGCCGATCTTGGTCAGGGCAGCTGTTTGCTGCGCCAGCGTCGCCACCAGGCCTGCGCCGTGCCGAGGATGCCGCTTGGCATGTAGATGATGAACAGGATCAGCAGCAGACCGTAGATCAGCTGGTCGAGCGCCAGCGCCGAGGTGCCGAAGAACTTCCCGCAACGTGGCCGAGCCCTGGATGACGACGCGCAGCGTCTCGGCCAGCACCTGCGTGAAGACGGCACCGACGGTGGGTCCGAGCAGCACCCAGATACCGCCGGCGATGGCGGCGAACACCATGTTGAGCGACAGGCCGAGCCCGGCGATCGTCTCGGGACCGACATACATTTGGTACTGAGCGAAGATCGCCCCGCCGAGCGCACACATGGCCGACGACAGCGCCGTGATCTTGAGCCGCTCCCTCGTGACGTTGATGCCAACCGAGGCCGCGGCGTCCTCGTCCTGGCTGGCCGCGTCGAGCGCATAGCGGTCCATGCTGGCATCGACCCGCAGCCACACGTAGAGCCCCAGCACCCACAGCGCGAAGGCAATGTAGAACGCCAGCGTCCGATTCGGCTCGAACTGCAGCGCGTACAGCGAGATGCCGTCGCCGGCGCGCGCCGGCTGCGTGCCGAGCGAGCCGCCCGTAAAGTCTCGCATGCCGACGATGCACAGCCGCACGAACTCGGTCAGCGCCAGCGTCAGCAGCGCGAAGTAGTGGCCGGCGATGCGGAAGCGGAAGCAGGGATAGCCGACCAGCAGCCCGACGATCATGGCCATCACGATGCCGACCGGGATGCCGATCCACGGCGTGATGCCGGCGAAGTTCCACAGCAGCACCGTGGCATAGGCGCCGATGCCCGTGAACGCGCCGTGGCCGAGCGAGGTCAGGCCGAAACGGCCCATCAGCGACCAGCCGGTGTACATGAACGACCACAGCAGGATTTGAATCAGCAGATGCAGGTAGTATTTCTCCGAGCCCGGCAGGAACACATGCACCGCCACCGGCAGCAGGGCCACCGCCAGCAGCCCGACCAGGGACATCGGCTTCAGCAGCAAATTCATTACGATTTGCTCCCGAACAGGCCCTGCGGGCGGATAAAGATCGCCACCATGAAGAACAGGAAGGCGACCGCGTAGCCCCATTCGGTGTGGAAGCAGCTCGAGCCGACGGCGATGAACTGGCTGATGATGAAGGCGGCGATGAAGCCGCCGATCATGTTGCCGAGGCCGCCCAGCACGCAGATCATGAAGATCAGCGGCCCGAACTGCAGGCCGATCTGCGGATAGATGTCGTACTGCAGCACCATCAGGGTAGCGGCCAGTCCGGCCAGCCCTCCGCCGATCGCCGAGGTGATGAGATACAGCTTGCGGCTGTTGACGCCCATCAGAGGCATGATCTGCCGATCCTGCGAGATGGCGCGGATGGCGGTGCCGATGAAGGTGCGCGACAGGAACAGCCACAGCGCCAGCATGCCGGCCAGCGCGATCAGGAACGTGATGATGCGCGCCCACGAGAAACTCATGTCGGCGACAATGATGGAGCCGAGGCGGATGCCGAGGTTCTTGAAATCGATGCCGAACGCCATGGTGGCCGCGGCCTGCAGAAAGATCAGCACTCCGCCGGTGACGAGCAGCTGGTTGATGGGCGGCGTGTCCAGCACCGGCCGTATCACCAGGAAATGCAGCAGCGCTCCGGAGGCCGCCACCAGCACGATGGCGAACACGGCTGCCAAGATGAACGGCACGCCGCCCTTGTAGGCGTAGTTGATGCCGTACATGCCGACCATCACCAGCTCGGCGTAGCAGATCCACACCACGTCGATGACGCCGAAGATCAGGTTCAAGCCCAGCGCCAGCAGCGCCAGCAGGCCCGCCAGCAGCAGCCCGTTGAGGAGCGCTTCGAGGAAGAAGATGTCGAGCTGGCAATCCATGTCGCTGTCCTTGGCATGTCCTCCCGGAAGTCCCGCCAGCGACTATCCGCGACCCGTAGCGGGGCTACGTGATCGTCGCGGCCCTGGGTGGCGGCTCTGCGCGCTTGGCGCTTCGGTTTGGATGTCACCCACCACGATGCTTAGCCGCCCGTTCTCAAATCCCCATGTACGCCCGGCGGATCTCGTCGCTGGCGGCAAGCTCGTCCGCCCGCCCGGACGCTTTCATCCGGCCGACCTCGAGCAGATAGGCGCGATCCACCACCTTCAGCACCTGCCGGACGTTCTGCTCCACGATCAGCACCGTGTAGCCCTCGCTGCGGATGCGCCGCACGAGGTCGAACACCTGCGCCACGATCACGGGAGCGAGGCCCATCGACGGCTCGTCGAGCAGGATCAGTTTCGGCTCGCTCATCAGGGCGCGGGCGATGGCGCACATCTGCTGCTCGCCGCCCGACATGGTGCCGGCCAACTGCAGTCGCCGCTCCTTGAGGCGCGGGAACAGCGCATAGACGTACTCCAGCCGCTGCGTGAATTTCGCCCGCGCGGCCGGGATGAACGCGCCCATGCGCAGGTTGTCCTCGACGCTCAGCCGCGGGAACAGCCTGCGGCTCTCGGGCACATGCGCGATGCCGGTCTCGATGATCTTGTGCGGCGGCGTGGCGACGAGGTCGGTGCCTTGCATGGTCATGGCACCCGCGGTCGGCGCCAGCAGGCCGGAGATCACGCGCAGCAGCGTGGTCTTGCCGGCGCCGTTGGCGCCGATCACGCCGACCGCCTCGCCGGCTTCGACGCGCATCGACACGCCGAACAGCGCCTGGAAGCCGGCGTACCCTGCGTCGATGCCTTTGAGCTCCAGCACGCCCGCTCCTCACGCTACCGCATCGGCGCCGAGATAGACCTCGATGACGCGCGGGTCCGACTGTGCCGCCTTTGGTGCGCCGTCGAAGATCTTCTCGCCGTGATCGAGCACCACCACGCGGTCGACCACGCGCATCAGCACGCCCATGATGTGCTCGACCCAGACGATGGTGATGCCCCTCTGGCTGCGGATGCGCTGCAGCATGTCGGCCGCCTGCTCCATCTCGCTGTGATCGAGCCCGTTCAGGCTCTCGTCGGCCAGCAGCAGCTTCGGCTGCGTTGCCAGTGCGCGCGCAAGCTCCAGTTTCTTCAGCGCGGCCGCGCCCAGGCCGTCGGTGGTTGTGCGCGCGTCGGTGGGCAGGCCGACCATCGCCAGGGCCTCCTGCGCCTGCCGCCAGCAGTCCGCGCGCGTGGTCCTGCCGTCCTGCCCGAACCACGCCGACAAAGCCACGTTCTCGAGCAGCGTCAGATTGCGGAACGGACGCGGGATCTGATAGGTGCGGCCGATGCCCTTATGGCAGATGCGGCTCGCGGGCAGGCCGGCGATTTCCTCTCCGGCGAACGTCACGCGGCCGGCAGTCGGCTCATACATTCCGGCGATGCAGTTGAAGATCGTGCTCTTGCCGGAGCCGTTCGGGCCGATCAGGCCGATGATCTCTCCCTCGTTCACCTCGAACGAGACTTTGGAAACGGCCGTGAAGCCACCGAATGTTTTGGTCAGGCTGTTGACTGAAAGGAGTGCCACGAGGTTTCGCGCTGTTAAGGCAGTGACGATTCGGGGGACCGTATGGTCCCCCGTGTGGCTTGCTCAGCGCGCACAGGCATGACGAGCGGGCAGCGGCGGCACCGTTGCGATGGCGATATCGCCAGCACATGTGCCCGCGAGCATCGAGAGCGGAGCGCTGGCTGCGCCCGCTGATACGGCCCGTATCATGGGTTTCCTCCCTGAAGGCTGCGGATTTTTCTATGACCGTTGAGGTCTTTTCATCAGTCTGAGTAGGGGGAGGGTGATCTGTCAACCAGAACCATGCACTTCAGTCGGCAACGTGCTCGATCGCAACACCCCGGCAGTCCATTTCGTAGTCGATGTCGACAACCGGGGGCCGGCAATAATGCCATGTAAGACCCGAGCGCGCGGCGCCGCGAACCGCGATGTTCCGCGCCATCAGCGGATGGAAATCATGCACGGTGTAGACCTGCACGGCCGTTGTCGATGACCAGCCGGCGCCCAGCGCAGCCAGGCGCCGCTGCATCTCGCCCAGTACCCATCGCGCCTTTTCCGCCAGGCCGTCCGGGCTCACATCTCCGCGCCGCACGATGTGATCGCGGTAGTTGCTCTGGCCCTCCGGGCATTCACCGCTGCCCGCCACGCAGAAGCTCGGCGAGGCATCGCTTGCGGGGACCGTGAATGCGAACGCGTGGAAAGACGGCTCGGCCGGCTTGTGCAACTCGGGACAGACGTTGCTGCGCGCGACCGGATTGGTTCGGCCGTCGAAGATGCCCCATTCGCGAAGCGTGCCGACGTAGAGCTCGTTGAATGCCTTGAACCCAGCTTCGCTGAAAGGCTCAGGCGATCGCAGCTCGCAGGCGCAGAAAGAGGCCAGCGGACGGCCGCGCCCTTCGAGGAAGCTCCGGATCCGCGCGAAGCCGGCCGCCAGCGGCATCGCCTGGTGAAACGTCACCCGCTCGATACGGTACCCGGCTCCGCCGCGACCCCGCCCGAATATTGGAACACGGCCGGGATGAAGCGGTATTGTCCGGGAGCAAACAGCTGCGTCGTCACGGTTTGCCATCCCTCTCGTCTGACGAGCTGCGGGCCGCCATGGCTCGCCTAGTATTGGGATGTACAACAAGGTCGATCCGCAAGTCGACAATGGCCTTCTTGCAGCGTCCCGGTGCCTGCAGGCTTGGCGTGCTGGGTGCTCGCGCGGGCGGTAACGGTAATCGGCCAACGCCGGCCCGACATCGGTTTGGCGCGTTGCCGTATCGAGCGCCGGCGCCTACACTTCGGCGCTTGGTTCTGTCCCGCTGGATCGTCGATCCCCGCATGCCTGCCAACGCTCTGTCGAAGAGAAATGTCGCGATCGGAGCGGCAGCGCGGTTGCTGCTGGCCGCTTTCGCCTGCCTTCCGGCCTTCCTGTGCGCGCACGCGTCCGACGCCATTGTCGTGAATGCTGACCGCTATCGCGTGGAGACCGGCAGATACTCGCCATTCGCGGTCTTCCAGGGCAACCTGCAGCGCATCCTCGACGACTGCGGCAAGGGCACGCCCCATGTGGTTGCGCCGGGCGAGGTGCCTCACGGACGTATTGGCACCGAGACGCGGCTCGGCGTCCAGCGCGCCCTGAGCTGCGCCCCACTGCACGAGGTACCGGCGGACTCCCCTGCAAGAACGGGCGCCATCACCGAGGCCGTCTGGCGCGTCGTCATGCCTGATGTCCCGGTGCCCTCCTTCCGGCAGCGTACCGAGGCCCTGGTGCTGTCCTTCGAGGCCACCGATTTCGGCGAAAAGCCGGAGTGGAATTTCTGCCAGGACAGCAGGTCCAAATCTTCCGGCGAGTTCGATCCGAAGAGCGCCAGGAGCCGTCTGCTACAACGAGAGCGATCCCTGTTCCTTCCTGACTTGGGGACCGCGCGGCGCCACCGCCGGGCAGGGGCGAGAGATACAATGGATTCTTTGGCTGGCCTGGAAACGGTCGCCGGCCGAGGTAGAACGCGCCTTTGCCGGTGAGTTTGCCAATGTGGCGCGCTTCTTCAAGCTCAAGGGCAACCCGCAAAACACCTGCAAGCACGGCGCACCCGTCGAGCTGTTCATGTGCTCGGTCTGGCTCGACTCCAACCGGCGCAAGGTGTGGGAGAATGCGCTGGTCGAACTCGGTCGCAAGGCGATCGTCAGGGACAGCTACGCCCACGTCTTCGCCCTCGAGGAGTTCGACGGAGCCAAGCTGCAGGCCTTCTTTGCGCAATGGCAGCGATTGGGCTTGTCCGTCACCGAAGTCGACTATGCGTTCTTCATGGACCGCATCACGCATCAGGGAGGACCGACGGACGATGACGGCGGCGACCCCGCAGGGTTGCGGACCTGCATAGCTGACGAGCACCTCGCCCTCAGCAGGAATGGTGCCGCGCGGCGCTGCCTTGCAAGGCTGCAGCCGCACTCCACGCAACCGGAAAGCCGGCTTGCCCGCGACGTTGCCTTCTACCTCGACGCTTACCCCGAGGGTGCCTTGAGCAAGAAAGAGATCAAGGCCTGGGCGGAATATGTCCCACTCAGCGCTGACTACAACTTCGCGCTATCGGATGCGACCGCGGTGCAACTCGACCCGGCTCCCTCCTTGCTATCCTTGGATGCCGACCTGCCATTGCCGTCGACGTCGAACTTGACGAAGGCCGAGTTGACCGCCTGCCCGCACAACATCTTGTTCCCAATCTCGCGCGCTCCATCGCGCTGAGCCACTTACAGCTTGCCGCTTTGAACCAGTTGGCCAGCCGCGAGGACGATGAGGAAAATCGTCCAACCCCAATTGCGGTCTTCGATGAATTCGGCGTGCGTCCGCCCTCGGCCGGCCAAACGATTGACGATGGCCATTGCGTAGCCCACGGCCGCTGGAACGAAGCCATAAGCGAGGCAGGACACCAAAAGCCGGGTAGGGTCGCTGAAGTCCGCAAACTTGACGTGCGCCAACGCGACCAGCGCGAGGATCAGCGACGCTCCGACAAGGATGAAGGTCATGGCGCGGGCCGTTTGCCGTCGGACTGTGCACTTCCATCGACTTGGTTCGTTGACTGCGGCAGCCTAGCCGTATTCCTCCTACCTCTCGGCTAGTGTCCGATTGCGAAAGGCGCCGGCGCTCGACGTTCGATTTGCAAGCAGGCCGCACAATTCCGAGGCATGCCAGAATCGTAAAAGTATACGCCTGCGAGTATACTTTAAATGGGGAAATTCACTCGTTGGCATGCCGCGAACTCCGGTGAACCTTCTTTGCATCGCACTAGCCTGCCGCGACCGGCCGGGCAGTGGCGGGCGATGAGCCAAGCGCCACGCTGCCGGTACGCATCAGCTTGTTCCAGCCCAGCATCCGTCCTTTCAACGCCGCAATGGTCACCTGCACGGCGATGACGCAGAGCAGCTGTCGGTAGCAGAAACGCTGGATCAGCAGTAGGGGCATCAGGCGCCACGCGCCGGGCTTGCGGTCGATCAATATCGCAACCGCCGCCGTTCCCAGCTCCAGCAGCTGGAAATAGGCCCAGTACGTTGCGACCGTCACCAGCGCCTGCGGCACTCCATCGTTGGGGTGCATGATCAAATCCCGGAAGGCGACCAGGATCGTCCACAGCAGCACGAGGTCGATGAGCGGCGCCAGCAGCGTGAACAGGAACTGGAAGACGATGATGTTGGGCAGGCAGAACAACCCGACGCCGATCGATTCGACACGCCACATTGCCGAGCGGTTCTTGTAGGCGACCTGCATGGTGCCGAACATCCAGCGCAGCCGCTGCTTCATGAAGCTGCGGACCGTCTCGGGAGCCTCGGTATGTGCGATCGCGCTGGGCTCGCACAGAACCTTCCAGCCTGCCCGCTCCAGCCGCACGGTGGCGTCTGCATCCTCGGCCAGGGTGTCGGAATGGAAGCCACCCATCGCCAGCAGCGCCTCACGCCGCCACGCGCCGATGGCGCCCGGGATCACTGGGATGCCGTTGACGATCTCCAGGGCGCGGCGATCCAGGTTCTGGTTGGTGATGTACTCCAGGGCCTGAAAGCGCGTGATGAGGTTGATGCGATTGCCGACCACGGCACTGCCCGCCACGGCCCCGACGCCCGGATCTTCGAAATGCCGCAGCATGAGGGACAGGGCGCCCGGGTCGAAAAGCGTGTCCGCATCGAGCGTGACGATGATCTCCGCGTCGCTCTGCGCGATCCCGTAGTTGAGCGCAGCCCACTTGCCTTCGTTGCGCTTGGTTAGGACGCTGACCCGCGATGTATCGGCGAAGGTTTCGCGGACGACGTCCGCAGTCCTGTCGCTCGACCCGTCATCGACCACGATGATCTTGAACTTTTTCGTGCGCGAGGCCAGCAGGGCCCGGATGGAATTGCAGATCACCTTTTCTTCGTTGTAGGCAGGAATGATCACGGCAACCGATTGCGGTCTCCAATCCTGGCCGGCCCGCTTTCTGTCGCGCCATGCATGGACGAGGGCGAAACTGCTCAGCAACAGAGAGGCGCAGCGTGCCGAGCGCCAGGCCGAGCACGAACAGCATGCTCACGAATGCATACATCACGCTGTACAGCCGGAAGCCTGCGTAGTTCGAGCTGACGATCCAGCGGTCGTCATTGCCGAGACCCGGCATCACCTCTTCGCGCGAGAGGCCCAGCAGCTCGTGTATGGTGACGAACTGGAACCCCTCGGCTCTCAGCGTGTCGATAATCGTCGGCAGGGCCGCCACGGTAGCGGCCCGGCTGCCTCCCGAGTCGTGCAGCAACACGACGTTGCCTTCGCCCTTTCTGGCGCCCTCGACGGTCTTTGCCACGATCAGGTCGGGACGGGATCGTGCCCAGTCCTTGGGATCGATGTTCATCCCGATCGACAGATAGCCGAGCGAGCCTGCCAGCTCTAGCGCCGCAGCAGCGTCGATGGTTTGCGGCTCCAGATCGCGCGCGAACGGCGGGCGGAACAGTTTGGTGCGCACGCCGACGGTGGCTTCGATCAGCCTTTGCGTGGCATTCAGCTCGAGCTTCAGATGCTCGCTCGAGACTTCCGCGGAGTTGACGTGGGTGAAGGTGTGATTGCCGATGTCGTGGCCTTCGCGATGAATCCTCTGCAGGAGGTCGCCATTGATGGCACCTGCCGACCCGACCACGAAAAACGAAGCCTTGACCCCCTTCTGCGCCAGCACGTCGAGGACCTGCGGCGTGTAGGTGCGATCCGGGCCGTCGTCGAAGGTCAGCGCGATCATCTTGTCGGCGCGCGCGCCCCAACGGGTCACGGTGGCAGACTGAGGGAATACGCCGATGTCCTGGTGCGTGATCAGGTTGTGCTCGGCATCGAACTCGATCTGGCGTGTGCCGGGCTGCTGCTCGCCGGTGACGCTCAAGACCTCGCCTGAGCCCTTGTAGAGGAGGTCGTAGCCTGACTGCAGCCTTTGCGTTGCCTGCAGCGCTTGCGCATCGGGTTTGCGGTGGCGAGCGAATGCCGCCCAGATGCTCGGATCTTCCGTGCCGAGCCTCCACAAGGCCAATCCTGCCGGTCGCATGGCCAAGGCCGCAGCGATCTGGTTGTACCCGGTCACGGCATCGAGAAACCACACCTGGTGGCGCTTGTTCTCGCCATCGTCGATATAGGAAAAGGTCGGGTTCAGGGATGCCTTGTCGAAGCTCAACTCACCCTTCGACTCGTCCAGAAGCTCCCAAGCTTCCTGCACCGATATTTCTCGCGCCGAGCCGGGCTCTGCCCAATCGTAGCCGTAGGAGCCGATGCTGATGATCAGCTTCTTGGCGTCGATCTCCTTGAACCGCTCATCGAGCTTGGTTTCGAACCAGCCCTGCCCGGCCAGTGGCCCGGGTTCGTCCTGCTCCCCGTGCTGGTCGTAGGTCATGACGATCAGCGCATCGGCGGCGGCCGCCAGTCTCGCATAGTCGAACGCCGGGTCGGAGGCCGGCACCGCCACCAGCAGTTTGACTTGGTAGACCTTGAGCATGTCGGCGATCTCGCGCACCAGCGACACGTACTCGGCATGGATCTCCGCAGGCAGGTTCTCAAAATCCAGCACGAGACCGCTGAAACCGCCCTTAATCACATAGTGGTACAGCTCATCGGCAAAGTTGGCGCGCGCCTGCTTGGAACTAAGCATTTGGGCGGTGGTTTCACGCTCCCACTCCTTCGCCTCGGCGTTGTAGTTGTTGACCAGGGGGTAGAGCTTCAGGGCCGATGCGTTGGCTCGCGTCCATTTGCGTACCAATGCCTCCTTGCCGGGATCGCTCCGCGTCAGGGAGCCGGACGGCCCAATGGCGTGCAGCCATTCAACGATGGCTACGTCCAGAGACGAGGCGTTGCGCTTGAGCGACGAGAAACTGTTGTCGTCCCAGTTGACGAAGTAGCCGTAGCGAGTGGCGGCCAGGGCAGCGGAGTCCGCCGGTGAGCGTGCGTGCTCCGGATCGATCACCGGCTCGTTGGCGCTGAACGGCACCGGCCCAATCTTCGTCGAGACGGCGCGATGCGGACCGGAAAGTTGCAGCGACGGAAGTGAAGGCCCATCGATGCTGGTAGCGAGCAGACATGCCGCCACTACACCGAGCAACGTGAAGATCGCCCAATAGGTTGCGGACACTACGTAGCCACGCCGCCCGCTCGGATCGAAGAATACTTGATGAAGAACTCGTGCCGACAAAATCCATTGCGCTGCAATTACGCTAGCGCCCCCCACCCACCAGCCATGCAGTGAGGCGACTAACACGCGCAGAATTCCTGGCGACATGGACGTTCGTCGCTGAGGATCGGCGACTTATGTCGTTTGTTACGACTATGGTTAAAAGAAAGTACCGAGCAGCGGCGAGCTGCTCGGCCAAATTTCTAGGTCTTGTACGTCGACTGCTTCGCAATCCACGCGTGCTCAGAACGGCATGCTGAACACCACTGAGCCGTACGTGCCTTCGCCGCCACCGGTGCTGGTGCTGGTCGTCGAGCCGCTCTTGGAGTCGTTGGCGAACTGGTGACCCGCAGCCAGAGTGACCTCCAAAGGCGTGGACGGGCGCAACGGAACCTGGAAGGTCAAGAAGGCGCCCAGCCTCTGCGCGTCGAAGTCCTCGTTGCCGAACGCCGAGCCTTCGATACCGTAGATGACGTGATTGCGGTTGTGTCCGACCCTTACCCGGGACCAGTAGCTGTCGAACGCCGTCGAGTAGCTGCCGGCCAGAGCGAAATACAGGGGCCGATCATCCGAGGTGGCGACGTCACCCGCGACCTTGAAGCCCCATTCGGTGCCACGCACGGAGGTAGTAGGGTCGTCCGGCGACAGCTTGTAGTTCTGATAGTCGGCACCGAGGTAGACGCCGCCGCTGAACGCGCCGCGGTTGAACAGGTAGCCGAGCATCAGGTCGCCTTGCCAGCCGCGGCCATCGCCCGGATCCTGGTCGAAGTCGACGCGGCTGCCGTAGGCGCGCAGGGCCCAGCCATCCTTCGATATGTCGCGATTGAAGGCGACGATGACGCCGTCGAATGTATAGGTTGCGCCGGTCACGACATCGACCCCGCCGAACCAGACGCCCTGTTGGGGCGCGTCCTGGGCGGCTTGAGCCTTCGTGCTCCGGCCGTCCGCAGCTGCTTGCCCCCCAATCGCAAGCACCGTCGTCAACAGGCCGACGGCAGCGGCCCACCTGCCGATTCTCCTGACAATGATCATTTCGGAAACCCCCAAATCCCAAGCTCGTGAGCGCCAGCTTCGGTGCCCGACGGTTTTTTCAGACGCTTCGGAGAAGGAAGTGATTCGGGTTAAAAGCAAAGCAGGATGACGGATAGCGAGCCCATTATGGGCTGCCAAGGACGTAGTCTGCGATTCCTATGTTGCAGGAATGCCAATGTCGGATATCTGTTGAAAATACAATTCACGCGCCGGCTGGCACAAACCTGCAACCGAACGCCACGGACTAATTCTCGGAATTCCCGCGGGCGTGCACCATCACCAGAGCCGCGCTGATGCAGCCTGCAGCCAGGGTTGCAACGACAATGCTGGTGGCTGCGCTTTGCGAAAGGCCGAGTTTGACCTGGGCGGCAAGACGGAACGCGACGAAGGTGGCGACGACCGTGGCACCGGTAGCGGCTGCCACCGCGGTTGCCACCGCGCCCCAGCGGGCCTGGGCGTAAGCCAGCGCTCCGCCGATCGCCAGAAATCCGGCCGCCGCGTGCAGGCCTGCCAGCAGCAGAAGCGCCAGCCGCCAAATGCCGGGTGATTCGGATACGGGCTCCAGCGCCAGGGCCGCAGCGCTCATCAGGAAGAGCAGCACTCCGAACACGAAGGCCAGTACTGCCACTTGCATTCGGACGACTTCCCGATTCTACCGGCGGTCGGCAGCATAGCCGACGGACAACCGGTTGGCTGTCTTCGTCCGGCATCATTGGCCGCAAACTCCTTGCGATTGCCCTGCTGCCGCAGCATCCGACTCATGACGGTGAGCACCCACGTCCTCGAAGCGTTAATTCGCGCTCAATGACCCTCCCGACTCTGGAAACAGCCCGCTCAGTGGCGGGCTAGCTCCGACAGCGCGGCTTGTGAGGGGTTAGGCTAAACCCCGCCTTTGCAGCCAGATCACGCCCTCGGCGGGAATGGAATCTCGGGCATCGGCGATCCGGGCAGCTTGTATGGTCACCACCGTGCGAGCGCCAAATAAGCGAAGAGCCGGCCCAAGGCCGGCTCTTCACTCAACTCGCCCGGCATCGCCGATTGCTCTAGGTCGAGCGGGACCCACCGCCTACGGTGCGCGCCACGATCGCTTCCGTCGCCGAATCCGGTCCAAACTCGCGCGCGGTGGTCACGCCGAGCAGCTCGCTCAACTTGGTGCGAGCCCGGTTCACGCGGCTCTTGATGGTACCGACCGCGCATCCTGACACCGACGCCGCCTCCTCGTAGGAAAAGCCGGCGGCGCCGACCAGCACCAGGGCCTCCCTCTGGTCTGGTGGCAGCAGATTGAGCGCCCGGCGGAAGTCCTGCATATCGAGGTGACCCTGCTGGCCCGGATGCACGGCCAGCTCCTCGGCCTTGTTGCCGTCGCGATCCTCGACCTCGCGCCGACGCCGGCGGCACTCCGAGAAGTAGGTGTTGCGCAAGATCGTGAACAGCCAGGCGCGCAAGTTGGTGCCTTCCTGGAAGCTGTCGAGATGGTTCCAGGCCTTAAGCAGAGTTTCCTGCACGAGATCATCGGCACGTTCGATGTCCCCGCACAGGGAAACAGCGAACGCACGAAGGTTCGGGATCAATCCCAGCATGGCCTCTTTGAGAGGCACGGACCCGTTGCTCACTGCCTCTTCTCCCTCGCTTCGAGGGCCTCAAGCAGCTTGACGAACCGATCAGGCACCGGTTCTTCAGCGACGTCAGAGAAAATCGCCCTCAGCAGATTACCCAACTGAGCCTGTTGTGTGCGATCGAGCATTCCGCGACGCTTGGGAGTATCGGCCGCTCGTCCATCGTCACCGTGATTGTTGTCATTGCGCACGACGTACAGCTTTCTGCTAGTCATATAGTCGCGAGTGGGTTGCCCAAGTTGATCGGCGCCCGCCGATTGGCGCGTCGATCTGTCCTTGCCCGCCATATAGACCCTCCATTGTACCCCGGAGCCTGGCCTCCACCGGCCAATCACGTAAACGCGCTTGCAAAAAACAAGTTCCATCGGGAACATTCGGCCCGGCGTCACGTTTTATGCGTCAGCTACGCCTTTGCTTTGGAGGGGATCCAACATGTCAGTTGCTGAGCTGGTTGCGACGCATCTGCCTTACCTGAGGCGCTTCGCTCGCGCCGTCACCGGCAGCCAGAAGAGCGGCGATGCCTACGTCGCATCGACCTTGGAAGCCATGCTGGTTGACCCGTCGATTTTTCCCGACGATCTGCCGCCTCGCATGGCGTTGTATCAGACGTTCCTAAAGCTGGTTAACTCTATCAAATGGAACAATCATAAGGCCGAAGAACCCTCTCATCCGGGGCTCGAAGCCGTCCGGCGCAACCTCGATGTTCTGGCACCGGCCGCACGCCAAGCCTTCCTGCTGATCGCGGTAGAGGAATTCTCGCCCAGCGAGGCCGCCGCCATCCTCGAGGTCGACGAAAGCGAGCTGCAGGAGCTCATCGACGAGGCCGGCCGGGAGATTGCGCGGCAGATCGCTACCGACGTGGTGATCATTGAGGATGAGCCGCTGATCGCGCTCGACCTGGAGCGCTTGGTTACCGACCTCGGACATCGGGTGGTCAAGATCGCACGCACCGAGCGGCAAGCCATCGAGGCTGTCATGCGGGCCAAGCCGGGTCTCATCCTGGCAGACATTCAGCTGGCGGACGGGAGCTCGGGCCTCGACGCCGTAAACGAAATCCTGCGCTCGTTCTCGGTGCCCGTGATCTTCGTTACAGCCTACCCGCAGCGTCTGCTCACCGGTACGCGCCCTGAGCCGACCTTCCTGATCGCAAAGCCGTTCCACCCCGACAACGTCAAGGCTGTGATCAGCCAGGCGCTGTTCTTCGACATCCGCGGCCGTCCCGAGCAGCCGCGTCTGGCCACGGCGTAGGCTATTCAGGCAACAGAATGGGGCCCGCGGGAAGCCATCGACCGCGAGCCCCAGAAAGTCCCGGCTTACGAAGCCTTGGACCGCTTACCCAGCCAACCCGCCGGCTTTAGATTGGTTCCCGGCTTCGATCGCGGCAGTGCTTTGCTCCACAGCTAGTCGGCATTGTCGGCGCTACCAAAAGCAAAGACGCCCCGACCGCTTGGTCGGGGCGTCTTTGCTTTAGCCGGTCGTTCCATCGGCTATCAATGCAGATAGCCCAGGAAGTAGAGAATGAGGATTACCGGCAGAGGTATCCCCACCAGCCAGAGAACGAGGCCGCGGCCCATTGCGAAACTCCATGAGCTGTTGTGTTCAAGCTCACGGAGAACGTGCATCCAATGCACGGGTTCCGAGCGCGCGAGACAGCGGTCGGGCGTTAACCGGACGAGCCGGATCATCCTGCGCCGACTGGACGTCCGTTGCGAGCTCGGTGGGTGCGCGCGGTCCGTACAGCACCACGGCACCCTGTACGTCGCCCGGCTGCAGATCGCGGAAGCGCTCTTCGTAGCGATAGCCCATGATGGCGCCGGCGCCGCTCGGATGATCGAGGCCGATGGCATGGCCGATCTCATGCGTGAGCGTATAGCGCAGGTCGTATGTCTTCAGGTCGCCGTCGAAGCCGATCTTCCAGCGCTTCGAGGGATTGAGGCACACCAGCGAGCGCGAGATTGGCTTGATCGCATCGGGCGAATGCGTGTCGTAGAAAACATCGGCGAAGGCCCAGCCTTCCGGCTCGACCTGCGCACCGATCAGGATATCGGCCTTTGCCGGATCGGCGGCCTCGCGGAAATTGATGCCGGCAACCGTTTCCCACGCGGCAAACGCCGCGGAGATTTCCTCACGCATGGCGTTCATGGCCACCTGCGAGGACGCGGTCAGCTGATCAAGGTTCGTCATCTTGCGGCAGTTGCGAGCGCCCGGAAAATCAACCGCATCGGATACCAGGCTGTACGTGACAACCGGCGCCTGGAAGCCCGTACCGCTTTTCTGCCAGCGGACGCTATTGCCTTCGAGCTTGAGAAATCTTGAAGTTCGAACCATCTTCGGCGGTAGCCGCGCCGGCTATGCACATGGCAAGGCCCGCGATCAGGGCCGATAGCGAAACTCGCAAGTGATCCCCCAATTTCAGCGGCCCTTAGGCCGGCTCCCCGTGGCTTAGCACGTTCCGTACCAGCCGGCGTGCTGCACACTTAACTGGAGGTTAAGAGCGTAAAATCGCCCTTGTCAATCAAGGCAATCGGCGACTTCGCTGCATTGCAGCGAGGCCGTTGCCGGAGGGGGGACGAAAAAGGCCGGAACGCCGCGGGCTTCGCGACGTTCCGGCCGAAATTTTCACAATCACGCGATGGAACTTAGGCTGGGCTTTGTCACCCGGTGATGACCAGGGCGACCAAGCGGTCTTGCGGGTCGACGATGACGACGTCGTCCTCGACCACGATATAGCGATAGCCTTCGACCTGCGGCACGCGATCGGTCACGCCCACCGGGAAGCGCTCGAGGTCGATGCGAGCCGGTATCTCGGCCCCCAGGGCCAGGCGGACCCGCACATCGACCGGGCGATCCTTGGGGACGCTGGCGTAGATGAAGCTCATGTCATCCGCCGACAGCGCCAGCTGCGGACGCGACGAGCCCCCGGCATACTCGACCGACGACGGGATGACGTCGACGACGTAGTAGCTCTCGGGATCGACAATGCAGATGTCGTCGTCGACCACGAGATAGCTGTAGCCCGCGTAAATCGGGGCGAGCGCCAGGATGGCCGGCGTCAGCCGATGCAGATGGCGATAGTGGCGGCGGTCGACGTGAGCGCCAACCACCAGCTTGGCGCCGAAGTCTTTAGCGTGGATGCGATCTACGTGACGGTCGCGGAAGATGCGGTCACGCACGCCCTTGCGCTGGTCATCGCTGGCCTGGATGCGGTTGACCTGTTGCGGTCCCGTGCGCTCAGGCGAGCCCGCCTGCTTGTTTTGCGGCCGATCGTTCTGCTTCGGCGAAGCCTGCCGCTGCTGCTCGCGCTGCCGACGCTCCGCAGCCTGTTGCTGTTCGCGCTGCTGGTTTTCAACTCTTTGCTTCTGCTCACGCTGGCTCCGCTCAGCCTGCTGTTTCTGCTCGCGCTGCCGGCGCTCGGCCCGCTCGACGTTGTTGTGCTCACGCTGACGCTGGACCTGCTGCGAGCGCTCGCGCTGCGGACGCTCGACGGTGCGCCGCTGGGGAGCCCGTTCGGCTCTCGGCTGGCTACGTTCGACACGGGGTGCGGCTCTCTGCGGTGCCGCCGCACGCGGAGCCTGACGGGCTGCACCACCTTGGCCACCACCGTTATGCTGGCCTTTCTCACCGCGGTCCTGCGCCTGAGCAAGACCCGCGCTCGTAGCAGCGCCGAGCAGCAGTACGCATGCCGCTCCGGCAATCAGTCTTCTGTTCATCTCGAGCACTCCTGTTGGGCTTCTGATGGCTGCGCACCCTGCACTGCGCGCCGCAATTTCCTGAACCCAACGCGTGCAATCGACCGGTGTTCCGATGTGAGACTGAGTAGATTGCAAACCATGAGCACACCGATCTCGCCGACGGAAACCCTTCGTTCACAATCTCGTGCTCCGGTTGCACCTGGAACTACTTGTGCCAAGATTGCTTTTTATCAAGCGTGCTCAGCTGCATGCAAACCGAGGAGTCCTCCCATGAATGAGATGTTTGCGCAGGGTGACCTGCTCATCGAGCGGGTCGACGACATCGAGCCGTCCGGCACGATCCTGGCTGCAGATCAGAACGGTGCGACGGTGCTGGCCGAAGGCGAGCTCACGGGACACCGCCACGCTATCTTCGATCGCGTGACGATGTTTCGGGAGGACACCCTGGCGCGCGATATCCCCACCGGCCTGTACGTGGGCCACGTGAAGGTGCAGGGGTCGGCCGTCATCGAACACCAGGAGCACGCGCCGATCAGCCTGGCCGAAGGCACCTATCGCGTGCGCCGCCAGCGCGAGCTGGAGCCCAAGGACGCGACGCTTGTCTCTGATTGAAGTCGCGCGCCTCACCGACGTGCAGCGGGCGGGGTTGGCGGAATACGGCGAGCGTTGGACTCGCATCCGGCAAACCACCGCCCGTGTCGACCGGGCCGAGGCCGAAGAAGGTGTGCGCAGGGCCTACGCGGCGGCCGGTTTGGTTCCGCCGCGGCATGTGGTGTGGGGCGAAAGCCCTCACGAGATAGCGCACAAGTGGGCGCGGCACGCTTCGGCGGGCGAGAGCGTGCGCCACTTGGTTATAGACATGGTTCGGCGCAGGGCCGAGGCCGCGGTCGATCGCGCGGTCAGTCTTTCCGTCCGCACGGCTCTGATGGAAGAGCCGAGGCTCAGCCGCCTCCCTGCCTACAGTGCCAGCATCGAGGAAGCGGTGTTGCGTGCCTGCGAGCGGGTGCGTCCGCGCCTGCGCGCGCGCTTGTTCAGCCTCGCCAAGTTGAGGTCGCTGCGTCGGTCGCAGACGTTCGCGACCAGTGGCTTCGGCTTCCAGTCCGCCCCAATACTTGGGGCGCTCGAATACCTGCACGATGTGGCAGGCCTGCGCCCGCATACCCGCTCGCTGGCCGGCCTCTGGCAGATCGCCAAGAATGCATCGTGGATCATCCCGCACGAGGATGTCTGCTGGCTGTCGGACCGGCCGGATCGGCTGGAGATCGACGCCAACGCCCGCCTGCACAGCGCCGGGGGCCCGGCGCTCAGCTACGCCGACGGTTGGTCGGCCTATGCTTGGAAGGGCGTGATCGTGCCGGCCTGGATCATCCGGCGGCCGGAGCTGATCAACGTGCGCAACATCGGCACTGCCATCGATCCGCAGGTGCGGCGCTGCATGATCGAGATCCTGACGCCGGCCCGTTTCATCGCCGACGGCGGAGCCTGCCGCGTCTCGCAGGACGAAACCGGCGTGTTGTGGAGGCAGCGCTGGCGCTGGGAAGCGTGGGCCGCGGTCGAGGTGGTCAACGGCTCGCCGGAGCCCGACGGCACATTCAGGCACTACTTCCTGCAGGTGCCGGCCACGGTGCGCTCCGCACGCGAGGGCGTGGCGTGGACCTACGGGCTGACCGAGCACCGCTACCGCCCCGCCATGCGCACCTAGGCGCGTACATTCCGAATCAAGAACAGGCTCAGGCGCACACCCACAGTGCGTGAGCGGAACTGTGTCCGGAGCGTTGCGTTGCTCTGACAGCTCAATCGCATGCGCTGAATCGCATCGCACACTCGGAGATGACCATGCCCGCGCTCATTCTTTGGCTGCTCGGAGTTCCACTGTCCGTGATCATTCTTCTCTACCTGATCTTCTGACCTCCGAGAGCCACACCCAACAAGCTCGCGCCGGACCCGGGGAACCCCGAGCCCGGCGCGGCGTTTTTTAGGCGACGTTTACGCTTGGACAAATCACACAGAGCCGACACGACGCCAGTCGCGCGCGCCGGCCGAGGAGACCATCATGGGAAATCTGCTGCACTATGCGCTCGTGTTCCTGGTCGTGGCCCTGATTGCTGCGGCGGTCGGGTTTGGTGGTGTTGCCGGCGTCGCGATGGAAGGCGCGCGGCTGTTGTTCTGGGTCTTCATCATTCTCTTCCTGGTTTCGCTGGTGGCCGGCGTCGTACGACGTTGAGCACGATCCACGCATCGACCTGACAAGGAGACCACATGAGAGCCAAGTTAGCCGCGGCGCTTGCGGCATCGCTGCTGCTCGCGCCTAGTGTCGCCTTAGCGCAGACCCGCACGTCAGACCCCTTCATCACCGTGCAACCTGCCGACCAATGGCTTGCCAGCCAGTTCATCGGTCAGGGCGTCAGCAACGAAGCGGGCGAGACGATCGGTAGCATCAAGGACGTGCTGTTCGACAAGAGCGGCAGGATCGCCAATGTCGTGATCGGTGTCGGCGGTTTTCTCGGCATCGGTGAGAAAGACGTCGCTATACCCTATAACGCGCTGGCCATTACGGCCGATGCCAATGGCAAGCGCGTGATCAAGGCGGCCCTGTCGCGCGACCGGCTGCACGGCGCGCCCGAGTTCCGGGCAACCGAGAAGACCACTTACATGCGGGCCAAGGAACAGGCGGTCGACGTGGGCCAGAAAGCGCTCGACAAGGCGACCGAGCTGAAGGAGCAGGCCGGCCGCAAGATCGAGGAGATGCGGGGCACCGAGCCCAAGCAGTAGTCGCGGCATTTCGTGCTGCCCGAAGAAGATTAGAGGCGGAGCCGGCAAGCTCCGCCTCTTTCATTTGCCCTTTCGGCAGTGCGTCAGCGCGATGCGCGCCGTCGCAGGCTTGACTTGCAAGCAAGGCTCGCGGACATGGAGCAGGCACAATGCATGCCGCGAGGTCGCATGACCGAAGTGCTGTTCTATCACCTCGAACACCAGCCGCTGGAGCGCGTCCTGCCGAGCCTGGTCGAGCGAACGCTTGAACGTGGCTGGCGCGCCGTGGTGCAGGCGGGCTCCGAGGAGCGCGTCGAGGCTCTCGACACACTGCTGTGGACCTATCGCGAGGACAGCTTCCTCCCGCACGGCACGCGGCGAGACGGCAACAGCACCGCGCAGCCGATCTACCTGACCAGCAATGAGGACAACCCGAACGGCGCCGGCGTGCGCTTTCTGGTCGACGGTGCGGAGACGACCGAGCTGTCCAGCTATGATCGCGTCGTCTACCTGTTCGACGGGCGTGATGCCGACGCGGTCGTCAAAGCGCGTGGGCACTGGAAGGCGGCCAAGGATGCGGGCTGCGAGGTCACCTACTGGCAGCAGTCGAGCGAGGGCCGATGGGAGAAGAAGGCCTAGCCCTTCTACGTCGGCAGGGTCCACCAGATGATGCGGCCCATCGCGAACGCACCAGCCGATGCCAGGCACCCCGTCGCCAGGCTGAGGACGCCACTCAGGGCCAGCGTGGCCGAATAGCCGAGCGGGGAATAGACGGTGCGCAGCTTCAGGGGATCGGTGAAGCTCAGGAAAGCGAGCGCCATGCCGCCGACCAGCCAGAACCACCATGGCGCTTGCGCGAAGCCGGCACCAATCGAGGCGACGATCAGGAAACAGGCGAGCATGGCGTGTCCTCCACAACCGGACCGGGTTGTGGTCTCGCCTGAGTCGGCTTAAGGCGTAAAGAAGGCAGCCCTCATTTTGTGGGGCGAGTTGTACGAGCTGTGGAAAAGCTGGGCGCTACCGTGGCAGGTCGGTGCGACCCATCAGGAAGCGATCGATGGCGTGGGCGGCCTGCCGTCCCTCGCGTATGGCCCACACCACCAGCGATTGGCCGCGGCGGATATCGCCAGCGGCAAACAGCTTCTTATGCGGCCGGACGCGGTAATCGCGTTCGTTGGCATCGAGGCCCTTGAAGCGGCCGCGCGGCACCACCGGCAGACCCATCTCCTGGACCACGTCGTCCTCCACCGGCCCGGAGAAGCCCATGGCGAACAGCACTAGGTCGGCCGGCATCTCCCCCTCGCTACCAGGAACCGGCTTGAGGGTCTTGTCGACGCGCGCATAGAGCAGCTTCTCGACCTTGCCGTTGCTGCCGGCAAAACCCGTGGTGGAGATGGCGTACTCCACCTTCGCCCCCTCGGCCTGACTTGAGGAGACGCGCAGCTTCAGCGGCCAGTGCGGCCAGGACAGCGCCTTGTTCTCCTTCTCGGGCGGCATCGGCATGATCTCCAGCTGCGTGACGGACTTGGCGCCCTGCCGGAACGATGTGCCGATGCAGTCGCTGCCCGTATCACCGCCGCCGATCACCACCACGTGCTTGTCCTTGGCCGTGATCTGCGCTTCTGCGCCCTGCGGCTCGCCCGATACGCGGCGGTTCTGCTGCGGCAGGAAGTGCATGGCGAAATGGAGCCCAGCCAGATCGCGTCCCGGCGACGTCGCGAAGAAGTCGAACGGCTTCTCCGAGCCGCCGGCCAGCAGCACCGCGTCGTGGCTCGCCTCCAGCTCCTGCATCGAGACGGTCTTGCCGACGTGCACATTGCAGTGGAAGACGACGCCTTCCGCCTCCATCTGCTTCACCCGCCGCTCGACGATGTGCTTTTCCATCTTGAAGTCGGGGATACCGTAGACGAGCAGTCCGCCTGGCTTGGCGCTCTTCTCGTAGACGTGCACCTCGTGTCCGGCCCGCGCGAGCTGCTGCGCCGCGGCCAAGCCAGCGGGTCCGGACCCGACGATTGCCACCTTCTTGCCGGTCTTGCTCTCGGCAACATCGGGCGCGATCCAGCCTTCCTCGAAGGCCTTGTCGGCGATGGCACATTCGATCGTCTTGATGGTGACCGGCTTGTCGTCGATGTTGAGCGTGCAGGATGCCTCGCACGGCGCCGGGCACACCCGGCCTGTGATTTCCGGGAAGTTGTTGGTCGAGTGCAGGTTGCGCGCCGCCGTCTGCCAGTGGTCGCGATAGACGAGGTCGTTCCAGTCGGGGATCTGGTTGTTGACCGGGCAGCCGTTGTGACAATAGGGGATGCCGCAGTCCATGCAGCGTGCAGCCTGCTTCTTCACCTCGGCGGCCGGCAGCGGCACCACGAACTCGTTCCAATGCTTAACGCGCTCGGCCGCCGGCTTGTAGCCGCGCTCGCTGCGGTCGAACTCCATGAACCCGGTAATCTTGCCCATCGTCTCTGCCTGCTGGCCGGCTAGTGCTCAGACTTGCCGCCCCTGTCATACCGAGGCTTGTCCCCGGTATCCATCTATCCGTTCGCTTCAAAGCCTGTGGTGGCCGGACCCCCGCACGAGGGCCGGGATGACTGTTACCCCTTGGCCGCGGCCGGCAGGCCGATCTCGAGGACCTCGAGGCCGGCGCCCTCCGCGGACTGGTGCTTGCTCATCTCGGCCAGCGCGCGGCGATACTCGACCGGCATCACCTTCTTGAACTTGGGCAGGTAGCCTGCCCAGTCGTCGAGAATGGTCTTGGCCTTGGCCGAGTTGGTGTAATGCGCGTGCCGGGCGATCAGCTGATGCAGGCGCTCGGCATCCTGCTTAGTCATGTCGCCCATCACGTCCACCAACCCGTGGCTTTCCAGGTCGCCGCCCTGGTTGGACAGCCGGCGCATCACCTCGTCCTCGGCCTCCACCGGCTCGAGATCGATCATCGACAGATTGCAGCGCCGCTCGAAGGTGCCGTCCTCGTCCAGCACGTAGGCAATGCCGCCCGACATGCCGGCCGCGAAGTTGCGCCCCGTGGGGCCGATCACCACCACCACACCGCCCGTCATGTATTCGCAGCCGTGATCGCCGGTGCCCTCCACGACGGCGGCCGCGCCAGAGTTGCGCACCGCAAAGCGCTCGCCGGCCACGCCGCGGAAGTAGCACTCGCCGGAAATGGCGCCGTACAGGACCGTGTTGCCGACGATGATGCTCTCCTCCGGCACGATGCCCGACTTGGGGTCGGGCCGCACGATCAGCTTGCCGCCCGACAGGCCCTTGCCGACGTAGTCGTTGCCTTCGCCGACCAGGTCGAGCGTCACGCCATGCGCCAGCCAGGCACCGAAGCTCTGCCCCGCCGTGCCCTTGAACGACAGCCAGATGGTGTCCTCAGCCAATCCGGCATGGCCATAACGCCTCGCCACCTCGCCCGACAGCATGGCACCTGCCGTGCGATCGCGGTTGCATATCGCCAGCTCGTGCTTGATGCGATCCTTCTTCTCGAGCGCCGGCCTTGCGATCTCGATCAGCTTGGTGTCCAGCACCTTGTCGAGCCCGTGCTCTTGCAGCTCGCAGTGATAGATGGCGACCTTGTCGGGCACCTCGGGCTTGTGGAACAGCCTTTCGAAGTCGAGCCCGCGCGCCTTCCAGTGGCCGATCGCACGCTGCGTGTCGAGGCATTGCGACTGGCCGATGATCTCGTTCAACGAGCGATAGCCGAGAGCGGCCATGATCTCCCGCACCTCCTCGGCGACGAAGAAGAAGAAGTTGATGGCGTGCTCGGGTTGGCCCTTGAACTTGGCGCGCAGCACCGGGTCCTGCGTGGCCACACCCACCGGACACGTATTGAGGTGACACTTGCGCATCATGATGCAGCCGAGCGCGATCAGCGGCGCCGTGGCAAAGCCGAACTCGTCGGCACCCAGCAGCGCGCCGATGATGACGTCGCGACCGGTGCGCACGCCGCCGTCGACCTGTACGGCGATGCGGCCCCTCAGCCGGTTGGCGACCAGCGTCTGGTGCGTCTCGGCGAGCCCGATCTCCCACGGACTGCCGGCGTGCTTGAGCGAGGTCAGCGGCGAAGCGCCGGTGCCGCCCTCGAAACCCGAGATGGTGACATGATCGGCGCGTGCCTTGGCGACGCCCGCCGCCACCGTGCCGACACCGACCTCGGAGACCAGCTTGACCGACACGTCGGCCTGCGGGTTGACGTTCTTCAGGTCGAAGATCAGTTGCGCCAGGTCCTCGATCGAATAGATGTCGTGGTGCGGCGGCGGCGAGATCAGGCCGACGCCGGGCGTCGAATGGCGCACCTTGGCGATGATGGCATCCACCTTGTGGCCCGGCAGCTGGCCGCCTTCGCCGGGCTTGGCGCCCTGCGCCATCTTGATCTGCATGACCGACGAGTTGACGAGGTATTCCGCCGTCACGCCGAACCGGCCCGATGCCACCTGCTTGATGGCCGAGCGCATGGAGTCGCCGTTCGGCATCGGCTTGAAGCGGTCGGCTTCCTCGCCGCCCTCGCCGGTGTTGGACTTGCCGCCGATGCGGTTCATGGCGATGGCGAGCGTGGTGTGCGCCTCGCGCGAGATCGAGCCGAAGCTCATCGCCCCGGTCGAGAAGCGCTTGACGATGTTGGCGGCCGGCTCCACCTCCTCGAGCGGCACGGGCTTGCGGCCCATCTCCTCGGCGCTCTTCAGCCGGAACAGGCCGCGCAGGGTCATCAGCTGCTCGGACTGGTCGTTGATCTGCTGCGCGTAGGAGCGATACTTGTCGGGCAGGTTGCCGCGCACCGCGTGCTGCAGGTCGGCGACCACGGCCGGGCGCCACATGTGCGCCTCGCCGCGGATGCGATAGGCATATTCGCCGCCCACATCCAGCGCATTGTCGAGCACCGGCACATCGCCGAACGCCTGGCGATGCCGCTCGGCCGTCTCGCGCGCGACTTGGCGCAGGCCGACACCCTCGACCTGCGTATGCGTGCCGGTGAAGTACCGCTTCACGAACGCCGAGCGCAGGCCCACGGCGTCGAAGATCTGCGCGCCGCAGTATGACTGATAGGTCGAGATGCCCATCTTGGACATCACCTTCAGCAGGCCCTTGTCGATGGCCTTGATGTAGCGCTTCTGCGCCTCCTTGAGCGACAGCTTCTCGTCAAGCTCGGGAAGGATCTCCTCCAGCGTGTCGAAGGCCAGATACGGATTGATCGCCTCGGCGCCATAGCCGGCCAGCACGGCGAACTGATGCACCTCGTGCGGCTCGCCGGTCTCCACGACCAGGCCGACCGACGTGCGCAGGCCCTGCCGGATCAGGTGGTGATGCACGGCCGAGGTGGCTAGCAGCGACGGAATGGGAATGCGGTCAGGACCGGTCGCGCGGTCCGACAGGATAATGATGTTGTACTCCTTGGAGCGCACCGCCTCCTCGGCTTCCGCGCACACCACGTCGAGTGCCGCCGCCATGCCAGCCGCACCCTTGTCGGCCGGATAGGTGATGTCGATCGTCACCGACGAGAACTGGTTGTCCTTCACCAGGCCGATCTGGCGGATGCGCTCCAGGTCCTCGTTGGTGAGGATCGGCTGGTACACCTCCAGCCGCTTGATCTTGGCGGTGCCTTCCAGGTCGAGGATGTTAGGCCGCGGCCCGATGAACGAGACGAGACTCATCACCAGCTCCTCGCGGATCGAGTTGATCGGCGGGTTGGTCACTTGCGCGAAGTTCTGCTTGAAGTAGGTGTGCAGCAGCTTCGGCTTGTTGGACAGCACCGACACCGGCGTGTCCGTGCCCATCGAGCCCACCGCCTCCTGACCCGTGTGCGCCATCGGCGCCATCAAGAACTTGAGGCTCTCCTGCGTGTAGCCGAACGCCTGCTGCAGATCGAGCAGGGCTACGTTGCTCTTCTTGCGGCCGACCTTCTTCGGCAGCGGCAGGTCACCGACCTGGATCTGCGTGCGCTTCAGCCACTGCTCGTAGGGGTAGCGCGAGGCGAGATCGGCCTTCAGGTCATCGTCGGAGATGATCTTGCCGGCCTCCAGGTCGATCAGCAGCATCTTGCCGGGCTGTAGACGCCACTTCTTGGCGATATTGGCTTCCTCGACCGGCAGCACGCCGGCCTCCGACGACATCACGACCATGTCGTCCTTGGTGACGAGATAGCGCGCCGGCCTGAGGCCGTTGCGGTCGAGCGTGGCGCCGATCTGGCGACCGTCGGTGAAGGCCATCGCCGCCGGGCCATCCCACGGCTCCATCAGGCAGGCGTGATATTCGTAGAAGGCGCGCCGCTTGCTATCCATCAGCGGATTGCCGGCCCAAGCCTCGGGGATCAGCATCATGGCCGCGTGGGCCAGGCTGTAGCCGCCCATCACCAGGAACTCGAGCGCGTTGTCGAAGCAGGCCGTGTCCGACTGGCCCTCGTAGGAGATCGGCCACAGCTTGGAGATCTCAGCGCCGTACAGTGGCGAAGCGACGGACGCCTGCCGCGCCGCCATCCAGTTGACGTTGCCACGCAGCGTGTTGATCTCGCCGTTGTGGGCGACCATGCGATAGGGATGCGCGAGCTTCCAGGACGGGAAGGTGTTTGTAGAGAAGCGCTGGTGCACGAGCGCCATCGCCGACGCCAGCCGCTCGTCCGTCAGATCGGCGTAGTAGGCCTTGACCTGGTAGGACAGGAACATGCCCTTGTAGACGAGCGTGCGGCTCGACAGGGACACGGTGTAGTGGCCGATATCGCCGCCCTTGTAGGCGTCGTAGATGGCGTTGGAGACGACCTTGCGGATCAGGTAGAGCCTGCGCTCGAAATCGTCCTGGCTCTTGATCGCCTTCGGCCGGCCGATGAAGATCTGGCGATGCACCGGCTCGGTCGCCCGCACCATGTCGGACAGCTTCGTGTCGGTGACCGGCACCATGCGCCAGCCGAGGAACTCAAGCCCCTGCTCGCGGATCAGCCGCTTCCACACGCGCTCGCAGTGCGCCCGCAAGCGCTCGTCCTGCGGCATGAAGATATGCCCGACCGCATAGTGGCCGGGCTTCGGCAACGTGATGTCGAGCTTGGCGCATTCCTCGGCGAGGAACTCGTGCGGAATTTGTATGAGGATGCCCGCACCGTCGCCGGCGATAGGATCGGCGCCCACCGCGCCGCGATGCTCGAGGTTCTCGAGGATGTAGAGCGCGTCCTTGATGATGCGATGCGACTTGCGGCCCTTGAGATCGGCGATGAAGCCGACGCCGCACGCGTCGAATTCGCGGCGTGGGTCGAACAGGCCGCCAGCCTTCGGGAAAAGCTGGGCTTCGTCTTGCGCGGTTTGCTGGTGCAGCGCACCGCTGGTCGGGTCCATCGCTGTCGTCATGGTCTCGAGCCTTCCGGGCTGAAACGCGTTGCAGTGCATCTAGTGAGAGGTCCGGGCACGCCGCCGCCTGCCCCGTTCTTGCGTGTGGGCGAACGGGGTTTAGCATTCGGCAACGCGCGGAGCCGGCTGCCGCCACTCCATTGAGCCGCCTCCGATGCACAGCTCCCCATCTCCCGGATCGGACAGGGATCGCAGCGCACTATCGGGTGCCGCAGCTCGGGCGGCAGTCTCACCCCTCTTTGCGGGCGCCGGCGCAACCGCCTGGGCACCGGTCAGAGCCCGGCGCTGGCCTGTCGCGACAGATGCCCGCAATTAAAGGACAGCATAGCTGACCTATTTTGCCGTGCAAAGGTAAATTGTGGTCAGAGCGAGGGTCCCGCGCAGATTTTCGGCTGCCCATGAACCGACCGGTCGTTTCCGTTCGAGCCTTACCGCCCGATCGGCGCCGTGGCAGCCTCCAGCCAGGCCCGGTCCGCTGCACCCAGCTCCGGCCCGATCACCTCGCGCACGCGGTCGTGGTAGGCGTTAAGCCAGGCCAGCTCGTCGGCCGCCAGCATGTCCGCGACCACCAGCCGCCGGTCGATCGGTGCCAGTGTCAGCGTCTCGAAGCCCAGCATCTCCCGATCGCCTCCGGCCGGCTTTCCAACTTCCGTGACCAGCACCAGGTTCTCGATACGGATGCCGTAGGCGCCTTCCCTGTAGTAGCCGGGCTCGTTGGAAATGATCATGCCCGGTTCGAGCACGGCCATGCCGCGCTTGGAGATGCTCTGCGGACCTTCGTGCACGGACAGGTAGCTGCCGACGCCGTGCCCGGTGCCGTGATCAAAGTCGAGCCCCGCAGTCCAAAGCGCACGCCGCGCGAAAGGGTCGAGCTCGATGCCGCGCGTGCCTTTCGGAAAGAGAGCGGTGGCGATGGCGATGTGGCCCTTCAAGACCAGCGTGAACCGCTCCTGCATCTCGCGCGTCGGCTTGCCGATGGCGACAGTGCGAGTGATGTCGGTGGTGCCGTCGAGGTACTGGGCGCCCGAGTTGACCAGAAACAAGCTCGCCCGTGCCGAGCTTGCGGTTGGTGGCCTTGGTCACGCGATAGTGCACGATGGCACCGTTGCCGCCGGCACCGGAAATCGTATCGAAGCTGATCTCTTTCAGCGCCTGCGTTTCTGTGCGCATCGTCTCCAGCTGTTGTGCCGCGCCGATCTCGTCGACGCCGCCCTTCGGCACTTCGCGATCAAGCCACGCCAGGAACCGCACCATCGCGGCACCGTCGCGCTTGTGTGCCGCGCGCGTTCCCTTGATCTCGGCGGCGTTCTTGCGCGCCTTGGGCAGAATGCAAGGGTCAGCCGCAGGCACGATGCGGGCTTTGCCACCCTTCAGTTTGCGAAAGAACCAGAAGGCCGCCGTCGCTGGGTCCAGCCTCACACGCTTGCCGGCCTTCTTCAGCGCTGCCAGTCGCGCGTCCAACGCCGCGGGTGCGCTGATCTTTGCCAGCGGAGTAAGATGCGCCTTCGTCTCCGCTCCGATCTTGGCGCTGTCCACGAACAACTCGGGCTTGCCGGCGGCAGGCACGATGGCAAAAGCCAGTGCGACAGGGTTGTGCGCCACGTCCGAGCCGCGAATGTTGAAAAGCCAGGCAATCGAATCGGGCAGCGTCAGCACCACCGCGTCCTGGCCGTCCTTGCGCAGGGTCGCCTGCAGGTCACTGATTTTCTGCTCCGCCGGCTTGCCGGCGTATTTCAACGCGTGTGCAACGACGGGTCCCCTGGGCGGACCCGGGCGCGCCTTGCCCCAAACGCGATCGACCAGATTGCGGGCCAGCGGCTTCAGCTTGATGCCCTTGTCTGCGACCGCCTTGGTCAGTTCTTCGACGGCGTTGGCCGAGTGCAGCCGGGGGTCGAAGCCGACCACGGCCCCAGTCGCGAACTTGCGCTCCAGCCACTCGGACAGTTTGGAGCCTGGGATCTCCAGGATCTCGAACAGTCGGCCGTCGACCTGGGCCCGCGCCTGCACGGTGTATCGGCCATCGACGAACAGCACCGCCGTCGTGCGCCCGATGGCAGCCAGACCGGCCGAGCCGGTGAAGCCCGTCAGCCACGTCAGCCGCTCGGCGCAGCGGGGAACATACTCCCCCTGGTGCTCGTCGGATCGAGGCACCAGGACGGCGTCAAGGCCGCCCTTGACCATCAGCTCGCGCAGCTTCGCCACGCGCTCCGAGTGATCGGCACTAGCTTGTGTGTTGTCGAAGGTCTGGAACATGGTGAGCTTCATAGGTCACGCGCGCGCCGGCCGCAAACCCGGGCGCCGGCGCCGTCACGCAAGATAGCATACGCAGCGGCCGCGCTCAGAGACGTGGGGTGTCGCCGGTATCCATTCCGACCTCCCGGCCTTCATCTGGTGCGACGTCCGGCAACTGGTCCAGCGAGGCATCCCAAAGTTTGTCGATCTGCAGGGCGGCCTGCTCGGGCCGCAGGGTCTGCAGCGTCCCGTCTGGCAACTCGCGAACAATTTCGTCCTGCTTCAGACGCTTGAGCGCGTCCTCGATGTCGAAATCCGCGTCGACCCCGAAGGTCCGCGTCAGATATTGCTCGATTGCTCGATCCACATGCTCCAGGTCACGAATGTTGGCCGGCGCCTTGGCCAGCACGCTGTAGAGCAGCATCTCCTCCTTCACATCCTCTTCGGCAGCCCGGTCGGCCAGCAACGTCACGACGCCGCGATTGTCGGCCATGGCGTGGAAATAGAGGTTCTGCGCCATCACCACCATGTAGCGGTTGCGCTGGGCGATGAAATTGGTGGCTTGCCGCGCAGCGACACCGCCAAGCCCGACCAGGGCGCCGGCGAATGCGATCGGATTGCTGCTCAGCAGGGCTATCTTGCTGGCCGTGCCGAACACGCCCATGCCGAGACCGCCGCCGGCCGTCACGCCGAACTTGATCTTGTCGAACAAGCGAAACCTGACCTTGGTATTGGGGAAGATCATCTCCACATCGCTGCGCGGCAAATTCTTGAACAGCTTGAGGTACACGTAGTCGCTGCTCACCGTGACCGGAAGCAGGCCGCGCATGCGCTTGACATGCCGCTCGGCATCGGCGCGATCGATGTTCTGCTCACGCATCACCTCGCGGACACGCTGCTCGAACGGCTTCAGCTTGAACAGCAGAAAGAGCCGCTGGAAGACGGGTATTTTCACCTCTTTCCAGCCGATGTAGCCCTTGAGTGGATCGCGCCGCCGCTCCGTGATGGTGGTCGCGCCGCGGTAGTAGATCAGCACCTCCTCGAAGGCCTTGAGATCCACCTGCAGGTCGAGCCCATAGTGCGAATCCGGGGTCAGGATGATATGCACCTCGCTCGGCTCGACGCGGGTGAAGTTGCCCTGCTCGAGGAGTTCGGTGATCTGCCCCACCAGCCGCTTGCGCAGCGTGGTGCGCTCCTCCGCCGAGAACGTGCGCGTGGTCAGCAGATCGCTGTCTGGGCTGAACGGCTCATAACTCTGCTCCAAATCGAGCAGCCGCATCGTGTAGGAATGCCGCCGCCAAAAATCGAGGTAGCGCAAGAAGCGGCGCACCTGCACGACGTCGCCATCGGGCCAGGCGCTCGGCACTGTCAGCCGGTCCATCAGCGCGGAGCGCGTGACGGGCAGGAATTTCTCCCGCCGGAGGGCGCCGCTGGCGTGCGGGTCTGCCGCGACCAGCTCAACCTCCTTGGCGGTCGTGGAGATGCCGACTGCGACCATCGCTTACCTCCCCGCGGGCGCTCCCGCTCCTTCCAGCGCAACAAGAAACTCCGCCGCCCCCGCGTTTGCGCAGCAAGAATTCCTATTGGTTCTAATGTGTTGGTTCTACGGCTTTATGATCGGACTTGTCGAGAGCGGCACGGCAAACCTGCAACAGCAGGGGTTATTTCGTCAGACCGCGTCGGCACGCGCAACAAAACTGTCAACCACACGCTTGCGGCCGGCCTTGTCGAAATCGATCGTCAGCTTGTTGCCGTCGATCTCCGCCACCACGCCGTAGCCGAACTTCTCATGGAACACCCGTTCGCCTAGCGCATAGCCGGCGCCATGCCCGCTCGATGACGCAACCAGCTCTCCCTCCAGCGTCAGCGGTGTGCGTTTCTTGGTACGATCTTCGCGCTGCCACTGCTCCTTGGCGCGCTGCCAGCCAGGCGTCGAATACCCGCTCTGGAAGCCGGCGGCCGGCTCATCGAACCGGCTCCTCCCGTAGGGATTGAACCGGCCGGCGCCACCGGTGCCGCCGCCGTACGGGCTCTTCGATTCCACGATCTCAACGTGAGCCTCGGGCAACTCGTCGACGAAGCGCGACGGCGCCGCCGCCTGGTACAGCCCGCGCGCGCGCCGGTTCTGCGCGAAACTCACCTTGGCCTGGCGGCGTGCCCGCGTCAGCCCAACGTAGGCGAGCCGCCGTTCCTCTTCGAGGCCCGCCGCACCGCTCTCATCCAGGCTACGCTGGTGCGGGAAAAGGCCCTCCTCCCAGCCCGGCAGGAACACGACGTCGAACTCCAGGCCCTTGGCAGCGTGCAGCGTCATCAGCGAGATGCGATCGCTGCCGTCCTGAGTATCGGCGTCCATGACCAGTGACACGTGCTCCAGGAAGCCCTGCAGCGTGTCGAACTCGTGCATGAAGCGGATCAGCTCCTTCAGGTTCTCCAGCCGGGAATGGGCCTGCGGGCTCTTGTCCTGCTGCCACAACTGCGTGTAGCCCGACTCGTCGAGGACCAGCTCGGCGAGCTCGGTGTGCTTCATGGTGTCGATCTGGCGGCGCCAGCGTTCGAACGACAAGACGAGGTCGGCAAGCGCCTTGCGCGGCTTGCCGCCCAGCTCCTCGGTCTCGGTGATTTCGCGCGCGGCCTGGTGCAGCGTGATGCCGCGCGCACGCGCCAACTCGCTGATGCGCCTGACCGAGGTGTCACCCAGGCCGCGCTTCGGCACATTGATGATGCGCTCGAATTTCAAGTCGTTGTCCGGATTGAGCGTCACCTCCAGATAGGCGATGGCGTCCTTGATTTCCTGCCGCTCATAGAAACGGGGGCCGCCGACCACGCGGTAGGGCAGGCCCAGCGTGACAAAGCGATCTTCGAAGGCGCGCATCTGGAACGAGGCGCGCACCAGAATGGCGATGCTCTCCAGCTGCTGTCCTGCCTTGCGCAAGGCCTCGATGTCCTCGCCGACGCTGCGGGCCTCCTCCTCGTCATCCCATACGCCGGCGACGGCCACAGGCCGGCCCATGTCGTCATCGGTGAAGAGCGTCTTGCCGAGGCGGCCTTGATTATGGGCGATCAGCCCGGATGCTGCGGCCAGGATATGGCCCTTGGAGCGGTAGTTGCGTTCCAACCGGATGACGGTCGCGCCGGGGAAGTCCTTCTCGAAGCGCAGGATGTTGTCGACCTGCGCGCCACGCCAGCCGTAGATCGACTGGTCATCGTCGCCCACGCAGCAGATATTGGGCGAGCCGCCCGCGAGCAGACGCAGCCACAGGTATTGCGCCACGTTGGTGTCTTGATATTCGTCGACCAGGATGTAGCGGAAGCGGGCCTGATAGTCGGTCAGGATGTCGGGATTGTCCTGGAACAGGCGCAGCACCTCGAGCAGCAGATCGCCGAAGTCGGCGGCGTTCAGCTCCTTCAGCCGCTTCTGGTAGGCCGCATACAGCTCCGCGCCCTTGCCCTCGGCAAAGCCGAACGCCTCCCCGCGCGGCACCTTGTCAGGGGTGAAGCCCCGATTCTTCCAGCTGTCGAGCAGAGCGGCGAACTGCCGTGCAGGCCAGCGGTCCTTGTCCAGTCCCTCACCCTCGATGACCTGCTTGATGAGGCGAATCTGGTCGTCGGTATCGAGGATCGTGAAGCCCGATTTCAGGCCCACCAGCTCGGCATGCCGGCGCAGGATCTTCACACCCATGGCATGGAACGTACCGAGCCACGGCATGCCCTCCACGGCACCGCCTACCAGCCCGCCGATGCGCTCCTTCATCTCGCGCGCGGCCTTGTTGGTGAAGGTCACCGCCAAAATCTGCGAGCCGCGCGCGCGGCCGGTGCACATTATGTGGGCGATACGCGTCGTCAACACGCGCGTCTTGCCGGTGCCGGCGCCGGCCAGTACCAGGACGGGTCCGTCCAGAGCCTCGACGGCAGCCCGCTGTTCCGGATTGAGACCATCCATATACGGCGTCGCAGCCGACACGCCCAAGGCGCGAGCGGAGATAGGGATTTTCGGGGCGATGTTGGTCGGCGCGCTGCTGAAATCCGGCACTTTTTTGCGACTCGCTGGCATGGCTTGCGACTATAGCACCTTCAACTGGGTGGCAATCGGAGCCGATCACCTGCCCACAACCGCAAATGCCTCTTCAGACCGCCAAATTCGGGGGGCAAAACTAAGGGCAACTGTGTCATAATCCTCCCAGGAGAGCGGCACCTTGATACGAGGCCCCGTAAGGCCCCGCCCCTCCGTGCGCGAAGGGACATTGATGGGTTCTTGCAGGACAGACGTGCGGCCGGAGCGTTGGCTTGACAGGCGATTGCTGCGTCCGCACCGGCTTGGCGGGAGGGGTAGCCAATGAGCAACTTCTTCGTCGCCCTCGCCGTCTTCCTGATCACCGTTGTCGGCGCCCTGTTCACGGTTCCCTATTTCATCGACTGGAATGGCTATCGCGGGGTGTTCGAGGAAGAGGCCTCGCGCCTGCTGGACCGCGAGGTCAGGGTAGGAGGTGCGGTCAACCTGCACCTGCTGCCGACCCCTTACTTCCGCTTTGAGAAGGTGCGCATTGCCGACGCCTCCGTCAATCTCGAGGAGCCTTTTTTCCGGACCGACAGCGTCACCGTGAAGCTCTCGGTGCCCCCATTGCTCAGGGGAGCCGTGGAGGCCAACGAGATCGAATTCCAGCGGCCGGTGCTGCGCCTGGCGCTCAACGACAAAGGCGGCTGGAACTGGCAGACCTTCGGCCAAGTGCTGAGCAACGCACCCTACCTGCCGACCAACGTCGCTCTGACCTCCCTCAAGATCAAGGACGGCGTGCTGGCGGTGCACGGTGTCGACGGTGTTGAGCGCACACGCATCGAAGGGCTGGAAGGCGAGCTGTCAGCGCCTTCTCTCGACGGACCCTATCGCTTTCGCGGCACCTATGGTGCTCCCGGCGCCCAGCGTGAGATCCGGCTGGCGACCGCCAAGGCCGAGGACGATGGCGCCGTGCGCTTCAAGGCCTCGTTGCGCCTGGCCGACGTCGGGTCGGTCTACAACCTCGATGGCCGACTGCTCGACCTGATGGGCAAATCCCGCATGGACGGGGAGCTGACGGCCAGCCTGCCCGTCGCTAGCATCTGGCCAACCGCCTCGGCGCGAACCGGCAGCTCTTCGCACGCGAAGGGCACAGTCTCCGAGAGCAAGGCCCAGGCGAGCGACGTAGCCTTCGATCTCAAGGCCAACGTTATCGCCGATGCGGCTGGCGCCACGCTTTCCGACCTTGCCTTGTCCTTCGAGCAGGATGGCCGTCCGCAGCTGCTGACCGGAGCCCTCAGAGCCGCATGGCGCGATGCCCTCGCCGTGGACATGAACCTCGCCTCGCCCTGGCTTGACCTCGATCGGATCGCGGGCACGGCTGACAATTCCTCTCCGCTCGACAGCGTAGTGCCCCTGGCGCTGCGGCTGCGCGACCTGCTGCCCGCCGACGGCCGCTCGCGGGCCAGCTTCACCGTCGATCAAGCCAATATCGGACGAGAGTTGATCAGCGGGTTGCGCCTGGCCCTGGTGCGTTCGCGCGACAAGCTCGAACTCGAAGAGCTGCGCCTCAGCATGCCGGGCGGAAGCCGTGGAGAATTGCAGGGCGTCATGTCGGGCCCGGCCGGCGCGCCGGTGTTCGACGGTTCGTTTGGGCTGCGCGGAGTGAGCGTCGTGCGCTTCCTTGGCTGGGCGCGGGGCTCACCGCTGCCTGCCGACACCAAGGGCGATGGCGCATTCGGTCTACGCTCGAAGGTGTCTATTGGAACGGGCCGCTTTGAGCTGCGCGACATTATCGGCGACCTCTCGGGGACAGCGCTATACGGTGCCGCGCATTATCGATGGGATGGCCGCCCGGAATTCTCGCTCGCCATCGAAGGCCCTCAGATCGACGTACGCCCGTTCGTGCCAGCTGGCGCAAGCCTGTATGACATGTTCAGCTTGGCCGCTCACACGGAGGCGGCCACGGGCAGCGGTCCGGCCCAGCCGAAGCCGGCCGACGCGCTGGTGCGCATCAATGCCGGCCAGTTGATAACCGCCGGGCGGGTATATCGCGACGTGGCGCTGGAGCTCGATCTCAGGGGCGGCAACCTGCGCCTGCCGATGCTGCGCGTATCGGGGGATGAGGGCTACAGCCTGGAACTGGACGGCGAGGTCAGCGATGTCGCAGGACGACCGAAGGGGTCCATCCGCGCCGTTGCCGCCACCGAGTCGCCTCAGGGAATCCTGCCTCTCGCCGAGCTGCTCGGCGTTCCGAACGCCTTTCGGCCGGGCGAGCGACGCGTGCAGGCGATGGCCCCACTGCGCCTTGGCGGTGCGATCGCGTTCGGAGGGCGCACGCCGACCTCCGCCGATATCCAGCTCGACGGTGAGGCGAACGGGGCCGGCGTGAAGGCCGCCGTGCGCCTCGACGGCAGCGCCGCAGGGTGGCGGAAAGGCTTCGCCGACGTGACCGGCACCCTTGAGGGCCCCGAAGCCAGCCGCATCGTCGGCGCTTTGCTGGGCTCCGGCAGCCCGTCCGGTGGCGACAGCTCTCGCCCAGGTCAAATTCTGCTCAAGGCCGGTGGGCTGCCGGCCGACGGGCTGACGACCATCGCCTCGATCGATGCCGGCGACCTGGCGCTCAACTTCCGTGGCCAGGTGTCCTTGAAGGACACGGGCAACAAGTTCGGCGGGGACCTGGAGATCAAGGGCGCGGACGTAGCACGCGTCGCTACGATCGTCGGCCTGACTCCGCCGCTGAAGCTCGATGCGTTGCCGATGTCGGGGGCCATGAAGATTTCGGGGAGCGACGGCGCTCTCGACATCGAGCGGCTGTCGCTCACCATCGGCGGCAGCGAGGTGCGCGGCAGGCTCTCTCTCGCGCCAGCTGGTGACCGGCGCCGCATCGCGGCGCAGCTTATGGTCGAGGAGCTGAGCGTCGCCCGACTGCTGGCGCCCGTCCTGGACCAGCGCCTCGCCATCACCGCTACGGTGGAATCTGCCCTTTCCGGACAGCAGACCCCTTGGCCGGATGAACCTTTCGATACGGCGGTGCTCGATGGCTTCGAAGGCACCATAAAAGTCGAGGCACCGCGGCTCGCGTTGACGCCGCTGCTAGGGCTCGACCGCGCGTCCTTGGATGTCGAGTTGGCGCCGGGAAGGATCGATGTGAAGCAACTCGCCGGCGACGGCCTGGGCGGCCGCCTGCAAGCGAGCTTCGCCCTCGAGAAGCGGCCGGGCAACATCGAGCTGACCGGCAGCGCCACCGTCGAGGCCACGTTGGAAGCTTTGGCGCCGCCGCGCGCCGCGGACACGCCACGCGCAGTTGGCCCGATCAAAGCAACACTCGAATTCTCCGCAAGAGGCGGCAACCCGCGTGCGCTGGTCTCGGGCCTGCAAGGCAAAGGCACAGTCGAGATCGGCGAGGCCAAGCTCGCCAACCTGTGGCCGGGCGCGCTCGGTGCCGCGGTCGAGGCGGCCATGAAGGTGGAGGCCGACAGAGTCGGGCCGACGCTGCGGCAAGAGCTGCTGGATCGGCTGACCGAAGGCCAACTGCCACTCGGTCCGGGCTCCGTCGCTGTAGACATCGTCGACGGCCAGCTGCGCTCCAAACCGATCGTGGTCGACACGGACCAGGGTCGCGCCTCCGGTACGGCCAACCTCGATCTGCGATCGTTCGCATTCGACAGCGAGTGGCGCCTGGAGCGCAAGCGTGCCAATGACAAGATCGATGAAAAGGCGGCGCTGCCGGCGGCGGTCATCCAGTACCGCGGCCCGGTCACGGCGCTGTCGGCCCTCGACGCGCGCATCGGCACCGGAGCGATCGAGCGCGAGCTTACCGCGCGCAAGATGGAGCTCGATCTCGAAGAGCTGGAGCGGCTGCGCCAGGCGGACGAGGTGCGCCGCCGCAGTGAACTGGAGCGTCAGCGGCAGCAACCGCAAGACCCGTGGGCGCCGACCCGTCCGGCCACCACGCCCAACACGCCGATCCTGCCCAAGGCAAACTCGGTACCAGCAACGCCAGGTTGATAACTTGCTCGCCCGCGCGACAGATCCCGTAGTCTCGCTGGCGGGTGGACGTGAGGGCATGCCAGGCTGAACCGCGGATGCCTCGCTAAGGGACCGAGGGGCGTGCCTTGCAACGGGCAAGAACCCATACGCGAACCGCGCTGGAAAGGCCGCTCCCGCCGCGTCCGGAATCGATGCGAGCTATCAGCTGGGAGACCGGCAATCTTTCTTCGCTGGCGGCCTCCTTGAGGGCCTCCCAGAAGGGGGCTTCAAGCGAGATGGATGTGCGGTGTCCGGCGATGGTGAAGGAGCGCTTGACCGGCCTCATCGTCGCTGCCCCAGGCCTCGCCGTGCCGGCAAGTGCAACCTCCATCGAAGGAGGCGCGCATGCGCGCAGCTCAGTCCTCGCGCTCTGCGCCAGCGCCCCGGTCCTCCCGCCGCATGCCCTCGAGGCGATGCGTGTCCAAGGTCCGCTGAGCGGTGTTCTTGGCGCGCTCGCTCTTGGGGATGCCAAACAGAGCGCGCTTTTCGTTGGCGCGACGCTCACGCTCGGCCCGCTGCTTGTCCTTGCGGTAGCGGTTCAGGTTTATGACGCTGCCCATCACGCCTCCGGTCCGATCATCTTTCTGGGGTCGACGATCTTGTCGAATTCCTCGGCCGACACGTATCCCCCGCCGACGGCCTCGTCCCTCAAGGTGGTGCCGTTCTTGTGCGCGGTCTTGGCAATCTTGGCCGCGTTGTCGTAGCCGATCTTCGGCGCCAGCGCGGTCACCAGCATCAGCGATCGCTCCAGCGCCGCGGCAATGTTCTGCTCGCGGGCCTCGATACCGACAACGCAATTGTCGGTGAAGCTGACTGCGGCGTCGCCGAGCAGTTGCACCGACTGCAGGAAATTGTAGGCCATCACGGGATTGTACACGTTGAGCTCGAAGTGACCCTGCGATCCGGCAAATGTGATCGATGCCTGGTTACCAAACACTTGCACGCAGACCATTGTCAGCGCTTCGCACTGGGTCGGATTGACCTTGCCCGGCATGATCGAGGAGCCCGGTTCGTTCTCTGGCAGCGACAACTCGCCGAGGCCGGAGCGCGGCCCGCTGCCGAGCAGACGGATGTCGTTGGCAATCTTGAACAGAGCCACTGCCGCCGTGTTGATCGCGCCGTGCGAGAACACCATGGCGTCGTGGGCGGCGAGCGCCTCGAACTTGTTGGGCGCCGACACAAATTTCATACCGGTGATGGCGGCAATGCGCTCTGCCACCTTCTCCGCGAAACCCACCGGCGCGTTGAGCCCGGTACCGACGGCCGTGCCACCCTGCGCCAGTTCGAGCAGCCCCGGCAGCGTCATCTCAATGCGGGCAATGGCGTTGCCAACCTGCGTGGCGTAGCCCGAGAACTCCTGGCCGAGCGTGAGCGGGGTGGCATCCTGGGTGTGCGTGCGGCCAATCTTGATGATATGCGCGAAGGCGCGCTGCTTCTCGACCAAGGCCGCATGCAGCTTGCGCAGCCCCGGCAACAGCAAGCGTTGCACCTCCTCGGCGCAGGCAATATGCATCGCCGTCGGGTAAGTGTCGTTCGACGACTGGCTCATGTTGACGTGATCGTTGGGGTGCACGGGCTTCTTGGAGCCCATCACGCCACCCAGCAACTGGATCGCCCGGTTGGAGATCACCTCATTGGCATTCATGTTCGACTGCGTGCCCGAGCCGGTCTGCCAGACCGCGAGCGGGAAATGCTCGTCGAGCTTGCCGTCGATCACCTCCTGCGCGGCTGCGACGATGGCTTCGCTGATCTTTGGGTCGAGCCGGCCGAGTGCCACGTTGGCCTCGGCGGCGGCCCGTTTGACGACGCCGAGCGCGCGCACGATGGATTTGGGTTGCTTCTCCCAGCCGATCTTGAAGTTGCCGAGGCTGCGCTGCGCCTGCGCACCCCAATATTTATCAACCGGCACCTGAATGGGACCGAAGGTGTCGGTCTCGGTGCGCGTCTCGACGTTCGACGCTGGAATGGCGGCAGTCATGTCAGGGCGTCTCGTTGGCCAGAAGCGGAACATGGGCCGCTCCCGTAGCACGATCGATCTGCTGGCTCCAGCATGAGAACGCGCCCTCTCGCAATTTCCGGCGCTCAGCAGCAGGGTTCTAGCAACGAAAGACCGGTCTCCCGCATGAACTTTTAGAAAGGTGAGGGCGCCTCCAGGTGATGCACATCCTGGTCAGTGCCGACAAAGCGGGCAGGTCCGCCGCGGCAGAAATCGCCGGTCTCAGCGGCGCTGCGACCTATCAATAGAACAGGCTGGAGACGCTTTCCTCACGCGCCGTGCGGGCGATCGCCTCCGCCAGCAGCGGGGCAATCGACAGAACCCGAATGTTGCGCGCGGACCTGACCACCTCGGTCGGCTGTATCGAGTCGCTGATGACAAGCGTCTTCAGGCTGGAGCGGGTGATCTTGTCGACCGCTCCGCCCGACAACACGCCGTGCGTAATGTAGGCGCTGACTTCGGTCGCGCCCTCGGCAAGCAGGGCGTTGGCGGCGTTCACCAGCGTGCCACCCGAATCGATGATGTCGTCGATCAACACGCAACCCTTGCCGCGAACGTCGCCGATGACGTTCATTACCTCCAACTCGCCCGCACGCTCGCGCCGCTTGTCACAGATGGCAATCGGCACGTTGATCCGCTTGGCGAGGCCGCGGGCGCGTACGACACCGCCCACGTCGGGGGATACCACGACCAGATTGGAGAGGTCGTACCGCTCTTGGATGTCGCGCACCATCACGGGAGCGGCGAACAGATTGTCCGTCGGAATGTCGAAGAAGCCCTGGATCTGTCCCGCGTGCAGGTCCAGCGTCATAACCCGGTCGACGCCAGCGCGCTCGATCAGGTTAGCCACCAGCTTGGCCGAAATCGGCGTGCGAGGGCCGGGCTTGCGATCCTGACGCGCGTAGCCGAAGTAGGGCATGACCGCCGTGATGCGGCGGGCCGACGCCCGCTTCAGGGCGTCGACCAGGATCAACAACTCCATCAGATTGTCGTTGGCGGGGAACGACGTCGACTGGATGACGAACACATCCTCGCCGCGCACATTCTCCTGCACCTCGACGAACACTTCCATGTCGGCGAAGCGCTTCACCACGCCCTTCGTCAGGGAGAGCTTGAGCGCGCCGGAAATCTCTTCGGCGAGAGGACGGTTGCTGTTGCCGGCGACGAGTTTCATGCGTGGCGCCCCCCGGCCGCGGTTGGCATCTCGGGAATCGAAGGGCATCGCTAGTGTCCCGATTCCGAAGCTCGCCTCTACTCAATCCCAGCGTCCCGAGCGAACTTCGGAATCATAAGGGACCCTAGAACCCATAGTCTCGCTCATGTGATTCGGATCGATAAATCCGCCCAAACCCAAGCCGCGAGCGCGGACGAATTTCTCGATCATCACACGACGAGCGCTCCGTTCACACGAGGCGCTTCTAGCAAGCGATACCGCGCTTGGCAAACGACGCCGGCACGTCCGCCCTGCCGCCCAAAGCAAACCGCTGCTTTCCTGCTCGGAAAGCAGCGGTTTTTATACCTTAGTTGATGGCTTTGCCGCCCGGCGGCAGCAGCTTGACGATGCCTTGCACTGCAGCACCGGCGGCCTGATCCGCGACCTTACCCCAGGGGCCGTCGAGCGAGCCCTCGGCGATCTCATTCTTCTGCGAAACCGTGCCCAGCTTCTTGCCCTGGGGATCGCGCACCAGCCACTCGATCTGGATCGGCTGCTTGCCGCCTTCGGCCTGCCCCACCACAACCGTGCCTTCCACGCGGTAGGCACTAGGCGTCGGCTTGTCAGTCAGGTTGACGCCCTTTACGGACAATTCACGCTGAATGGCGGCGGCCAGTGATTTGCTGCCATCGCCCGGGGCACCCGTGACGGCTGGCACCAAGGCGGCAACCTGGTCATCCCTGCCGATGCTGCTGGTCGTCGTGCTCGACGTCTGCGTCGAGGCCGGCCCCTGTTTGGTGGCGGTGCGCGGGGTCCGCGGCGCCGATTCGGTCGCGCCGATACCAGCCGGTTGTCCTCCGGTGCTCAAGGTGGTTGCGACAGCCCCTTGGCCGCTCTGGGTCTGCAGCCAAGCTACGAAGCTGCTGGCGGCCTTGCCGGAAACCGACTGCGCCACCGACGGCGTAATCGCGGCCCACGGATCCTTGGACGCGTGGCCCGCGACGTTCTCCTCGCCGGTGATACGGTTGACGCGCTTGCCGGTCGAGTCCGTCACGTCCCAGATGTACGACACCTTAGTGCCGTTCTTGTCCTTCGCGGCGACGATGTAGCCACGCAGCGTGTAGTCCACACGCTCGTCCTTGGCCGTCGAGACGTTCACGTGCTGACGCTCGACGGCGCCGGAAAACTCTTCCTGGATTTGCTTGGCGACACCATCAGGCGCGCCGATAATGGGGGCGACCGCCACTTTCGCCAACGCCGGCTGTGCTTGAGCCGGCTTGGCTGCGGCAACCGATTCCGTTGCCTGGCTGCTATTGTCGGAGCCGAACCAAGACCCGTTGAACATTGAGCCGCCACCGGTCTCGCATCCTGCGAGGCCTAGCCCTGCCCACGCCATGAGTACGGCGAGCGCCACCCTAGGGTGTAGGCGCCGCGCCGCAGCAGCGTCTGTGGTCGTCACAGTGACGTCCCCCCTTCTCCAAGAATTCCTGCTGAACCGGCTGCCGACGTACTTACCCTGCGGCGGGTGACTCACGGCCGGTACTACCCCGAAGGATTCCCTAACCGTTAGCGATCTCGACGTCCAGTTTCGAGCAGGGGAAAACTCGCGTCTCTCAAGCACGCGAATGCTCCAGGCCTTCTAAACTTGTGGAAAACCGACGCTAAGTCAAGACGATGGCGGAGATTTGGCGGCCATAGTCAACGTCGCCACGGACCTGCGAGCGGCGATAGCTGAAGAAATCTTCAGTGTGAGTATATGTGCAGGATGTACAACTGCTCGCCCTGCCCAGTCCGGCGCGGCGCAAGCGGTGCAGGGCGTACCCGGGCAGATCGAAATGCGGGCGCGCATCCGGGGTAGGGCGGGCGAAATACGGCCCGCTGTCGGCATCGCGCTCCAGGAACTCCTGCTCGAAATCCCGGCCGACCTCATAGGCATCCTGGCCGATGCATGGGCCGACCACAGCCCGGATATCCTCCCGGCGGGCGCCCAGGCTTTCCATGCTGGCGATGGTCGATTCCAGCACCCCGGCGATGGCCCCCCGCCAGCCGGCATGCGCCGCGGCCACCACGCCGGCTAGGGGGTCGGCAAAAAGCACCGGAGTACAGTCTGCAGCCAGCACCCCCACGGCAATGCCGCGCGCGACCGTGACCAGGGCATCGGCCCGCGGCCGGTCGGTGTCAGGCCAGCCGTCCGTCACAATGACGGCGGTCGGGCTGTGGATCTGATGGGCTGTGAGGAGGCGCGCGGCCTGCAGGTGCGCCGCTACGCGAGCGCGGTTCTCACGCACGGCGGCCGCCTCGTCGCGCGAACCCTGGCCGCAATTGAGAGACGCGTAGATACCCTCCGAGACCCCGCCACGGCGGGTAAAAAAGCCGTGCTGGATGCCGGCTGATCCTTCGAGACTTGGGGCAATAATCGGCTCGAGCATGGGTCGGTTCTAGCCGAACGGTGCCGGTGGCGGAAGGGTGCGCGAGCGCACCGCCAGAACCTTGAACAGCTGGCCCATGCCGGTCGGCGCCATCAGTCGCTGCACGCCAGCCTCGATCTCGGCGGCCTTGTCGGGATTGGCAGCCATCAACCGCGCTGCGCGCTCGGCGATGCCGAGCTGGCCCAGAAACTCCGCTTGAGTGATGGGGCCGTCGGCGGCCAGCCCGGCAGCACGCGCCTTGCCGGCCAGGCCTGCAAACAGCACGTGTGCCGTCAGGTCTGCCGTGCCGGGCTCGAGCAGGGGATCGGTGTATTCGTGCCGGCGCACCGCCTGCAGCGTATCGCCAACAGCGGCCGTCGCGGGGCCGTAGTCGATGAAGAGTGCGACAAGGGGTTGGGGGCGGGCCGCCAGCCTGGCGAGCAACTGTTCCTCGCCCGGCCGCAGCTCGACGATGGCACCAAGTTGCGGCTCGGGGGCGATGTCGGCGCCGGGGGTGACCCTCTCTCCTTGCGCAAAGATCAGCGCATCCCCCGCGTCGAGCGCCACGACGCGTTCGTGCCATGCACCGCCAGCATATATGAGCTGGCGAATCGGCAGGGCGTCGAGGAACTCGTTGGCCACCACAATCGCCGGACCTTGCGGCACATCACCGATATCCCGGTGCCAGCTGATGGAAGGCTGCCCGGGCATGCTTGCCAGTGTTGCCTGCTGGCTCGCATGCAGGGCTGGGCTGATCTCGACCAGATGCACCGTCACGGCCTCGATGAACCCCGGCACCCGGCGGGCTGCCCGCAACGCGTCGCGCATCAGCGTGCCGCGGCCGGGGCCCAGTTCCACGAGGCGCAGCGGCCTCGGCCTGCCTTGCTGCTGCCAGGTGACGGCACTCCACAGCCCGACCAGCTCGCCGAAGATCTGGCTGATTTCCGGGGCCGTAACGAAATCGCCGGCCGCACCGATGGTATCGCGTCGGCGCCAGTAGCCGTGCTCGGGATCGTCGACGCAGGCTTGCATGTACTCGCTGACGGGCAGCGGCCCGTTGCGACGAATGCGCTCGCGCAACTTCAGCAGAAGCGGGATTTCGCCGCCACTCGCCTCACGGGGAGACATTGCTGGTCGCCGGGCTGCGCTGGCCCGCGGTCCGCATCATGTAGATGCCGAAGGCGATCATCGGCAGTGAATAGAAGATGCCGGCGGTGAGCGGCCCCACGCTCAGCCAGTGTCCAGCGTCCGGCTCGCGGAACAGCTCGCAGAAGGAGCGCGCCAGTCCGTAGCCGGTCAGGAAGGCGCCGCCGACGAAGCCTGGCCAGCGCAGGGCCAGCTTGTTGTGCGTCAGCCACCACAGCACGGCGAACAGAAGCGCCCCCTCCAGGAAGGCCTCGTAGAGCTGGCTCGGGTGGCGGGACACAGGGCCGGCACCCTGCCCGGGAAACACCATGGACCAGGCCACGGTGCTGGGCCTGCCCCACAACTCACCATTGATGAAGTTGGCGAGGCGCCCGAAGAACAGGCCCATCGGTGTGGCTGCTGCGCACGCGTCCAGCACGCTCCAGGGGAGGGCGCCGACCCGCTGTGCAAACAAAATGATGGCGATGATCGAGCCGATCAGCGCACCGTGGAAGGCCATGCCGCCGTTCCAGATGGCGGGAATCTCCCACGGCCGGCTCAGGAAGAAGCGTGGCTCATAAAACAGGACATAGCCAAGCCGGCCGCCCAGCAGCACGCCAAGCGTCATGTAAAGAAGAAGGTCGTCGGTCTTGTGCGGGTCGAACGGGCGCCTTGCCCCCGGGCCAGAGACGGTCCTGCCGCAGCAGATGTTTGACATAAAACCAGCCCAGCAGCAGGCCGGCCATATAGGCCAAGCCGTACCACTTGACGGCGAATGGGCCGAATTGCACGGCCACCGGATTGATTTCTGGGAAGGGGATGCTCAGCGGGCCCATGGCGGCGGACGTTCCGGCAGCTGCATGGGCCTGTCAAGGCTGGAAGGGCCGCCGGCGCCGCGTCAGTTGGTCCGCGAATTCGCAGCGCCTTGGGATGACTCCGTCACGCCCCCCTGAGGGGGCTTCTCGCGGCTTGATTCCAGCGCCTGCTTGATGGCTTCAATCTCCCGGAGCGCTTCCTCGATGAGGCGTTCCGACTCCAACCGCAATTCCCGCTCGGTCATTTATTATCCTGCATCGTTCGTTGCGCAGCCAACAACGCTTGGCATCGGATTCGGGTTCCAAATGAGGCGGTCTTCGCCACATTGTCCGCCGTCTTGAATGGCTGTGTCCCGCGCACCATAGTAGTCGGCAGGCACGGCTGGGCCCGGAGGCGCACATGACACAGACCAACAACCGCTTCCTCGACGAGCTGGCAAGGTTGATGACCGACGCGGCAGGAGCCGCTCAGGGCGTGCAGCGCGAATTCCAGACGATGATGAAGGCGCAGGGCGAGAAGATCCTGCGCGACATGGATGTCGTGCAGCGCGAGGAGTTTGAGGCCGTCAAGGAGATGGCCGTCAAGGCGCGCGAGGAGAACGATCGGCTGAGCGCGCGCATCACCGCCCTTGAGGCCGAGATCGCGACGCTGCGCGGCAAAGTCTGAGCCGGTATTTGCGCCCAGGCTTTCCACAGGCAGTTCACGTCCAATCCCCAACATTCGCCATTTGTCTGTAGCGCGCCGCCTCTCGACCATATTGGTCGTGGACAAACGGACGCTTGGCTTGCAACGCCCGGCAGGCTCAGTCTAGTCGCTGAAGTCAGCGGACAACGCAGGTGCAACTGCGGTTCCCGCTGAGGTGCAACAAGCCGCGACAAGCAAACGTGTGCGGGCAGGACATTCGAGGGACGGAATGGCAAGTGCCGAACGGAGCCACAGCCGCGTAAACAGCCCCATCGATCTCATCGAGCAAATCGCCAACGGCAACGACTGGGCAACGGAACGGTCCAGCGAGGACGAGCTGACCCTGATCGTCGCCGGCCAATGGACCGACTACAATGTATCGCTCAACTGGCGGGGCGATCTCGAGACCCTGCACATCGCCTGTGCCTTCGACGCCAAGATCCCCGACAACCGCCAGAACGAGGTGTATCGCCTGGTGGCCCAGATCAACGAGCAGCTCTGGCTCGGCCATTTCGACGTGTGGATCCAGGAGGGGCTCATCATGTTCCGGCATGGCCTGATGCTGAACGGTGCGCTCGCCACCAACGGCCAGTGCGAGGCGATGCTGAAGGCGGCGCTGGAGGCCTGCGAACGCTACTACCAAGCCTTCCAATTCGTGGTCTGGGCCGGCAAGGAGAGCCGCGACGCGCTGGCCTCCACCATGTTCGAGACCGAGGGTCGGGCCTAGCAGGGCGCGGGCCAGACCCCGATCCACTCTTTCCATCTCCACTTCTGCTCCGCCCGACCCTAGGATCGGGCGGAGCTTTTTTTGGTGGCGCGCGCAGGCTCGCCTTTGGCTGATCGAGGTTGCCATGACCCTTCGCATCGATGGAACGTTGCTGCTCGCCGGTGCGGGCAACATGGGATTGGCCATGCTGGCCGGTTGGCTCGACCGCGGCCTCGATCCGAAGCAGATCATCGTGCAGGACCCTTCGCCGCCGGAGCGCGCCAAGGAGCTGATCAAGAAGCATGGCATCGACCTGCGGGCGTCGGTCGGCCCCTTGCGCGAAGCCGCCGGCCGTGCTGGTGATGGCCGTCAAGCCGCAGGTCATGGACCAGGTATTCCCGCCGCTGGCGCAGCTTGCGCGGCCGGGCACGGTCATCCTGTCCGTTGCAGCGGGTCGCCGCATCGAGGGTTTCGAGCGGCATCTGCCGAAAGGCTCGAGCGTCGTCCGCTGCATCCCCAACACCCCTAGCTCGATCGGCCGCGGCATCACGGCAGCCGTCGGCAATGGCCATGTGACGCCGGCCCAGCGCGCCACCTGCGATGCGCTGCTGCGCGCTATCGGCGAGGTCGTGTGGCTCGAGGAGGAAGGTCTGATCGACGCCGTAACGGCCGTGTCGGGCTCGGGGCCGGCCTACGTGTTCTACCTCGCCGAGTGCCTGGCCGAGGCGGGCGTGAAGGCGGGGTTGCCGGTGGAGCTGGCGCACAAGCTCGCGCGTTGGACGGTATCAGGGGCGGGTGAGCTGCTGCACCGCTCGGAGCTGCCGCCCGACGTGCTGCGCCAGAACGTCACCTCGCCCAACGGCACCACTTTCGCGGCGCTGCAGGTGCTGATGGCCGACGATGGGCTGGCCAAGATCATGCGGGAGGCAGTGGCCGCCGCGACAACACGGTCGCGGGAACTCGCCCAGTAGCCGAACGAGCCTTCAATAGAGCTCGAGCAGCAGCCAGCCGCTGAGGATGCAGAATGTGATGAGGGCCACTCCCAGACCTGCGCCGGCCATCACGGCCATGGCCCGGGATTGCATCGCTGTACTCATAACAACCTCCCCTGCGTCTCGGCGCGGCTCGGCAAGTAACGAGCAACGCGGCCGAAAGGTTTCCTGAACGAGAGAAAGCGTGGCCTGCTCGACGCGAATGGCTGCTGGCCAAGCGCAGGGCGAGCGCCTATTTTGGCGGCCGTTTTTCCAGCGCCTGCGGGCGGAAAGAAGTGAGACCATGGCCAACAAGGCGCCGACGCCGCAGCCCGGCATTCTGGACATCAACCCGTACGTGCCGGGTGAGAGCAGCCTTGCGGGCGGCTTGAAGCCGATCAAGCTGTCCTCCAACGAGACCCCGCTTGGGCCGAGCCCGAAGGCGGTCGCGGCCTTCAAGGCGGAGGCCGATCAGCTCGAGCGCTATCCGGACGGCGGCGCCACCACCCTGCGCAAAGCGATCGCCGAACACTACGGGCTCAATCCGGACCGGATCGTGTGCGGCAGCGGCTCGGACGAGCTGATCAACCTGCTAGCGCATGCCTATCTGGGGCCGGGCGATGAGGCGCGTCTACACCGAGCACGGCTTCCTGATGTACAAGATCGCCACCTTGTCGTGCGGGGCAAAGCCGGTGTCGGTGCCGGAGAAGGGCTACCGCGCCGACGTCGACGCGATCCTGGCAAGGGTGTCGGACAAGACCAAGATCGTCTTCCTCGCCAACCCGAACAACCCGACCGGTACGTACATCCCGCACGACGAGGTGCGGCGCCTGCACAAGGGGTTGCCCGCCCACACGCTGCTGGTGCTGGACGCGGCCTATTGCGAATACGTGCGCCGCAACGACTACGAGGCCGGGCTGGAGCTGGTCGCCACCACCGAGAACACGGTGATGACGCGCACCTTCTCCAAGATTTACGGCTTGGCCGCGCTGCGGCTCGGCTGGGCCTATTGCCCGGCCGGCGTTGCCGATGTGCTGAACCGCGTGCGGGGGCCATTCAACGTCACCGCCCCGTCGCTGGCGGCGGGTGTGGCGGCGCTGAGCGATCGGGCGCACCTCGAGACGGCCGTGGCGCACAACGAGAAGTGGCTGGCCTGGACCACCGCCGAGATCGAGAAGCTCGGGCTGAAAGTGACGCCAAGCGTCGGCAACTTCATCCTGATCCACTTCCCCGCGGAAAAGGGCCGCGATGCCGCGTCGGCCGACGAGATGCTGAAATCGCGCGGCATCATCCTGCGCCGCGTTGCCGCTTACGGCCTGCCCAATGCGCTGCGCATGACGATCGGCACCGAGGACGACAACCGTGCCGTGGTGGCGGCGCTCGCCAAGCTGATGGGCAGATAGGTGATCGATATGACCGCGCCAATGTTCGAGCGGGTAGCGTTGATCGGTATCGGCCTGATCGGGTCGTCGCTGAGCCACGCCATGCGCAGGGGCGGGCTGGCGCGCAATATCGTCGGTCACGCGCAGTCGGAGAAGACGCGCGAGACGGCGTTGCGCCTGGGGCTGGTGACTTCGGTTTATGCCGGTGCCGAGGAGGCCGTGCGCGGCGCCGATCTCGTCATCCTGTGCGCTCCGGTCGGCGCGTGCGGGGCGATTGCCAAGGAGATCGGCCCTTCGCTCGCCAACGGCGCGATAGTGACCGACGTCGGGTCGGTGAAGGGCGCGATCGTGCGCGACGTAGGCCCGTTCATGCCCGCCGGCGTGCACTTCATTCCGGGCCATCCGATCGCCGGCACCGAGCACTCCGGGCCCGGAGGCCGGCTTCGCCGAGCTGTTCGATGGGCGCTGGTGCGTGCTGACGCCGCCGGCGGACGCCGATCCGGCGGCGGTCGCCAAGCTGACGGCGTTCTGGCAGGCGTTGGGGTCGCACGTCGAGGTGATGAGCGCCGAGCACCACGACATGGTGCTGGCCATCACCAGCCACGTGCCGCATCTGATCGCCTACAACATCGTCAACACCGCGCGGCATCTGGAGCGCGTCACCGACACCGAGGTGATCAAGTTCTCGGCCGGTGGCTTCCGCGACTTCACGCGCATCGCCGCCTCCGATCCGGTGATGTGGCGCGACGTGTTCCTGAACAACAAGGAGGCGATGCTGGAGATGCTGGCGCGCTTCAGCGAGGACCTGACGGCCCTGCAGCGCGCCATCCGTTTCGGCGATGGCGAGACCCTGTTCAAGCTGTTCGCGGAAGCGCGTGCCGTCCGGCGCAGCATCATCCAGGCGGGCCAGGATACGGCGGCGCCGGACTTCGGGCGGCACGGCGGTGCCGGCATGGATGCCACCGGTGCGCCGGCCAGGAAGCCATCGGGTTCATGAGCGCGGCGGATCACGATCTGTGGGTGTTCGGCTACGGATCGCTGATGTGGCGGCCGGGGTTCGCCTTCGAGGAGGCGCGGCGCGCGCGCGTGATCGGCTATCGCCGCTGCTTCTGCATCTACTCCGTGCACCATCGCGGTACGCCCAAGCGGCCCGGCATGGTGCTGGGGCTCGACCGGGGCGGCGCCTGCGCCGGGCATCGCCTATCGCGTGTCCGCCGCGAACGCGGCTGAGACCATCGCCTACCTGCGCTCGCGCGAGCAGGTCAACGGCGTCTATCGCGAGGCGCATCTGCCGGTCGAGATCACCGAAGGCGAGAACCGCGAGGTGACGGCGCTCGCCTATATCGTCGAGCGGGCGCACCCGAGCTATGCCGGGCGGCTGCCGCTGGCCGTGCAGGCCCGTCTGATCCGCGGTGCGCAGGGCATCTCCGGGCTCAATCTCGACTACCTGATCAGCACGCTGCGCCACCTGGCCGAACTCGGCATCCGCGAGCGCGACCTGGAGCGCATCCTGGCGCTGATCGGCCCGCACGCCGCGCGCGTTCCGGTGACGTCGAGAGGCAGCGCGGCGGCTGTCGGCATTCTGCGCGCGGCGAGCCGTCAGCCCATGACGGTGCGGCGCATGCGGCCTGAGCAGCGGCGCAGGTTCTTATACCGGTTGCAGTTGGATGCGAATGGGGGACGGCTTAGGAGCGGCCAGCAGCGTCAGGCGCAGACGGCTCGCGCCGGCTCGTCGGCAAGTGCGCCGAACTGACCGGCGCGCAGGTCGCACACCACCAGCTGGCGCTCGTCATCGGTTCCGGCCAGGGCGTGCACGTGCACCTCGTTGGCGCCCAGCGTGGCGCCGCGCTGGCGGATGCGGGCCAGATTGAGGGTCGGTGCATCGCTGGTGCCGCTGGCGATATGCAGCACATGCGCGCGCGCCGCCCGGCGTCGCGGCGCACCAGCGCATAGGCGACCTTCGGCAGCGGCGGGCATTCGATCAGGCTGAAGACACTGTGCGCGTAGCGCTGTCCCGATGCGCCCTGCCATGAGTAGACGCCACCCGCTCGGTCCAGCAACGCTTCGACCAGCACAGGCCCCGGGGAGGGCTGCCTTTCGGCGATGCGGGCAGGGCTCAGAATACGGGCGGACATACGATTCCGGGAGGCTTTGCGCGTGAACTTTTCAGATGACGTCGGAGGTATTACCGGAGATTTCCAGCTGAAATGTGGCCACCGACGTGTGATTTCAAGGCGCTACATGAAGAGTTACTTTACGTGATGGGTTAACGCCGGCGGCCCAGGTTGGTTTCATCCGCACTTTGAATAGCCACAGGAATGGCAGACCCAACAGCCTTCCTGGCGATAGAGGGATGGCGAACTGCAGCGCGGACAGGTCTTGCCTCGTCCCAGGTCGCCGGACGCCAAAACCTTACGCTGGGCCTCCTCGGCGCCCTCTTGGCGCTCCGGGACCAGGAATCCGGTGCGGATCATGTGGGTCTCGATCACCTGGCCGATGGCGGCGAGCAGGCTCGGCACGTAGCGCCCACCCATCCACTGGCCGCCCTGCGGGTCGAACACCGCCTTCAGCTCCTCGACCACGAAGGCGACGTCGCCCCCGCGACGGAAGATCGCACTGATCATGCGCGTGAGCGCGACCGTCCAGGCGTAGTGCTCGAGGTTCTTGGAGTTGATGAATACTTCGAATGGGCGCCGGCGCGTCGTGTGCCCGCCTCCGGCCGGATCTTCCGACTGCCCGCCTCCGGCAGGGCCCCATTCGATGTCGTTGATGGTGATGTACATGGCGTGGTCGCTGCCCGGCCACTTGATCTTGTAGGTGTAGCCGGCCAGCACGCCCTCGCGTTCCAGGGGCTTGGCCATGTACACCACCGCCCCCTGGCGTCCACCGCCGAGCGCCAGGCCGGGCAGGAGGGGCTCCTCGATCAGCGGGGGAGTTGAGCGCGGCAGCTGTCGCCAATGCCGGTGTGGCTTCTGGCTGAGCCTCCGCCGCACGGCTGAGCACCGAGCCGGTCACCGCATTGGGGCGGAAGGTGGTGCAGCCCTTCAGGCCCAGGGCGTAGGCGTCGAGGTAGACACCCTTGAAGTCCTCGAAGCTCATGTCGGCCGGGCAGTTGATGGTCTTGGAGATCGAGCTGTCGACGTGCCGTTGCAAGGCGGCCTGCATCTCGAGATGCGCGCGTGGGGCGATCTCCTCGGCGCGCACGAAGGCCTCAGGCAGCGGCGCGGCGGCCCCGAAGCGCTCGCGGAACAGCGTGAAGGCGTAGTCCTCCACGGTTTCCTGCCGGGTCGAGCCGTCGCGCTCCAGGATGCGCCGCTCGTAACGGAAGTCGAACACCGGCTCGACGCCCGAGGACACGTTGCCGGCCAGCAGCGAGATGGTGCCGGTCGGCGCGATCGAGGTGAGGAGGCCATTGCGGATGCCGTGCGCAGCAATCGCAGCGCGCACGTCCTCGGGCAGGCGCCGCACATTAGGCGCAGCCAGAAACTTCTCGGCGTCGAACAGCGGGAAGGCGCCTTTCTCGCGCGCCAGCTCGGCGCTGGCGCGGTAGGCCGCCGTCTTGATGGCGGTCATCCAGCCCTCGGCCAGCGCGATGGCCTCAGGTGTGCCGTAGCGCGCGCCGCACAGGATCAGCGCATCGGCCAGGCCGGTGACGCCGAGGCCGATGCGGCGCTTGGCCTTCGCCTCCTGGCGTTGCGCGGGCAGCGGGTAGTTGGAGACGTCGATGGCGTTGTCGAGGAAGCGCACGGCGGTCGCCGTCAGCGCTTGCAGCCGCGTCTCGTCGAGCTTCGCCTCGGCGTGCAAACGGGCGGTCGATCAGGCGCGCAAGATTGATGGAGCCGAGCAGGCAGGCGCCGTGCGGCGGCAGGGGCTGCTCACCGCATGGGTTGGTGCAGCTGATGTCCTCGCAGTAGCGCGAGGTTGTTCTCCGCATTGATGCGGTCGATGAAGACCACGCCCGGCTCGGCGTAGTCGTAGGTGGCGCGCATCATGCGGTCCCACAGGGCACGGGCGCGGACGGTGCGGTAGGTCTTGCCGGCGAAGACGAGCGGCCAGTCCTCGTCGTTCCTGGCGGCGCGCACGAAGGCGTCCGTCACCAGCACCGACAGATTGAAGTTGCGCAGCCGCGCCGCGTCGGCCTTGGCATCGATAAAGGCCTCGATGTCGGGATGGTCGCAGCGCAGCGTCGCCATCATGGCGCCGCGCCGCGCGCCGGCCGACATAATGGTGCGGCACATAGCGTCCCACACGTCCATGAAGCTGACCGGCCCGGACGCGTCGGCACCGATGCTCTTCACCAGCGCACCCTTGGGCCGCAGTGTCGAGAAGTCGTGACCGATACCGCCGCCCTGCTGCATGGTGAGCGCGGCTTCCTTGACGTTCTCGAAGATGGAGCCGAGGTCGTCCTCGATGCGGCCCATCACGAAGCAATTGAACAGGGTAACGTCGCGGCCGGTGCCGGCGCCGGCCAGGATGCGCCCGGCCGGCAGGAAGGCGAGGTCCGACATGGCCTCGGCGAAGGCCTTCTCCCAGCGCTTGCGTGCACGTTTGGGCTCAGCGGCCGCGACGGCGGCGGCGACGCGCGACCAGGTATCGTCGAGGGTGCGGTCGACGATGCCGCCGTCCGTCGCCTTCAGGCGGTATTTCATGTCCCAGATCTGCTGGGAAATTCCGGGCAGAGACGGCGGCTGGCGGCTCATGGCGGCTGCGTAAGTTGAAGCGATGAAGAGCAGCGAAAATATAGGTATCTGGGCGCGGTCCGTCAATAAAATGTTCCCTCTATGTTCCTATTTCGTCTCGGCGGTCGCAGCGGCGCTAACGATGGTCGGGCTCGGGTATCGGAGGCGGGTTGGGAGAACTCCTGGCCTCGGCGATCAGCCGCTGGCAGGCGGCCTCGATGCGGGATTGGATGAGCTGGCGGGCCTCGGCGCGAGGCAGCCCCGCCGCGACTGGCTCGAGGATTTCGATGACGATGGTGCCCGGATAGCGCATCAGGCTGCGGCGCGGCCAGAACAGCCCGGAATTGAGCGCCAGCGGTACGCATGGCAGCCCCAGCCCGTCGTACAGCGCCAGGTAGCCCGGCTTGTAGTCAGGCGCAGCGCCCGGAGGCCGGCGGGTGCCTTCGGGGAAGATGACCACCTCGCGGCCCTGCGCGGCACGCTGGCGGGCATCGCGGATCATGGCCCTCAGCGCGCTCGGGCCTTTGTCGCGCCTGACGAAGATGTGCTGGAACTTGTGGCTGAACCAGCCATACAGCGGGATCAGGCCGAGCTCGGCCTTCATGACCATGGCCGGATCGCGGAACACCGGGATCAGGGCGAAGGTATCCCAGGCCGACTGATGCTTGGCAGCGACCAGGCAGGCGCCCTGGGGAAGCTTCTCGCGCCCGCGCACCTCTACCCGCGTGCCGCAAATCACCTTCAGCCACCACAGGCTGGCCAGGCCGTGCAGCCGCAGGCCCTCCATCGCCCAGCGCCGCGGTGCGGCCAGCAGCCAGCTGCCGAGCAGCAGGAAGACGGCCGTGTTGACGTAGAAGACGACTGCAAAAAGCAGCGAGCGGGCCATGATCGCCGCGTCGCTCACCGGTCGGCGCCGTGCGCGGCCATGTCGTCGGCCAACGCGCTGCCGTCCAGCGTGCGCAGCAGCCGCGCCATGCCGAAGCGCGCCGCCGAGGGCAGGAACTTCACGTACTCGGACAGCAGAATGCGGGCGGTGCCGAAGTCCCGCCACCAGCGCTCCTTGCGGAAGCCCTCCGTCACGACCGGGTAGGGGACGAAGGCGACGTTCGGCATGACACGGCCGAGCTCGGTCAGGCTGCGCGGCATGTGATAGCTCGAAGTTACGATGATCAGCCTGGAGAACCGCTTGTCGGTCGCCCACTGCATGGTCTCGTCGGCGTTGCCCGGCGTATCCTGCGCCTCATAGCCGATGTCGACGCAACACTCGAACATTTGCCACGAGATACCGCTCTTGCGATAGAGATCGTCGCGGCTGGTCATGCGGTTGGCGCCGGATATCAGCAGTCGATCGCCGCGACCGTCGGCCAGCAGACGCGCTGCTTCAGCCAAGCGGTGACTACCGCCAGTGAGCACGACGATGCCGTCCGCGCGTTCGACGGAAGCTGGTGTGGATTTGGCGACCCGGCTGGCGAAGACGACGAAGCCAGCCAGAAACAGGAGGACCATCGCGCCCACGGCTACGGCGATCAGTCTGCCTGCTCGTGCCACGACACCTCTCCGGACTGTCACCCCGGCGCACCAATGACGTCCCGGCCACAAGTGTAGCCGATTTGGACGCCCGTGTGACGGCCCCCGCGAAGACCGTAAACAGAGCGTCCAGCGGGCGTCGCGTCAATGCTGACTGTTCAAAATGCGATAAACGCCGATCCGGGACGTCAGCATGCACAGGGCTGCGATAACCAGAACGACAATGCCGAGCAGGAAATAGCCCGGCGGGTCAAGCGCCGCCGTGCCGACCAAGCGCCTGATCTCGGTAATGGTTACCGTGCCGCCGCCCAGCAGCTCCATCACCGTCGGCATGATCAGGAACACGAACATGGCCCAGATGGCGCCGACGATGCCGGCCCTCACGCCCAGGCGCAGGAAGTGACGCTCGAACTCGCGGGCGATGAAACGATCGGTGGCGCCGACGAAATGCAGCACCTCGACGATATCGCGGTTCGACGCCATCGCGCTCTTGGTTGCGGAGACGATCACCGCGGTGGTGGCGGCACCGACCAGCAGCAGGATGGCCAGACCGCCCAGTGCGAACGAGCGCGTGATGGTGCGGATCTGCGCCTGCCACCGGCGATGGTCGTCGAGCGTCACGTCCTTGAATTCACGGTTCAAGGCGGCGCGCAGCTGGTCGAGGTCGGGCGGATTGGCCCGATCGACCTCGACAGCCACGATGCGCGGAATGGGCAGCGCGTTGAGCGCGTCGGTCTGTCCCAGCCACGGCTCGAGCAGTTGCGCCGAATCCGCCACGGTGAGAGCTCGCACGGACACGATGCCTGGCCGCTGCGACAGAAAGCGCGTGACGTCGCCGACGAACTTCTCGACGTCCGTCCGGTTCTTCACCTCAACCTGCACGGTGACCTCGCTGGCGATGTCGCGCAGCCAGGCCGAGGCGGACTGGTTCATCATATAGACGGCGCCGGCCGTCAGGCAGGCGAGGAAGCACATGATGGTGATCACGAGCGTCAACGAGCGACCGGTGACGGAACCAGCCGGCACGATCGGCGCATTGGTCTGTCCCGGCTCGTTGCGCCGGGAGCGCGCCGGGCGATCCTCGGCCTGTCGAGTGGGGGGCCGCGCATGCTCCTGGGTGCCCCGGCCGTGCGTGACCGTCGCCGGTCCGGTGCGATCGCGGTAGGGATCGAGTTCCAAGCTGCGTGTTTGGGCCCCTGTCGGCCTGTCATACGATCCGGACATGGCCCTCGTGCAGTTCCAGGCGCGGCGCTTTGGTCTGCCGCATAAGTTGATGATCGTGGGTAGCGATGACGACCGATGTGCCCAGGCGATTGAGCTCGATGAACAGGCGCAGCAGTCGGCGCGCCATCTGCGGGTCGACGTTACCGGTCGGCTCGTCGGCGAGCAACAACTCCGGTTTGTTGATGACGGCTCGCGCTATGGCCGCGCGCTGCTTCTCACCGCCCGACAGCACAGAAGGGAAGGAATGCATGCGATCGCCCAGCCCAACCCACTGCAGCAAGTCCGTCACGTCCTCCTTGTAGTCGGAAATGCGCTTGCCGGTCACGCGCAATGGCATGGCCACGTTCTCCCACGTGGTCATGTGGTCGAGCAGGCGGAAGTCCTGGAAGACGATGCCGATGCGCCGGCGCAGCTGCGCCCGCTTGGCCGGTGCGATGCGGCTGATATCCTGGCCCAGAATGAAAATCTGCCCGCGCGTGGGCGGCATCGACATGAACAGCAGCCGCAGCAGGGAAGTCTTTCCGGAGCCCGACGGGCCGGTCAGGAAGTGGAACGAGCCCGGCCGCAGGTGAAAGGTGACATCACGCAACACCTCGGTGCCGCGGGGATATTTCAAACCAATGGTCTGCAGCCTGATCACGGTCTATCGCGGCCTCCGGCCCAAGCGGGTCATCACACCCGTTTCTGCGCAAACTGGGGACTGGGATGCATCGTTCAGGATTGTGGCGGACTGATGTATTCGCACTATACAGGGTTGCCGCGGGGACACGCCAATCTGCTACTAAAGCCCTGCAGGATAAGGGAATCGCATATGGCAGATACCGTATCGAGAAATGAGACCATAGAGACCGTCTTCTCCGCCGAGGACATCGCGCAACGAGTTGGCGAGCTGGCAAAAGCCATTGCCGGCCAAAACCTCGACCCGTTGCTGATCGTATCGGTCCTGAACGGCAGCTTCGTTTTCGCCGCCGATCTGGTGCGCGCCCTGCATCATGCAGGCATGTCGCCTGAAGTCGATTTCATGTCGCTGTCGAGCTACCGTGCGGCCACGACGTCGTCGGGCCGGGTCGAAGTACTGCGCGATCTCGAGGTCGACGTGGCCGGCCGCAACGTGTTGATCGTCGACGACATTCTGGAGTCGGGCCGCACGCTCGCCTTTGCCAGGGACCTGATCGTCGCGCGCGGCGCGGCGCGCGTGCTGACGTGCGTGCTACTCGACAAGCCGGTGCCGCGTGCCGCGGACATCAGCGCCGATTTGCGCGCTTTCGAATGTCCGAACGCGTTTGTGATAGGCTACGGCATGGATCTCGCACAGCGCTACCGCGAGCTGCCGTTCGTCGGACGCATTGTGCAGCGATAGAGTGTGGTCCTGGACGAGGGGAGAGCAGGATGGCGCGCATCCTTCTGGCCGACGACGATGCGGCCGCTCGCGACTTGGTGCAGAGAGCACTGGCCAGCGACGGTCATGACGTAATTGCAACACACGACGGGGCCGAGGCGCTCGAGCAGCTGCAAGGCGGGGGCGCGGACTTCGAACTGCTGATCTCGGATGTGCAAATGCCTGGCGTGGACGGCATCGAGCTGATCGAGAAGGCGCTGGTGATCAGCCCCAAGATGCGCGTGATCCTCATGTCCGGCTTCAGCGATGAGCTCGAGCGCGCCAAGCACCTCAAGCCGAAGATCGCGGGCAAGATCTCCAAGCCGTTCACACTCGAGCAGGTGCGCGCGGCGGCCAAGGCCGCGTTGGCATAACAGTGGCTCGCGCCCCCGCCCAGGCCGGTGCGGGTTGCGCTGATGATTGAGCCGCACATCTGTCGTGCAGGCCGAGCCGTCGCCGCGACATAATTTTACCATGCTATCCCCTTGGAGAGAGCGTTGCCGGGGGCGGATTTCGGCTGGGCATATCGGGCTGCCTTGGCCGCGGGAGAAATCTGCAGGAAACTAGGACTGCCCCGCCAAGCGGGGCTGCAACGCTGCCGAGCCGGAGAGCCTGCAGGGCGCCGGTGCGGAAGCGGAAGGCAGCGCGTTGAGTCGAGAAGCTGTGCCACCACGGAGGAATTGATGAAGCGGCTCGTTGCTTTGGCAGCGTTGGGGGCTTTCTTTGCGCAGACAGGGACACTGCCCGCCAGCGCGCAGGCGCCAAAGAAGGGGGGAATACTAAATTTCGCCGTGGTGGCCGAGCCGCCCAACTACGACTGCCACGCCAACACCTCCTTTGCCTTCGTGCATCCGGTCGCACCGCACTATTCGACCCTGCTGAAATTCGACGGCCCCGCATATCCAAAGATCATCGGCGATCTGGCCAAGAGCTGGACCGTTTCGGCCGACGGGCTTTCCTACACGTTCAAGCTGAACGAGGGGGTGAAGTTCCACGACGGCTCGCCCCTGACGTCCGCCGACGTCAAGGCATCCTACGAGCGCATCGCCAATCCTCCGACCGGCGTGGTCTCGGTGCGCAAGGCGCACTACGCCGATATCGCCAGCATCGAAACGCCCGATGCCGCAACCGTGGTGTTCAAGCTCAAGGCGCCAAACGGCTCGATGCTGACCAGCTTCGCCTCACCGTTCGACTGCATCTACAGCGCCGCCAAGCTGGCGCAGAACCCGAGATATCCCGAGACCGAGATCATGGGCTCGGGCGCCTTCACCTTCGTGCAGCACGTCAGAGGCTCGTCCTGGGAAGGTAAGCGTTTCGATGGCTACTTCCGCAAGGGACTTCCCTACCTCGACGGCTACAAGGCCATCTTCGTCAAGTCGAGCGGCGTCGTGCCCGGCATCCTCGGCGGTCAGTTCGACACGGAATTCCGTAGCCGCAATCCGTCCGAGACGGCCCAGCTTATGGACAAGATGAAGGACAAGCTGGTCCTCTACGAGGGGCCGTGGGTCGGCAGCCTGATGATCGTGTTCAACACCAAGCGCAAGCCGTTCGACGATATCCGCGTGCGCCAAGCGCTGTCGTTGGCGATCGATCGATGGAGCGGCTCGGAGAACCTGGCCAAGATTTCCATCCTGAAGCACGTCGGCGGCTTCATGCGGCCGGGGTTCGACATGGCGCTGCCGGAAGCCGAGCTGGTCAAGCTGCCCGGGTTCGCCAAGAACATCGAGGCTTCGCGTGCCAAAGCCAGGCAGCTGCTCAAGGAGGCCGGAGCCGAGAACCTCACCTTCAAGCTCACCAACCGCAACGTCGCCGAGCCCTACACGCCGGGCGGCGTGTATGCCATCGACCAATGGAAGCGCATCGGCGTCAACGTGCAGCACGAGCAGCTGGAGACCAAGCTCTACCAGGACGGCGTGATGGCCGGCAATTTCGAGGTGGCCATCGAATTCATCAATGACTTCACGGACGATCCCACCGCGCAGTTCTCCAAGCTGCTGACCAAGACAGCGTCACCAACCGGATTTTCTGGACACGAGGACGCCAAGATCGACGAGATGTACGAGCAGCAGCGTCGGGCCGTCGACCCCAAGGAGCGCAAGCGGCTGGTGCAGGAGATGGACAAGTACGCCATCACCACGGCCTACAGCGTCCCCTACCTCTGGTACCACCGCATTGTCGTGAATCATAAGAAGATCAAGGGCTGGCACTTCTCGCCGAGCCAGTACATCCTGCAGGATCTGAGCGAGGTGTGGCTCAGCGAGTGAGGGATGGCGCGCGTCCGTGCGATGCGCTGACCTGATCCAAGGCAATCGTTTCTGCATGGAGGCCGCCCGGCTTTCATGCAGGACCTCAAGTGTCGGACGCGCACGCAGCGGTTGCGCCGGCTATTTCGCGAACCGGACGGCCGCTTTCGCCTCGCAGATGACCTGGGCGGAGACGTACATCGTGCCTTGCTTCCCGGCGTATTTGCGCTCGCAGGCCTTGCGCGCCTTGGCGTAGGCGCGCTTGCCGGGCGGTTTCAGCGTCGGCAGGAAGGTCTTCTCGCATCGTTCCGTGACGATGCCAGCGAGTTCCACATCGCCGCCGGCGTTGTAGCGGCAGGCGCTCAGGATCTCGAACGAGGCACGACAGGTCGGCGCCTGCGCGATGGCCGCAATCAGCTCTTCACGGCCTAGCGGTACGACGGGACACTCGCCCGCTGCGTGAGCAGCACCCGCAGCCGGGGAGAGAAGCGCGCACGCCATGACCATCGATCGGATCATGCGCGCCTCGCGCGTGGCGGGGTCAGATCAAGCCCAGGGGCGCGCGGCCGAGGCCCGCTTCTCGAAGTCGCCGATCTTCTTCTCCTCCTGCATGGTCAGGCCAATATTGTCGAGGCCTTCCAGCAGGCAGCGCTTGCGGAACGGATCGATATCGAACTTGACGACGCCGCCGTCCGGCCCGCGGATCTCCTGCTTCTCCAGGTCGACGGTGATGGTGGCGTTGGCGCCGCGGTTGGCGTCGTCCATCAGCTTGTCGAGGTCTTCCTGCGAAACCTTGATCGGCAGAATGCCGTTCTGGAAGCAGTTGTTGTGGAAGATGTCGGCGAACGACGTGGAGATCACGCAGCGGATGCCGAAGTCCATCAGCGCCCAGGGTGCGTGCTCACGCGAGGAGCCGCAGCCAAAATTGTCGCCGGCGACCAGGATCTGCGCCTTGCGGTAGGCCGGCTTGTTGAGCACGAAGTCGGGCTTCTCCTTGCCCTGGTCATCGAAGCGCAGCTCGTGGAACGCATGCTTGCCGAGACCGGTGCGCTTGATGGTTTTGAGAAACTGCTTGGGGATGATGGCGTCAGTATCGATGTTGATCATCGGCAGCGGGGCTGCGACGCCGGTCAGAGTGGTGAACTTTTGCATCGTTGCTCGATCCCCGTGATGGGTCAGGTTCTCAATGCGTCGGCCAGGCTAGTCCTCGGCCTCGAGCAGGCAGTCGACGCGCAGGCATCGACTTGCGGGCGCCCTGCACGGGCCGGCTGCTTCCCGCCAATTGCTCCAGGCGACTTGTAACGCCGGCAGACGCTCCATGTCGAGCTTGGCGCCACGCGAAGATCGTTCCGGAAAAGGCCGACTGGGCGGGCCGCCTGATCCAGGGTCGGCCACAGCAAGCTAAAGACGCTTCATGGCAATCCGCGGGATAAGCCAACGCGATCCAAGCAGAATTTGCCGCCCTAGCGGATAGTTGGGTCGGCATAGCACTGGCGCATGACTTCGCACCGGTGCGAGCCCTGGAAGTGCATGCTGTCGCCCTTGGCGGGCGCGATGAACTTGCAAACCTCCTCCAGCCCTTCGGCTGTCAGCCAGCCCTGACGCCTGCCGCGCTGGACGGCGAAGCAGTCGGCGGTCTCCTCGTCGGGGCCCCGGAACTGATGTCCGCATTCGTGGGCGTGGATCCACAATTTGACCGGTGTGGATACCCTCTGCAGTAGCTTAGGGTTGAGGATCAGAAATCCGGGGTAGGCTGCGCCGTAATCGTCGAGTTGCTCGTCCATCACAGTCGGGCGCTTGCCGCAGATGGTTTTTTGCCCATCCAGCTTCAAATCTCCGGAGGGAATGATGCGCGCATTGCCACCGACGTGGCTGACATATTCCTCAGGCGTCGGGCCGGCCTGCGCGGCGGTCCAGCTGCCCGCAAGCAGGGACAGCGCCAACACCGCGCCTCGCACCGCCAACCGAGGTTGCCGTGGGTAGGAGCCCAAGCCGCTCAAACGGAGAATCCCCGTGATCCATCACTTGCCGTTTGCACATCACCTTGGCGGGTTCCCTACTGGTTTGCAACACGTTGTTACCGAAAACGTCGGTCAGATCAGAGCATATGGACTTCACGTCTCATTTCCGTCGATTGCGGCACCCTCGATCCCCTCCATGTCCCTGTCGGACAAGCCGAAATGGTGGCCGATCTCGTGCACGAGGACGTGGGTGACGAGGTGCCCCAGGGTCTCGGTCCCTTCGGCCCACACGTCCAGAAGAGGCCGCCTGTACAGGAACACCATATCCGGCACGCGCGGCAGGTCTGACACGCTCTTCTTGTCCAGGCTGACACCCTGGTAGAGACCCATCAGGTCGAACGGGCTGTCCAGTTTCAACTCGTCGAGGACCTCCTCGGTCGGGAAGTCCTCGATGCGGATCAAGACTTCGCCGCACATGGCCCGGAACTCGGCCGGCAACCGCCGCCAGGCCAGATCGGCCAATTCTTCGAACTCAACGAGCGTCGGAGCGCTTCGATGCCGCCAATCCTTGCCGCCGGCCATTGCTCTGCCCTCTCGGTGCGATCGATGCGCAACAGATAGGGACCTTTGACGAGCCAGGCCAGGGCGGCAGGTTAGCTCTCCGGCTCGATGACGGCCATCACCTGGCGGACGCCGACCACGGCGCGCAGCGCGTATTCCACAAGCTCGGCCGTACGCGGGGCGACGCCCACAAGGCGCAGATCGACGTTGAGTTCGCTGCCGTCGCCGGACTCGCGGGAGGCATGGACGCGCGATGGCACAGCGCCCAGCTTGGCGACCGGTTCGATCAGCCGCGGCAGCAGGCCCGGATCGGCCGGGGCCGAGATGAAGAAGAAGGCGCGGACGGTATTTGGTGCGGCGCCTGGCGCACGGGCGCCCGTGGCGGCAACAGCATGAGAGGGCATCGGGGGAATTCCTTACACGTGATCGCGAAATGGCACAGCAATCCGGCGCCTTTAGGCAGCCGGGGCCATAATTCGCAGGGCGATCAGCGTGTGAAGGCGGCTCGTCATGGGCGGGCTTATAGCCGACAACCGGTGAACAATTCAACCACCATTACGCCGGCTTGCGGGAGATCAGGATGGCCTCGTCCAGCGTGAACCACAGGCTGCCGTCGACGAGGCGCGGCTTGAGGAAAGCGGCCAGAGCCGGGGAAGCATCGTTGAGCATGGCCCGCAGCCGCTCGATGGTGGTGGCATCGGCTCCCATGCGCTCGGCCCAGGGCTGGAACTCCATGTCCTTGGGCAGCCGCTCGGCGTGCACGGGCTCCAGCCCCGCATCCTCGATCACCTCGCTCCATTCGGCCATGCCGAGGCAGCGACCGTGGCTGGGATCGCGGATCTTCTCGAAGGCATTGTAGGTGAGCGCGGCATCGCGCAAATCGGCGCTGGAGAAGCCTGCGGTCGACACCTGATCGGGCGAGATGTTGTCGACCACGGCGAGTGTCCCACCGGGCGCCAGCACGCGGCGGGCCTCGGCCACGAATGTCGGTACGTCGGGGAAGTGATGCGCCGCTATGCGGCACGTGACGAGTTCGAAGGACCCATCCGGGAACGGCAGCGCCTCGGCGTCGGCGCGCGCGGTCGTCATATTGGTGAGGCCCTTGGAGGCGGCCAGCGCGGCGGCTTCGACGAGCATCTCGTCGGTCAGGTCGCTGGCGACGACGCTGGCGACCTGCGGGGCAAAGGCAGCGGCGGTGTGGCCTGCGCCTGTTGCCACGTCGAGCGCTCGCCAGTGCGCTTGCGGCTGGGTCAGCTCAACCAGGCGCGCGAGGCTGGCGCCTTTGGCATGCACCGTCGATGTGGAGTAGGCGGCCGCGTGCGCGCCAAACTGCTGCTGAACAAGCGACTTGGTCACGACAGTCCTCCTGTCCCACCTTACGCCCCGGACGATGCGGCGATCCTCAGCAGGTCACCGGTCAGTCGGGGCACTTGTCTTCGAGCGCTTGCATGGCTGCCTCGAAGGCCTGGCCGTCCTCGGATTGCGGATCGAGGTCGGCACCCAGGTCCCAGGCCTGCAGCACATCGAAACCGATCGACCTGAGCAAATTCTCCAGCTGCACATCGAGCGCTTCGGCTTTCTCCGCCTCCTGCTCCGGAACGTCATCGAGGTCACGCAAGAGCTTGCAGAAGGACTGGAACTTTGCCCCATCCGCCTCGATCTTTTCCAGGGATTTGATGGCGGCTTGCACTTTCGGGCTGGCGGCGTGTGCCGAGCCAGCAGGCCATAGCACGCCTGCGGCGGTCAGGGTCAATAGACCGCCCGATAGCAGCGAAAGCTGCGCAATGCGTCTCATCCAGTCATCCTTCTCGAGTTTGCTGTCGCCAAAGCAGCTCTCAGTCGGATGCCGACCCGGCCACCTGCAGCGAGAGAGAACAGGATATCTGTGGGGAGGCCTGCAATTTTTTCAAGACGAGCGACTGCGATCGCTCACCCGGCACCTGGAGCGCAGCGGCAAGAGCCGACGGCCGCCATCAGGCGCGCTTCGCCTGCGTGTTGCTGATGCGGTGGAGCAGCTCGGCCGTGAGATCGCGCAGGTGCTCGCCCGTCTGTCCCGGATACTTGGCCCAGTAGGAGCGCGGCCTCGGCGAAAACCGACCTGCCGTTTGCAGGGGGCCGACGCGGGCAACGGACTGGTGGAAGCAGCGATGCTGAGCATCTTGCCGCAGCCAGCTATCGTACTGCTCGTCCTCGGGCGCGAGGGAGTCCTTCATGTTGATGATCACACCGAGCGGCTCGGCAAATCCCATCTCCGGATCGCGCTGGCGGAACTCGCGCAGGAACTTCAGGCCCCTGGTCGAGATGTAATCGGGCTTGGTCGGCGACAGATAGAAGTCCGCTTCACGCAGCCAGCATTCCGTGAGCACCGACAGGCCGGGCGCGCTGTCGATCAGCACCAGATCGTAAGCGCGCTTTGCTTCATCGAGCCACGACCGGATCGAGCGGCGCAGGCGCACCTCGTGATCGCGCTTGGAAACTTCGCGCTCGAACAGGGTCAGATGGGTGTCGCTTGGCAGCAGCGAGATCGTGCGGGCATCATCGACGTCGGACGCTCCGTCCACGACGAAGTCCTGCCATCTTGCAGGTGTCTCGCTCAGCACCGAGGCAATCAGGAGCTCGACGATGGTGCGACCAGCCTCGCGGATCGACTCCAGCCGCTCCGTCGGCAGCAACATGTGGCTGACGCTGGCTTGCGCGTCCGAAATCTATGACCAGAACCTTCTGACCGTGATAGGTCGCCAACGTTTCGGCAAGACCAAGAACGAGCGTCGATTTGCCGACACCGCCCTTGGCGTTCATTACAGTAATCGTATTGTGCATGAGTACCCTGACCCCGCTACCAGTATAGATATCCTCAGAGCCACAGGAAGTCCCAAGCAAGGAGAATTTGTGACCGGAACGGGCAATAGGATTACCAAAAATGATGTGTCAAGACGCTTTGGCCGGCGGCGCGACCATGACGAAGGCTTTTCGACGGCTTGGCGACGACAGCGGCTGCGTCGAGAACGACCCAGGCCGGGCCAATTCAAGCGCATATTTGAGCGCCCCTGAGCAGGGGCGCCAAGGCAAGGATATGTCATGAGATTGCGATGGTTCGGTTGGCTGTTCATTGTGGCGTGGCTGGTCGCGGGCGATGCGCCAGTGGCGTGGGCGCAAGAGCGCTATGTCGGAGTACGCCGGGACAGCACCGGCGAGATCATCCTGTTCTCGCTCGACGCAGCGCAGGGCGAACGCAAGATTGCGACCCTGGTGAAGGAAGGCGTGAGCATCCAGTTGCTCGGCATAACCACCCTCAATGCGCGACGCGGCACGTTCTCGTACGCCTTCACGGATGTCGCAACCGGCAAGGACTATCTGCAGACGTCAACGTCCTCACGGGCCAGACGGTCGCGCGGATCGCGCTGCCCTCCGATGTCACGGGCCTCGAAGTGGTGCACGATGTGGGCCCGCTCCTGGAGCGACGGTCCGACAAGGACGCCATGATCCGCAAAATCGAGGCTCTCGAGCAGGAAGTCAGGCGTCTGCAAGGCCCGGGACGATCGCGTTAGGACGTCTTCAGGCTTTGAGATCGAGGTCGGCGCCGGCGCGCAGGATGGCTTCGACCTGCGGCGTGAAACCGCCCGCGGCGTCGTGCAAGACGAGGCCCGAGCGAATTTTCAGGGGCGCACGGCTGCCTTTGACGCCACGCAGAAGCACACGGGAGCAGGGCGTCCCCGGTCGCGGATAGATGGGCAGCAGCAGAAGGTCGCCAAAACGGCCGACCAATGCCGCCAAGAAGCTCAGGCAGAACTTCGGTCTTGTGAATGAGGACAGCGCAGCCGTCCGAGCGCACCATGGCCGCCATGAAGCGTGCCCAGCGATCGAGGTCGCCCGCGGCCATAGCATGGGCGCTTGCCTTGGTGGGGTCGCGGGCTGCGGTGCCGCGGCCGTGCACATGGTAGGGCGGGTTGGCGAGCACGCAGTCGAAGGTCTCGACTAGAGCGCCGAGCTCTGCGCGCTCGCCCAAAGGCTGCGACACATCGGCTTGGATGAGGCGGGCGCGCTCGGACAGCCGGTTGCGGACAATGTTTGCGTGGGCAAGGGCAGCAAGTTGCGGATCGCGCTCGACCAGCGTGACGTGTGCATCGGCGATGCGCCGGGCGACAGCGAGGCCGACCACACCCGTCCCCGCACCGACATCGAGAACGTGCGCGGCCTTCCCGGAGACGATGGGCGCGGCCGCGGCAAGCAGGACGGCATCGAGCCCCGCACGATAGCCGGTCCGCGGCTGCAGAATCTGCAAGACACCACCCAGAAAGGCATCGTCGGTCGTCGAGCCGGGCTCGCTCACGCCTCGTTGCTCCCGTCGTTGACAAGCCAACTGTCGAGCCCGGCCTCGGTGAGGATACGCCGGGCGGTGGCGGCGTCCTCGGCCTCGACCAGCAGGCGGCGCGGAAACGCGCCGATCGAGCCCTCGATCACACTGATGTGTTGATCCGCGACCAAGCTGGCGATGCCCGCCTGCCGCAGCATCGATTCGGCGAAGCTGATCAGTACGGCATCGTTGCTACGCAACAATTCGTGCATCGGCAATCCGTGGCAACTGCTCCTGTGAGCCAACTGATGGGCTGCTGCGTCGCGCCGGATCGGGCTTGACCCCCGTCCCTCCCGGCTATACCGAGAACAACCGAACTCAAGGGCCGGATAGCACAAATTGGGAGTTGTCGTCCCATTCGAAGAGACGCGCGATCCAGCGGAGGGCATCAAGCCGCTGGTTGAGATCGTTGCCGAGGATATGCAGGCGGTCAACCGCATCATCCTCGACAAGGCTGTCTCCGACGTCGAGCTGATCCCGAAGCTTGCGCACCATCTGATCGATTCCGGCGGCAAGCGGCTGCGGCCGATGCTGACTATCGCCTCCGCCAAGCTGTGCGGTTATGGCGGGGAGGGCCATGTCCGGCTGGCGGCAGCAGTCGAGTTCATGCACACGGCCACGTTGCTGCACGATGACGTGGTGGACGAGAGCGACTACCGGCGCGGCAAGAAGTCGGCGCGGTTGCTATGGGGCAATCAGGCCAGCGTGCTGGTGGGCGATTTCCTGCTCGGGCAGGCGTTCCGCATGATGGTGGACGTTGGCTCACTGTCTGCCCTGAAGATCCTGTCGACGGCGGCGGCGGTGATCGCCGAAGGTGAGGTGCTCCAGCTGGCAGCTGCCAAGAATACCGCCACCACCGAGGACGAGTACCTGAACATCATCAGCGCCAAAACGGCGGCACTGTTTTCGGCGGCCGCCGAGGTAGGCGCAGCCATCGCCAAGCGGCCGGTGGGCGAGCAGACCGCGCTCAAATCCTACGGACGCAACCTCGGCATCGCCTTCCAACTCGTCGATGATGCCTTGGACTATTCCGGTGACACCAGCCGGCTCGGCAAGTCGGTCGGCGACGACTTCCGGGAGGGCAAGATCACGCTGCCCGTCATCCTGTGTTTCCGTCGCGGCGGCGAGGACGAGCGGGCCTTCTGGAACCGCGCGCTCGGCGGCGGCCAGATCGAGGAGGGTGACCTCGAGCAGGCCATTCGGCTCATGAAGAAGCACAACGCCATCGAGGCGACGGTGGAGCGGGCGCGCCACTACGGCAAGATCGCGCAGGATGCACTGGCCATCTTCCCGCCGGACCGACACACCAAGGCACTGACCGACGTGATCGGCTTTTGCGTCAGCCGGTCCAACTAGGGCAAGGTCGGCCGCTCGGGGCTCCGCCGTTGCCGGCCAGGCAGGTGGCGACGACCCACCAATGTGGATGTGCCGCGGCGAGCGCCGCGGTAGCGCGCGCGGCAGCGGCTTCGTCCGAGAAGATGCCGAAGCAGGTCGGCCCGCTGCCCGACAGAGCGGCGAGGTGGCAGCCCGCTTGGGCGGCAAGTGCCGCCTTGATTTCGGTGATGACGGGCAAGAGCGCGGTGGCTGGTGGCTCGAGATCATTGCCGATGCTTCGGATGACGCCAAGCAGGCCCTCGACATGGTGGATGTCGGTGCTCAGCTCGGGACGTCCGCCCGGCAGCGCCTGGGGCGCGCGCAGCGCCGCGAAGACGCTCGCAGTCGACAACGGCGCCCGCGGATTGACGAGCACGGCCGGCAGGTCAGGCAGCGGCCCCGCGATCGGCTCGAGCTTTTCGCCGATCCCCCACATGAGAGCGGGTCGACCCGACAGGCAGACTGGAACGTCGGCTCCTAGCCGCATGGCTATTTCATGCCAGGCTATCCGGTCGGCGAGATTGGGGTTTGCCGTGCGTACGGCACGCAGCACCGCCGCTGCATCAGCCGAGCCGCCGCCAAGACCGGCCGCGACCGGCAGGTTCTTGGTGAGGGCGACAGCACCCAGATGCAGGCCTTCACCTAGCTCGTGCAGCAGGCGCAGGGTCGTGTCCACCAGATTGGTGCCGGCGATCTCGGGCGCAAACGGGCCCGAGGTGGTGACTGCCAGGTCGCGGCCGAGGTGCAGGACAATCTCGTCGGCAATGTCGGCGAACACGACGAGGCTTTGCAGCGCGTGATAGCCGTCGGAGCGACGGCCGCAAACGGTCAGCGTCAGGTTGACCTTGGCGCGGGCGAACTCGCAAATGGGCATGACGGCAGTCATTCGCCGGCTCAGCGCTCGCCAGCCATCCGCTTCGCGTGCTCGAGTTCACTCGATCACTGGAAGAAGGGGTTGCCCGATGGCTTGGCTTGCGTGCTCCTCTTCGCTTTCGCCGGGTTGGTTGCTTCTTTGGTGCGCTGGGCCTGACGTGCCTGCGCTGGGGTCGGGAGACCCTTCAGCAGCTTGCGCTTGATCTTCTCGGCATCCTCGGGCTCCGGCGAGAGTGTCAGTGCCTGCTCCCATTGGAAGCGGGCTTCGCGGTCGCGGCCGACGCGCCAGTAGCCGTCGCCCAGGTGATCGTTGAGCACGGGATCCTCGGGGCGCAGCTCGACCGCGCGCTCCATGTACTTCACGGCTTCCTTGTAGCGGCCCAGGCGGAACTGGGCCCAGCCCAGGCTGTCCACGATATAGCCGTCGTCGGGCTTCTGGCGCACCGCCTTCTCGATGAGAGCCAAGCCCTGCTCAAGATTGCGGCTCTGGTCGATCCAGGTGTAGCCCAGATAGTTCAGAACCAGCGGCTCTTCGGGACTGAGCTGCAATGCCTTGCGCAGGTCCGTCTCGGCCGGGCCCCAATTCTTGAGACGTTCGTAGCACGTGCCGCGCGAGTAGAAGTAGGACCAGTGTTTCTGCTCAGGCTTGTCGATCAGCGCGATGGCTCTGGTGTAGTAGCCGATGGCTTCAGCGTAGCGCTTGTGTCCGCGCATTATGGTGCCGAGCGCGTCCAGCGGACGAATGTCGCGAGGGTTCTGGCGCGCCACCTCGTCGAGCAGCTTCTGCGCCTCATCGATGCGCTCGAGCTGGTTGAGGTTCAGGGCCTTGCGGATGTCGATGCTCGACTGCAGCGGCGTGTCCTTCGGAATGCGGTCGTAGGCGGCGATGGCGCTGTCATAGCGCTTGGTCGTCTCGTAGGCGTTGGCCAACGTCGCCAGCGCGAACGGGAACTCCGGAGCGATGTAGAGCGCGAGCTGCAAATAGATGGCACCGACGCTGGTGCCACCTTCACCGGTCAATGCCTCGCCCAAGCCGTAGAACACCTCTGCCATGCCCAGGGTTGGGGACGTCACCAGCAACTCCGGGCGCTCGCCGGCATCGATCTGGGCTTCGAGAGCACGTGCCACTGGATGGCCGTCGCTCTTGGTCCGCTCGAAATGGGCTTTCAGGATGCTCTGCGCAAGCTTCATGTCGCCAGCGTTGGCGGCATGGCGGGCGAATGCGAGGGAAATGCGCAGCGTGCGCTGGTCGTTCTTGGGAATGCGCTCGAAGGCAGCGCGTGCCTCCGCGCGGCGGCCGGCCTGATCGGCGAGCAGAGCCTTGTGATAGCGCAAGTAGTACTGTGCCCAGTCTGGCTGGCGTGGGGACTCCAGCAGCGCCAGCGCTTCATTGGTCTTGCCTTGTGCCTGATACACCCACGCACGCGCCAGGGTGCTTGTCAGCTCGCCGATCGGATTGGCACTGGCCAGCTTGAAATGCTCATCCGCGGCTTGAAGATCGCCAGCCTTGAAGCTCGCCACGCCAAGGAAAGCGTGGGCAGTGCGATGGCTCGGCTGCACGCGCAGCAAATCGTGGGCCAGCGTCTCTACGCGCGTCCAGTTGCCCTCAGTCGATTCCATGAGGAAGGCGAACTCGGTGAGCACCTCGTTACCGGGATCGCGTGTCAGGGCGTTCCCATAGTATGCGGCGGCCGCTTCGGTGTCGTTGAGGCCACGCGCGACCCGGCCGGCGAGATAGCTTCCGAGCAGGGATTGGGCAGCGTCAGGTTTCTCGCTCGAGCTTCCTACTCCGCCCGCGGCCGGTGCCAGGCCTGCGACGAGGCCGAACAGCAGCGCTGGCGCCAGCCCGGTCAGCAATCTCAGAGGAGCGCGCATATCACCTCATGCTGGGAGAGTTGTCCCACCCCGATTTCCGAAACGGGCACGCTAGCAGGAAAGGTCCGTGCTTGCGACTAAAAGAACGGACGAAGCTGGGCATTCCTGGGGCACCGTGCCGGGTCCGGTCGCCGCACATCGTGCTGGCGCCTCCGATGCTTGGGCGGCACCTCGCGACGCAACGGCGAATCGAAATTGCTTGTGGGAAAATGATACCTAATGCCTCGTAAACTGCACGTTGGGCGGCGCGGATCGTAGAATCAACCTGTACCCGTGCCGTGCTTCCAGTGTCTTGTCTTGCTCTTGGCCTCGATCTGAGCACAGCACGGGTTGTGGCCGGCGCCGCCGACGTCCTCCGCCTCGAGCAACGCCAGCCTGCACTCCCTCACGGCATGGGGCTTGTGCAGCGGGCCGGGCTCTGTTGCTGTGCGAGCATGATCCTGCCTGACTTCGTCCGCGCCAACACGGACCTGCTCGCTCCGCCCCTGGTGCCCGAGATCTCCCTGTACCTTGCCGCCGAGTTGCTACCCATTTGGCGCAAGACCGAGGAGGAGCTGGGTCAGATGAATGTGCCGCCGCCCTATTGGGCGTTCGCCTGGGCAGGCGGGCAGGCGCTGGCGCGCTTTCTACTTGACGGGCCTCACCTGGTGGCCGGCCGGTGCGTCCTGGACCTGGGCGCTGGCTCGGGCATCGTGTCGATTGCCGCGATGAAGGCCGGCGCGGCACAGGCGACAGCCTCCGACATCGATGCGCTCGCCCTGACGGCGATCGGGCTCAACGCCGAAGCCAACGGCGTCAGCGTGGAGACCACGGCGGCGGACCTGCTGAGCACCGCACCCGACGCGTTCGACGTGGTGCTGGTCGGCGACCTGTTCTACGAGCGGGCGCTGGCCGAACGCGTCCTCGCGTTCGTGGAAGCGGCGCGCGCAAGGGGTGCGGAGGTGCTGGTCGGCGATCCACGGCGCAGCTACTTTCCGGGTGATCGATTCCGGCAGGTCGCTCTATACTCTGTGCCGGTTACGCGGGAGCTGGAAGACGCGGACATCAAACGCTGCGCGGTCTGGCGGCTGGCCTGACGGAACTCGCTGTGTCGCGGACGAGGGCGGGGCAGGAGGAGACTGAGGTGGGAAATGTGAGCTATCTGGCGGTGCTGGTTGCCGCAACCGTTAGCTTTGTATTCGGCGGCATCTGGTACAACGTATTCGCCAAGCAATGGCTGGAAGCGGTGGGACGCCCGACCAGCCCGACACAAGAGAAGGGCGGCATCGGCTTCTATCTGCTGGCGTTCGGCGCCCAGCTGATCATGGCCTGGATGCTAGCGGGCGTGCTGCTGCACCTTTCGCAAGGCGGAATGACCTTGGGCCTCAGAAGCGGGATCATAGCCGCGCTGTTTATGTGGTTCGGCTTTGTCATGACCACCATGGTGGTCAACTATAACTTCCATGGAGCACGCCAGGCGCTGACGCTGATCGACGGCGGGCACTGGCTCGGCGTGCTGGTTCTGCAGGGCGCGATATTGGGGATGTGGGGGATGCGGTAAACCACGCGGGTCCGCCAAACGGCAATCTGGTCGGGCTGTGAATCCGGATCAGTTCGCTGCAACCCGGACGATGCGTATCAGTCACTGCCGGCGAACTGAAGACGACACCAAGGCGCTGTACAGCCGGATCTCACCTTCGCTCGTTGGGTAGGCCTTCACAAATTTGAACTGTCCGCTATCGCGGATCCAGACGTCGGCGGAACCAGGGTCGGCAGATAGGGGCCAATTCGGGAACAGCGAGGGAATTGTCCGGCCTGCTGAAGCGGGAACAACCGAGATGACGAAGTCTGCGGATGCCAATACGTCCTTGGTCTTCGGCGTGAGATCGTCGATGCGGCCGACGTCGGCAAATCGGCCGGTGTGCCGAAAATAGGCGATGGCCAAGTTCGTCATCGGCGCCAGGATGTCGTCAAAAGCGTACACAACTCTTGGACGCACAAGAGGCGTCTGCGCGACATCGGATGCCAAGTCCGATTGAATGCGATGCAGTCTCTTCAGCTCGTCGTGCTGAACCGCGATACCGTTCAGCTCGTTTCGGCTTGTAAACGGCAGGCGACTGAGTGGTGCCAGTGCAAGAACCACCGCCAGGCCGATCCACGCACCATACCGAGGCAGGTTGATGTCGAGTGTGCGCATCGACACAAGGGCGGTCCCCGCAACCGCTCCGAGCGCCACTCCGGCATAGCTCCCGCCTGAGGTCTTCGCGAGTGTCAGGGGCACAAAGAACATCACCGCGATCGCGCATCCCATGAGTGCAACAACGACATGCGATCGCTGCCTCTTCAAGCCTGCGATCAGCAACGCTGCAGCAAGCAGAATGGGAAACTGCACGTGGAGCGAACCCCAGGCGTCCGGCGCCTCGAAGGGCATGTAGGAGGCCAATCGCTGGGCCATGGTAAGATTATCATGCCAAGTCGGCTCCAACCCCCAGCTGATATACGCCATGAAATGGTGACGGTTATACAGGAAGAAAAAAATGTACGGAGCAAGGATGATCGAGCTGCATAATGCCCAGAGTTTCGCCTGACTATAGGAGAACCGGAAACCTGCGAGGGCGCGGAAGGCAAAGCCTGATCCCGGGCACGGTGTCCAGCGATGCCTCATCGCGCCGTACAATTCAAACGCGATGAAGGTCGCGAGTACTGGCGCCGGCTGATAGAACGCAGTCATTTTGCACAGGAGGGCGAGGGCAAGAAGCGAACTGCCCACGATTTTGCCCTTCACACTCCCCGACTCGGCAGCGTCAAACAGCACCAGCATGGCCGCGGCGAGAAAAATGCCGCCTTCCCAGTCCGATTTCAGCCACCACGAACCATTCAGCATAAACGGCGACAACAGCAGGAAAGCCGCAACCGCAACGAAGAATACAACGTTGCGCGCACCTGAGGTCGTGGCCACGGCAACGAGCGCAACAACGGGCCACACTGCGTCGAGCGCGTACGGCCCCCAGGTTGCGCCGCCGCTCAACATCAGGCCCAACTTGGTTTGAAAATCAGACACAGGCGCGTGAATGGTGAGGTAGCGCGCTCGCGACAGAAACTCGCCGATCGAGCGGGCCCCGGCGAGCACGTCAAGGTTTTGCAAGCTGCGCAGAATGACGCCGCAATCGTCGTATGGAACCGCTCCGCGGAGCGGGCCGTAAACAAAAATATAGTACACAACGTAGGCCTGGATCAGAGCCAAGGCGCAAAGCGCCGTGACCAGTGCCGACCGGTTCATGCCATCTCCCCCGCTGCGCCCTGGCGGTCAGCATATCGAATATTGACGGCGGCAACCAGCAGGGGCGGCATCAGGCCGCAAACTGCAGACAATTGCGATCGAGCGCGCGCGCGGGACGTATACGGAGTTGGTTCGAGTGCCACGCCCTCGGCTCAAGCGTGGCCGGCGCACGCACCGACATGGACAGTCGGTTCAGACAGCCGCGGCGGCCTCGCCTGTTCCTGAGGTGCGCGCCGGCTGGATCGGGGTCTGCCAGCAGTCGTATGCATAAACCCAGGTGGGATCGGACTTGTCCTTGCCCCAGGTGTTGGCGCGCGAGGTCAGTTGCAGGCGGGCGGTGCGCTCAAGCCGTGTTGCCTCGTAGCGGCGGAAGGCTTCCGCGATGTCGTCGACATCCCTGATGCAACGGGCGAGCACGGCTGCGTCTTCGAGCGCGCTGGCTCCGCCCTGGGCCATGTAGGGCATCATCGGGTGGCAGGCGTCGCCGAGCAGCACCATCGGACCGTCCGCCCAGCGCGGCAGTGGGTCGCGCTCGAACAGCGCCCACTTGTGCACCTCGCGGCTGGCAGCGAGGACGCGCTGCGCCTCGGGATGGAAACCAGCGAACGCCTGGCGGACCTCGTCCATGTCGCCGCGCGTCGACCAGGACTCAACGTTCCAGTGGGGGTCGGGCACGCTGGTGACGAAGTAGGTCTCGTCGCGATTCCGGGTCACGGGATATGTCACCAGGTGGCGATCGGATCCCCACCATTTGGTGCAGGTGACGAGCGCGCCTCCCTCGATCTGAGCGGTGGGCAGCGTGGTGCGGTGAGCAACCTTGCCGGTGAACCTCGGCTTTTCCGGTCCGAGGATCATCTCGCGGATCTTCGAGTGCACGCCGTCGGCGCCGATGACGGCGTCGACGACGGCGCTGCTGCCGTCGGTGAACCGCAACGCGATCCCGGACGCACTGCGATCGAAGCCCGCCAGCTTGTGGTCGAAGGCGATCAGCGCGGCAGGAACGGCGGACAGGATCGCCGCGTGCAGGTCGCCGCGGTGCATCAGCAGATAAGGTGCGCCGTAGCGCTGCGCTGCGTCCGAGAAATCGAGGTCGGCCAGATGCTCGCCCGTGTCCCACACCCGATGTGTCCACGCCGGCGGCTGGAAGCCGAGCTCGCACAGGTGCGCTTCGAGGTCCAACCCGCGCAGGACACGCATGGCGTTGGAGCTCATCTGGATACCCGCGCCGATGCGCTGAAACTGCCTGGCCTGCTCGTAGACCTTCACGTTGGCGCCCTGGCGTGAGAGCAGCGCGGCGAGCGCCAGGCCGCCGATGCCGGCGCCGATGATGGCGAACTTGGCTTTGCTGCTCATGGGCGTTTCCCCGTGTCTCTTGCCGGCGGTGCGGCTGCGGGCGAGCAGGTTAGCAGCGGAAACGAGGCGCGCGGCAGGTTTCTCGCCCAGCTTCCCGCGAAGGTCACTTTTGCGTGGTCAAGTGCTACCCGATTCGTTTGCGAGACCACAACGACCCAACGAGGTTCCCAATGCGGAACAAGGCATCGATCGCAGCGTGTATGGGCCTGGCGGCCATGCTCGCTGGTCCGGCAGAGGCGGAGACCCGCGTCGAGGTCGGCATTCTCAATTGCAGTGCCAGCTCGTCGACGGGCTACATCGTGACCTCGACCAAGTACCTGCGCTGCCAGTTCAAGCGACAGGGGCGCGACGAGTTCTACCGCGGCACGGTGTCGAAGTTCGGCATCGACATCGGCTCGACCAAGGAGACGGCGATCTCCTGGGCAGTGCTGGCGCCGACTTCCAATCTGCCGCCGCGCTCGCTCAACGGCACATACGCCGGCGTCGGTGCGGAGGCGACGTTGGGGTTGGGCGTCGGTGCGAACGCGCTGGTCGGCGGCTCGAGCCGGTCGATCGTGCTGCAACCGCTGTCCGTGCAGGCGCAGAAGGGCCTCAACCTGGCGGCGGGCGTGCAGTCGCTGCAGCTGCGCGCGGATACACGGAACTGAGACGCCCTGGAGTGCAGGCAGCGGCGGCTTGCAGGTAGTCCGTGATTGGTGTCTAAGCTCGCGGTCTAAGCAATAAGGCTGCGGGCTGGATGGTCGCGCCTTGCTGTTTAACTTGTGCTGCGATTGAGGTTGCCGGGCAGACCGTAGTACCCTTATTGGGGCGTTGCTCGGGCCGTCAAATGTGATGCGATTTCAAGCATGAACGAAACGCCACCGCTAGCCTCGCGGATACCGGAAGGTGTCGTCAATCTGGCGGATTATGAACGGCTGGCAGAGCAGTATCTTGACCCGAATGCATGGGCCTACTTCTCCGGCGGCGCGGGCGACGAAGTCACGGTTCGCTGGAATCGCGAGGCATTCGACCGAACGGTCCTGATGCCGCGAATACTAAGAGGCGGCATAGCCCCTGACACGCGCGCAGAACTGCTGGGGCTTGCCTTCGCGCATCCGATTTTGGTGGCGCCAGTCGCCTATCAGCAAATTGCCCATACAGAAGGCGAACGGGCCACGGCGATTGCGGCAGCGGCGCAGGAGGCCGGGCTTGTGCTCAGCACCTTGTCGAGCCTGACACTCGAGGATGTCGCCAAGGCCGCCGGGCCGCGACGTTGGTTTCAACTTTACCTGCAGCGCGAGCGTGCGTGCACACTGGATCTTGTACGTCGCGCGGAGGCAGCAGGCTACGAAGCCTTGGTCGTCACCGTGGACGCTCCGATCAACGGTCTGCGCAATCGAGAGCAGCGTATTGGATTCCAACTGCCACCTGGTGTTGTCGCCGCGAACCTGGCGCGCTATCCAGCGCAATCGCCGCCGGCCGATATGCCGCCGATCGAATTCTTCATGAGGATTGCCCCGACATGGCCTGACATTGCATGGCTTTCCGAGAACACGCGTCTACCTATTCTGGTGAAGGGGGTTCTCTGCAGCGATGATGCGGACCTCGTCTTCGAACATGGCGGGTGCGGCCTGATCGTGTCGAACCATGGTGGACGCACGTTTGACACTGCGCCGGCCACGTTCGACGTTCTTGCGGAGGTCGTCGAGCGGGTGGCGGGGCGAGGCCCTGTGCTGATCGACGGCGGCATACGCCGCGGAACGGACGTGCTCAAGTGCATCGCCCGTGGCGTATCGGCAGTACTCGTTGGGCGGCCGATCGCATACGGCCTCGCCGTAGCTGGTGCACTCGGCGTGGCACATGTGCTGCGGCTGCTGCGGGATGAGCTTGAGATTGCGATGGCGCTCACGGGATGCGCGACATTGGCCGAAGCGCAGCCCAGCCTGCTGCGGCGCTACCCTCAGTAGGAACTCAAACCTCCGCCCACTGGCGAAGCAGGTTGTGATAGTGCGCGCTTAGGCCCACCACGGCGGGATCGTCGCCCGGTAGCCGCGCGCGTACAGCACGGATGGCGAGATCGAGATCGTAGAGCATGTGGCGGTGCCAGTCGTCCCTGACCATCGACTGGGTCCAGAAGAAGCTTCCCCATCGGCTGCCGCGCGTCACGGGCGTGACGCTGTGCATACTGGTCGCCGGGTAAACGACCAGATGACCCGCCGGCAACTTGACCTTATGAACCCCGTACGAATCGTGGACAACCAGTTCACCTCCGTCGTAGTCCTCCGGCGGCGTGAGAAACAGTGTCGACGACACATCGGTTCTTAGCCTGATCCCAGGCAGGGAGCGGATGGAGCCATCCACATGAGCGCCGAATGTCATTCCCAGATCATAGCGATTGAACATGGGCGGTAGCACGCGCGCCGGCAGCGTAGCGGCGGTGAACGTCGAGTTGGCTGCCAGCGCTTTAAGGACGATCTGGCCGAGTTCTTCCGCTGCCGGCGAGTCGACAGGGACCTGCAGATTATTCTTGACCTTGCCGGCTTGGTCGCCGGCGGTCGTGCGGCCGTCGATCCACGACGTTCCTTCAAGTACGCGGCGGATGTGGGATAACTGATCGGCGGAGAGAACGTCAGGGATTGCCACGAGCATGAGGGAGTCCTCCAGGCTAGCGCAGGCCAATCAGCCACACTTAAGCTGGTAACGCAAAGCGAGGAACCTCCCATTCAGTGGGGCGCACTGGAAGCCGTAAAGTCTCTGGGCCAACCGTCGCCCAGAGACCCAGGTCGTCAGAAAGGAGGTACAGCTTTAGTATTTTACCTTCACCGAAAGATAGCCGGCCCGTCCAGGTGCAACGAACGCGAACGTACCGCGATCCGTGGCCGCTACACCTGCCTGATAGATTGCATCATAGTAAAGCTCGTTCGTAAGATTGAGCCCAGAGACCGTCAGCTCAACGTTCTGGGTCAGCTTGTACTGAGCAAAGGCGTCGAAGCGCCACCAGTCGACGGTGTGATTGTTTGCGGCGTTCGCGGCCAAATGACCGCCGTAAATCTCGCCTCCATACGTAGCTGCGCCAGCGATTGCTAACTGCTCCGTCAATTGATACCGGGACAACATCGAGAACTGGGTCAACGGAATATTGGCTAGTCTCCGCCCGACATCCTGCGGATCGTTGGACTTAAGCACCTCGGTGTCGAGAAGAACGAGTCCACCGTAAACGCTCCAAGCGTTCGTGATGTTGCCGGCCAAGCCCAGCTCGATGCCCCGCACCCGATACTCGCCCCGGAACGCCCGGGCCGGGTCGGGGGTCGTGGCATTTACGTTATCGTTGGTGCGCGCATGGTCGACATCGGTTTGGAACACGGCTGCTGTGGCAAGCAAACGTTTGTTGAAGAGCTCCCACTTGGTGCCGAGTTCCACGCTCCGCGCCTCTTGCGGCGGCACGTTGACGAGGAATGGACTGAGCCCGTTGTATTGGGCGCCATTCGCATCCAGCTCGCTGCCAATTGGGCTCTGTGCCGTCGCGTAAGCGACGTAGAAGCTTGCGATGGGAATCGGCTTGTAGACAATTCCCGCGTTCCAGCTGAGCAGGCCGGCCTGAACCTTTGCGGTGTTGTTTAAGATGTTCGCCGCGGGATCTTGTACTGTGCCTCCCGTCGCAGTGGGCGCACCAGGCCCTCCTTTCTGGTCGCGCTCAAAATTATCGTAGCGGATGCCGGCGTTCAGTATCCACTGTTTCGAAAGCTGGATCGTATCCGTTAAATAGGTCCCGACCGTGTCGATCGTAGCGTCATATACTCTGCCCTTTCCCTCGATTACATCCGTGTAAAACGAGTCGTACAGGCCTCCAGGAAATGGCCGCGGGGAGCCTATCACTGACGGTGTGTCATACTTGTTCGACACAGCGTAAGCATCTCTTCGTATCTGCTCGCGAGTGACTTCCACACCGGCAACAAGATTGTGCCGGAAGGTGCCGGTATTGAATTTGGCGTTCAGCTCAGTCTGATTGGCATAAATATCTGCGGTTTGATCACGGTTTGGATGATGCACATCCGGTGCACCCTCCATCGACGTTGCCACATAAGCGAGACGGCTTTGCCCTACACGCGATTTATTGGTCAGGGTCAGACCATCGTTGAGCTTGGCAACGATCGTCGCAGTGCCGATGTCGGCTTCCTCCTTGAAGAAGTCGAGGCCCTTCATGCCGACCCACGTATTGCGAGGCAGGCCGAGCTCAGTCTCGGGGACGTGATTGGGCTTGGTGACCGGCACGCCCCAATCGGGGATGGCATCGTTGCGGTAACGGTAGTAATCCAGCGTGATCTTCAAAGTGTCTGAGGGCTTAGTAGTGAGCGAGAACAGACCGCCCCATCGTTCGCTGTCGGTAACATCGCGACCGGCGATATCATGGTTGTCGTACATGAGATTGGCGCGTACCGCGAAATTTGGCGAGATCTTCTGGTTGGTATCGATTGTTGTGCGGAACATGTGGTCAGTGCCGACGGTGGTTGTGACGTCGGTGAAATTAGAATTTAGATCCGGTTGCTTCGTAATGATGTTGACCGCCCCGCCAATCGTGCCGCGACCGGCTATTCCACTGCTCGGGCCCTTGTAGATCTCAATCTGCTCGACGGAAAATACGTCGGGGATGACATTGCCAGGATTGCGGATGCTGTCGACGAAAACATCGTTGTTGGCCTTGAAGCCGCGGACGGCGAATGCGCCGTACGCGTTTCCGCCCTCTGCCGAGCCAATGGTCAACCCTGGTACGGACCGGGCGAGTTCGCGGAGGTCGCGCGCGCCTTTGTCCTCGATGACCTCCTTGGGTATGGCCGTGACGGTTCGCGGCGTATCGGCAAGCGGTTGGTTCAACTTGCCCGAAGCCGATTGCTCGACCTTGTAGGGCGCTTCCTTGTTGGCATAGGGATTGGCGCTTTTTTGTTCGGGCGTGAGTTGCGGCGCAGGGGTCTCGGCCTTCGCAGCAGGCGTGGCTTTGGTTTTTGCAGCCTTTTTCGGCGCCGATTTTCCTTCGACCGTAACTTCGGGCAGTGTTCCCTGGTTGGTTGTGGTTTGGGCCAGCGCTGCCGGACTGGCGGTCAGCAGAAGAACCGCCGTCAGGGAAGCAAGAGCTGGGCGCTCCTTGCAGACACCGATCGATGTTTCAAGACACACGGCTGGCAGGTTGACGGGTCTGCGCAGCAACCCCGGTACGCGCACCGAACTCATGATACCCTCACGCACTCGAATGATACATTGGCTGACTCGCGCAAAAAAACGCGCTGGCTGGCTGCCCTAGAACGCCACGCGGAATGCTCAACGCAAAGATCAGCCCTGTTGACCTCACGCCGCTTTAGATTGTTGACAAAATGCGTATAGATAGGCAAGCACCGCTAAGCGAAGAGTTCGCGTAAGCTCAAGCCATGATGCAATTTGGATACAGAGAAGCGTTGACCGCCCTCGGGAGCGTGTTGTGCACTGATGGTCGTAAGCGCGCCCGGAAACTCAGCGGACTGCTTTCATGAGACGTTCAAGGTCGATCTCAGCCGCGCTGCAAATTTTGATCCATTGCGGAGGCACAAAAACCCAGCTCACCAAAATGGCCGACATCGCCGAGCATCTTGAAATTGCGCCCGCCAACCGAAACTGGTCCACCAATTTTCGCGCGCAGGCTTCCTTGCCGAGTGCGAGGACGAAAGGGCGGCGTCCGTCTTGCGAAAGATAGTCGGCACATACGCGAAAGGTCGCACCAATGGATATCGCCGCCGCGGCCGCCGGTTTGGCTGCTATGGCGTCCGCACTTGGATCCCTTTTTGTGGCAATCCGATATGCTGGCGCCGCCTACCTCCTCTATCTGGCCTGGAAGTTATGGACGTCAGCAAGTCGTCCTGTTGATGCCGCCGATACGTCCCCAGAGGGGCGTTGGGCCCTTTTCCTGGCCGGTGCTGCAATCAACCTCGGAAATCCGAAAGCCATGATCTTCTTCCTCGCTCTCCTCCCGACCGCGGTCAATCTCGAGACCCTTTCACCCCTTGGTTTCGCCGAACTCGCAGCCATTGTGGCCGTGGTCGTCTCAGTTGTCTTCGCTTTCTATGCGGCGATGGCGGCGCGGGCCCGGCGGTTGTTGTCCTCTCCGCGCGCTATTCGGTTGCTCAACCGCGGAAGCGGTATTGCCTTGGCTGGAGCCGCTGCCGCCATTGCTGCGCGCTGACGACCACAAACCTGATGGACCAGTCTGTCCACGAACGGCGGGCTTGGCCTGCAATGCTTACGCCTAGGCCGGCCAGGAGAAGCGACTTTGTGAGCGAGCAATTGCGCCGTGTGCTTCCTGACAAGTGCTGGCGAAGCTCGATGGGCCGGCGTCGTCACGGCTTGTTTTGAGATGCAGAGCGCACAACGCAGAGAAATCGCACGCCATCTCTCGTGGCGGCGATCCGCGCTGCGCTCAAAAGTTGCCACCTTGATCGGCGCGTTCCAAATTGTCATTGATCCGCCGCATCAACTCGTTGAGCCGCTCGATGTCCGCTGGCGTCAAACCCTGCAGCGCGATTTTCACCGTCGCATCCATGACAGCCTTGCCCTTCTGCATGCGCGGAAACGCGCGACTAGCTAGCGAGATGAGGCGGCTTCGTTTGTCCGCGGGATCGGCGACGCGCTCGATGAGGCCATCACGCTCCATGCGGTTGAGGAGCTGCGCCATGCTCGACTGTTCGACGCGAGCAAGCCGGGCGAGCTCCGCCTGAGGCAACGGCTTGCCCTGTTTGAGTACGATGAGCACGGGCAGCTGGCTCATGGCAAGGCCGAGGTCGCGCAGCTGCGCGTCGACAATGCGCGCGAACGTACGATAGGCGTGCCCGACAACGCGCAGCGGGTTGGCTGGTTCACGAGTGTGGGGTTGACGGTCCATAGGCCCCTATGTTTATATCAATAGGTGCCTATCAATATCATGGAGCGACCTCATGTCCAAGTGTCCACGCATCGCCATCGTCGGTGGTGGTCCGGGCGGCCTGGCGCTGGCGAACATCCTCCATGTCCACGGTATGGCTGCAACCGTATTCGAGCGCGACGCACACGCCCGCGCCCGGCCACAGGGGGGTACGCTTGACCTGCACGAGGAGTCGGGTCTGCTGGCGCTCGACCGCGCGGGTCTTACCGAAGCGTTCCTTAAGATGGCACGTTACGAGGACCAAGGTGACCGGCTCTTGGACCGAAGCGGTCATGTGCATTTCGAATACGAGGAAGCCGGCGCCGGCGACCGTCCGGAAATCGATCGCTCGGCGCTGCGCGACATTCTATTGGAAGCTCTGCCGTCTCAGTGCGTCCGCTGGGACAGCGTTGTGTGCTCCATGTCACCTGCCGGGGACAACACCTGGAACGTCATGGTCGGCGATCAAAGTTTTGGGTCATTCGACCTCGTGGTCGGCGCAGACGGAGCCTGGTCGTGCGTGCGGCCGCTGCTGTCTCCGTACAAACCGCAGTATACCGGCCTGACGTTCATCGAATTCGGCATCAATGATATCGATCGGCGCTTTCCCGTTTTGTCGAAGCTGGTCGGTCGCGGCAAGGTCGGAATCCTGGGCGGAAATAATAGCGCAGCGCAACGGCCATGCGCACGTGCGGGTCTACGCAATCTTCCGTGTGCCAGCCGACTGGGCGAGCCGCCGCTTCGATCTCACCTCCGCAGCATCGCTCCGAACGGAGCTGTTGCGTGAGTTTAGCGACTTTGCAAACGAGATTACCGACCTGTTTCGAGCTGCAAACGACAATTTCGTCGCTCGGCAAATCCATGCGCTGCCGGTCGGTCATAGTTGGACACATCGCCCGGGGATTACGCTGATCGGCGACGCCGCACATGTGATGCCGCCGTTTGGTGGTGAAGGGGTTAACGCGGCGCTGCTTGATGCGGCCTGCTTGGCCCAACGGCTGGTCGAAAGTGCGGATTATTCCGCCACGCTCCGGGCCTTCGAGGCGGATATGTTCGAGCGTGTCGAGGAGATGGCACGGGAATCCGCCGATGCCGCGGCGACCTTCCTCTCGCACGACAGCCTTGCGGAGACACTCGCCATGTATCGACAGCGACAAGAGCGCATGCAGGCGGCTGAATTGGGCCTGCGCTGAAGCCCACCCACTAGTGGCCGGCTCGCAATGGTCAGAAACGGACCCATCGCGCTCGGATATGTCAGGAAGTCCCGGCCTGCTGGGACAGTCCCGCGCCCGGAGGGGAGTGAGAGTTCCCCGTAGGCGGTAGTGTTCCCCGTGGGCTGAGACTTTGAGGTCACATATCGTGATATCAAACCGACCGGGTCATCTACCCTTGGGTGGTCAAGCGTGAGCAAGCGATAGGAACGCGCGTGAACTCCGAACGCGACGCAAGCAAGCTGTCGCCTCACATCCTCTTCAAGGTGCAGCGGCCTTGAGTGCCCATGCGCGAGCGCTCAATGAGATTGGGCTGTCGGCATTTGGTGCAAGGCTTTCTCGAAGTGCTTCCTTCAAGCGCTCGCGAGCTAGTGGCGCGAGCGCCATGCAGTAGCCCGGTGCCGGCCCAGCACCCAATGCGAGGGGTCGCCAGAAGTCGTCAAAGTCCTTGAAAACGGTCGGCACCTCGATTGCGGTGACTTCGACCCCGCACAGGCCGGCGTCGTTCGCCAGGCGGATCAGATTATCCGGTGTGCAGAATGGAAAGCGCCGATCCTCCGATAGCTCTGCAGCAGCGGGATTGAGGGCAACTGCGGCCGTCCAGAAAGCGTGCATGAACTGCATGCCACCGCCGGGATAGTCCCAGACGTAGAACCCTATTACTCCTCCGCCACGGGCTACCCGCCGCGCCTCGGCGAGTGCCTTCGCGCGATCGGGCACGAAGTTGAGTACCAGCGCGGAGACGATGACGTCGCGACTCCCGTCCTCGACGGGCAGCACCTGCGCGTCGCCGATTTGAAAAGCTGCACGTGGGTCTGGCACCCGTGCACGCGCCATGTCAATGAATGCCTCCGACGAATCGATCGCCACCAGGCTCCGCGGCTCGCACTGCGCAAGCACGGTGCCTGAAAGCGCACCGGTACCGCGGCCGACCTCCAGCCAATCGCAGCCGAACGGCGCCTCAGCGACACTGCCGCCGCTGTAGAGGGTGCAGAGCGGCTGGGCCGCCACCTGGAGGCACCCGTACGGTGGCACGACGACCCAGATGATCGCACGTGGTTTGCGGATCGATCTCAGAAGCATCCGCCGCGGCATGAGTTCGGTAGAGAGGCCAGGTCGCTTCCTCATGGTCGCAAAGGGAGGAAGTGATGCCCGCCAGCGGCTCGATCTCCATTGGACATGCAACCTCATGACCCATCACAGCGACCGGCCGCTGGGCGGCGAGCGTGTGTCTCTCGCTCGGGCTGGATGACGAGTCGGACACCTGAGCAAGCAAGCGGTGTTGAGTGAGTTGCGTGGAAAGGAGGTTGGACAGGGCGATGTGAGCAGAGGTCATGACTGGAAAAGCATTGCGGAAGGGCGACGTCGCGAATTGGCTCTTTGTCGAACCGCATCATCAACCGCCCTCCGAACTGGATGGACCGCCAGCGCATGAAACCGACAGAAAAGCCCAGCCTGGCGTCCGGCAAACGCCACCTGCCCGGCATTCTCGGCCGCTCCTTGCTCGATTAGCCTGACACCTCTCCGTAATGTGATTGCAGCTGGGCGATGACCACTCCCAGGGGGCATAGGCGATAACCATTTTGGGCGGTCTAGACTGGACCGCGACCGAAGACGTGGGTCACAGAAGGGCCTAAATCTCGGCGCGCCCTCACCTTCCTCCTTAAATCGAGCGCGTAGGTATCGGCAAATGCTCGACAAACTGAGTGCGTTGCGGGCTTGGCCCCTATGGCTTCGGGTTGGCGTCTGCGCCATTGCTCTCGGCGCAGCATTCGCATTTCAGATACCGCTAGAGCGGGAGGTTCCTGGCGAACCTTTTCTGCTGTTCTTCATTCTTGTGATCGCTTCGACGTTGGCTTTCGGCGAGCCTATTGGGTTTTTGGCCTGTGGCCTAAGTACGGTCTTGTCGTTTTACTTTTTCGATCCGGGCGACTCACTTGCCATTCATCACGCCGCAGATCTCATAAAAATAGAGCTGTACGCAGTCGTGTCCGGCCTGTCAGTCGCAGGCGTCGCGCGGTTGACAAGGGCGATTGCGGCCGAACGGCGCGCCTTCCGGTCAATGGAGGACCGTGAGAAGAAGGCCAGCGTGTTGCTGCAAGACATGGCGCACAGGGTTGCGAATAACTTCGCCGTCGTGGCAGCGCTAATTGAAAGTAGAGCCTCTATCATCGCTGAACCCAAGGCAAAATTGGTGTTGACTGACGCTGTCGAGCAGGTGGTCACGATGGCACGCGTTCACAGACACTTGCTCAACGATAGTGGTGCTATCGCGCTGGATGCGGAGAACTTCCTGCATGAGCTGACCGCTGATCTTCAATGTTCAATGGCGAAAGGCCGGCCGGTGCTCATTGAAAGCGTTGCGGTAGGCTGTGTCTTGTCGATTGAGCAGTCAGTTCCGCTGGGGCTCATAGTCAATGAGCTTGTCACCAACGCCCTGAAGCACGCTTTTCCTGGGAATCGCTCAGGCATGATCCGGGTAGTCCTGGAGAAAGAAGCGCCCGGCAGGCTAGCGCTGACTGTCGAAGACGATGGCGTTGGACTCCGCGATCAGCATCAGAAAAATGGGACGGGTCAGGGTCTCGTCGCGCTGCTTGCAAAACAGCTCGGCGGTTCTTTGGAGTCCAGGTCTTCCGACTATGGTGCCTTGTTCCGAGTGGCATTTCCACATGGCGACCTTCGCCTGCCAGCGCCTCCGCTGCGGGCCGCGCAGAGCATTCATTGATAGGGTGTCCCCGCAGTCCGCACATCGGGGACAAGTCGGGACCAGCGACACAGCGCTGGCGCCTAGCAAGGGCATAAGTCGTCACTATTGAGCCGATTTGCGCGGATCTGCGCCAACATGATTTGATTTTGGACCTATGTGATACTCGCCCAAGGGCGCGAAGCAGCGAACAATCAATCCCAACGCAACAAGCTTTGGGACTTACCGAGACGAGATTTCAGCGAGCGGCGTGTTCATCGCCATGGATGAAGCCGTGCGGGCCAGTCAGATGATCCCGGAGGGTATGACCGCAGCGGAAGCCGCCAACCAGTTCTGCACCTACGTGCTTCGAAATATGGGGGAGCCAGCGGAACGGGCCAAAGGCATCAAGGCATCCGTGCCGTCATGGCTTGCGATAATGTAGCACCTCAGTTTGGCCCACGGCGGACCCCACCAACTGGCGCGCCCCTGGCTTCGAGGTGTGTAACCGTCGGCTCTTCAGAACGGCACGAACCCTAACGCGCCATTTGCGCTGACGGTGCGTCAACAAACCGGCGCACAGCGGCCTTTTCACTGCTCTTCACGGCCCCATATGTTCCAAAAGTGCCATGTCATGGAGGCCATAATCATGCGAACCGTATTGGCTGTGATGTCCCTGATCCTCGTCGGTGGCGTGACGACCGCGAGTGCCCAGCAGGTAAGGGCGCCAACGTCGAGGCCAGAGGTGATCCAAAGAGATCAAGACATCTTCCGCGCTCCTCCGCGTTCACCGGCCACGCGTCCCGATCCAGCGCCACGGCCAGAACTCGGCCGTC
>CAWIZC010000022.1:0-164257 GCA_963840445.1 uncultured Alphaproteobacteria bacterium | reverse complement strand
AGGAGCTCCCCACCAGCGCCGTTTCAAAGCAACTGCCCAAACCAACGCCGGCCGCCAGCGACTTTGCGCGGCCCATCCGATTTGTTGATGGTGCAGAAGGGGCGGGCGTGCGGCGAAGCGACCCGAGAGCAGCACGATGTTCCGGCGCTCAAATCCCCTTCTGCGAGAAGCAGTCTGACGGGCGATTGTGGCTGCTGCCGGCGCGGAGACGTACTGCCTTAGTTGTAAGGTTCGCAAATGCGAAACGACCGCAGCCGCGCGGGTCGAAGCACGCTCAAGGAGGGTGGGCGGTGGGCCTAGGCGCCACGACTTGTCGGGCGCCAGTGCTAGATCAACCGCCGTCAGAGCGGCAGAAGTTAAAGCACGTGAGGTCCAGGATCGCTGCTAAGCTAAAGACCTAGCCGGCATCTTCACGACGTTGTCGGGACTCGCCCGCCCGGTCACATAATCGCTCCACGCCTGCATTAGTCGTTGACGCGCTTCGAGCATGTTCGTGCGCTTGTAAGCAGCCTCGACGGTGTTCTTCACCGCGTGCGCAAGCGCGGCTTCGATAGCCTCATGCGAGAAGGTCATCTGCTCGGTTGCCCAGTCCCGAAAGCTCGACCGGAAGCCGTGGCCGGTTACATCCGATAGCCCCATGTATTTGATGCGGTTGCGGAAGGCGCACGTAGAGAGCGGTTGCCCCGGCTTTTTGGGCGACGGGAAGACGTACGTACCATTACTCAGCGTCCGGGCTTCTGCCAGAACAGCTAGGGCGCGATCAGACAGGGGCACGATGTGCGGTCGCCCACCTTTCTTTACCTTCAGGCGCTCGACGGGGATCGTCCACGTGCGCGCCCCAAGATCAATCTCATCCCATCTTGCTCCGACCACCTCGTGTGTTCTGCACGCGGTCAACACCAAAAACTCGAATGCCAATCTGGTGACTGGCTCCGCAGTGCTGCTTTGGAGTCGCTCGATGAATTTTCGGACCTTGGCGTGCGGCAGCGCCGCATGATGGTGGGTGGCTACATTCTGCGGCGGCAAGCCATTCCCTTTAATGATCACATCAACTGGGTTGTCACCAGATCGGTGTCCGTGCAGCGTCGCCCAATTCAGGATCTTTCCGATCCGCTGCAACACGCGTCGAGCAACCTCGGGTTTCGTTTGCCAAATTGGTGTGATCGCCCGCAACACGTCCCGTGTGTCGATCTTGTCGGCTGGCAAATTCCCGAGCATCGGATAGGCGTGGGCAGTTAGTGAGTTCGCCCACTGCGCCTTGTGCGCCTTGCTGGTTAATCCCTTTTCGTGCTCCGCCATGCATTTCTTTGCTGCTTCCCGGAAGGTCGGTGTTTCGGCCTTGGCGTTCCTTTTGCTGGCAAGCGGGTCACTCCCAGCCATGAGGGCGCGGCGGTAAGACAATGCCTTCTCCCGCGCGTCCGCCAATGGCACAAACCGGGTCGCCCCCAACCCGTAGTCATGCCTTTTGCCGTGGGCCATGATGCGCAAGACCCAGTACTTCGAGCCAGCGGGGTCGATTGTGAGATACAGGCCGTCGCCCACACAGTACCGGCCCGGAGCCCCCTGTTTAATGATCGCCCTGACCCGGCCAGTCGAAGCGAGTTCTACCCTCTTCATGAAAGTGCCCTCAGATGCTCAGTACACCATACATCGCTTCGAGGCTTTCTACCAGCTCCTCCCACATTATCTCCCACACATCGAAGTGGCTTCTGGCCACTCCTAGCAACCGTTGGCAGCTTTCATTCGTATTGCATATATCAACATAAAATATTGAAATGTCGGCATTAGTTGTTGTGCCACTGCAGATGTGAGACCTACTACCTCACCCTTCAAAAAATGGCTAGCACGATGCCGCTCCAGAACCGCGTCACTCCCTCGGGCGAGATCATCGCCACACCGCATCGCGGCCTGATGATGGGCAATCGCGGCGGCTGTTTCCATCGGCCCGACCAGACGCTGAAGGCGCGCCGCTGGGCGACCCGGACTTGGATCGCCTGCCTGCTCGAGTTCAAGGGCCGGCGCCGGCAGCTGATGCAGCCTAACCGCTACACCGAGCTATTCTTCCTCGATGAGGCGACCGCGCTGGCGGCGGGGCATCGGCCCTGCTTCGAGTGCCGCCGGACGACCGCCGAGCGTTTTGCCCGGCTTTGGAGCAGGGCACACCGCTTGCCCAAGCCGCCCCGCGCGCATCAGATGGACGACGTCTTGCACGCGGAGCGCGCCGAGCCGCGTGGTGCCAAGCGCACGCACGTCGCCGCACTGGCCGGCGTGCCCGACGGGGCATTCGTGCTTCATGCCGCCAACGGCGCCGCGCCCCGCGCCTATCTCGTTGACGCGTATCGGCTTCTCGCCTGGTCGCCGGCAGGTTACGAATATTTCATCTCGCGGCCCTCGCAGGCGCTGATCGAAGTGCTGACGCCACGTTCCATCGTTGCCGTACTTTCCGCCGGATATCGTCCCATGCTGCATCCATCCGCCGCTGGTGCGACGCGCGAAATGTCCGCCGCGTCGCGATCAGGACATCGGGCGGGCTCGCAGACAGGGAGATGAAAACCGCCCATGACTCGTTCAACGCTCAAGCGGACGCTGCGCGGCGTCTATGTTCTGATCGCGCTGGTGCTGGCCGTCTCGCTGTTCGCCAAGGTCGCCGACCACATCCCGGGCCTGGCCGGCACCGGCTTCGAGGCCCTGTTAAAGGACGTCTACGAATATCTGCGCGACATGTCGCTGCTGATTGCCACCGGCGGCGTCGCCTACATCACCAACGTGTTCCAGAAGCGGCACAGCTTCGTCGAGGCGCTGAAGGAGGAATGGCGCGACATCATCGCCACCAAGTCGTCGCTGTTCGCCTACACGCAGATCGAGCAGCCGACCACCGAGCAGTACATCGCCACCTTCTGCAAACTGTCCGAGACCATCGACAACATGCGCTCGGTCTACCAGAACGTCGGCGAGACCGGCGACATGATCGGCCTCTATCCGTTCGCGCCGCTGCATGACATGCGCCGCGCCCTGCAGACCCTCGATCCGCGCAAGAGCATCAACGCGCAGGTCGACGCCGAGCAGCGCAACCTGGCACGCGACTGCATCCTGCAATCGTTCTACGCCCTGCGCGAGACCTTCCTGGAAGAGCTCGACCTCGAGGAGCCGGATCGTCCGCTGCTGATCTCCGGCGGCCGCCGCGCCAAGGTGTCGGGCTCGACCGGATGGGCGCGCCGCATGCAGGAGCGCCAGCGCAAGGTGCAGGACCGCACGCCCACCCCTGATGCCCGCATCGACGAGATGCTGGCCAAGCTCTACGACAAGGAAATGCAGACGGCCAAGCCCTGGCGTCAGCCCGGCGGCGGCGAGCGCCCCGCCGCAGCCGTCGCCAATGGCCGCGGAGCGTGAGTCTCGCGCGAACCGAGCGCTGAGTGTGTCGAAGCGCGGCATGGCATGGGGCGGATCATCCTTCGACAGGCTCAGGATGAAGTCGACCAACTCTGCCGCTCAACCCGCGCCCTGCTTGGTGAACACCGCCTCCTGCTTAGCGCTCTTCTTCTGCAGCCGCACCTGCACCGCGTCGTTGGCGGCATTGATGCGGCGAACCATGACCGCCAGATAGTCGCGCACCTCGCGCGGCAGGTCGGCTGCCGCGTATTTGTCTGGATGATACGTCTTGGCGAGCCTGAGATAGGCCTCTCGGGCATGTTCGCGCGTCGTATCGGCATCGATGCCCAGCACTTTGAACGGATCGAAGCCGGATCCCTCGGTCGGACCTGCCCATAAATCGGGTGCAGCCGGGATTTGGGAGGGCGTGACGCTCTGCAGGGCGGCCTTGGCGAGATACATGCGTCCGCCGTCCTGCGGCTCGAACTCGACGAAGGTGGCTGCACTGTTCAGCACATCTGTCAGGGTGCGGCCAGGTGGAATGATGAGCTTGCCGCTCAATGTGCGACCCTCGCCCAGGCCTATTTCCACGTCGACAGGGCCGGCCCTGCTGTCTTTACCACGCTCGAACATGCTTGATCCTGCGTTGCCGATGCCCACATGTGCAGCGGCCCGCCGAGGCAAGTGACAGCATTATTGCTGGATCCTGCGGATCGAGGGCGCTGGCGGGCAAGCGCGGAATATGCTACCCGCCCCCTCGAATAGGTGCGCTGCAGCATGAATGCCGCGCTCCCCTGCCCTTACAGGCACAAAAAGCCCCTAAGGAACCGTGTATGGGAATTCGCAACATTGCGATCATTGCGCATGTCGACCACGGCAAGACCACGCTGGTCGATGCCCTGCTCAAGCAGTCGGGCGCCTTCCGGGAAAACCAGAAGGTCGAGGCGCAGGCTATGGACTCCAACGATCTGGAGCGCGAGCGCGGCATCACCATCCTCGCCAAGTGCACGTCCATCTATTGGCAAGGCACGCGCATCAACATCGTCGACACGCCGGGTCACGCCGACTTCGGCGGCGAGGTGGAGCGCATCCTCAACATGGTGGATGGCGCCATCGTGCTGGTCGACGCTTCCGAGGGGCCGCTGCCGCAGACCAAATTCGTGGTCTCCAAGGCCCTGAAGCAGGGGTTGCGGCCGATCGTAGCGATCAACAAGATCGACCGGCCGGACGAGCGCCACGACGCCGTGTTGAACGAGATCTTCGATCTGTTCGCCAACCTCGATGCCAGCGACGAGCAGCTCGACTTCCCGGTCCTGTACGGCTCGGGCCGCGACGGCTGGATGGCGATCGATCCCAAGGGGCCGAAGACCGACCTCATGCCGCTGTTCGAGCTGGTCCTGAAGCACGTGCCGCAGCCGACGGTCGAAGACGGACCGTTCCGCTTGCTGGCCACCACGCTGGAGGCCGATCCCTATCTCGGCCGCATCCTCACCGGCCGCATCACCTCGGGCAGCATCCGTCCCAACCAGACCATCAAGGCGCTGTCCCGCGACGGCCGCCTGATCGAGACAGCGCGCGTCACCAAGGTGCTGGCCTTCCGCGGCCTGGAGCGCACGGCCGTCGAGGTCGCCGAGGCCGGCGACATCGTCGCCATCGCCGGCATCACGCAGGCGACCGTCGCCGACACGTTGTGTGATCCGGAGGTGACGACGCCGTTCCTCGCCCAGCCGATCGACCCGCCCACCATCTCGATGCTGTTCCGCATCAACGACGGGCCGTTCGCGGGCCAGGAGGGTGACAAGGTACAGAGCCGCGTGATCCGCGAGCGCCTGCTCAAGGAAGGCGAGCGCAACGTCGCCATTCGCGTCACGGAATTGAGCGACAAGGACTCCTACGAGGTGGCCGGCCGCGGCGAATTGCAGCTCGGCATCCTGATCGAGACCATGCGCCGCGAAGGCTTCGAGCTGACGTTCTCGCGGCCGCGCGTGCTTTTCAAATCCGATCCGGCCACGGGCAAGCGCATGGAGCCGATCGAAGAGGTGATCATCGACGTCGACGAGGAGCATGCCGGTATCGTCGTCAAGAAGCTGTCCGAGCGGCGCGGGGACCTCGTCGAGATGCGGTCGTCCGGCGGCGGCCGGCAGCGGCTCGTTTTCCATGTGCCGACGCGCGGCCTGATCGGCTATCAGGGCGAGCTTCTCACCGACACACGCGGCACTGCCGTCATGAACCGCCTGTTCCACGCCTACGCGCCGTTCAAGGGCGAGGTGGCCGGTCGCCGCAACGGCGTGCTGATCTCGAATGCCACCGGCGAGGCCACCGCCTACTCGCTGTTCTACCTGCAGGACCGCGGGGCGATGATGATCGACCCGCAGACCCGCGTGTACGAAGGCATGATCATCGGGCAGCACACGCGCGACAATGACCTCGTCGTCAACATCATCCAGGGCAAGAAGCTCTCCAACGTGCGCGCGGCCGGCAAGGACGAGAACATGATCCTGACCCCGCCCATGCGCCTCACGCTGGAGCGGGCCTTGTCCTACATCGAGGACGACGAACTGGTCGAGGTGACGCCGAAATCGATCCGCCTCAGGAAGCGCTGGCTCGACCCCAACGAGCGCAAGAAGCGCGAGCGCGCCCGCGAAGCCGAGAAAGAGGCAGTGTAGGGGTCGGCTTAAGGGCGAAGCCCCTTCACCGCTGCGGGGTCAATCCGCCAGGTCGCCGAGGCGTGCCCGCAACAGCCGCTGCAGGTCTGCCGGCTCCCCTGCGACCTCCAGCGCCTTGAGCCGCGACTTGCCGCCCGCGGCCACGCTCACGCTGCTCCTGGCGATGCCCAGCCAATCGGCCAGCACCGTCTCCACGGCGCGGTTGGCCGCGCCCTTGTCGGTAATGGCGCGCACCCGCACCTTGAGGGCGGGTCCGTCGACACCATCGGTCACCCCCTCGACGCCATCGCGCGCCGATCTGGGCGTGACGCGCACAAACACCTGCAACCCGCCTTGTCCCGTCCGCCAGGGTCGTGAGCGGCCCGCCCTCACGCCACGGATCTGGCGATCACGGGCAGCAGCACGCCCTGCACGAACCAGCAGATGATGATGACGACCAGCGGTGAAATATCGATGCCGCCGAGATCTGGCATCATGCGGCGGATCGGGCGCAGAACCGGCTCCGTCAAAGCATTGAGCCCTTGCCAGATCGAGCGCACGAACTGGTTGTAGGGATTGACCACGTTGAAGGCGATCAGCCAGCTCATCACCGCGCTGGCGATCACTATGTAAATATACAGCGTGATCAAGGAGCTGATGAAGTTGAGGAGCTCGAGCATGGTGTCCCTCTACGAGATCGCCGATCCGGTTTCACCTGTAACGGCACGCGCCCTCAGGGACAAGGGGAGGTATGGAGCGTTCAACCGTGCTCCACTGGCCCCGCCGAGCCCCGTTTCCTTGACAATGCGTCAACGCCCAACATAAATGGCGCCACCTTTGGGGCCGTAGCTCAGATGGGAGAGCGCTGCAATCGCACTGCAGAGGTCAGGGGTTCGATTCCCCTCGGCTCCACCAGCCCCGCCCTACCTTCCCTGAATCCCCTGGAAAATTTCCGATAGTTCCCAAACCCTTTGGGAAGGTTTGGGAATCGGTGATGCTTTGCGAGCGCTCCAAACGCCGGATGGCCGCCTTGGCCAGGCGCTTTTGCTCCGCCGCTTTGGTGTAGCGCGACACTTCGACCAGGGTCGCGTGGCCCGTGATGGCCGCGATCTCATTGGCACTGCAACCGGCTTCGGCAAGACGCCGTGTGGCCGCCTTGCGAAGCCCGTGCGTCACACACCGCTCGGGCAAGCCGGCATCCTCGATTTTATCCGCCATAAAAGTTGCCGAAGCCATCGCGAAATATTCGTGCGTGAGCCGGTCGAACGTGCCGGACGCGCCGCGCAGCTTGGCTTCCGGTTCCCTCTGCGCCTCGCCCCGCTCTGCGGCCTGACAGGACTCGATAAACTCAGTGCTGCCAGGGTTGCTCCTCAAAAGGAATGCGCGCGCCGCGGTGCAGCCAAAGTAACGCCATTTGCCGTGGCAAACCTAAATCGGTCGACGTGCCTCAGCTTGATGAAAGCTACGTGAAGTCCGCCCAGCTATCGCCGTCGTCAGCGGTGAAGAGCACCTCCCCTTCCCCGCCCGCCACGCGCGGTCTCGGCATCAGCTTATCGGCCACCAACCGGCGAACGAACGAAGGCGAGAGCGAGAGATAAACCGCCGCCTCGTTCTCATCGAGGCCGCGCCGCAAGGGAAGACGTACGAAGGTAGCCTGCAAAGGGGAGAGGCTAAGGGGATGGGAGCGCGGATTTTCGATTTAGGAAACGATCCTAGACGGAGGCGAGCAACACTTCCCGCAAAGTTTTTAGCGAATAAGGCTTCCTGAGAAATCTTGGCCCTCGGAAACCTTTCCGCGATTACAGCCGAGTCATAACCAGTAGCCAGCACCAGCGGCACACCGCGGGCGAGCACAGCGTCGACCACGGGATCTATGGCCTCGGTCCCAAGCTGGACGTCCAGCACGGCAATATCAAAATCACCTGCGCCCGACAGGCTCAAGGCTCCGCTTAGGTTGGTCGCTGTGGCGACGACCCGACAGCCTAGATCTTCTAAAAGCTCTTGAAGGAGCATCAGGACGAGACCTTCGTCCTCGGCCACAAACACGCGAAGGCCGCGCAGTCCCTGTATCGAGTTGCTATCGTCGCTCACACTGGTCCTCGGCAAATGGATGCATATGCGCCGGAGCTAGTCATGCCGGGAAGGTCTCGGCCGGAGCCGGACGCCCCTGGGTAACCACGACGGTAGGAACGCGATGGCCTAGTCGGCGCCGGAGGATGGGATGCTTGTGGGTGATGTCGGAAAACTCTAGAACAACAATGTGTTGGTACGCAAGAGTTGGTGGTCCGAAGCTGATGCCGCTAGTTAAGAAATCTGAACTGCCGCACACGACGACGGCCCGCGCTCCAGCGGTTGAACCGAGAACAACGGGGACCCCTGCTAGAGGCTCGGTTTCGAAGAATCGAGAGCAAAACCGAACGCGCGCCCGCCAGGAGAAAGCCGCCGAACGGATCGGGGCCGCGACTGAAGAGTTGGCTGCTGGCGTGGCGCAGGCCGCTTCCGCGGCGGAAGAACTGGGCCGCGCCCTTGCCCAGATTGCAACTGCTGCGGAGGAGGCCGCAGGTGCGTCGCAAGAATCACAAGCTGCCGTCAAGAATTTAGGGGGCATCTTTTCCCAAACGCGCGAGCGGGCCGATGCCTCACGCAGGAAAACAGAGGGACTGCAGACGCTTCTCGTCGAGGTCAGCGCTCATATCGAGGCCTTGGCAACATCGGTCCAGGATGGCTCGGCCCGGCAACTGCGTTCCGTGGAATTGGTTGCGAATTTGGAAATGCAGGCCGGGAGTATTGGCGAGATTACAGGCGCAGTCGGTGATATCTCCGATCAGACGAATTTGCTTGCCCTCAATGCCGCTATCGAGGCGGCGCGCGCCGGAGACCATGGCCGAGGTTTCGCCGTCGTGGCCGACGAAGTGCGCGCATTCGCCGAAGCTTCGGAAAAAAGCGCTCGCGAGGTTCAATCCCTTGCAGCCTCGATCGTTGCCGAAGTCCGCGCCGTAGCCGCGCGAATCAAGGCGGCAGCCGAACGAGCGCAATCCGATGCACAAAACGGACGTGTAGTGATCGCAAGTCTCACCACGGCTCGCGCCGAAATGAGAATCATAGCAACTGACGCGGAAGGCGTCCTGCTCGCGGTGGCCGAAGCGGAAAGCGGAGCCACGGAAGCCCAGAAGGGTGCCGAGCAGGTCGCAAGTGCTGCGGAGGAACAGGCCTCTGCGACCGTGCAAGCGCAACGGGCCGTGCAACAGCAGAGCAGCTCGTTGGAGCAAAGCCAGAAAACGGCCCAGGCGCTGGCACAACTGGCGGAGAGTATTCAAAGCGAGAATGGCGATGCAATCAACGCGGAACAGGTAGCATCGGCAGCTGAGGAGTTGTCTGCGACCGTCCAGGAGCTTTCTGGAGCCGCTACGGAAATTCTGTCGGCTGTCGAACAGATTGGCCGAGGCGCACAAGCCCAGGCATCCGCCACGCAGGAGTCGACTGCGGCCATGTCGCAGATAGAGAAGGCGGCAATTTCGACGCGCGGCGCCGCATCCCAGTCGATCGAAAAAGCGACCGCACTTGCGACAATGCTGGGCGACAACAAGGCGGCGGTGCAGAAGCTGACAAATGGTGCCGTCGCGGCTCTCTCCGAAACACGTGAAATCAGTGCCCTTATCGTGTCATTGGAGACAGCGAGCCGACAGATCGAGAAGATTGTCGATGGCATCGCCCTAGTTGCGGTGCAGATCAACATGCTGGCGGTCAGCGGTTCGATTGAAGCTGCCCGGGCTGGGGAATTCGGGCGCGGGTTCGCCGTGGTGTCTTCGGATATTCGCAAACTTTCCCGGGATTCGTCGGACAACGCCGAAAAAGTCAAAGATGTGGTCCGGACTATTCAGGACCAGATATCCGTGGTCCGCCGCGACCTAGAGCAGATCGCAATTGCAACACAAGCCGAGACGCACCGAAATCAGGCGATCACCGACGGATTGGCGACGGTTGACCTGGAAATGACCGCGGTACGGTCGGGCCTGACCGATATCCTGGCCGGCTCCGAAGCGGTGCTTGGTTCGGTGCGGGAGGTTGTGACGGGCAGTCAGCAGATCGCCACGGCGGCCGAGGAAACCAGTGGCGCTGCGGCGGAGGCGGCCAGCGCGGCTCACGAGCAGGCTCGAGGTGCCGAGGACCTTGCCGCGGCGATCGAAGAAATAGCAGGCCTGGCTGACGAGCTGCAGATCGCCAAGACGTAGACGCATGCCCGAGATTCCACTCAGGAGCAGACAGTACCTGACCTTGAAGGTCGACGGAGAGACGGTCGCGTTGCCTGCCAGCGAGGTGGTTGAGGTGATCCGGCCGCGGGCGATGACCCGCGTACCGAATGGGCCGCCAAGTCTTCTTGGCCTGTCAAATTTGCGCAACGCGGTGTTGCCAGTTGTGTCGCTGGCACAGCTGATCGAACGAGCTAAAAGAGCCCCGACATCGTTGTCGCGGGTGGTCGTGATCAGGCGCGCCTCTCTTGTTGGATTTTTCGTGGATGAGGTTGCTTCCTTAAGTGATGTCGCCCAGGGACACGCCCTTGATCCTGATGCGTTGCTTGCGCGCGATTTTGGCAGTCTGATCCGCCGTCAGGCATCAGCGAACTTCTCGGTCTCGGTTGAGACACCTGCCGCCGTAGGCACTGCTCTCGATGAAATGGCTTTGATCTGCTTCGCGCTGGGCAAGCAGGAATACGCGCTGCCTCTCAGCGAGGTGCACGAGGTTGCTGTGCTGCCGGCCAACATCGCGGAATTGCCAAAATCAGACGATGCGATGCTAGGCGTAGCCGAGCTGCGCAATAGTCTGGTGCCCATCGTCTCTTTGAGTGCGCTGCTTGGACTACCGCACCTGCCAGCGGACACCAAGCGATCGCGTATCGTGGTAACCCCCCTGGGCGGGAGGCTGGTGGGACTGCTCTCCGATGGCATCAAGGAAATTCTTCGCGTTCCGAAAAGCGCTTTGGATCCCGTTCCGACGGTTTTAACGCGCGGTAGGGGCGAAGCGAGGCTGGAGGCGATTTGCAGGCTCGAGGGCGGGCGGCTCGTTTCGGTACTCGCTTCCAGCAAGCTGTTCGACGCGGAGACCACCGCGCGAATTCTGGCCAGTGCCGCATCCGGAGCCGATGAAATGGACGACACCAAAGCTCAAGGTCGGGACGAGCAGTTCATCGTCTTTCAACTAGGCGACGAGCACTACGGTATGCCCGTTGAATCCGTAGATGAAGTGGTGCGCCGCCCAGACAACTTGACGCGCGTCCCACGGGCGCCCGCGTTCGTTGAGGGCGTGATGAATCTGCGCGGCAAGATGGTTCCGGTGATAGACCAACGGCAGCGTTTCGCTGTTGCAGGTGGCGGCGACAGCCGGACGCGACGGGTGGTCATTGTGACGATCGATGGGTTCCAGACAGGCTTTGTGGTCGACAAAGTGTCGGAAGTATTGGCTATAAGCACGGAGGAGTTAAGGCCCGCTCCCGAGTTCGGCACTGATGCTGCCGCTGTCTTCGATCGCATAGCCACCGTCGAGCGTGATGGACGCATGATCCTGATTGTTAACCCGAAGGCAATTCTTGACTTGGCCGAGCGCGATCTCATGAAGGCGTTCAACGCAGGCGGCGAGCCCGCTCTGACGAAGTGATTAGGCTTCTCATCGTCGATGATTTTGCGTTGATGCGTCGCTTGATCAGCGGCGTGTTTGCGGAACTCGGCGACTTTGAACTCGCCATCGCTCGCGATGGTGTGGAGGCGCTCGAAAAGCTGCATAGTTTCCAGCCACACGTGGTGACGCTCGACATCCACATGCCCCAGATGGACGGCCTAGCGTGTCTGGACCGCATCATGGTGGAGCGGCCGTGCCCCGTCATCATGGTTTCATCGCTGACTGAGGCCGGGGCCAACACCACGCTGGAAGCCATGCAGCTGGGAGCAGTCGACTTCATCGCCAAGCCGGAAGGTGCGATTTCGCTGGCGATGAATGAGTTTGCGCCTCCCCTCATCGAGAAGGTACGAGCTGCTGCGAAGGCTCGCTTGCGCCCCACGCTGCGGCTATCGGAACGAGTAAAGCTGCGGCTAAAGGCCGGCGGGCTCGATAAGCCCGCGCCGACGATGAAGGGGTTTGCCGGCCCCGTCTCTGGTCGCGGTCCCTTGGACGGGGTTGTGGTTGTGGGGTCGTCGACGGGTGGTCCGCCGGCTCTGGATGCACTGCTGGCCCCGCTGCCAAAAGACTTCCCGTGGCCGGTATTGATCGCGCAGCACATGCCGTCGTCTTTTACGGGTGCGCTCGCGCGTCGGCTGGACAAGCTTTGCGCATTGGATGTCGCCGAAGTGACGCGACCTATGTCGTTGACGGCGGGGTGCGTTTACGTCGGGAAAGGAGACGCCGACATCATCGTTACGGTGCGGGCAGGCAGCACCGTCGTCACGGCGGCGCCGGCTTCGTCTGAACATCGCTGGCATCCAAGCGTAGATCGGCTCGTGACGACTGCCATGCACCACCTTGGCGCCCCGCGTCTGATCGGGGTGTTGATGACGGGAATGGGCGACGACGGCGCCGCCGCCATGACCCAGCTCAGCGCCCAAGGCGGGCGAACGATTGCCGAGGCCGAGGAAACGGCTGTCGTGTGGGGGATGCCCGGCGAGCTCGTCAGGGCAGGTGGAGCGCAAGTGGTCGCGCCACTGGGCTACATTGCCAAGCAGCTGCTGGCATGGGCGGCATGAGCGATCTGGGCGCAAGCGACGGATCGGCAAAGTCGCCGTTGACTGCGGACGAGCTGCAGCGTTTCTGCGAATTCTTGTATAGACGCACGGGAATCTCGTACGGGGAGAACAAGCGTTTTTATATCGAGCGTAGGCTCGCCGACCGAATGTTGAAAGTGGGAACGCCGTCTTTCGCCGCATACATGTCGGTCGTGCGCGCCGGCGGAGCCGAAGCGGAACAGCTCATCAATAGCTTTACCGTCAATGAGACGTACTACTATCGCGAGGACAACCAGCTCCGCTGTCTCAGCACAGCGCTCCTACCTGAGATCATTCTTAAGCGCGGACCAGGAGATCTCATCAGGATCTGGTCTGTGCCCTGTTCGACGGGCGAAGAGCCCTATTCCATCGCCATCTGGCTTCTCGAGAATTGGCCGCTGGTGGATGCCTATAACGTCGAGATTGTTGGCTCGGATATCGATACGCGGGTGCTCGCTGCAGCTTCGATCGGCCTCTACGGAGAACGGGCGTTATCGCGACTCCCGGGCAATCTGCTGAAGAACTACTTCGGTCCATCGGACGATGGAAACAGACAGCTCATCAAGGATCTACGCGAATCGGTAAAATTTACCCAGGTGAACCTCGTCGATTCGGCCACCACACTTGAACAAGGCAAATTCGACATAATTTTTTGCCGCAACGTCCTAATTTACTTTGATGATGCTTCCCGCCTCAGCGCTTCTCATAATCTATTCGAAGCACTGAATCCCGGTGGTTTCATCTGCCTGGGGCATAGTGAATCCATGGCGCGGATTTCCGATCGGTTCGCCGTGCGCAGGTTTGATGACGCCATCGTCTACCAGCGTCCGGTGTCGTGATGGACGAGCTGCTCGAGCAATTCCTCATCGAGGCTCCTGAGCTGGTCCAACAGGCGTCTGACGACTTGCTGGCGCTGGAAGACGACCCTGCAAACTCGTCACGGGTGGACAGCGCATTTCGTGCGGTTCACACCCTGAAAGGGTCTGTCGCCCTTTTTGATTTTGCCCCGATGGCGCAGGCTCTGCACGCGGCAGAAGGACTTCTCGACGACGTGCGGGCGGCGCGACTGGCCGACAACCGTCCCGTGATGGGCGCACTTTTGGAGTGTATCGGAGCCTGCGATCGGTGGGTCAAATCGATCGCCGCCATCGGTAGCTTACCAATTGACGCCGAAGCGGAGGCGCGACGTCTCACCAACACCCTGACGTCGCTTTCGCGCTCGGGTGCCACCGCCGATGTGCCCTCGATCGATAAGAATTGGGTGTCATCGATGTTCGCCTGTGACGCGCAGGTCATGCGGGCGATTCAAGGTGGTCGCGCGATCACGTCAATACGCTACGCTCCAAACACCGATTGCTTTTTCCATGGCGACGACCCTCTTGCCAGGGTCCGATGCATCCCGGAACTCATAGGCCTCAGGATCGAGGGGTCTCGGCCCTGGGCGACGGAGAGTTTCGACCCCTATTCCTGCAATTTGCTGATTTACGCTCTGAGCACCGCGCCCGTGCGGGACATCAGGGAAATCTTCGGCATGGTCGGTGACCAGGCCGTCATCGTCGACGCCACCAGCAGCGAAGAGACGCGACCAGCGGCGATCGACGCCGGGGATGCTGCCGCATCCCGGACCTTGCGGGTCGACTCCGGCCAGATCGACGCGCTCGTCGATCTCGTTGGTGAGATGATCGTTGCCAAGAACGGCATTGCGCACTTGGCGACCCAGATGGGCGCCGTGGCACCGCAACTGGCGCGGCAGCTGGCCACCAGGCAAGCAGAGATGGACCGCCTGGTCGGCGACATGCACCGGGCGCTTATGAACGTTCGGATGGTTCCCCTTGCCCGCACGTTTCGTCGCTTTCCGCGGCTGATAAGAGACCTCGCTCTCAAGCTTGGGAAGAATGTCATCCTCGAAATGAAAGGCGAAGATGTCGAAGCTGACAAAGCTATCGTGGATGGCGTGTTTGACCCTTTGCTGCACGTTTTGCGCAATGCCGTAGACCACGGCATTGAAATGCCCGAAACGCGTCGGCGGTCCGGCAAACCGCCGAACGGGCGCGTGCTGCTTGAAGCCGAGCGCCGCCGCGACCAGATCCTGATTAGCGTCGTTGATGATGGCGGGGGTATCGATGTCGCTAGAATTCGCCAGGCTGCAAAAGCAGCAGGTGTGGTGAGCAGCGAGACGATTGATGCGCTGGACGATGTCGCGGCGATCGATCTCATTTTTTCTCCCGGACTGTCCACCGCCTCCGCGGTGACCGAAATATCCGGCCGAGGCGTGGGAATGGATGTTGCGCGCACAGCAATCGAAGCCCTGGGCGGACGGATCACGATCAACAATGCGGCGGAGGGGGGGGCAGTAGCTCGGATCGCGCTTCCGCAGGCCGTGGTCATGACCACGGTGATGACCGTGGCGGTCGGGGAGGAGCACTTTGGCGTGCCCATGGATGCTGTCCAGGAAACGGTGCGCGTTCCGACAGGCCGCATAACAGCGATCCGCAGCGGCTCGGCGTTCGTGTTGCGCGATCGGACGATCCCATTTGTGCGTTTGTGCGATCTCCTGAAGCTGCCCAATACGGCCCCGCAGGGAAACGATGCCAAGGTGCTTGTTACGTCGGTTGGGGGGCAATCTGTTGGGGTGGCGGTCAGCGGTTTTGCGGAGCGGATCGACGTCCTCCTCCGACCAATGTCGGGTCTTCTCGCTGGCATGCCGGGGATGCTCGGCACGGCGCTCCTTGGCGATGGACGGGTTCTCGTCGTTCTTGATCTCCCGGAGCTGCTCGCATGAGTGTGGTATTGATCGGGGATGTCGTTAGTCTTCGGGGCGATTGCGGGATCGAGGACGTAGAGCCTCTTCTCAAAATCATCCAAAAGGAGCCGAAACGGGCGCTGGATCTGTCGCAGACGACGCACTTACACGCCGCGTTGGTTCAAATCTTGCTGGTCTACAAGGCAGCTCTGACTGGGCATCCCACTGATGAGTTCGTTAGTACGTGGCTAGTACCCGCGTTGAAGTCTGGCCACGAGCTTGAGCGTAGCTGAGGGCAGATGAAGCCAAATTGGAACGTGAAGAACAGGTCCCTGATTGTTCCGATCTAAGCCGGCCACGGGACCGTCAGGACGATGCTACATCACTCACAAAAGCGCTGTTTGAATACAAGATGACGCTCCAGCGCTTCGACCTTCTCGCAATGGGAGCAATACAATGAATACGACCGCGCTTGTGGTGGACGACAGTAAATTGGCGAGGATCGTAGTCGGAAAGGCGATTGGCGCGTTAGAACCTGATTGGCAGAGGATCGAGGCAGCCAACGCGGACGAGGCTATGGCTGTGCTTGGCCAACAACGGATCGACATCGCTTTGATCGACTACAACATGCCGGGCCGAAATGGATTGGAACTCGCAGCCGAGATCCGCGCGTTGCATCCAACGATGCCGATCGCCGTCATTACCGCAAACGTGCAGGAGGAAATCATCGCCTCGGCACGCGCGCTCGAGGCAACGTTTGTATCGAAACCAGTGACGCAAGAGGGCCTCCGAGGCTTCATCAAGAGCGCAGCTTTGCGACTGAAGGCAAGGAAAGCGGAATGACAGAAGCGCCCGCTCTGAGCGACTTGGAGCGTGATGCTGTCAGCGAGCTGGCAAACATCGGTGTAAGCCGGGCGGCCGCCAGCTTGCGCAAGATGGTTGGACGGCAGGTTCTTCTGTCGGTGCCTTCGGTCGACATTCTTACCCGCAAAGCGGCTGCGGCGCTGGTCAGCGAGCGCGAAAACGATGACCTTGTCGCCGTTCAGCAGGCGTTTACAGGCCCGTTTTCCGGACGAGCGCTGCTGATCTTTCCCCAGTCGAACAGCCTCGAATTGATACGCGCGGTCATTGGGGACAAGGATATATCCGCCCATGACGCCGCAGAAATGGAAGAAGAGGCACTCGCCGAGACCGGCAACGTCATTCTCAACGGCTGCCTCGGTACCATAGCGAATATGCTCCGCCAGTCCCTACACCTGTCGTTGCCCAAGGTGATGCGCGGCAGCGGCGTGGAGTTGTTCGAGCCAGCCGTGGAGCAAGGGGAAGATGGCCTAGCGCTTTTTCTCTATATCAACTTCTCCGTGCGCGACCGGGACATTCGCGGCTACATCGCGATGCTCATGGACTTGCCGTCTCTCGCCTCCATGCGCCTCCTGGTCGCCGAGTTCATCTCCCGCTACGTGCCGGCTGAAACAAGTATGGACGTTGACGCCGCGGCGTCTCTTCAAGAGCTTCGACAGCTTGCCGGACCTGTGTTTGCGTCAATGGAGCGGTCTGGAATTCCCATGGCGGTCACGGATTCGCGACTGCCCGACAATCGTTTCATTTTTCTCAATGCCGCTTTCACCCGCGTCTTTGGCTACGAGCTTGATGACCTGGTCGGTGCGAGCTGGCGCACTCTCTATGGTCCGGGCAGTGACGGCATGGCCGTTGCCGAGATCGAGCAGGCGATGGTCGATGCTCGGCAAATCGAGCTGGAGACGCTCAGTCATCGCAAGGACGGCACTGTATTTCAGAACAGGGTTTTCGTTTCCCCGATCCCTGGCGCCGATGGCAAAACAGCTTTCTTCCTTTCGACGCATGAAAACACAGCGACGGTTCACCGCCCGGAAGTCGTCGTCGAAACCCGGCGCAAGCAACGCGAGGAGGTATCGGAACGGCTGCGTGCGACAGTGTCGCTCTCCGGCGGAGCGGCAGCTTGGGAATGGCATATCCGCGACGGCCGCATACTGGGCGATGCACGCTTTGCCGGTCTCTATGGACTCAATCCCGAGGACGCGGCGGAAGGTGTCAGCGCCGCCAAGTTTTTCTCCATCGTTCATCCCGACGATAAAACGCGCGTGCGGTTAGCGGTCGACGGGGTGCTGCAAGGAGCTGACGTCTTTTCCAAGGAGTACCGCATCCTGCTAGCCAGCGGAGCTGTGCGTTGGGTGCATGCGCGCGGGCATTGCACAAACGACGAGAATGAAAGGCCGGCTATCTTCACGGGCGTGTTGGTGGATATTACCGATCAGAAACGGGTCGAAGAACAGCTGCGGATTGCGCAATCCGCCGGTGGGATTGGCACGTTCGAGCACATCGACGGCTTCGCAACTGCAACCGTTTCCACGCAGTTTTGTCGTCTGCTTGGGCTCCAGCCAGCTGCAAGTTTGCCGCTGCGGACGATCAACTCTGTGGTCTACCCTGAAGACAGGCCTTTCATAGGTGCAAAGGGGGCATCGCAAGCGGAGCACATGGAGTTCCGCATCACCCGTCCGGACAATGGCGAAGTTCGCTGGCTGGCCCGAAGAGGCGAATACTTGCACGATGCGGAGATCGCGGGCTCTCGTTTCAGCGGAGTGATCTACGATATAACGCACTCAAAGCGCACCGAACAGCAGCTGCGTGATTTGAACGAGACACTGGAAACGCGCGTCCGCGAGCAGACGCAGGAACGTGACGGCATATGGCAGCTCTCCCGTGACCTGCTTGGCATAGCCGACAGACAGGGCGTTTGGCTCAACATCAATCCCGCCTGGACGCATGCCCTCGGTTGGAACGAAGATGAGATCGTCGGGCGAAACTCTCAATGGCTGGAGCACCCTGACGACGCCGGCAGCGTGGCCTCGCAAATCGATGACATCGTCCGGTCAGGGACCATCAAGAGCTTCCGCAGCCGTTTGCGTACGCGATCGGGCCAGTACCGTTGGTTGGCTTGGACGGCGGTTCCTCAAGAAGGTTTTCTCTATTGCATCGCCCGGGACATCACCGAACAGTTGGATAGAGAAGAAAACCTTGCGCGCGCGGAGGAGCAGCTGAGGCAGAGCCAAAAGATGGAGGCGATAGGGCAGTTGACCGGCGGTATTGCGCACGACTTCAACAACATGCTCACCGGCATCACGGCTTCCTTGGATCTGATACGGCGGCGATTTAAGGCGGGACGCACCGATGATGTGGTCCGCTTCATCGACGCCGCAACGTCCTCGGCTGAACGCGCAGCTACTCTAACTCACAGCTTACTTGCTTTTTCCCGCCGGCAATCCCTCGACATTGCTCCGAAGGATGTGAACGCGCTGGTAGGCAGCCTCATGGACATGCTCCAACGCGCCGTCGGCGAAAGCATCTCGCTCAAGACTGTATTGGCGCCCGATCTGTGGCCGGCCTTTACAGACGCCAATCAACTCGAGAATGCGCTGCTTAACCTTGCGATCAATGCCCGCGATGCGATGCCGGATGGGGGAACACTGGCAATCGAAACGTCGAATACGAAGATCGATCAGACCTACGCGCTCATCAACGAAGATGCCGTGGCGGGCGACTATGTGATGGTTTCCGTCACTGACACCGGAGTGGGCATGGCCCCCGATGTCCTTGCGAAAGCTTTCGATCCCTTTTTCACAACCAAACCCATTGGTCAAGGCACCGGCCTTGGGCTCTCCATGATCTATGGTTTCGTCAAGCAGTCGGGAGGACACGTTCGGATTGAAAGCGCGGCAGGGAAGGGGACGACAATCAGAATGTACCTGCCGCGCGCGCAACGGGATGAATCGATCGATAAGGAACAACCCAAGGCCGCAGCACCGCAAGGCCGAGGCGAGATGGTCCTTCTCGTTGAGGACGACGAAACCGTTCGGCTCCTCGTAACCCAAGTCCTCAAGGAACTCGGCTACCGCTACATTGAAGCAGCTGACGCGCGTGCGGCCATCCCGCACCTTCAATCCAATCAGCAAATTGATCTGCTCGTAACGGATGTGGGGCTACCGCGCACTAGCGGAAGGCAGTTGGCTGACATAGCCCGGCAACTGCGTCCTGACCTACGAGTGCTGTTTATAACTGGGTATGCGGAGAAGGCCGCTCTGCGTAACGGATTTCTGGGGCCTGGCATGGAGTTGATGACCAAGCCCTTTGCGCTCGATGCCCTCGGGGAAAAGATCCGGCAACTCATCGAAGGTTAGTTCGGGAGCCACGCGCTGCCCCAGTGCCGGCGCGGATGGAATAGACGAAGATCTCACTCAGGGTCGCGCCTAGCAACTTGCCTTCGTAGGTGAGCCGCAATCTCATCGCGGTCGGTGCCCCTTCAAAATCGGGGTCTCCCTCTTGGACAATGACGCTCTCGGGTAAGGGACGACCCATTAGTCAGTCCCCACGTCGACTACGTAATGCCCAAAGATAGGGCAATGGGCATACTGCTTGATATTTGGGCAGTTTACTGATCGCGGCGTGCAGGTCGTCGGCTGGCGGACAAATAAAGCCTTTTGGTTGCAACCTCTTATCCTGTCACAGCGGGCGTGGCACGGCGATTGCTCTTTAACCACCTCGGGGGCTTCTGTTAACGCCCTCAGGCACTCTAACAGAGGTGTGTTTATCTATGACTCGGACGATCCTGCGAACCGCAGCGGCGGCGCTGTTGGCCGCGTGCGCGTATGTGTCACCGGCCAGCCAGGCCCGGGCGCAAGACACGATCAAGGTCGGAATCCTGCATTCTCTCTCCGGCACCATGGCCATCAGCGAGACGACCCTGAAGGACGTCATGCTGATGCTGATCGAAGAGCAGAACAAGAAGGGCGGTCTGCTCGGCAAGAAGCTGGAAGCCGTCGTCGTCGATCCGGCCTCCAACTGGCCGCTGTTCGCAGAGAAGGCGCGCGAGCTGATCTCCAAGGAAAAGGTCGCGGCGGTGTTCGGCTGCTGGACGTCGGTGTCGCGCAAATCCGTGCTGCCGGTGTTCAAGGAGCTCAATAGCATCCTGTTCTACCCCGTGCAGTACGAGGGCGAGGAGAGCGAGCGCAACGTGTTCTACACAGGCGCGGCGCCGAACCAGCAGGCCATCCCCGCGGTCGATTATCTCGCCAAGGAAGAGAAGGTCGAGCGCTGGGTGCTGGCGGGTACGGACTATGTCTATCCGCGCACGACCAACAAGATCCTCGAAGCCTACCTGAAGTCCAAGGGTGTGAAGCCTGAGGACATCATGATCAACTACACGCCGTTCGGACACTCCGACTGGCAGACGATCGTGGCCGACATCAAGAAGTTCGGTTCGGCCGGCAAGAAGACGGCGGTGGTGTCGACCATCAACGGCGACGCCAACGTGCCGTTCTACAAGGAGCTCGGCAACCAGGGCATCGCTGCCAAGGACATCCCGGTGGTGGCGTTCTCGGTCGGCGAGGAAGAGCTGGCGGGCATCGACACCAAGCCTCTGCTCGGCCATTTGGCGGCGTGGAACTACTTCCAGTCGATCGACACACCGATCAACAAGGAGTTCATCGCCAAGTGGAAGACCTTCACCAAGAACGACAAGCGCGTCACCAACGACCCGATGGAAGCACACGTCATCGGCTTCGACATGTGGGTGAAGGCGGTCGAGAAGGTGAAGTCGACCGATCCTGACAAGGTGATCGACGCGCTGCCCGGCACCAAGGCGCCGAACCTGACCGGCGGCACCAGCGAGATGCTGGTCAACCACCACATCACCAAGCCGGTGTACATCGGCGAGATCAAAGCCGACGGCCAGTTCGACGTGGTGTGGAAGACGGACGGCCTGGTGGCCGGCGACGCGTGGTCGAAGGAGCTGGAAGGCTCCAAGGACCTGGTCGGCGATTGGGTCGGCAAGAAGTGCGGCAACTTCAACACCAAGACCAACAAGTGCGGCAGCTAGGCTAGCGGCAACAGCACAACACATGACCGAGGGCGGCGGCTCGGCTGCCGCCCTCCACGCACTACCAAGACTGACCGGGGATAGGATCAACATGGCTCGTTGGCACGAGCGCCTCACGGCTTTGCTGTGCGCCTTGATCCTTTTGTTCGTGGCCGGCGCGCCCGCATGCGCCCAGAGCTACGAGGAAGCACTGGCCAAGTTCACGACCGATTCTTATTCCGACACCGACGCCGGCATTGCCGCCGTGGCGACCAGCGGCAATCCGCTGGCGGCGCAGCTCATCGAGGCGCTGCTGGACGGGCGGCTGCTGTTCAGCGGCGATGACAAACGCGTCTTCATCCGCGAGCGATCGGGCACCGTGCTCGACGCGTTGACCGGCAAAGCCGCCAGCGGCGCTCCGGCCAACCTCAAGGCGGTGCGCGTCAACAATCGCCTGCGCCGCTCCATCGAGGCGGCCCTCGGCGGCCTGACGCTGCTCTCGCCCGATGCCGGCAAACGCTTCGAGGCCGCCCAGGCGGTGTTTAAGTCGAAGGATGCGGTCCTGCTGCCTACGCTCGACACAGCGATCGGGAGGGAAACGGACGCACGCGTGAAGCGGGCCCTGCAGGAGGCGCGCGCGGCCATCATTCTACTCAAGGCCGATGCCCGGGAAGCCGACAAGGTCGCCGCCATCGTCGTCATCCGCGATCGCGGCGACCAGGACTCGCGCGGGCTGCTGGCCGGCCTGCCCGGCAACCAAACGGAGGGCGTGCAGAAGATTGCTGCCGAGGCCATCACCTACATCGACAATCGGCTGGCGGCCTGGAACGTGGCGCAGAACTTCTGGTACGGGCTGTCGCTTGGCTCGGTGCTGCTGCTGGCGGCCATCGGCCTTGCCATCACCTTCGGCGTGATGGGCGTCATCAACATGGCGCACGGCGAGATGGTCATGCTCGGCGCCTACACCACATTCGTGGTGCAGGAGGTGATCCGCACCAGCATGCCGGGCCTGTTCGACTATTCCCTGGCGATTGCCATTCCGCTGGCCTTCCTGGTGGCCGCGCTGGTCGGCATGGCCATCGAGCGCGGCGTCATCCAGTTCCTGTATGGCCGGCCGCTGGAGACGCTGCTCGCCACCTGGGGCATCAGCCTGATCCTGCAGCAAGCCGTGCGCACGGCGTTCGGCCCGACCAACCGCGAGGTAGGCGCCCCCAACTTCATGTCGGGCGCCTTCCAGCTCGGCGGGCTCACCATCACCTGGAACCGGCTGTGGATCATCGTGTTCGCCGGTCTGATATTCGCCGCGCTGCTGGCGGCCCTGCGCTATACTGCGCTCGGCCTGCAAATGCGTGCCGTCACCCAGAACCGGCGCATGGCAGCCGCCATGGCCATCAACACCGGCCGCATCGACGCGCTGACCTTCGCGCTGGGCTCGGGCATCGCCGGACTGGCCGGGGTGGCCCTGTCGCAGATCGACAACGTCTCGCCCAACCTCGGCCAGAGCTACATCATCGACAGCTTCCTGGTGGTGGTGTTTGGCGGCGTCGGCAACTTGTGGGGGACGCTGGTCGGCGCGCTGTCGCTGGGCGTGGCCAACAAGTTCCTCGAGCCCTACGCCGGCGCCGTGCTCGGCAAAATCCTGCTGCTGGTGCTGGTCATCCTGTTCATTCAGAAGCGCCCGCGCGGCCTGTTCGCGCTGAAGGGCCGGGCGGTGGAAGCATGATCGCGCGTCGTCTGCTGGAGGCCCCGGACGGGCGCGGCTGGATCTTTCTCGCCATTCTGGCTGTTGCCGCAGTCCTCGTTCCGATCCTCAATCTGGCTCTGCCGCCCTCCTCGCCCTTCTACGTGCCGACCTCGATGGTGGCGTTATGGGGCAAGTATCTCTGCTACGCCCTGCTGGCGCTGTCGCTCGACCTTGTGTGGGGCTACTGCGGCATCCTCTCGCTCGGGCACGGAGCGTTCTTCGCGCTCGGCGGCTATGCCATGGGCATGTACCTGATGCGCCAGATCGGCACGCGCGGCGTCTATGCCCACCCGATCCTGCCCGACTTCATGGTGTTCCTGAACTGGAAGGAGCTGCCCTGGTTCTGGTACGGCTTCGACTTGTTTCCCTACGCCATGCTGATGGTGTTGCTGGTGCCGGGCCTGCTGGCCTTCGTGTTCGGCTGGTTCGCGTTCCGCAGCCGCGTCACCGGCGTCTATCTGTCGATCATCACGCAGGCCCTGACCTATGCGCTGATGCTGGGCTTCTTCCGCAACAACTTCGGCTTCGGCGGCAACAACGGGTTGACCGACTTCAAGGACATCCTGGGCTTCAACGTGCAGGCGCAGCAGACGCGCGTGGTGCTGTTTGTGCTCTCGGCGCTAGCGCTCGCATTGGGCTATCTGATCGCCCGCGCCGTGGTGCAGTCGAAGGCCGGCAAGGTGCTGATTGCCATCCGCGACGCGGAAAGCCGCACGCGCTTCATCGGCTACCGAGTGGAGAACTACAAGACCTTCGTGTTCACGCTGTCGGCATGCATGGCAGGCCTTGCCGGCGCGCTGTATGTCCCGCAGGTCGGCATCATCAATCCGAGCGAGTTCACTCCTGCCAACTCCATCGAGATGGTGATCTGGGTGGCGGTGGGCGGTCGTGGAACCCTGATCGGAGCGGCACTCGGCGCCGTGCTCGTCAACTACGCCAAATCGACCCTAACCACCGGCTTCCTTGCCCCCTACTGGCTGTTCGCTCTTGGCGCTCTGTTCGTTTTTGTGACCATATTCCTGCCGAAGGGCATCATGGGCCTCCTGCCGCAGCGCATGTCTCGCGGCGAGGCCGACGGCGCACCTGCCGCTGGACGCGCGGCACAGCCGGCCGAGTGAGGAGCCCATGAACGCCGCCACCGTCACCCAGTCTCCGCAGGTCACCCAAAGCCTGCTTTATCTCAACGGCGTCAGCGTGACGTTCGACGGCTTCCGCGCCATCAACAACCTGTCGCTGGAGCTGGCGCCCGGCGAGATGCGGGCCATCATCGGCCCGAACGGCGCCGGCAAGACGACCATGATGGATATCATCACCGGCAAGACCAGGCCAGATGCGGGAGACGTGCTGTTCGACCGGGGCGCGATCGACCTCACCACCAAGGACGAGTCGTCCATCGCACAGCTCGGCATCGGTCGTAAGTTCCAGAAGCCGACCGTGTTCGAGAACCATACGGTCGAGGACAACGTGCTGCTGTCGCTGAAAAGCGACCGCAGCGTGTTGCGCAACCTGATGTGGGACGCAGCCGCCAAGGATGGCGAGCGGGTCGGCAAGATCCTCGGCACGATCGGGCTTGGCGGGCATCGGCATCGGCTGGCCGGATCGCTGTCGCACGGCCAGAAGCAGTGGCTCGAGATCGGCATGCTGATCGCGCAGGACCCCAAGCTGCTGCTGGTCGACGAGCCGGTGGCCGGCATGACGGATGCCGAGTCCATGACAACGGCCGACCTGCTCAAGGAAATCGCCAAAGACCATTCGGTGGTGGTGGTCGAGCACGACATGGAGTTCGTGCGGCGGCTCGGCGTGAAGGTCACCGTGCTGCACGAAGGCTCGGTGCTGGCCGAAGGATCAATCGACGAGGTCAGCGCCAACGAGCGCGTCGTGGAGGTATATCTGGGCCGATAGAGCCAACTGCAGGAACAAGTATTCGTCAGCGAACCACACCTTATCGGGGGGCGTGGCCGAGGGAGGGGCGAGGGGGCTCTCCCGAACTGAGGGAAGAGTTTCCCCCTCACCAAATTGTCATCCCGGAATTCGCGAAGCGAATATCCGGGATCCAGGAAGGCAGAGATGTGCGCTCGATACTCGGCTCTGGGTCCCGGCTCTACATGCTGGCGCACTCCGGCCGGGATGACAGCCAAGGGGTTAGAACGTGCTGACGGTTGAGAGCATCGATCTGTACTACGGCGCGGCGCAGGCGCTGCGGCACGTCTCGGTCACCGCCGAGCCTGGCAAGATCACCTGCGTGCTCGGCCGCAATGGGGTGGGCAAGAGCTCGCTGCTGCGGGCAATCGTCGGGCATCAGCCGGTCAGCTCCGGCAAGATCCTGCTCGACGGTCAGGACATCACGCGGCTCAAGGCCTACGAGCGCGCCCGGCGCGGCATCGCCTACGTTCCCCAAGGCCGCGAGATCTTCCCCCTGCTGACCGTGCAGGAGAACCTGGAGACGGGGTTTGCCCGCCTGCCACGTGAAGAGCGCAGAATAGGGGGCGAGCTGTTCGAGCTGTTTCCGATCCTCAAATCCATGCTGGGCCGGCGCGGAGGTGATTTGTCGGGTGGGCAGCAGCAGCAGCTCGCCATCGCCCGCGCCCTGGTGACCCAGCCCAAGCTGATCGTGCTGGACGAGCCGACCGAGGGCATCCAGCCGTCCATCATCAAGGATATCGGCCGGGCCATCTCCTACCTGCGCGATCAGGGCAAGATGGCCATCGTGCTGGTCGAGCAGTATTTCGATTTCGCCCGCGCCCTGGCCGACACCTATGCCGTCATGGAGCGTGGCGAAGTGGTGCTGGCGGGCTCCGGATCGACCATGGTGGAAAGCGACGTTCGCCGCTACCTTACCGTCTGACGGTCGTATGTACGGATAGGTACCGGATGCTGCAGGCGCGCTCCTGGCTGCCACGTTCGGAAGGGTCGCTGCGTCTGGAATTCCGGCGGCGGGACGCAAGCAGCGCGCTGCAGGTCTTGCATCAGGTCGGCGTGTTGCGCGCGCGCTTTCCCAAGCCGGAGGCGCAAGAGTGTCCCGAGGCCGTGCTGGTCAATACGGCCGGCGGCCTCACCGGCGGCGACAAGCTCGATATCGGCGTGACACTCGGCGAGGGCGCGGCGCTGACAGTTACCTCGGCTGCGGCGGAGAAGATCTACCGGGCCCGCGACGGAGAAGCGGTGCTTCGCGTCAACCTCGATCTGAAGGACCGTGCACATCTCGCATGGCTGCCGCAGCCGACCATCCTGTTCGATGCGGCGCGCTTCGATCGCCGCACCGAGGTCGATCTCGCCGGCGAAGCCCGCTTGCTCGCGGTCGAGACGTTGATCTTCGGCCGCGCCGCCATGGGTGAGGACGTGCACCGCGGCTTGTGCCGGGACGACTGGCGCTTGCGTCGCGACGGCCGGCTCATATTCGCCGACAGCCTGCAGCTCGACGGTGCCATCGCCCGCACGCTCGATCGCCCGGCTGCCCTCGATGGCGCCCGGGCCATGGCCCTGGTGCTGTATTCGGCAGGCGATGCCGCGGCTCGCCTGGAGCCGGCGCGTGCGCTATTGGAAGGAGCGCGGAGTACGATGGGGTTGAGCAGCTGGAACGGCCTGCTGGTTGCGCGCGCCTACGCAGCCGACGGCCGCACGCTGCAAGGCGATCTCGGTCCGCTGCTGGAATTCCTTGCCGGTCGACCACTGCCGCGCGTATGGCGATGCTGAGCAAGAGGCAAGGCGGGAGAGACACCATGTCGAGGGGGCGCACATGAACCTGACGGGGCGCGAGAAGGACAAGCTACTGATCTCCATGGCGGCCATGGTGGCGCGGCGGCGCCTGGAGCGCGGCGTCAAGCTCAATCATCCCGAGGCGGTGGCGCTGATCTCCGACTTCGTGGTGGAGGGTGCGCGTGACGGCCGTGGCGTCGCCGACCTGATGGAGGCTGGCGCCCATGTCGTCACCCGCGATCAGGTCATGGACGGCATCGCCGAGATGATCCACGATGTGCAGGTGGAAGCCACCTTCCCGGACGGCGTCAAGCTGGTGACGGTGCACAAGCCCATCAGATAGGCCGATCAGGTAGAAGACAGATCAGAATTGGCAAGAGGGACCCAGCAAGCTCATGACCCCGATCCGCAACGTCACTGCCGCCGCCACGGCCCTGCTTCTGGCTGCGGCCGCCGCCGCGCCGGCCCTGGCTCACACCGGCGTCGAACACGCGACGTCATTCTCCTCGGGCTTCCTGCATCCCCTGACCGGAGCCGACCACGTGCTGGCCATGGTGGCGGTCGGATTGTGGGCCGGCGTCAATGGTGGCCGGGCGGTGTGGGCATGGCCGGTCGCCTTCGTCAGCGTGATGCTGGTGGGCGGCGCGCTTGGCATGATGGGGGTGCCTCTACCGATGGTAGAGCCCGGCATCCTGGCCTCGGTCATCGTGCTGGGCCTGCTCGTGCTGACGGCCGCGCGCGTTCCGGTTGTGGTTGGCGTGCTGCTAGTTGGCGTGTTTGCCGTGCTGCACGGCTACGCGCACGGTGCCGAGCTGCCAGCGGCGGCGGCAGCGATCTCCTTTTCGGCGGGCTTCGCGCTGGCCACCGTGCTGCTGCATGCGGCGGGCCTCGGCATCGCATTCCTGTCGGCGCGTGAGGGCGGCGGCCTGCTGGTGCGCGCGGCCGGAGGCGTGGTCGCCGCCTGCGGCGTTGCCCTCGCAGTCATCTGAGGAGATCACGCATGGTCCCCGGCGAAGTCATAACTGCGGCAGGCGACATCGAACTCAACGCCGGCCGCCCGGCCATCACGGTGACGGTTGCCAACACCGGCGACCGGCCGATCCAGGTCGGCTCGCACTACCACTTCGCCGAGACCAATCCCGCCCTGCAGTTCGATCGCGTCAAGGCGCGTGGGCACCGCCTCGACATCGCCGCCGGCACCGCCGTGCGCTTCGAGCCCGGCCAGACGCGCGAAGTCAACCTCGTGCCGTATGCCGGCAGCCGCCGCGTGTTCGGCTTCCGCCAGGCGGTGATGGGCGATCTCGACTGAAGGCGCGCCAGCGATCTGCTCTGTCCGCGCATCCAATCTTCCGCGCGAAGTGTCGCGCGCAGCAAGTGTTCAACCACGGTTCATCTGGCGACGTCCAAACCGTCGCGACACAGATCGGATCGGTCGGGAACAAGTCCACCTGCCGGGCGTTTGTTACGGCCGGGATGCTGGATGCTGCACTTGCGAACAACTCTCCTGACTTGCTTCTGCGTGATGGCGCTCCTCTCGGTGCCCACCGTGTCGGCCGTCGCGCAATCGGCGGGCGCCGTTCCGTTCTCGGCCGAAGCCCTCGAGAAGCTGGCGAGCGAGCTGGCGAAGAAGCCGTTCGTGGCGCCGGAGGAGAACGTCCCGGAGCCGTGGGCCAACATCGGCTACGACCAATACCGCGACATCCGCTTCCGTCAGCAGCGCGCTATCTGGCGCGGCGAGCGTCGCAACTTCGAGCTGCACCTGCTGCCGACCGGATGGCTGTACAAATATCCCGTCACCATCAACCTGGTTGAGAACGGCGTCGCGCGGCCACTGCAACCCGACAACTCGCTGTTCGAGTTCGGACGCCTGGTCAGTCAACCCAAGACCGATACTGGCCCGATCCCTTTCTCCGGCTTCCGTATCAACGGCCCGATCAATCGCCCGAACGTCTTCGATGAGATCCTCGTCTTCCAGGGTGCCAGCTATTTCCGCGGCGTATCGCGCGGCCAGGTCTACGGCCTCTCCGCGCGCGGCCTCGCTGTCGACGTCGCGCAGCCGCGGGGAGAGGAGTTTCCCTTCTTCAGCACCTTCTGGGTCGAGCAGCCCGCGAGGGCCTCGCGCCAGCTCGTGGTCCATGCCCTGCTCGACAGCCCCTCGGCCACCGGCATCTATACGTTACGTATTGCCGGAGGCGCGCCGACCACGGTCGACGTTTCCGCCAAGCTCTACCCCCGCCGCGACCTGGTGCACGTGGGCCTGGCCCCGCTCACCAGCATGTTCTTGTTTTCCGGGGCCGACCGGTCGCGTATCGGCGACTTCCGACGCGCAGTGCACGACAGCGACGGCCTAGCCATTGCCACGCGCGGCGAGCGCATCTGGCGACCGCTGTCTAACCCGAGGCGCCTGCAGGTGAGCGCCTTCACGGTCAATGGGCTGACCGGGTTCGGCCTGATCCAGCGGGCGCGCCGCTTCTCAGACTACGAGGATCTGGAAGCCAACTACGAGCGTCGCCCGAGCGCCTGGATCGAGCCGGTCGGGTCCTGGGGCAACGGTACGGTCCGCCTCGTCGAGATCCCGAGCGAAGAGGAGATCCACGACAACATCGTCGCCTACTGGAATCCGCTCGAGATCTACACCAAGGATCAGCCCTATACCTTCGCCTATCGCATCCTGTGGCCGGACGACGCGCCGCGCTCCCAGGTGTCGACGGTGCGCAGTACACTGTCGGGGGCCGCAACCGGCGCCGAACGCAAGGCAGGCGCCATCCGCTATGCCGTCGACTTCGTGGGCCCCGATCTCGCCAACGCGGACCTGCCGAAAGCGGCGCTCAGCGCGACCGCGGGCAAGGTCAGCGAGCCGGTCGTTGTGCGCAATCCGAGCACGCGGGGAGTGCGCGTCGATTTCATACTGACGCCCGACGATGCCGATGTCGTCGAGTTGAGGCTCGAGCTAAGACGCCGGGATGCGCTCGTCTCGGAAGTGTGGTTGTCGCGATGGACCAAGTGAGCAACGCGGGCGAGGCGCCGGCCGCCAACCGCGCCACGCCCGTCAACCAGCACGCGCTGCTGCCCGCCGAGAGCCCGCTGGACATGCCGACCCAGCCGCTCGGGCTCGGCCGTGGGGGCACCTGGACGCGGGACCGTATGACGTGGCCGCGGGCGGCGCTGCTGCTGCTTACGGGTATAGCCGTCGCCGCCTTCGCGCAGCTGCTGTATGAGGTCTTGTCGGTCGTCCAGCTCACCACGCTGCAGGCAGCTTTCCTCGTGCTCTGCACACTGTGCTTCGGCTGGATCGCGCTGGGCACCAGCAGTGCCGTGCTCGGCTTCGTCGCCATGCTGTGGTCACGCAAGGCCGGGGACATTGTGCCGCCGGCGCCTGACGCGCGCACGGCGCTGCTGTTTCCGGTCTACCAGGAAGACACAGCCCGCATCGCCGCAACCATCGAAAGCGTCGCCAGGGACCTGATCGCGCTGGGCGCCGAAAAACGGTTCGACATCTTCGTGTTGAGCGACAGCCGCGCCGGGGACATCAAGGCACGCGAGCTGCGCGCAGTGCGCTTCCTGCGCCGGCGCCTGAGGGGTGAGTCTTCCGTGTACTACCGCTCGCGCGCCCTCAATGTCGGCAAGAAGGCCGGCAACATCGCCGATTGGGTGCAGCGGTTCGGCGGCGCATACGAAAGCTTCGTCATCCTCGATGCCGACAGCATCATGTCGGGTCGTCTGCTCGTACACCTGCAGGCGCTGATGGCGGCCAGTCCCAAGACCGGGCTCATTCAAACCGTGCCGCGTCTGGTCGGCGCCGACACATTGTTTGCCCGCCTGCAGCAGTTCGCGGTCGCCCTCTACGGGCCCGTGGTTTCGTCAGGATTTGCGGCTTGGTATCAGGCGAGCGGTAACTACTGGGGCCACAACGCCATCGTGCGGACGCGCGCCTTCGCGGGCGCTGCCGGGTTGCCGACCCTGCCCGGCCGCGCGCCGCTGGGTGGCCACGTGCTGAGCCACGATTTCGTGGAGGCCGCCTTCCTGCGGCGGGCAGGATGGGCGGTGCGGATGCTGCCGGATCTGCACGGCTCCTACGAGGGCGGTCCGCCGACGCTGATCGACGTTGCCGTGCGCGATCGCCGCTGGGCGCAAGGCAACGTCCAGCATTTGCGCATCGTCGGCACGCGCGGCATGCCGTGGGTCAGCCGCATGCACCTTGCCATGGGAGCCTACGCGTATTTTTCCTCGGCGCTGTGGGCCCTGTCCCTGCTGGTCGGCGTGGTACTCTCGTTGGAGAGCGCCTACACGCTGCCCGTGTATTTCCCGGACACCAAGACCCTGTTCCCGGTCTGGCCGGTGATCGATCCCGACAAGGCGTTCTATCTCTTCTTCGTCACACTCGCCGTGCTGCTGCTGCCGAAGGTGCTGGGCATCGCCGCGGCCCTGCTGCATCCGCCCGCCGATCCGCCACGACCGGGCGTGGTCCGATTGCTGTCCGGCGCGATCGTCGAGATGCTGCTGTCCATCCTGATTGCGCCGATCTTCATGCTTACGCAGACCCGGGCGATCATCGAAATCCTGCTCGGCAGGGATTCCGGCTGGTCGGCGCAACGTCGAGACGGCGATGCGCCCGCGCTGTCGCTGCTGCTGCGCTTTCACGCCGGCCATCTCGTAGTCGGGCGCGGCACTCACCATCGTTTGCCTGCTGGCATCACTGTACGTGGCGGCCTGGATGGGTCCGATCATCGCCGGCCTTCTGCTGTCTGTCGGCATTTCGCATCTGACGGCGCGGACCGCGCCGGCGTGGCTAGCCCACGTGCTGGCGACACCCGAGGACATTAAACCTCCCGCCATCGTCGCCGCCGTCGGCGCCATCTACCCGGACTGGCGCGCCTTGCTGGCCAAGTACCGCCCGCAGGTTGCATCCACCTAGCCGCCGAAGACCGCGCTCGCGCTTTACGGATCGATGGATGTCACGTCCGCGAACGACAACAGCGCCGCACAGACCCGGATGCCGACCGAGATGCCCGCCGTCCATAGCGCGACGTCAGATAGATTTCGCGCATCAAGGCGGAGGTGAGCTGCTGTGCAGTGGCTTCCGGCGGCGCAGCTCCTTGGGCAGGTAAAGCCAGTTCGACGCATTGCTTGCCAAGAGGCGATATCGCCCCGAAGTAGAAACTGCTCTGCCCAATTTGCAATTATGCCCACAGTCGGAATTCACAATGCCGTGGGCGAATTCCTAGTCACAGTCGCCGTCCCAAAAAGGCGGTCGACGCGCGTTTTCGCCTCCTGCCGATGGGCGCCGCCGGTGATTTTGGCGACAGGGTGGCGTGAGTTTGGCGCAAGACCCGCCCGCGCGTGGTTTCGTTATCCGCGTGTCAAATGTATCCTACTTGAATGCACAAACTGCCCTGGCTACGTCTCGTCCCGCGCGCACGCCGGAGAGGGGCGCTGATCGGCGGAGACGGCTCGTACGCGCGGCCGACTTCGCAAGCTGCGGGGCTGAAAGGCGCCCCTCTCTATCTGCGGCGACCGACGTCGCATCATGATGGTCCGTGGCCAGATACGGTTGCCCTATGCGGCATGTTTCGCCTTCCGGCCCACATTGCTCGATAGTGTATTGGCCGGCGGAGTTAAATGCAGAACTGGACAGGGATTATTGGCTGCCGTTGCCCGAATTTTGATCGTCGGCGACGAGCGACGCCGCTGGCCCGCCGCAATACCTTGCGATAGGGTGAAATGCCTCGTCAGGGTCCGGGCGACTTGGGGGATCCCGATGATGTACGTGCGATTGCTCAACGAGCGCGATGCGGGGTCGTGCAAATCTCGCGCGCGTGCTGGTCTGCACATGAGATTTTTGTCGTGATAACGGAGGTGTGACGTGGCCCGTCAGCTATTGCTTATTTTGGGCATGCTGGCCATCGGCGCTGGCAGTGTGCAAGCGCAGCCCTCACAGGCGATCAGTGGAGCAGAGGCGTGCCGTCCGGCTGCCAACGAGACATTGCAGTCTCTGCAGACGCGTAAAAACAACCTCGAGCAGGACTTGAAGCGGTTCGGCAGCCAGACGACGCCAGCCGTGCGCAAGATGCAGGAAGATTTGATCGAGGTGATGTTCCAAATCGACTGCCTGAACCAGGAGCCGGTTCTGGCCAAGCGCGGCGTGATCGCCAAGCGCTCGGTCACGCCGAGCCCGGCCGGGGGTGGGGGCGGAGCCCCCAAACAGTTGGTCGAGATCACGACCTATTACGCCACCAACCGCAACAATCTCGGCGGCACCGAACCTGCAAAGATGTACGGGACCAGCTATCAGGGCAACTTCCAGTACGGCCGTGCGGTGGTGAGCATTCCCCCGTCGCACACACCCGGCGAGATCGAGTCGCTCGGCATTATCATGCGGATGATCGTGGAGCCCGACCCCAACAAGCACTTCATCCTGAAATCGGTCACGCAGCTCGAGCCCGGCACAGCGCGCGCCGAGATGGCTGCCAAGATCAAGGCCTCCAACTCCAAGTCCATGCTGGTGTTCGTGCACGGCTATAACTCGGGCTTCGCAGACGCCGCGATGCGTACGGCACAGATCGCCTACGATCTCCAATTCCCGGGCATGCCGTTCTTCTACAGCTGGCCTTCAGCCAACCGCGTGCGCGCCTATCTGCCGGACGAAGAAGCAGCCCAGCTGTCCGAGAGCGTGTTCGAGGCGCTGATCGATGACATCACGACCAACCTGCCGGTCACCGACATCTACATCATCGCGCACAGCATGGGTACCCGTGTGGTCAGCCGTGGCCTCCAAGCCCGGGCCGAGAAGGGCAAGCCCAACAAGCAGCTGCGCGAGCTGCTGCTGGCCGCGCCCGACATCAACGCCGAGCTGTTTCGCGGTGTGATTGCGCCAAAGCTGGCAGCCATGCAGGGCCTGCGCACGACAGTCTATGCCTCATCGTCCGACTTGGCGCTGATGGCATCTAAGGTCGTGCACGGCTTCCAGCGCGTCGGCGAGACGAACGGCGGCGTGTTCACCTACCCCGGCATCGAGACCATCGATGCCAGCTCCGCCGCGTCCTCCTCGAGGGCGCTCGGCCACTCTTACGTGGTGGATACCCCCTCGGTGATCGGCGATATCCAGTCGGTCGTGCTCAAGCACGCCTCGACCGCGCAGCGAGGCCTGACGTCGGCCGGTAATGCGCCCAACGTCTACTGGCGGTTCCCCTAGTAGCGGGGCCGCTGCCCCTTCTGCAATTGAACGGGCCGCATCCGCGGCCCGTTTTGCGTGAGAGCCGGTCAAGCGGCATCCACACCGAAGCGACGACTGCGAGCCATCCGCGCGCGCACGGCCGGCATGGCTTCGGCGCCCATGACATGGGCGACGATGCGGGCGCTCACTGCATCGGCATGCGTCATGGGTCCCATATGACCGGCGCCGGCGATGACCTCCACGCGTGCGCAGTCCATGGCCTCGGGCAAGGCGTCGGCAATAAGCCGGGTCGGCATCGGTGCACGCTCGCGGCGCAGGATAAGGATCGGAAAGTCGAACGCCGCATAATCCTCCAGAACGGTGTGCTCGTTCATAAGGGCGGCGAACTCGAGAGGCGCCTTGGGGGCCCAGCGCGTCAGCGCCGCGCGTACATGGTCGCCTAGCTTCTCCCACGTGCCTCTGCCGTTCCAGTAGTCGATGAACGCCGCGGCGGCACCGGCGTTGTCGCCCGCGCTCACCGCCTCGCGAACCTGGCGAGCGATGGCCGCGATCTCGACGAACCCAGCAGCACCGTCGGCGCCCAACTCGTCGAGCAGGTGGAAGGCGGCAGGTTCATAGAGCGTCATGCTGGCAATGCGGTGCGGCCGTGCCAGGGCTGCCTGCAACGCAACCGCGCCGCCATAGGAATGGCCAACGAGATGCACCTTGCCAGCCTTGGCGTCGATCAGCCCGATGCAGCGCGCAGCCTCATGCGCGAGCGTAAAGGGATGACCGCCCAGGCGCGCAGCGATGCCCGGCCCGGCGTGCTCCGGCGTCAACAGGTCGCGCCCACGCCCGAGCGCGTCGGCGAGCGGACGCCACTGGCTGCCGCTGGACCCCGAGCAAGCCAGCGCAATAACGCGGGCCTTGCGCGCCGGTCTTGAGGCCTCCATTTCGATCAGCACGTCTGACATCCTCTGCTGCGGAAATACAGTCGCAGCCGCTCATAGCGCCCGCTCATGACAGCTCTATGCAGCGGTGACGACTTGTTTGCTGTTTCCTGTGAAACACCCGTAAGGGTAGGTGCTTGGGCCGATCGCGCCTCGGCGTGCTATCAACTCGTGTGATGATCGAGAAATTCGCCTGAGTTCGCGACACGAGCTAGAGCGAATTTCTCGATCTGAAACACACGAGCTAGTCTGTGATTCTAGCGTCCCTTGTGATTTCGAAGTTCGCTCCAGAGCCCAGCGCCGAGGACGGGAGAACTTCGAAATCGGGACACTAGGTGTGGCCGAGACGGCAGGAGCGCTCGCAGATGGACTGGTCCTTCAAGCTGTTCGACGTAGCCGGCACCGCCGTGCGCGTACACTTCACGTTCTTCCTGCTGCTGGCCTGGATCGGCGCGATGAATTGGACTCGCGGCGGTCCTGCCGCAGCCATCGACGGCATCGTCTTCATCGTGCTGCTGTTCGTATGCGTGGTGCTGCACGAGTTCGGGCATATCGTCGCGGCGCGGCGCTACGGCATCCGCACGCCGGACGTGACGCTGCTGCCGATCGGCGGCGTCGCCTCCCTGGAGCGCATGCCGGAAAAGCCATCGCAGGAGATCGTGGTGGCGCTGGCGGGGCCCGCCGTCAACCTGGTGATCGCGCTAGTGCTGATACTCGCACTGGACGCGCGCTTTGATTTGACGCAGATGGCGCAGCTCGAGCAGGCGCAGACCACCCTGATGGGCCGGGTTGCCGCAGCCAACGTGGCCCTGCTCGTCTTCAACCTGATCCCCGCCTTTCCTATGGATGGCGGCCGTGTGCTGCGCGCGCTGCTGGCCACCGGCCTCGGCTATACGCGTGCCACACGGGTCGCTGCGTCAATCGGACAGGGCCTGGCGGTGGTGCTGGCCATTGTCGGCCTGATGGGCAACCCGCTGCTGGTGCTGATCGCGGTCTTCATCTTTCTCGCGGCCAGCGGCGAGGCCGGCTACGTGCAGATGCGTGACTACACGCGCGGCTATCTTGCTTCGCACGCGATGATCACCAAGTTCGAGACGCTATCGCCCCTGTCGAATGCCGATGACGCCGCCCAGCTGCTGCTACGCACGACGCAGCAGGAATTTCCGGTGGTCGACGGCGCCGGCACGCTGCGCGGCGTACTTACCCGCGATGCGCTGGTCGCCGCCCTTCGAGCCACCGGTGGGGCCACGCCGGTGCTCGACATCATGACTCGCGAGGTGCCGACGGTGCCGGAGAGCGGCTGCCTCGACGCCGTGTTCAAGCTGATGCAGCAGCGCGGCGGGGTGCGCTTCGTGGGTGTCGTCGATCCGAACAACCGCCTGATCGGCTACATCACTGCCGAGAACCTGGCGGAGCTGGTGATGATCCGTCAGGCACGCGAACCTGCCCAGCAGGCTGCGTCCACGCGCGCTTGAGTGCAAAAGCAAACTCCAAGGTCAAAGCCTTATGCCACTGCCGCCTCTGCTGCACGACCGCCTGGTGCTGCCCATGATCGGCGCACCGCTGTTCATCGTCTCGGTGCCCGACCTGGTGATCGCCCAGTGCAAGGCCGGCATCGTCGGCTCGTTCCCGGCGCTCAATGCCCGCCCCAAGGAACTGCTGGAGGAATGGATCGTGCAGATCAAGACCGAGCTGGCCGACTATGCCCGCGCGCATCCGAACGCGCGGGTCGCCCCATTCGCCGTCAATCAGATCGTGCACGCCTCCAACGACCGGCTCGAGCACGACATCGCCGTGTGCGTGAAGCACGAGGTGCCGATCATGATCACCAGCCTGCGCGCGCCGCAGTCGGTGGTGGACGCGGCGCACTCCTACGGCGGCATCATCCTGCACGACGTCATCAACGTGCGTCACGCCCGCAAGGCAGCCGAGGCCGGCGTCGACGGACTAATCCTCGTCTGCGCCGGGGCCGGCGGACATGCGGGCACGCTCAGCCCATTCGCGCTGATGGCGGAGGTGCGCAGCTGGTTCAAGGGCACCATCGTCCTGTCCGGCTCGATCGCCCACGGCGCAGCGGTGCTGGCCGCGCAGGCCATGGGCGCCGACCTTGCTTACGTCGGCACGCGCTTCATCGCCACGCGCGAGGCCAACGCCAAGCCCGAGTACAAGCAGATGCTGATCGACACCAGCGCTGGTGACATCGTCTACACCTCGCTGTTCTCGGGCGTGCTCGCCAACTACCTCAAGCCCAGCGTCGCGGCGGCCGGGCACGACCCGGACAACCTGCCGACCGGCGACAAATCCAAGATGAACTTCGGATCGACCGGCAAGGCCTGGCGCGACATCTGGAGTGCCGGCCACGGAGTGGGCAGCATCACCGACGTGCCCTCCGTCGCCGAGTGCGTGGCCCGCCTGCGCGAGGAGTACGCCGCCGCGGCAGAGCGCCTCGCAAGCAACCCCCACTGGCGGGCCGCCACCACCTCCTGATTGCCGACCAGGCGCGCGGCTCGCATCACTTGAGCGGCACGCTCAGCTGCAGCCGGCCACTCCACACGTCAGGCGCATGCTCCGCGCCCTCCTCCACCGCACCGCCGATCTCGACCTTAGCTCCACCCTGGGTGTTGCCGATCTTGACCGACGCTTCGCCCTTCATCCGCATTTGCGCGCGGACATCTGCGCCTGCCTGTGACGGCGCCCCAATATCCCAGAAGCCGCCGAGCATGGCCTTCGGCTCAATGAACGTCGAGTTCTGCAGATCGAACCGATAAGCCACCTCTGGCCGCACGTCGACCCGGCCGGAGCCCATCATCTGGTTGCCCTGCACGTCGGGCACGACCGAGGGCGCGAGGCGGCGCTCTTCGACATAGTTGACGCCAACCGACGGCGAAAAGCGCCAGCCGCCAAGCGCATCCTTCTGGCTCAGCCGCACGTCGACGAGGCGCCTGGGGCCGGCGTGGCCGGCATCGAACTCGGACGGTCCCCATGCGGTGCGCGTGTCGAGCGACAGTCCGGGCAGCACCTGCACGCTGCTCGTTGCTCCAGCGAGCCAGCTCTGGTCGGAGCCGGAGCGAGAGCCCGGCGACGTCTCAGCGGGTCGGTCGAACTCGGCCAGCATACCGAACATGATGGGCGGCCCCATCTTCAGCTTGACTCCCAAATTGCTGGCGGCGGTGCCGGCATCGCTCTTGCCATCCTGGCCATCGAGACCGCTGCCGATGCCTACCCACTCCACCTTGACGTCAGGCGCCGAGGGCTTGAGCGGCAGGGGCGCGAAAACGGCTTTGTCCTGCGGCCGGGCGACGGCAGCCCCAGTCGCCGCACCGGGTTCGCCCAGGTCGAGAAACTCAGAGCCGAGATCCGCGTCCGGTCGCAATCCCACTTCGGCCGCGGTCTGCGAGATGGCGCTGCGGCCGGGCGCTACTGTGCCCGTGACGGCGACAACGACCCACACAGCGAAGCGGCACAAGGGCTTCTGGCTACGCAACACCAATTCCTCCTCGGCCCACGCCACGAACCGCGCAAGCCGGATAGTTCAGGACAAGTCTGTTGGAGCCGTCCTTGTTGCGGAGCAATGTGGACTCAATGTGGAGCGCCCGAGCGGGAACGTCACGCGTTGGCGCGCAATGGCAGCGCCAAAGCTCGCAGCTTCGCCTGAGCTCGCCTCAGTGAATGTCGGGCTCCGGCACGCTGGCGCCATGCTCGAGGAAATCGAAGTCGCACCCGTCGTCGGCCTGGCCGATATGCTCCTGGAACATGCGGCCGTAGCCGCGTTCGTAGCGCGGCGCAGGTGCTACCCACTTGGCGCGGCGGCGGGCCAACTCCTCGTCGGAGACGTGCAGGTGCAGCAGACGCTTGCCCACATCCACTTCGATCTCGTCGCCGGTTTGAACGAATGCCAGTGGTCCGCCCACGAAGCTCTCCGGCGCCACGTGCAGGATGCAGGCGCCGTAGCTGGTGCCGGACATGCGCGCGTCCGAGATGCGCAGCATGTCGCGCACGCCGGCTTTCACCAGCTTGCGCGGAATGGGCAGCATGCCCCACTCGGGCATGCCGGGCCCGCCTTTCGGACCGGCATTCTGCAGCACCAGCACATGGTCGGGCGTGACGTCGAGGTCGTCGCGCTCGACCTCGGCCGCCATGTGATCGTAGTCGCGGAACACCAGCGCCTTGCCGCGATGCTTTCGCAAGCGCGGTTCGGCCGCCGACGGCTTCATCACCGCCCCGCGCGGGGCCAGATTGCCGCGCAGCACAGCGGTGGCACCCTCCGCATAGATCGACTTGTCGAGCGGGCGGATCACATCGGCGTTGAAGACTTCGGCCCGTTCGATGTTCTGGGCGACGGTACGCCCGTTAACGGTCAGGCACGATCCCGCCAGGCTGCCGCCCAGCATCTTCATCACCGCCGGCAGCCCGCCGGCATAGAAGAAATCCTCCATCAGGTATTTGCCCGACGGGCGAATGTTGGCGATCACCGGCACCGTGCGCGAGATCTGGTCGAACTGCTCCAGCGACAGGGCGATGCCGGCCCGGCGCGCCATGGCCACCACGTGGATGATGGCATTGGTGGAGCCGCCGAGCGCCATGTGCACCCGGATGGCGTTCTCGAAGCTGGCGGCGGTGAGGATTTTGTCCGGCGTCAAGTCCTCCCACACCATCTCGACGATGCGCCGCCCGGCGATCGCGCACATGCGTGGATGGCCCGCGTCTGCGGCCGGCAATGCGGAGGCACCGGGCAACGTCATGCCCAATGCCTCGGCGATGCTCATCATGGTGGCCGCCGTGCCCATCGTCATGCAGGTTCCGAACGAGCGGGCGATGCCGTTCTCCATCTCGGACCAGTCGTCCTCGCTGATGCGGCCGGCGCGCTTCTCGTCCCAGTACTTCCAGACGTCGGAGCCGGAGCCCAGCTGCTGGCCCTTCCAGTTGCCGCGCAGCATCGGGCCGGCCGGGCAGAAGATGGCCGGCAGGCCCATGGAGATGGCACCCATCAGCAGGCCGGGCGTGGTCTTGTCGCAGCCGCCGAGCAGGATGGCGCCGTCGATTGGGTGCGAGCGCAGCAGCTCCTCGGTCTCCATGGCGAGGAAGTTGCGATACAGCATGGTGGTGGGCTTGACGAACGGCTCGGCCAGCGAGATGGCCGGCAACTCCAGCGGAAAGCCGCCGGCCTGCAGCACGCCGCGCTTCACGTCCTCGGCGCGGGCGCGCAGATGGGCATGGCAGGCGTTGATGTCGCTCCAGGTGTTGATGATGCCGATCACCGGCTTGCCGGCCCAGTCCTGCGCGTCATAGCCGATCTGGCGCAGCCGCGAGCGGTGGCCGAACGAGCGCAGGTCCTGCACCCCGAACCAGCGATGGCTGCGCAGGTCTTCCGGCTTCTTGCGGTTGCTCATGGGACGGCGGCTATTCCAGCTTGAGTTTGATGTCCGTGATGAGCTTGCCCCACTTGTCGCGCTCGGACGCGATGTAGGCCACCGTCTCGGTCGCGTTGCTGCCGACTGTCTCCGCGACCAGCCCGGCCAGCCGCTCTTTCAGCAAGGGGTCTTGGCAGATGGTGCGCGTATCGGCCTCGATCTTGTCGCAGATCTCCTTGGGCGTGCCGGCGCGGACGCCGACGCCGGTCCATGACGTCGTAGAGTAGCCCGGCAAAGTGTCGGCAATCGGCGGATATTCGGGGGCCAGGCTCGACCGCTGCGCCAGCGTAATGGCGAGCGGCTTGACCGAGCCTGCGCGCGCCTGGCCGATGATCGAGGTGATGTTGTCGAACATCAAATCGACTTTCTGGCCGACCAGGTCGTTGAGCGCGGGTGCGCTGCCGCGATAGGCGACATGCACCATATCTATGCCGGTCATGCTCTTGAACAGCTCGGCCGAGAGATGAATGGTGGTGCCGTTGCCGGAGGACGCGTAGTTGAGCTTGCCAGGATTGGCCTTTGCGTAGGCGATCAGCTCGGCAACCGAATTGACCGGCAGGTCCTTGCGAACGCAGAGCAGGTTCGGCACGCTGGCCACCATGCCGAGCGGCAGGATGTCTTTCTCCGGATCGAAGGACAGGCGCGGGTACAGGAACTGATTGGTGGCGATGCCCGGCGGGATGATGCAGATCTGCGTACCGTCTGCCGGTCCCTTGGCGACACGGTCCATACCGATGTTGCCGCCCGCACCGGCCACATTCTCGACGACTGTGGTAGCGTTCCACAGCGCACCAAGCCGATCGGCTATGATGCGGCCGACGATATCCTGCGCGCCACCTGCCGGAAATCCCACGATGAATTTGATCGTAAGTCCCGCCGGATAGCCTTGCTGCGCGCGGGCGACGCCGATCATCGGCGACACGCCGGCTGCCGCTGCACCTGCCACGAATGCCCGCCGCGTGAAATCAGCCACCACTTGCCTCCCATGCATGCATCTTTGTTTCCGCATTTGTTTCCGCACGAAGCCACAAGCGCGCGAGATCAGTGAAGCCTAAGCGGCGGCTCACCAGCCGTCATCAAAAAAGAGACTTGTACGCGCGGTTCGTTGGTCACTCGGCGAACGGATCGTCCCCGCCCGCGATCAGCGCAATCGCGCATTGATAGCTTCGAGGGCCTTGCTGCCCGGACACAGCTCGGCCGCCGCGATGGCATTCAGCGGCCGCGCATCGGTCGCCAGGATGGCGTGCATGTCGACCTGCTCCTCGTTGACGTAAAGCAGGCCTGTGGCCACCGAGCCCTTCGCGGCGTTGGTGCGAATGGTCATCAGCGCAGCGTCGGCATCGCGCGGGTCGTGTTGAGCGTCGAGCTTGCTCAGGATCAGGCGCGAGCCATCGTGCATCTCGATGTCGGCCGTCGCCCCCTCGGCGTAGTCGACGGTGATCTCCTCCTTGGGCTCGACATAGTCGAGCTTGTTCTCGGAGGCCATATTGTGCGCGCGCACGTAGTCGTAGCTCTTGGTCGAGGTCGGATGGTTGTTGAACGTCACGCACGGGCTGATGACGTCCAGGAAGGCAAAGCCGTTGTAGCTGATGGCCGCCTTGATCAGCGGGATCAGCTGGGTCTTGTCGCCCGAGAACGACCGGGCCACGAAGCCGGCGCCGAGCTGGATCGCCATCTGGCACAGGTCGATGGCATCGAACGGATTGGCCTCGCCCTTCTTGGACGGCGAGGTCTTGTCGTTGGTGGCCGAGAACTGGCCCTTGGTGAGCCCGTAGCAGCCGTTGTTCATGACGATGTAGGTCATGTTAAGCCGGCGCCGCACCGCGTGACAGAACTGCCCAAGGCCGATCGAAGCGGTGTCGCCGTCGCCCGACACGCCGATGTAGACGAGATCGCGGTTGGCCATATTGGCGCCGGTGGTGATCGACGGCATGCGCCCGTGCACGGAATTGAAGCCATGGCTGCGCGACAGGAAGTAGGTCGGCGCCTTCGAGGAGCAGCCGATGCCCGACACCTTGGCGATGCGATGCGCCGGCAGGTCCATCTCGAAGCAGGCCTCGATGATGGCGGCCGTGATGGAGTCGTGCCCGCAGCCCGCGCACAACGTGGACATGGTGCCTTCGTAGTCGCGCCGGGTCAGACCCAAGGAGTTCTTGGGCAGCGCCGGATGGTGCGCGGACGGCTTGGCGATGTAGCTCATGGATGTTCCTACTCCGCGGCCTGCTTGGCGGGGTGCAGCTCTTTCAGCACGGCGCCGCGCACGAACGCTGCCGTCAGGGGCATGCCGTCGTAGTTGAGCGCGGGGATCAGCTTGGTGCCCGGCACGTTCGCCTCCGTCATCAGCAGCGAGCGCATCTGCGCGTCGCGGTTCTGCTCCACCACGAACACGCGCTCGTGGTCGCTGCAGAAGTCGATGACCTCCTTGCCGAACGGGAAGGCCTTGATGCGCATGGCGTTGACCTTCACGCCCTCGCGCTCCAGCAGATCCAGCGCTTCGAGCACGGCCGGCGTGGTGGCCCCGAAATAGATCAGGCCGGACACACCGTTCCTGTCGCGCAGAGTTATCTCGGGCTTGGGAACCAAGGTGGCGGCGGTGTCGAACTTGCGGCGGATGCGGTCGATGACGCGGGCGTGGATGACGCCGTCCTCGGTGTAGCGGGCGCTCTCGTCGTGCGAGGTGCCGCGCGTGAAGAACGCACCCTTGGTCGGATGCGTACCCGGCAGCGTGCGGTAAGGAATGGCGTCGCCGTCCACGTCCTGGTAGCGACCCCAATCGCGGCCCTTGATCTCCTTGAACTTGTCGAGCGTCTCGGCGTCCAGAACCTTGCCGCGGTCGTGCACATGGCGATCGTCCCAGGCAAACGGCTCGGTCACCCAGTCGTTCATGCCGATGTCGAGATCGGACATGACGATCACCGGCGTCTGCAGGCGCTCGGCAAGATCAAAAGCCTGCGCACCCATCGAGAAGCATTCGGTCGGGTTGGCCGGGAACAACAGCACGTGCTTGGTGTCGCCGTGCGAGGCGTAGGCGCAAGAGATGATGTCCGACTGCTGGGTGCGCGTCGGCATGCCGGTCGAGGGACCTCCGCGCTGGATGTTGAACAGCACCACCGGCACCTCGGCGAAGTAGGCGAGCCCCAGGAACTCGCTCATCAGCGAGATGCCTGGCCCCGACGTCGCCGTGAAGGAGCGCGCGCCGTTCCAGCCGCCGCCGATCACCACACCGATGGCCGCCAGCTCGTCCTCGGCCTGCACGATTCCGTACAGGCGCTTGCCGTCCTTGGTCACGCGCAGGCGCCGGGCGTATTTCTCGAAGGCCTCGGCCAGCGAGGTCGACGGGGTAATCGGATACCAGGCGCACACGGTGGCGCCGGCGTAGATGGCGCCGAGCCCGGCTGCATCATTGCCGGACACCATGATCTTGCCCTTGGCGCGCTCGGCATGGCGCACTTTGATGGGCAACGGGCAATCGAACTGCTTGAGCGCGTACTCGCGGCCGAGCGCGACCGCCTCCATGTTGGCGGCGACCAGCTTCTCCTTGCCCTTCAGCTGATCGCCCACCGCGCCCTTGAGCACGTCGAGATCGATGTCGAGCAGGGCCGTGAGCGCGCCGACATAGACCATGTTCTTGAACAGCTGGCGCTGGCGCGGATCTTTCCACTTCGCCGCGCACATCTCGGCGATTGGCACGCCCAGCACAGTGATGTCATCGCGCGGCCAGATGCGCGGCAGCGTCGAGTTGTACAGCAGCCAGCCGCCCGGCGCGATCTCGGCCAAGTCTTCCTTGTAGCTCTGCGGGTTCATGGCGACCATCAGGTCGATGCCTTCGCGCCGCGCCACGTAGCCCGCCTCCGACACGCGCACCTCGTACCAGGTCGGCAGACCCTGGATGTTGGAGGGAAAGATGTTCTTGGGGCTGACCGGGATGCCCATCCGGAACAGCGTCTTGGCGAAAATGGTGTTGGCGGAGGCCGACCCCGAGCCGTTGACGGTCGCGAATTTCACCACGAAATCGTTGATGCCGCTCATTGCCGGATGGGCCTCGCTCCAGATGGGATCAGACCCTGCGCCAGCGCGCTCGGTCTTGAAACTCGACGTTGTGCCGCGGGGTCTGACCCCACTCCCTCACCGCAGATAGGCATTGTGGTGAGTCAGACAAGCCTGCGAAGCCTGCGCTTCGACATACATGAACTTCTGCATGTCCCAGGCGCCGGTCGGACATCGCTCGGCGCATAGACCGCAGTGCAGACACACGTCCTCGTCCTTGGCCATGATGCGGCCGGTCTTGAGGACATCCGAAATGTAGAGATCCTGCGTCTTGTTGCGGGCCGGCACGCGCAGCTTCTCGCGCAGGGCCGGCTCCTCGTCGTTCTCGGTGAAGTTGATGCAGTCGACCGGACAGATGTCCATGCAGGCGTCGCACTCGATGCACAGCGGCGCCGAGAACACCGTCTCGATGTCACAGTTGAGGCAGCGCTCGGCCTCCTTGAAGGCCAGCTGGTCGTCGTAGCCGAGTTCCACCTCGACCTTCAGGTTGCGCAACGCCTGCGCCTTGTCGGCATGCGGCATGGCCACCCGCTTCAGCGGCGTGTAGTCGTTCTTATACGACCACTCGTGGATGCCCATCTTCTGGCTGATCAGGGTGACGCCGGGTGCGGGCCGCTCGGTGACCTGCCGGCCGTGGCAGAAGTGGTCGATCGAGATGGCCGCGTGGTGGCCGTGCGCGACCGCCCAGATGATGTTCTCAGGACCCCAGGCGGCATCGCCGCCGAAGAACACGCCGGGCTTGCTCGACATCATGGTGGTCTTGTCGACCTTCGGCATGTGCCATTCATCGAATTCCAGGCCGATGTCGCGCTCGATCCAGGGGAAGGCGTTGTCCTGGCCGATCGCCATCAGCACGTCATCGCACGGGATGACGACCTCCTCGCCGGAGGGCTCGAGCTTGGGCCGGCCGCCCTTGTCGGTGCCCACTTCCTTCATCTTCTGGAAGCGCACCCCGGTCAGTCGGCCCTTCTCGACGATGAACGCTTTGGGCGCATGATTGTCGAGGATCGGGATGTCCTCGTGCTCGGCGTCCTCGATTTCCCAGGGCGACGCCTTCATCACCCGTCGCGGCGAGCGCACTGTGACGGTGACATTCATGCCGCCGAGCCGCAGCGCAGTGCGGCAGCAGTCCATGGCGGTATTGCCGCCGCCGATCACCACCACGCGCTTGCCGACGGTGTGCACGTGCTCGAAGGCCACCGAGGTGAGCCAGTCGATGCCGATGTGGATGTTGGCCGCCGCCTCCTTGCGACCGGGGATGTCGAGGTCCTTGCCCTTGGGCGCGCCGGTGCCGATGAAGATGGCGTCGAAGCCTTCCTTGGTCAGGCTGGCGAGGCTCTTGATCTCCTGACCGAAGCGCATCTCCACGCCGAAGGCGACGATGCGGTCGATCTCCTCGTCGAGCACGCCGGCCGGCAGGCGGAAGGAGGGGATGTTGGTGCGCATCAGCCCGCCGCCCTTGCGGTCCTTCTCGAACAGCACGCACGTATAGCCGAGCGGCATCAGATCTCGGGCAACGGTGAGAGAAGCGGGGCCGGCACCGACCAGGGCGATGCGCTTGCCGTTCTTCTGCTTGGGAATCTCCGGCATGAAGGCATCGACCTCGCCCTTGTAGTCGGCGGCGACGCGCTTCAGGCGGCAAATGGCGACGGGCTTCTCCTCGACCCGGCCGCGCCGGCAGGCCGGCTCGCAGGGGCGGTCGCAGACGCGACCCAGGATGCCCGGAAAGACGTTGCTCTCCCAGTTCAGCATGTAGGCCGCCGCATAGCGGCGCTGGGCGATCAGGCGGATGTACTCGGGTACCGGCGTGTGCGTCGGGCAGGCCCACTGGCAATCGACGACTTTATGGAAATGCCTTGGATTGGAAATGTCGGTCGGGGCCATCCGGCCCCTGCTTCGCGCGGCAATCTCGCTCGCCTGCATTTCGCCCATCCCTGATGCTTCTCCCCGACGCGAAGTCTACAAGATCGGGATGCGTTATCCCAACTTCTAGCATCGTTCCAGGGTAGATTTTTCCGTCGGTGCACAAATGCCTCTGCAGCGCTGGCATGCCAGCTCTGCGTGCTGTCCGCTAACGCAATTGTGCGGTGCGGCAATGGCCGCCGCCCGCCCAATGCCAGCCGCCTTCCGGGGGTCGATTCGCCGGCTCAGTTGAGTTTGACGATGCCGTACAGGCGCACGGTCCGGCCCGGCTGCAATACCTCGTCCTTCCGGAACGACACGCTGTTGCGCACGTCGTCGTCGAGCAGGTTCTCGCCCCTGAGGCCGATGGTCATTTCAGGGATGACGCCGGCTTGCGGCTGGAGCTTGAGCGTGTAGGCGAGGTCGGCGTTCAGCAGGGTGTAGCCCTTGGTCGGCGTCTCACCCTCGCCGATCCTGTCCTGGTCGAAGGCGTGCAGGAAGCCGACGCGCGCCGACCAGTTGCTGTCGCGATAGAACAGGCCGGCGCCGGCACGATGCGGTGGCATGCGCGGAACATTGCCGCCGCCCGCGCCCTCGAAGCTGGCACGCACGAAGTCGTATTGGGCGTCGACGCCCCATGTGCCCTTCCAAACGCGGCCGATATCCTGCTGGGCGCCAAGCTCGACGCCATAGAATTGCGCATCGCGCTGCTGGAACACCACCTGTTTCAGTTCCGTGCCGGTTCCGCAGGTGGCCAGGGTGTCATCACAAAAAACGCCCGGCGTGATCTGCTTGAAGATGAAGCCGTCGAACCTGGTGTAGTAGGCCGACGCATCGAAGCGCAGCGCGCCCGTCGCCTTCTTGACGCCAAGCTCGAAGGTGCGGGCCTTTTCCTTGGTCAGGTAGGGATTGCCGATCTCGAAGGTATCGGTGGCCTCGTGCACGCCCTTGGAGAACAGTTCCGAGTCCGCCGGCGCGCGCTCGACATACTGGCCGGCGAGGCGCGCAACCACGCCCATCGGCAGCTCGTAGAGGAGGCCGGCACTGGCGCTGAGGGGCGTGAAGGTCCGCTCGGCGGCGGCGGTGGTGCCCGTATTCACGGACGTCAGCTGCATGCCCATACCGTCAACGCCGGTCTGCTCGATGCGGCCGGCGGCCTGCAGGCGAAGGCGCTTGGTGACTTGCAGCTCCTCGAAAACGAAGCCGGCAAGCGTATTAGTTCGTGCGCCGGGATCGATCAGCGAATCGCCACCTTCGAGGTTCAGCGCCGTGGTCTTGCGCTGGCCGAACTGCGTGCCGACCGCCCCGCGCAGCTCGCCGAATGCGGTCGCCACCGGCAGATGCTGTACCTCAAGGCGCCCCTCGTACTCCTTGTTGAGGAACAGCGAGCCGGCCTCGCCGGTGGCATTGACGATCTCGCGATGCTGGTAGTCCGAGGTGCCGAACCAGTAGCGAACCGCCTCGATGCCGGCGCCGTTGACGCGCCATTCGCCGCGCGACTGCAGCTTGTCCTGGGTCATGTCGATACGCGAGTCACCCTCGGCGATGCCATAGAGTGCGTTGTAGCGGGTGAACGACACACCCATGAATCCGTTGCCGCCCACATACGACGTGCCAACCGAGAAGCCGTCGTTGTCGACAAAGGAATTGGTCATTTTGCCCAGCGGGGTATCGTAGTCGCCGGCGTGCCGCTGGAACGCATCGGCATGCACCGCGAAATTGCCGGCGCCGGCCGTGACCTTGAAGGCGCCATCGGCGCTGTCGTCGACCGAGCCCACGCCGCCCATAGTCCTGGCCGTGAAGCCGCCGCGCGGGATCGCTTCGGGGATGCGGTCGTTGCTGGCACTGACCACGCCGCCGATGGCCTGCGAGCCGTAGCGCAGGCTAGCCGGTCCGCGCACCACCTCGATCTGATCGGCCGCGAAGGGATCGATGGGGACGGCGTGGTCCTCGCTCAGCGCCGACACGTCGTGCGAGGCGATGCCGTTCTCCTGCACGCGCACCCGGTAGTTGTCGAGGCCGCGGATGACGGGCCGGTTGGCGCCTGCCGTAAATGTAGAGCCGGCAATGCCCGGCCGGTACTGGAGCGAGTTGGCCAGATTTGAGCCCGGGGTGGCGACGATGTCGCGCTCGGGCACCACCGTCAGCGGCACGAACACATCGTCAACGATGATGGGCGTGCCGACCAGCGGGGCCTCGCCCTGACCCGGTGCTTGGGCGGCCGTTTGGCTGGCGGCGGGTGGCTGCTTCTTGACGGGGCTAGCGGTGGTGACCGTAACGCCGGGCAGATCCATCTGCGCCTGCGCCAGGGCCGCGCTTGCTCCACCCCCCACCCCAACGACAAGAGCCAGACCGATCGGGACGCAACGCAACACCAACTGGCCGGACACGCTAACACTCCATTAACGTTATGTTATAACGTTAACTGTTATACAGTTACATTTCCGACCGTCACCCCATAAGGCCGCCTGCGCGTCAGATGGCGCATCTGACGTGGCGGCGAGGTCACAGCCCGGCTGAGGTCTCTATTTGGAACCGTGGCGTCCATTGCAGGACAGCGCCGGCCCGGCAACCCCTCCGCGAGCGGCCGTTCTGGCGCAACTTCAGGGCATCGGGGGCTTGGCAGGGCGGGCATTCAATTTGCGGATAGCTGCGGACACCGCGCGGTAGCCGGCTCGCGGCTGGCGCCAAGTCCAATCGAAAGGACACACGCATGAGTGAGATCAGCAAGTCGCCGGCCGGCCAGCAGAGCCGGACGCTGACTCGGCGCACACTCCTCGCCAGCGGCACGCTGGCTGTCGCCGCCACATCGGCAGGCCTGCTGCCTGCGAAGGCGGCCGAAGCCACACCCGCCGGTTCCGAGGTCGGCGCCGTGTGGTGGAGCGAGTTGCAGACCACCGATCCGGCACGGGCGCGAGCGTTCTATGCCGGCGTGATGGGCTGGACGCCGAACATCGTCGCCGCCACCGATCAGACCCGGCCGCCGACGGAGGGGGAAAAGGAATACACCCTGTTCAAGGCCGATGGGCGCGAGGTTGCGGGCGCCGGCCAGGCAGAAGCCGCCCCCGGTGAGACGCCGGCCGCGTTCTGGCTCACCTACATCCAGGTCGCCAACGTCGATGCGGCGGCTTTGAAGGCTGTGGAACTCGGCGGAAAGCTGTTGGAACCGCCGACCGATGTCCCTAATACAGGGCGCATCGCCATTATCGAGGATCCGGAAGGCGTGCACGTCGGCCTGATTACGCCCTCCGCGACCGCCTCCGGCTGAGAGCAAGTTTCACGGGTGTCAACGTTCGATCAGAGCCAGCCATGAAGACCATCCGCGCCTACAGTTGCAGCCGCGAAGGCTCCGGCAAGCCGGGAGGCTCGGTCTGCTTCCTGCTCGATGAGGCCCATGCCCGTCATACGCTGCGCACGTTCCTGCGCGGGCAAGGTGACAGCGCCGTGCTGGAGCCGATGTCGGATGCGGAAGCCTCGCGCCTGCTCGGCGCCGATGCCGACACCTCGCCCACCCGGTCCAAATAGCCTGCGGGCTTTACCCGATTATTTTTTGCTGGTGCACGGCAGGATATAAGTGAATCCGCTGTAGTCGGCGTAATCCTTGCCTTTCCGGAACGGCGCGATCTCGACCATGTGGCCATCGAGCGTGCCGGGCTGGCGCGACAGCATGTAGAGCGGATCGACGAGCTTGGCGGTGCGGTTGGACCAATTGGGCCGCCCGTGCGAATTCGTGTGCCACGTGGTGGCGTCGTCGTCGCCCACCTCCCACACTTCCCAGTGCACTTCCGGCAGATAGAATGGCTTGCCGCCGGGACGATATACGTGCGCGAGAATTTGCCCGCGCTCGATGCGGTCGCCTTCCTTGAAGTGTTTCAGCTCTTCATAGCTGATATGATCGAATGCGGAATAATAGTATTCAACGCCCTCATCCAAATTGAGCTCTTTGGCTGAATGGCGGATCAGCAGGGCACCTTCGTGGCCCCATCCCCAGTCCGCCACCCACACAGCGCGCACCTCGCCAGGACCCGGCGCGAGTATCGGTTCGCCCAGCCGGCCGCCATCAACGCCTGAGTGTGCCTCGTCGCGATCCGTTCCGTCGACGTCGGTCCAACTCGCATAAAGGGACGTCAGCGGTGAGCAGCCGCCGGGATACTTCGGCAGCAGCCCGGTCTCGGTAATTCCGTAGCCTTTCAGCGAGGCCTCGCGGGCACGAGCGGGCATGCCATGCGCTCCATAGGCAGCAACTGCGCCAAGTATCGCAAACAGCAGCACTGGCGCTGCGAAAGTCCGGCTCACCTGGTCCGGCATGGCTCTCCCCGCAGATTGCGCATCCATCATGTCGACTGCCCTGCTGCAGTGCGACCTGGGCGAGATATGGCATCGCTCCCGCGTATTGGCCAGCCGACATGACTTGATCCTTAATGGATCGCGTCGCGGTACGGAGTCGCGCCGAAACGTTATCGCCGGTCCTGAAACAGCACGCCCTGGGCCCGATCGCGCGATTTTCGATCCTTAATCCGATTGCACAGCTCCAGATCGATTGGACCCGCTTCATGCCGCGAAAATAAACCAAGATGCCGTCGCTAAGCCCGATGCAGCAAGAAAACGATTGGCGAATTGGTAAATCGGAATACGTGCATTTTTACCAGTTTCTCTGTTTCCCCACCATAATCGTTCCCAATGTGTCAACTCCCGCCTGAGAATTGCACAACAGACGCACGGTTCGAGCTCGACGCGGATTAACGAGACCGGCTCCGCCAGAAGCGCTGAGAAATTCCGGGAGGCGGACATTGCAGACGATTGGTGGCCAGGCCGGCTCGTCCGGCATTGCGATTGCCGGCGTTGCCTCTCGCAACGCCCGCGCGCCCGTCGGCTCTGGGCCCCTATCGCCAGGCTTGGTCGCGTCCGCTCGATGCGCCAGGTCGGGTCGAGATCTGGTTCATCCCTGCCGGATCGCACCGCCTGCTAGCCGCGGACGCCAGGGTCCTCGACCGTGAGGACTGGTCGGCGATCGCCCGCCTGCGCGACGAGCCCGCCCGCGACCTGCTGCGGGCGACGAGGATCACCCTGCGCCGCGCCCTGTCGCACGCGGTCGGCAACCGGGTGAAGCCCGAGGCCTGGCGGTTTCAAACCACCGCCTACGGCAAGCCGCAGGTGGCGCATGGCCTGCCGCAGGTGCAGTTCTGCGTTTCCCATATCAAGACGATGGCGGTGATCGCCGTGTCGCGGGATGCACCGGTGGGCGTCGATATCGAGACGATCGGCCGGCCTTTCGATGCCGCGCTGGTCGAAGGGTTCTGTTCACCACGTGAGCGCCAGGCGTTGGCGCAGTTGCGTGGGCCTCAGCAGACGCGGGCGTTTGCCAGGCTTTGGACCCTCAAGGAGGCCTACGCCAAGCTGACTGGCACCGGACTTGCTGCTGACTTCAGGTTCCTGGAGTTCGGGGCTGGTCCTGGGCTTTCCACCGATGGTTACGAGACGCAGCACGCACTTGGCGACGCCAGCTTGCAGAGCTGGCTCACCGAGGCTCCGGCCGGGCTGTGCCAGGTCGCTGTCGCCGTTGGCGGCGGAGAAGCAGGGCAGGGAGAGCTGGTGTGCTTTGCCGTCGAGGACCGCAACGATCCCACCCGATCCCGCGCCTTGAACACAGGACGAGGAGAGCAAGCAGACCTGTCGGTCTCCTGAAGGTGCGGGTGTTGCAATGGCGTTCACCGATGTTGGTGCGGAGCACTATGTGCCTGCCACCGGCCCTGCTGCCGCAACTGGCGAGGCCGCCCTTCTGCACGCATTGTTCGAGGCGCAGGTCGCCAGCCGGCCCGCGCACCCGGCCATCGAGGCGCTCGGGGCGTGGCTGACCTACGCGGAGCTTGACGCGCTGGCCAATCAGATTGCGCACTGGCTGCGTGCGCAAGGCATCGGCCGCGGTTCGCTGGTCGGTCTCCATCTGAACAAGTCGCATCTGTTGTTCGCATCGCTGCTCGGCATCCTGAAGGCCGGTGCCGGCTATGTGCCGGTCGATCCCAAGTTCCCGCGCGAGCGCATCGAGGACATCTTCACGGATGCCGGCGTGCGCGCCGTGGTCACCAACACCACGCTCTCGGCAGGCTTCGCGTTCGACGCATCGGCCAGCGTGCTGATGGTCGACCGCGACATCGAAACAATCAAAGCCCAGCCTCAGCAGCGGCCACCGCAGGACGCGCACGCGCCGCAGCCGGGCGATGTCTGCTACGTCATCTACACGTCGGGTTCCACCGGGCGTCCAAAAGGCGTGATGATCACGCACCGCAATGCGGTGGCCTTCGTGGAGACGCTGCGCACGGTCTACAAGGTGACGCCGCAGGATCGAGTGTACCAGGGCTTCTCGGTCGCGTTCGATGCGTCCGTCGAGGAGGTGTGGGCGGCATTCTCCATCGGCGGGACGCTGGTGGTGGCGCCGGAGGACATCGCACGCTCGCCGCTGGACGTGGCGGACTTCCTCACCGCCAACGCGATCACTTATTTCTCCACGGTGCCGACCTTCCTGGCCCTCATCGACCAGGACCTGCCGAGCGTGCGGCTGCTGGTGCTCGGCGGCGAAGCTTGCATGCCCGAGCTGGTGGCACGCTGGGCCACCCCGCAACGGCGCATGCTCAACACCTACGGTCCAACCGAAACGACCGTCGTCGCCACTTGGGCCGAATGCCTGCCCAGCGAGGCCGTCACCATCGGCAGGGCGTTGCCGGGCTATCAGGCCTACGTTCTGGACGAGCAGCTGAGCCCGGTTGGACCCGGCAGCGAAGGCGAGCTCTTCATCGGCGGCGCCGGCGTCGCGCTGGGCTATCTCAACCAGCCCGAGCTGACCGCTGAGCGCTTCATCGACAATCCGTTCAGCTACCTCGAGGGCCCGGCCGACCGGCTGTATCGCACGCACGACATGGTGCGCCTGACGCACGACGGCCTCTTGCAGTTCCTCGGCCGCATCGACGGTCAGGTCAAGATTCGCGGCTTCCGCGTCGAGCTGTCCGAGATCGAAGCCGTGCTGATGGAGTACGCCGGCGTCCGCTCGGCGACTGTGAACGTGGTCAGCAACGGCGGCTTGCCTGAGGTGGCCGCCTACATCATCGCCGACCCGGCACAGGGCGCCATCGATCGTGCCGCGATCGCCGAGATGCTGCGCAGCCGTCTGCCCGAATACATGGTGCCGAAATACCTGGACGTGGTGGACAATCTGCCGACGCTCACCAGCGGCAAGGTGGACCGCAAGCAATTGCCGGCTCCGGTGCATCTGCTGAAGGGCGTCGATCGGCAATATGTCGCTCCGCTCGGCGACCTCGAGGAAGCCGTGGTGCAGGTCTGGGAGAAATGCTTCCGCACCTCGCCCGTGTCGGTCGAGGACGACTTCTTCCTGGACCTCGGCGGACATTCGCTTTTGGCGGCCCGGGTGGTCACCGAACTCAGGGAGCGGTTCGGCACTTCGAGGATCAGCCTACGCGACATCTACAAGAACCGCACGGTGCGGACGCTGGCCGCGCGCCTGCGTGATCTCGGCATATCGATCGGCACAACCGCCTGGCCGGCCGACGCCCATGCTGGTCCGACCGAAAGCGAAACCGCGTTCGCCACGGTCCCGGCCTGGCAGCGGTGGCTGTGCGTCGCTCTGCAGGGCATCGCCGTCACGACCATGTACGGGCTTGCCGTCGCGCCGGTGGCCTTCGCGGTTCTGATGACCCTCGGCGTCATGAACGACAGCGTCGAAATCGGCACCGCCCTGTGGATGACGACCGCCCTCGGCTTTGCCTACTGGCCCACGCTGCTGCTGCTCAGCATCGCCATGAAATGGCTGGTGATTGGCCGCTATCGGCCGGGGCGCTATCCGGTGTGGGGTCTCTACTATTTCCGCTGGTGGCTGGTGAACCGCTTCCAGCTGCTCAGCTGGTCGCACATGTTCCTCGGCACGCCGCTGATGAGCCTCTACTACCGTGCCATGGGCGCCAGCATCGGCCGCGATGTGACGATCTGCAGCCCGCTGTGCTCGGCCTTCGACCTCGTCTCGATCGGCGACCGCACCAGCATCGGCGTCGAGACGCATCTGCTTGGCTATCATGTCGAGAACGGCATGCTGATCATCGGCGGCATCGACATCGGCCGCGACTGCTTCATCGGCATGCATTGCGGCATCGGCGTCCACTCGAGGATCGACGACTGGGCACGCCTCGATGACATGTCGGTGCTCGCAGATGGGGCCAGCATGGCCTATGGAGAGAGCCGGCAAGGCTCTCCCGCGGCGCTCGCCAAGGTCGGCGTGCCGGTGCTCGATGAGCCCGGAGGCAGCAAGCGGCGCCGGACCTTCCTGTTCGGGGCCATCCACTTCGGCCTCATCTACGCGATGGGCTATTTCCTCATCCTGAGCGCCGCCCCGGCCGTGGCCATGGTCGCTGTCGCGCTGGCCAAGGGTGGGCCGCTGTGGGGCATGGCCGCTGCCTTTGCGGTGGTCCCCGTCTCGGTCGTCTGGTACGTGCTGCTGCTGGTGGCGGTGAAGCGACTGTGCATCGGCCACATCGAGCTCGGGCGCAACCGCGTCGGCGAGCGGACGTTCGTCGGCAGCAGCGCGCTGCTGCCGGGCGGCAGCGACATCGGCGACAACGCGCTGCTGGGGGTGCTGTCTGCACCGGCTACTGGCCAGCAGTTGCCATCCAACGAGCGCCGGCTGGGCGCGCCGGCGTTCGCCCTGCCGCAAACCCAGAAAGATCTGTGCTTCAGCGACGCGCAGACCTACCGGCCGAGCCGGGCGACGCTGCGCAGCCGGGCCATCAGCGATGCCGTGCGCGTGCTGCTGCCGGGCATGATCGCCACAGCCTCGCTGGTCGCATTGGTCGGGTCGCTGGTTCTGGCATCGCGCGCGCTGCCGCTATGGGGGTGATTGCCGGCGTGCCGGTGCTCGCCGCCGCCCTGGCGATGGCCACCATACTGGTCGTCGCCGGCATCAAGCGCCTGCTGATAGGCAGCTTCACCCCGACCGTCCAGCCGCTCTGGTGCCGCTACGTCTGGAACAACGAAAACGTCAACGGCACTTACGAGACGGTGGCCGAGACGGCCATGACGCCGCTGCTTGGCACGCCATTCGCCTGCATGTGCATGCGCCTGATGGGTTGCAGGATAGGCAAGTGGGTATTCCTCGAGACCACCTACTTCTCGGAATTCGACCTGGTCGACATCGGCGACCACGCAGCGCTCAACCTCGGCGCCACCATTCAGACCCACCTGTTCGAGGACCGGGTGATGAAGGCCGACTATCTGCGCATCGGTGCTGGCTGCACCGTCGGCAACCTCGCCGTTGTGCTGTATGACACCAACATGCAGCGCGGCTCGGGCCTCGGCACCCTGTCGCTGCTCATGAAGGGCGAAACGCTGCCGGCGGCCAGCAGCTGGTCCGGCATCCCGTCCGAGCCCAAGGAAACCGTGGGCCAGGACTGGCAGGCGGGCACATGCATAGCGCTTGCATGTCATCCGCGGCTCGAGCGCAAGCTCTTAGCCAGGGGCCCTGGCGTGACCGCCCGCGTCAATTCTCGAAGGTGATACGCGCCACCACGCGGCCGTCGCACAGGTTGCGGCAGCTCGTGACCGTGCTGTTGTAGCCGGTCGGCACGTCGAAGGTGTCGAACCAGCGGACGTCGAACTCGAAGTAGTCGGCGAACAGGAACGACACGCCCGCGTTCCAGTAGTAGTAGTCCATGCCGCCCTTGCTGTTTTCGCCGAAGTTGGCGGCGAGCATGGCGCTGAGCGTGGGCGTAATACCGCGGTAGGTGCCGAGCTTGCGCGAGACCATGTTCTCGATCGCCCAGTTCTGGCCGGTGCCGCTGTAGTCGGGCGAATAGTAGGTGGTGGTGGTCAGCGTCAGGTCCTTGTGGATTTCCTTGCTGATCGACAGCATGCCCTCGAAGTAGTTGAGGTCTTTGATCATGCCGCCGAGATAGACCGGTTTGTTATAGTCCCCGTAGGAGCCGGGATAGAAATAGTACAAGGCCCCCAGGTCGAACTTGAAGCCTGCGATGTTGCGCTTGACGCCGGCGTAGGCGATCATCTCGAGGTCGGCGACATCGTGGAAGCCGCTCGAATTGTATACTTGGCCCATGTCGAGCGAGGAAGCCCACAGCCCGACATAGAAGTTCGGCCAGGTCACATCGAAGCCGCCTTGCAGCGCCGGCTTCTCGCGCGTCTGCGTAAAGCCGCGGAAGCGATAGTCCGAGGTGTAGGTGGCGTTGACCGAGAAATCGGGACCACTACCCTTGCTCTCCTTCTCACCGGCGTTCTGTGCCGGGTCAGCGGCGTTCACCGCTGTTGCGCCGACGACCACGGACATCGCTACGGCCACGGCCGCCGCGGTAGCGCGCAGTCCCTCCAGCTTGACTTGCATATGTGCTGCTCCCCCAGGTTGACGCATCACCGAGGGCGCGTGTGGCCCCGCACGCTTGTGCATGCGGCACAACCAAAGCGCGAGTCCACCCCGCTATTCGAACCCGGCAACCATTGGGTTGATTCGTTCATCCCAGCAAACGCAGACAACCCTGCGGGTCGCTTTGTGACATCTTTCTCCGGCCCACTGTTGCGCCGGAGCCCAAGGGCTTAGTCTCAGATTTCATTGTGATTTATCGGATATCCTGGTATCGGCTACATCTTGGCGCCGGAGCCACATGCGTTCGGCAAAAGCACGTGCGCCGGGCGCCGGCCGCGCCAAACAGCGGGTCGCCTCTCGACGGCCATCGCGAATCACAATCTTAGGTAGATCAAGTTCGAATGATCGGCGCGTGCACGGACGCCAGGGCATGGGCGGCGCCTCCCACACGGGGCGCCTTGAGAAGACGTCGCAAAGGGGAAAAAGGATGCGGAGGCAAATTGCGGCAGCGGTGCTCGCCGGAGCCATGCTGCTTGCCGGGGGCAACGCTCTCGCCGATGGCATGGAGCGGGGCTCGATAAAGGACGTTCCGGTCACGCCGACCTGGTCGGGATTCTATCTCGGCCTGGGTGTCGGCTACGGCATGGTGTTCGGCGACAACAAGTATTCGGACAGCACTCCGGTCAATCAGTCCTGGACCAACGACGGTTTGGCCGGCGGCTTCGGCACGGTGGTGCTCGGCTTCGACCGGCAGTTCCGCGAGCACTACGTCCTCGGTGTATTCACCGAATTCGACTGGGCGAGCATGGAAGGCCATTTCAGGAACGACCTGCCGCCCGCTACCGACGACACCTTCAGGCTGCGCGACGCCTACTCCATCGGCGGCCGGGCAGGCTTCCTGCTGACCCCGACGTCGCTGCTGTATGCCACCGGCGGCTATACCTGGGCCTGGATCAAGAACAACGGCTATTTCGATATCTTCGACGAGGACACCAACACACTCTTCCCTGGCCGGAACCCGCGTGTCCAGGGTCCGTTCGTTGGCGTCGGCATGGAGACCCAGCTCGGCCGCAACTGGTCGCTGCGTGGCGAGGCTCGCTACACCATGTTCGACGACATCGTCACGAACTCAGGCAACACGGCTCTCGGCGTCTCGTTCGTCGACAGGATGGAAGCAAACATGCTGACCGCGCGTCTGGCGGTGACCTACAAGTGGAACCGCGACGAGGTGCGCGAGGTAGCGCCGATCAAGTAGCGATCAATCGTCCGATCGCCGACATTGCCAGGGCCAGCCGCATCGGCTGGCCCTTTTGCATTCCAACGTCTCAGCGGGTCGGACCCCATGCTGAGCGTTGCGATAACCCCGGGGCCTGTGTTGAAAGTGGCAGGGACCCGACCCCGCTCCGTGATCCGTTGCAGCATGGATTTAAAGCCGCTAGCGTTGTGCAACCGGCCGGGGGCCGAAGCCTTCGGGAGACAGGAGACGAAGAATCCCTGATCCGCGAGTGGTGTGTTCTCCCTTGCTTCAAGAACGATGGGGGGAGTCCATGCACAAGACTTCAAGCGAAGGGCGCGGCCACGTGGCAGCGAGACGCTTCGGCCTGCACGCACTGCCCTTGGCCGGCATCATGCTCGGCCTGCTCGTCACCTCAGCGCTTCCGGCCTTGGCCGCCCCGGCCGGGACTTCGCCCGAACCCCTCTATCTGTTCGGCATCCCCGTCGATTTCATTCTGTTCGCGCTGACCTTGCTGGGCGTCGCGCTGTTGCATCACCACACGCTGTACGTGGCGCTGACCGGACTGGCAGCCATCCTGGTCTACAAACTGGGCTTCACCGGCTTCAATGCCGGTCCAGGCCTTGTCGGCCTCGTCGGCCACATGCAGCACGAGTGGGTGGTGCTCGCCAACCTGTTCCTGCTGCTGATGGGGTTCGCCCTGCTGTCGAGGCATTTCGAGAAAAGCCAGGTGCCCGACGTCATGCCGGCCATCCTGCCCGACGACTGGAAGGGCGGCTTCGTGCTGCTGCTCATCGTCGCCGTCATCTCGAGCTTCCTCGACAACATCGCCGCCGCCCTGATCGGCGGCGTGATGGCGCGCGAGGTCTTCAAGGGCAAGGTGCACATCGGCTATCTCGCCGCCATCGTCGCCGCTTCCAACGCCGGCGGCTCTGGCAGCGTGGTCGGCGACACCACCACCACCATGATGTGGATCGACGGCGTCAGCCCGCTGAGCGTGCTGGAAGCCTTCGTCGCCGCCAGCGTCGCCGTGGTCGTGTGCGGCATTCCGGCCGCCCTGCAGCAGCAGCGTTATTCGCCGATCATCAAGGATGTGGCGCCGGGTGTGCGCATTCATTGGACCCGCGTCTTCATCGTATTCGTGATCCTGGTGGTCGCCATCCTGGCCAATGTGATCGCCAACCTGCGCTATCCCGACCTGCTCGATCAGATCCCGGTGATCGGGCTCGCCGTATGGGCCGCGCTGCTCGTCACGGCCCTGCTGCGGCGGCCCGACTGGGAGATCATGCCGGAGACCTTCAAGGGCACCATCTTCCTGCTGGCGCTGGTTCTGTCGGCCTCGTTGATGCCGGTCGAGAAGCTGCCCCTGGCCTCATGGCAGACGGCGCTCGGCCTTGGCTTCGTGTCGGCCGTGTTCGACAACATTCCGCTGACGGCGCTGGCGCTGCGGCAGGGCGGCTACGACTGGGGCTTCCTGGCCTATGCGGTGGGCTTCGGCGGATCGATGATCTGGTTCGGCTCGTCGGCCGGCGTGGCGCTCGCCAGCGCCTTCCCCGAGGCGAAGTCGGTCGGGCTCTGGCTGAGGCATGGCTGGCACGTGACCGTCGCCTACGTGATCGGCTTCTTCGTGATGCTGTCGGTGCTCGGCTGGCATCCCGATCCACCACACCGCAAGCACGCCGACGTCGCGCCGGCGGCGGTGACGGTCGCGGCCATTGCCAAGTAGCGGTGCGAGAGCAGGGATTTGGGTGCCGCCGCGGGGGGCATGACGCTCTGACCGGGCGGGTGAGCGCGCGACTGCGTGCCCGGCGCGTCATGCCGAGAAGAAGCTCGCGCCGGCCCTCTAATTGCACACGCGCCGTTTCTTCCTGACGATCGCGTGCCGCGAGTGTCAGTTTTCAATAGTGAGGGAGCGGGGCATCCGACGCCTGGCTCAGTTGTAGTCGGGCAGTCCATGCTGGCACGGACGCCCCGCGCCGTATCCCTTTTCCGCTGCGCGGCTCCAGCGAGTGACCCAACTGGCCACATGCAGCAGAGCGCCCGTTGCGCGGGCTGCCCGGATACGGCCCCCGACCCGCACCATCGAGACGCCTCGCGATAGCGCCCCTCGTTGAGTCGAGGTGCGAGCATGTTCGCATGGCCCGCCATCACGGGGACAAGTCTCCGCGCGAGCATTGCGGGCATGGTGAATTTTACACTCACCGGTCGTTACCGGAACGGCGGCTCGTCGAAGCTCCGCAGCTTGCGCGAGTGCAGCGTGTCGCGCCGCGTGCGCAGCAGGTCGAGCGCCTTCAAGCCGATCTCCAGGTGCTGGGCGACAGCGCGTGCGTAGAAGGCGTTGGCGGCGCCGGGCAGCTTGATCTCGCCATGCAGCGGCTTGTCGGACACGCACAGCAGCGTGCCGTACGGAACGCGCAGCCGGAAGCCCTGCGCGGCGATCGTGCCGCTCTCCATGTCGACGGCAATCGCCCGCGACAGGTTGATGCGCTTCCTCTCCATGGTGAAGCGCAGCTCCCAATTGCGGTCGTCGTTGGTGACCACGGTGCCGGTGCGCAGGAGCCCCTTCAGCGCCTCGCCCTTGGCGCCCGTGACCAAGCCTGCCGCGTCCTGCAAGGCGATCTGGATCTCGGCCAGCGCCGGGATCGGCACATCGGGCGGCACCAGCGCGTCGAGGATGCGATCCTGGCGCAGATAGGCGTGCGCCAGCACGTAGTCACCGATCCGCTGTGTATCGCGCAGGCCGCCGCAATGGCCGACCATCAGCCAGCAGTTGGGGCGCAGCACTGCCAGATGGTCGGTGATGTTCTTGGCGTTGGACGGCCCGACGCCGATGTTGACCAGCGTGACGCCCTCCCCATCCGGCGTCACGAGGTGATAGGCGGGCATCTGGAATCGGTGCCACTCGTAGCTGGCGACGATCGCATCGCCTTGCTCGGGCGGATCGCCGCGCTCGATGCGCGAGCCGCCGGGCAGCACCATCCGCGTGAAGGGGCCGTCGCCAGCCAGTTGATCCCGCCCCCAGCGCACGAACTGGTCGACGTAGCGATGGTAGTTGGTGAGCAGGATCCACTGCTGCACGTTGCGCCAGTCGCTGCCGGTGTAGTGCACCAGCCGGCGCAGCGAATAGTCGACACGGGCCGCGTCGAACAGCGACAGCGGCCGCGGCTCGTCTTCGTGCTGCTCCCATTGCCCGTCGGCGATCTCATCGCCCACCGAGGACAGCTGCGGCGTCGGGAAATGCCGCGCCAGATCGGCCGCCGTGACGTTGCCGCCGGTGATCTCGTCGGCGCGCTCCAGCACATACGGGTAGGGGATCTCCTGGTCGCTGACGGCCACCTCGATCCTGGCGCCGTATTCCATGACCAGGGGATTGAGTTGTTCGAGCAGGTAGCGACGGAAGGCGCGCGGGTGCGTGACGGTCGTCTCGTACACTCCTAGCCGCTGCAGGCGGCCGAAGGCGCGTCGGTGCGTGGGCAGCGGGGCGGTCGAGATCGCGATGCACGACGCGCAGCAGCGGGTAGCGAAAGGTGGCGCGGGTAGCCGCCGAGGGCGGCTCACCGACGCTGAGGTAGCGGTCGAGCGCGGCGTTGAGACCGGCCGTCGCCTCGGCATAGAGCTTCTCGAGCCGGTCTACAGCGGCTTCGGCACTGCGTGCTGCCTTGGTCGTTCGCTGTGACATGTTTCGGCATCTCTCGTTGCGTTGCCGTCATCTTCGACTCGCCAGCCGCTATCGCACAACCGACAAGACTAAACTTCAGTTGCTGCAAGCTTTTGCACACGAATTGGGGTAAAATGAAACATCATTCAGGTTGATGCCGCCGTGGGCGCATCAGCCTGATCGGGGCATATCGGGGCACACCTTACACGTCATCTTTTTGGGCCGGGCGCTGTGCGTCTCCGGCATCGGCATCTTGCGCCCCGCCGCGGATGGGAGCTTGCCGTGAAATTGAAGGGCCGTCCGCTCGCGCTTCGCCATCTCTTCGAGAACGAAGATGCCATCCGCGCCGGTCATCAGCCGCCGCACCGTATCCTCCTGATCGGCACCGGCGGCGGCATGTGCTGCATCCGCATGGCAGCCTACCTCACAGCCTGGCGCGACGCCGGGCTCGCCCGCGCCGTCGATCATGCCATCACCGTCTCGGGCAGCGGCGGCGCCGTCGGTGCCTATCTGTCGGGGCTGCCGCATCGCGCGGTGCAGATGTTCGAGCACCTGGCGGTGTCGGGATTCGTGACCGGCAAGGCCTGGTACAAGCGGCGCATCAGCCTGCCCCAGCTCGGCGACGTGCTGCGCGGCATGCACAGCCCGGTGGCGTTCCGGCAAGAGCTGATCTGCGGCCACCGCACCTCCTGGCACGTCGTGGTCACGCGGCTGACGGGCGAGAGCTTCCTGCTCGATGCCAAGTCGGCGAGGCCCGACGCAGCACAGGCGGTGCTTGCCTCCAGCGCCTTCCCGCACATGACATCGCCGATCCGCGTCGGGGTCGGCGAAATCGAGGAAAACCTCGTCGACGGCGCCTGTGGCATGCCACTGCCGTCCCTGGCCGGCATCAAGCGCTTCAGGCCCGATACGCTGATCGTGCTGGCGAGCCGCCCGCATCCCAAACACCTGCCGCGCTTCGAGCAATGGCTGTGGCCGATGTTCGCGCGCACATTCCTTCGCCACATGCCCGTCGGCCTGCGCCGCAGTGCGGCGGCCATGACCCGCGCCATGGCCACCGAAGCCGACCGGCTCGAGCGCCTGAAGCGCATCGCCTGGTGCCGCGTGACGCCGAACGGCGCGGAAATCCCCATCGAGCCCTGGACCACCGACCTGATGTTGCTGCGCCGCGCCGCCGATGAGGCCAAGATTTTCATGCGCGACGCCCTGACCGTGGCCAGGCCGGTCCGGCAGATCTAACACCCGGGTCGAATCGCGATCCGCCGCCGCTACCTCGTGCTGAGCTCGTCGAAGCACGGCATGGTCGGACTCATTCGCCCTTCGACAAACTCAGGGCTCAGGGTCTCATTGTATTTGAACCGGAAGGATGCTGGGTGACCGCCGCTAGCAATACGCGCGCCGATATGCGTCCTTCCCTGCGCTCCGCGCCGTGTTAGAAATCGCTCGACCGATCCAGGTCGCAACCCTTCCTGACGCGAGCTCATCGATGGCAAACAAGCGCATGGTGCTGGAAATCGGCATGGGCACCGACATCCGCGGTTCGAACCCGACCAAGGCCGCCTGCAGGGCACTGCGCGACGCGCTGTGGCACAATTCGCTGTCGATTGCTCCCGCACTCGGCCAGCCGCCAGATGCCATGATCGTCGATGTGCATATCGGCGTGCCGCGGCCCGAGCTGGTGGACAAGGCGCAGGTGTTGGCCGTCCTGCCCTATGGCAAAGGCACCGTCACGGTCGTCGAGGGCGGCCTCGAGATCCGCAACGACGCCGGCACGGACAGCACGCTGATCGCCAACGCCTGCGCCATCGTCAGCCTCGACATCGCCTGAGGAACCACCATGCCCAAAACCCGCATCATCCTGGAGCTGGGCTCCGGCAACGACCTGCACGGCTCCGACTACACCAAGGCAGCCATCCGCGCCGTGCAGGACGCGTTGCACCACAGTTCGCTGTCCTTCATCCGCACCTTGGCTATCGACAAGAAGCAGATCGACGTGGAGGTCACGATCGGCGTGCAGCAGCCCGACCGCGTCGACCTCGAGAAGGTCAAGGCATCCTTGCCGGTCGGCAACATCACGGCGAAAGCCGTCAAAGGCGGCCTGGACGTCCCGGGTGCGGATGGACACGACACCGCCGTCATCGCCAGCGCGGCCGTCGCCGTGCGCGTCGAGTTGGCCTGACACGCGCTAAGCTTCTAGCTCGCCGCCGCGTCCGTTTCGATCAAGCGCCGACCGCGCCCGTCGGTCGCCGCTCTGGCAAACTGCAACGGCGTCATCCCATAGCAGCGCTTGAAGTGCTTGGTCAGCGCACTTTGATCGCAGAATCCTGCCGCAGTGGCCGCCTCGGCAATAGGTAAGCCGCGCCTCAGGAGGCGGCAGGCCGCATTCAGCCGCACATGGGTCAGGTACACATGCGGCGTGGTCCCGATCGTGCGCTTGAACAGCCCGATCAGCTGAAACACGGTCAAGCCGGCAATCGCCGCCAGATCCTCGAGCAGCAAGCTGTCGGCGAATCTTTCCCGCATCACGTCGGCAATCTTGAGGACCATGGTCCGATCGCGCGGCGCACACTCGATGCGGCCGCCGCCGCTGCCGTGGCGACGAAACAGGTGTCCGAATGTACCGATCAGCAGCTCGTGCTCGCCGAAGCGGTCTCCGCCACCCTCGAGAGCACGATGCAGCGCGGCAAAGCGCTCCGTCAGGTCGGCGTCGGCCACGAAGTTGCCGGCGAAATTCGGCACCGCGCCGATGCCGAGGCCCCGCGCGACCACATCGATGGCCGGCTGCGTCAGGTACATCGAGCGGTAGCACCAGCGCCGGCTGTCCCCCATCCACGACGATTGCGGCTCTTCAGGGTTGGAGACAAACAACCTCGATGGGCAGGCCGGCTCCACCACGCCTCGGCTCCTCACCTGCGCCCCTCCCAGCTCCGTGACGGCGATGACGAAGGCGTCGTGCGTATGCGCCGCGTAGTCATGCGACATGAAATCGGCACACATCAGGCTGAGGCCCGAGACATGCGGATCCCACCAGTACTTCGTCGTGTTGCGGGTATCCACGCGGGCCAAGCCGGCATCTCCCAGACTGCACACTCGCGGGCGGGCACGGAAGATTTATGCAGGCGCAACGAAGCTTGCAAGCGTCACCCCCGCGTCGTCGCCCGCCGTCGGCAATTTTCGCCAATACGCCGTAAGCCCTGCCCGCCAGAGTGCCGGCATGACGAGGAAGATGCCATGATCGTCCGGGTTTGGCGTGGCAGCGCCACCAAAGCCAACACGGCAGGCTACGTGCAGCACGCCGCGACGCGGGTTTTCCCGGAATCTGCGCCAATTGCCGGGCCACAGGGGCGCGCTGGTGCTCACCAGGCAGCAGGGCGCCAGCGAAGAAATACAGGTTCTGACCTTCTGGGAGTTGATCGAGGACATCCGGGCCTTCGCCGGCGCAGCTCCGGACGTGGCGGTTGTCGAACCGGAGGCGCAAGCGATCCTGCTCGACTTCGACCGCCGGCGTGGCCCACCACCATATCGCCATCGGCCGTCTGCCGAGCCTCACCATCGACCACGTCGAACCTGGCGGCCAAGCCTACACCCTGCGGACGCATCGGCCCGGAGACATGGGCTGGGTCGTGCATCGGCATGCGGCGCTCTATGCGCAGGAGTACGGCTGGGACGCCCAATTCGAAGCTCTTGTCGCGGAGATCGTCGCGCAGTTCCTCAAGACCTTCGACCCGGAGAAGGAACGCTGCTGGATCGCCGAGCGGGACGGCGCCGTGGTCGGCTCGGTGTTCGTCGTCAAGGACAGCGCAACGACGGCCAAACTGCGCCTGCTTTATGTAGAGCCCGATGCGCGCGGGCTTGGCATCGGCCAACGCCTGGTGGAGGAATGCATCGCCTTCGCGCGCACAGCCGAATACCGGCAGCTCACACTTTGGACCAACTCGGTGCTGACCTCAGCGCGCCGCATCTACGAGGCCGCAGGCTTCCGCCTCACCAAGCAAGAGCCTCACCATAGCTTCGGCCACGATCTCGTCGGTCAGTACTGGACGCTCGACTTGTGACGCTGGCGAGCGTGTGCGCTCCCCGGGTGCCAGCACCGGTAAGGTGACATCACTCCTTGACCCGCAGCATCAGCTTGGACAGGAACGGCAGCGATTGCTCGCGCAGCGCCAAGCCGGCCGCGCCGAACATGCCGTCCAGGTCGTCCATCGCGTAATGGCGGTAGTAGGGCTCGTGGAAGCGGTGCGGGAAAGCCTCCAGCATGCCGTCCCAGCCCGGCTTGTCGCCCATCTGCAGGCTATCCATGAACACGAACAGGCCGCCCGGCCTGAGCACGCGCGCCACCTCCGCCGTCACCTGCCGGCGCACGTCGGGCGGCAGCTCGTGGAACAGGAAGATCGACGTGACGATATCCACGCTGGCGTCGGCCAGCGGCATGCGCTCGGCCGCTGCTTCGATCATCTCGGCACCGCGCAGGCCTTCGAGGTGTTTGCTCGCCTCGTCGAGATAGGGTCGCGACAGGTCGAGGCCCTTCAGCGTCATGGCGGGATAGGCGAGCCGCACCTGGCGCAGGAAGCGCCCGGTGCCGCAGGCAACGTCGAGCAGCGTCACCTTGCGCTGATCGCGCCCGCGCATGAACTCGGCAATCGGCGCCAGCAGCGTGCGGCGCATCGGCCCGGCCGCCCCCATGAACAGCGTCTCGACCTGCACGTCATACAGCTTGGCCGAATGGTCGGTCAGATAACCGCCGGTCTGGAAGTGGAAATCCTGCGCGTAGTAGTCGGGCAGGCCGGCAGCCACCGCCTCCTCCTTGGCCGTGCTCGCATCCTTGCTGGCGCGCCGGCCGATGGTGTCGGGCAGGTCGGCGAACATGCGCCGCACGCGAAACAGATGCCGGATCGGCGCCGCGGCTTCATCGTCCATGGGCGGGTAGATGCCGTCGCGCACCGCCAGCGCATCGGCCACCAGCAGGCGGCCGAGGTCGGCCAGCAATTCCTGCGTGGAGGGCACCGGCCGCGTCGGGCGGTACTTCGGGTGAGCGCCGCCGATCTCAGCCGTGCGCCGGTCCATCAGCCGCTGCAGAGCGAAATACCAGCCGAAGCGCAGCGACTGGCTGGCCAGTTGCGCGGCCATGCCCAGGTTGCTGCCCAGGGTGTTGCGAGTGTCGCTCGTGGTGCTCATGCGTGGCTCGTAGCTTGCGGTCCCATTCCCTAACGATCACCTGCTTTGACGTAATTCTCAATGCATCGTGAAGCAAATCTCATGCGTCCTGGTGTAGCGACGCAGTTAAGTTGCCCCATGTTCAGGCACCCGAATTGATACGCGAGGCCGCCCCATGACCCGCCCCTCCAGCGACGTCGCCTTCACGCCGACCGTCAAGGCCATCCAGGCCGAGCGCGGCTCGCGCAACGGCTACGCCAAAATGGAAGAGAAGGGCGGTTGGCGTACGACCATCTCCAGCGACCTCGCCGGCTTCCTGGGCGAGGTGCGCTCGTTCTACCTCGCCACGGCCAACGCCGAGGGCCATCCCTACATTCAGCATCGCGGCGGCCCGCCGGGCTTCCTGCGCATCGTCGACGAGCGCACCCTGGGTTTCGCCGATTTCAAGGGCAACCGCCAGTACGTCACCACCGGCAACCTCGCCGACAACCCGCGCGCCTTCATCTTCATCATGGATTACGCGCACCGCCGCCGTATCAAGCTGTGGGGACGCGCGCGCATCGTGGCCGACGATCCGGCGCTGCTCGCCCGACTGTGGCCCGAGGGTTACGAGGCCCGCCCCGAGCAGATCATCCTGTTCGAGGTGGAGGCCTGGGACACCAATTGCCCGCAGCACATTCCGCAGATGTTCCACGCCGACGATGTCGGCGGCACCATCCTGCAATTCCAGGCGCGCATCAAGGAATTGGAAGCGGAAGTCGCTGCATTGAGGGCAGCGGCGAGCGCACCTTCATCAACTTGACATCGCAGGCGGTTCGCGACCGGAAGCATGGCGGCATCGCCTCGCAATCCGTGCGACGTCCGGCCATTGCCGTTGCCATTGCGGCCGGCTACATCTCGCGCATGGCTCGCTTCGACCGCATCGTCATCCTGACCGGCGCCGGCATCTCCGCCGAATCCGGCATCTCCACGTTCCGTGACAAGGACGGCATCTGGTCCAAGGTCGATTTCCGCGACGTGGCGACACCCGAAGGCTTCGCTCGTGACCCGCAGCGCGTGCTCGACTTCTACAACATGCGCCGAAAGGCCAGCGGCAAGGCGGAGCCGAACGCCGGCCATTTCGCGCTCGCCAAGCTCGAACGCGAGCACAAAGGCGAAGTGCTGGTCGTGACGCAGAACGTCGACGCCCTGCATGAGGCCGCCGGCAGCAAGAACCTGATCCATATGCACGGCCAGCACCGCCAGGCGTTGTGCAACCATTGCAAATCGCGCCATCCTTGGGGGCCAGCCTCGCCGGATCTGGCTCTCGATCTGGCCTGCGCCGCCTGCGGCAAGGCGGGCGGCCTGCGCCCCGACGTGGTCTGGTTCGGCGAGATGCCCTATCACATGGACGCCATCTACGCGGCACTCGCGGAAGCGGATCTGTTCATCTCGATCGGCACCAGCGGCAACGTCTATCCGGCTGCCGGCTTCGTCGCCGAGGCGCGCAGCAACGGCGCCCACACCGTCGAGCTGAACCTGGAGCCCTCGGAGGGCGCCTCGCTGTTCGCCGAAGCCCACCACGGACCCGCCAGCAAGGTGGTGCCCATGTATATCGACCGCCTGCTTGCCGGCACGGCCTAGCGCGACGAGCAAGGAGCCGCTTCACCAGCTCCAACTTGGCTAGTGCGTGACAAGCCCTCCGCCGGCCCGTCTCGCGCAACACGAGACGGGCCACCTACTTCCCCCAAGAGGATTGCGTGTCAGGTCAGGTGCGAAGTTGCAGGTTGGCGTACTGCTCGGCGCTCAAGCCGTACGTCCAGGCGACGGCCTCGCGCGCAGTGCGCATGCGGGAGGGCACGCGCAGCCAGTAGTGCCGGCGTGTGCCGTCGGCTTCCGGAGTGCCATTCTCGACCTCGACCGCCGTCCACGATCCAATCGTGACGCCGCGGAAGCCCCATAGCCTGCGCCACAGCACGCCGGTCTCATCCTGGGATACTCGGTTGGCACCCCCGCTCCTGACGCTCGGGCGTCATGATATCGATCATGCAGTTGCGCAGCACCGGGTCGTTCTCGCCGGCGATTTGCCAGGGCGTGATCCATTCCGGATGTTCGATCATCCAGCGCGACACCGGCACGCCCTTCCATGCGAACACCGACCATCCATCGGGATAGCGCAGCGCCGGTCCGTCCGGGCAATGCAGTCTGCCTTTCGCGTCGGTGCGCAGTTGCGTGGGCCGCTCGCAAATCCAGCACACCTGTTCGTAGGGAAGAACCCAACCGGCGCTCTTGGCGATCTGCCACGGCCCGCGCAAGGGCTCGACCGGGCCACGCCACGAAGTGCATCGTGCAGGTACTCGTAGACTGCGAGTGATGCGAGATCGTGCGGCGTGATTGCCGCGTCCGCGAAGCTGTTGTGCGGCAGCACGCGTGGCGCACCGCGCAGGTTACGCATGGCATGTCGCGCGCGCGTGCTCATCCGGCGCAGGACAGGGTCGGCGGCGCTCACGACTGCCGCGTCGGCGGTGGCGCTTGCGAGCTTGGCTCTCTCGAATGCGCCCAGCCTGTCGCCGAATCTTGCATGCATCTCGGTGGCAGCAATGACCACCTCTTTCCAGAAGAGTTCGGCAAAGGTGCCGACCCGGTCGCGAACCGAAGTGAATACCTCGGCCTTCACGTTGACGCCGATGTCATCGCTGCGGGAGACGGCAGCCAGACGATCGGCCATGTCGATGGGGCTGTCGCACCAGATTATCCGCTGCGGTGGGGGCAAGCCCGCAGCGTGATAAGCCAGACGCACGCCGGCTTCGGCCGTCGCGCGGTCAGCGGGCTCGCACGACAACCGGGCGGCCGCCCAGTGCTCGAGATACTGCGAAAGGTCCTGCAGGGGTGCTGGAGCCAGCATCGCTCAGTCCTCGACCCTATCGGAGTGCTCGGAGGGACCGACGTCGGTTGGCTCTAGCTGGCGTTGCCGACGGAGGCGGTAGGTGCCCGCGTCCAACGCAAGCGGACCGTGCTCCTCATGGGTCACTTGTGCGGCCGGACGGAGCACTTGCACGTGTCCCACGTACAGGCCGTCAGGAATATCGCGGGCCAAGGCATCGTCGCGGTACCAGGTGAACGTACCGACTAGGCGATGCTTGTGTCCCGTCGCCTCGCCAGCGGCGACGATGACGGATCCGCCTGCTGCAGCGCAAATGACTTCACCGGACACGGCAGCTGCGTCGACTCTCTCGATGAGTATGTCGCCCTGGGCATACAAGCGCATCATGTTGCAGGCCTCCAAATCAGCGAGCTCATTGACCGCGGCAAATATCCTCAACGCTTGGTAGGTTGGCTAAACTCATCCCTTTCGTGGAGCTGGCGATAATACCGAAGCTCGATTTCAGCGCGGCGCAGCCGGGCCAAGGCGATCCCTTCGAAGAACCTCCGAACAAAACTCGTGCTCGCCGGGGTCTCGGATGCAGGCCGCACGGTTGTGGGTTTTTCGGGAGCAGATTGGGCGCCGACCTGGCCGGGCCCTGCTTGGCTCGACCGAGCGCGATCGCCTGCGATGTAATGAGAGGGAACATCCTGGCACTCCTGTTTGGCGAGGTCGGACGGAACATCCACATCTCGGCATAAAAAATCGAGAGGGGCGCGAATGCTTTCTCATAAGCGCCATGCGCGTCTCCCGTCAGGAGCTGTCGCCCAGCATGAGTGGCGCTAGCCGTGAGGCGCTGCGCACGTTAGGGACGGAGCTAGGGCGCCCCTGAATGGGTGCTGCAGAACCGCGTGATCGCGAGTCTGGCAGACCGACAGAGGCAGGTTGCTGGCCAGCGCAGAGCTGTCTGCACGCGCCCTCAGGTCAGCGACGGCAATGAAGGCATTGACTACCGTCGCCGTCAGCAGCAACGCGCCAATCACCGCAACCCCGCTCAGCGTCTTTCGCGATGCGTGCGCAGGCTTCTCCTTGCGCGAACAGTGTATCGAGGTGTCGAGCATGACATTTACCTCCATAAGGGGACCCCCTTTGTTGGCTCTGCTTCACCAATTGGGCTCGACGGCATTGAGAATTGAGTAGGGAACGCGTCAAAAAATATAGGAATCACATAGGCATACGCCCGCTTTCGCCGGCTCCTTTATGGGATTCCTATGAGATCGGCCGGACCTTCGTCTCGTATTTTTATGGGCTTCCCGATAACTGTCCGGCGACAGACAGGGCGGCACCATGTGCCGATGCCAGGCGTCACTTTGGCGAGCGTCGACATTGACTCTGGCTACTGACGATGGAACTCGGACAACGCACGAAACGCAGGAGCAAACGCATGCTGGACGTGATCTTGCTGGCCGCCGGTCTGGGCTTCTTCGCCCTATCCATCGCCTACGCATTTGGTTGCGACCGCCTCTAACGGAGAGCTCCCATGCTGCTCGAATACATCCTCGGTGGCGTCGTGACCGCGGCGTTGCTCGTCTACCTGACCTACGCCCTGCTGCGGCCCGAAAAATTCTAAGCGCGGTTTTGAAAGAGGCGCGATCCCCATGACCCTCATCGGCTGGATACAGATTCTGCTGTTTTGCGCGATCGTCGTAGCGCTCGTGAAGCCGCTCGGCGGCTACATGACTCGCGTCTTCAACGGCGAGGCCACGTTCCTTTCGCCCGTCCTGCGACCGGTCGAGGCCATCGTTTATGGACTTGGCGGCGTTGATGCGAAACGCGAACAGCATTGGCTCACCTACACGGTGGCCATGCTGCTGTTCCACGTCGGCGGCTTTGTTATCCTCTACGCGCTGATGCGCTTTCAGGATGTCCTGCCATTCAACCCGGCGGGGCAGTCGGCGGTGGCGCCGGATCTCACCTTCAATACGGCGGTCAGCTTCATCACCAACACCAACTGGCAAAACTACGGCGGCGAGAGCACGCTGTCCTATCTCGTGCAAATGCTGGGCCTGACGCACCAGAACTTCCTGTCCGCCGCCACTGGCATTGTGCTGGCGGTGGCGCTGATCCGCGGCTTCGCCCGCGCCTCCATGAACACGGTCGGCAATTTCTGGGTCGATGTCACTCGCTGTACGCTCTACGTGCTGCTGCCCATCTGCGTGATCTACGGACTGTTCCTGGTCTGGCAGGGCATCCCGCAGACGCTCGGCGCCTACGTCGAGGCGACCACTCTGGAAGGTGGCAAGCAGACCATCGCCATTGGTCCCGTCGCCTCCCAGATCGCCATCAAGATGCTGGGTACCAACGGCGGCGGCTTCTTCAACGTCAACGCGGCGCATCCGTTCGAGAACCCCACTGCGCTATCGAACTTCGTGCAGATGATCTCGATCTTTGCCATTGGCGCGGCGCTCACCAACGTGTTCGGCCGTATGGTCGGCAATGAGCGCCAGGGCTGGGCCATCCTGGCCGTGATGGGCGTGTTGTTCATCGCCGGCGTCACCGTCACCTATTGGGCCGAGGCGCGCGGCAACGACCTCCTGACGGCCATGGACCTGACGGGCGGCAACATGGAAGGCAAGGAGGTACGCTTCGGCATCGTCGCGTCCGCCCTGTTCGCCGTCGTCACGACGGCCGCCTCCTGCGGCGCCGTCAACGCCATGCACGACAGCTTCACGGCTCTCGGCGGCATGATCCCCCTCATCAACATCCAGCTCGGCGAGGTGATCGTCGGCGGAGTCGGCGCGGGCATGTACGGCATGCTGCTGTTCGTCATCATCTCGGTGTTCGTCGCCGGCCTGATGGTGGGCCGCACGCCCGAGTACGTCGGCAAGAAGATCGAGGCCAAGGAGGTCAAGATGGCCATGCTGGCCATCCTGATCTTGCCGCTGATGTATCTGGGCTGGACGGCGGCTGCCGTGGTGATCCCGTCAGCGGTCGCATCGATGGCCAACCCGGGCCCGCACGGCTTCACCGAGGTGCTCTATGCCTACACCTCGCAAACCGGCAACAACGGCTCGGCCTTCGCCGGTCTCACCGGCAATACCCTCTGGTACAACATCACCGGTGCCGTCGCCATGCTGATCGGCCGCTTCTGGATGATCATCCCGGCCATGGCGATTGCCGGATCGCTGGCCGCCAAGAAGACGGTCCCGGCGTCAGCCGGCACCTTCCCGACCACGGGCGGGCTGTTCGTCGGCTTGGTGGTCGGCGTGATCGTCATCGTCGGCGGCCTGACCTTCTTCCCTGCTTTGGCGCTTGGACCGATCGTCGAGCATCTGGCCATGACCGCCGGCACGACCTTCTCATCGAACTAACGTTGGAGCCATATCCATGGAAACCTCCACCCTTCGCAAACGCATGCCGGTATCGGCGCTGCTGGATGCCAAGATCATCGTGCCGGCGATCGGCTCGGCATTCGTCAAGCTCGATCCACGCACGTTGATCAAGAACCCGGTGATGTTCGTGCTCGAGGTCGTCACGCTCTTGACGACCGTCATCCTGGTTCGAGATCTGATGACGGGGGGGCCTAATATCGGCTTCACCTTCCAGATCATCCTGTGGCTGTGGTTCACCGTGCTGTTTGCCAACTTCGCGGAAGCCATCGCCGAGGGCCGCGGCAAGGCGCAGGCCGACTCGCTGCGTCGCCAGCGCACCGAGACGCAGGCCAAACTTCTCGGAGCGGCGAATTCGAAAGACTACACATTGGTGGCCGGCACCAGCCTGAGGGTCGGCGACATCGTGCTGGTGGAGGCCGGCGACTTCATCCCCTCGGATGGCGAGGTGATTGAGGGCATCGCCTCCGTCAACGAGGCAGCCATCACCGGCGAGTCGGCGCCTGTCATCCGCGAGTTCGGGCGGCGACCGGTCGGCTGTGACCGGCGGAACTCAAGTGCTGTCGGACTGGGTTCGCGTGCGCATCACCTCCGCGCCCGGCTCGACCTTCCTCGACCGCATGATCCGGCTGGTCGAGGGTGCCGAGCGGCAGAAAACGCCAAACGAGATCGCCCTCAACATTCTGCTGATCGGGCTGACCATTATCTTCGTGTTCGCCACGGCGACCATTCCGAGCTACGCGGTGTATGCGGGTGGTACTGTTTCGCTGGTCGTGCTGGTGGCGCTGTTCGTCACGCTGATCCCGACCACCATCGGCGCCTTGCTATCGGCGATCGGCATCGCTGGCATGGACCGGCTGGTGCGCTTCAACGTGCTGGCCATGTCGGGCCGCGCTGTGGAGGCAGCCGGCGACGTCGACACGCTGCTGCTGGACAAGACCGGCACCATCACGCTCGGCAACCGCCAGGCCACCGAGTTCAAGCCCCTGCGCGGCGCAAGCGAGCAGGAGCTGGCCGATGCGGCGCAGCTGGCTTCCCTGGCCGACGAGACCCCGGAAGGGCGGTCCATTGTCGTGCTGGCCAAGGAAAAATATGGCATCCGCGGGCGCGACATGGGCGAGCTCAATGCCAGGTTCATTCCGTTCTCGGCCCAGACGCGCATGAGCGGTGTGGAGTTTGGATCCACCTCGATCCGCAAGGGCGCGGTCGACTCGATCCTGGGCTTCCTCGGCGGTAGCCCCACCACGCCGGTGGGCCGCTCTTCTGCGGCGGTCGCGCTCAAGCCGGCAGTTGCCACCGATGCGGCAAGCGAGATCCAGATGATTGCCGACAGCATCGCCAAATCCGGCGGCACGCCGCTGGCCGTGGCGCGTGATGGTAAGCTGCTGGGCGTCATCCATCTCAAGGACATCGTCAAGGGCGGCATCCGCGAGCGCTTCGCCGAGCTGCGTCGCATGGGCATTCGCACCGTCATGATCACCGGTGACAACCCGACCACCGCAGCCGCCATTGCCGCCGAGGCCGGCGTGGACGACTTCCTGGCCCAGGCGACGCCGGAGGACAAGCTGCAGCTGATCCGCGACGAGCAGGCCAAGGGCAAGCTGGTTGCGATGTGCGGTGACGGCACCAACGACGCTCCGGCGCTCGCGCAAGCCGACGTGGGCGTCGCCATGAACACCGGCACGGTGGCTGCGCGCGAAGCCGGCAACATGGTCGACCTAGACTCCAACCCCACCAAGCTGATCGAGGTGGTCGAGATCGGCAAGCAGCTGCTGATGACGCGTGGTGCGCTCACCACTTTCTCGATTGCCAACGACGTCGCCAAATACTTCGCCATCATCCCGGCGATGTTCGTGGCCTTCTACCCGCAACTGGGAGCGCTCAACATCATGGGCCTGGCCAGCCAGCAAAGCGCCATCCTGTCGGCCATCATCTTCAACGCGCTGATCATCATCGCCTTGATACCGCTGGCCTTGAAGGGTGTCGCCTTCCGTCCGATCGGTGCTGGGCCGCTGCTGCGGCGCAACCTGCTGATCTACGGACTGGGCGGCATCATCATCCCGTTCGTCGGCATCAAGGCCATCGACGTCATCATCACCGCCCTGCACCTCGCTTGAGGAGAACACCTATGTTGAGAGAAATCCGTCCGGCGCTTGTATTAGTTGTCGCCCTCACCCTGATAACGGGCCTTGCCTATCCCTTGGCCATGACCGGCCTCGCACAAGTGCTGTTTCCCTATCAGTCGAACGGCAGCCTGATCGAGCGCGATGGCAAGGTGGTTGGCTCCCAGTTGATCGGGCAACTCTTCACAGGTGACGGCTACTTCCGTGGACGTCCGTCCGCCACCAACACACCCGATCCCAACGACGCCACCAAGACGGTCGATGCGCCGTACAATGCCGCCAATTCGATGGGCTCGAACCTGGGCCCCACCAACAAGGCGCTCATCGATCGGGTGCAAGGCGATGTCGACAAGTTGAAGGCGGAGAACGGGTCAGCGCGCGTGCCCATCGACCTGGTCACGACCACAGGCAGCGGCCTCGATCCGCATATCTCGCCGGAGGCGGCACTCTTCCAGGTGCCGCGCGTTGCGAAAGCGCGTAACTTGTCGGAAGATCGCTTGCGCCAGCTCGTCGATCAGCACATCGAAGGGCGCTTGCTAGGCCTGCTCGGCGAACCGCGCGTTAACGTGGTCGCCCTCAATATGGCTTTGGACCGGGAAGTGGCGCGCTGATCTTCGATCGGAAAGGGTCAGCTAGAGCTCGATGGCAGACCAGAGGCGCGAACCAGAGCAACGTCCCTCGCCTGAGGCGTTGCTGGCCGAAGCCCGACGAGAGGAGAAAGGTCCTGTCGGGCGGTTGAAGATCTTCGTCGGGGCTGCACCCGGCGTCGGCAAGACCTATGAGATGTTGCAGGCGGCGCGCGCCAAGATGAGGGAAGGCGTCGACGTCCTGGTCGGAGTCGTCGAAACGCACGGTCGCAAGGAAACGGAAGCGCTGCTCGAGGGGCTGACCGTTCTGCCGCGCAAGCCCAATATCTACATCAACCGTATCCTCAGCGAGTTCGACATCGATACGGCCCTCAAACGGCGGCCGCAGCTCATCCTCGTGGATGAACTCGCGCACACCAACGTGCCGGGCAGCCGTCACCCCAAGCGCTACCAGGACGTCGAGGAATTGCTGGACGCGGGTATCGACGTCTACACCACCGTCAACATCCAGCACATCGAAAGCCTGAACGACGTCGTGGCGCAGATCACGCGCGTGCGCGTGCGCGAGGTCGTGCCGGACGAGATCCTCGACCGGGCGGACGCCGTGGAGCTGGTCGACCTGACGCCCGAGGATCTCATCCAGCGCCTCAAGGAGGGCAAGGTCTATGTCCCCAAACAGGCCGAGCGCGCGCTCAAGCACTACTTCTCGCCCGCCAACCTCACCGCCCTGCGTGAGTTGGCCCTGCGCCGTACAGCGGAACGCGTCGACGAGCAGTTGCTCGAGCAGATGCAGGCGCGCGCGATTTCCGGGCCGTGGGCGGCGGGCGAACGCATCCTCGTTTGCGTCAATGAGGACCCGCGCTCCGCTGCCTTGGTGCGCTACTGCAAGCGGTTGGCCGATCGCCTGCGAGCGTCCTGGATCGCATTGTCGCTGGAGACCGGTCGCAGCCTGCAGCTGAGCGAGGCGCAGAAGGACCGGATCGCCGAGACCATGCGCCTGGCGGAGCGATTGGATGCGGAGACCGTCACGCTGCCGGCCAAGGCCCGGCGCATCGCCGACGACATCATCGGATTCGCGCAAAAGAACAACGTCACCCACATCATCGTCGGCAAGGCGGCGCGATCGAGATGGTTCGAGATCGTGCACGGCTCGGTCGTGCACGACCTCGTGCGGCGCGCGGGCAACATCAGCGTGCATGTCATCGCCGGCGAGGAACCTGAGGAGCAACGCCCTGCGGCCGGCGGCGTCGCCGCCGATGCATCGCAGACATTCGATCCGTTGCCCTACGTCATCGCGGTGGTTGCCGTTGCTGCAGCTCTCGGCATCAGCATAGCGCTGCGGCCGTCGCTCGGCGTCGAGAACGTCGATCTGATATTCCTGACGGCCATCGTCAGCATCGCGGTCCGCTACGGGAAATGGCCGTCCCTGTTCGCCGCTGTTGCGGCGTCGCTGACCTATAACTTCTTTTTCCTGCCGCCGGTCTATACGTTCACCATCACCGACCCGACCAATGTCGGAGCCTTCGTGCTGTTCGCGCTGCTGAGCGTGATCGTCTCCAACCTGGCCGCGCGCGGACAAACCAAGGCGGTGGCGGCGCATGACCGCGTGCGCTCCGTCGAATCGCTTTACGGGTTCAGTCGCAAGCTGTCGGGCGCCGGCACGCTCGATGACGTGCTGTGGGCAAGCGCGCATCAGATTGCCTCGATGCTGCAGGTACGCGTGGTGCTGCTGCTGCCGGAGAACGGCTCGATCACCGTCAAGGCCGGCTATCCGCCCGAAGATGCGCTCGACGAGCCCGACCTGGCTGCCGCCAAATGGGCCTGGGAGAAGAACCGGCCAGCGGGGCGCGACTCGGATGCCCTGCCGGGGGCGAAATGGCTGTTTGAACCGATGCGCACGGGCCGTGGACCGATCGGCATCGTCGGCATCCGCCGCGACGAGCCGGGGCCGCTTCTGCGTGTCGAGCAGCGACGGCTGCTGGATGCGCTCATAGATCAGAGCGCGCTTTCCATCGAGCGGGTTCGTCTCGTCGAGGATGTCGACCGGGTCAAGCGGATTGCCGAGACGGATCGGCTGCGCTCAGCCCTTCTCACCTCGATTTCGCATGACCTCAAGACGCCCCTTGCAGCCGTGCTGGGCGCGGCTGGCGCGCTGCGCGACCTTGGCCCCTCGCTCGACGACAGCGCCAAGGCCGACATGATCGCCACCATCATCGACGAGGCCGAACGCCTCAATCGCTTCATCGCCAACCTGCTCGACATGACCAAGCTCGAGTCGGGTGCCGTCGTTCCCAACGTCAGTCCGCACGACGTAGCAGAGATTGTGGCAACGGCGCTGACGCGGGCGAGCAGGATCTTGACAAACCACCGAGTGGAAATGGAGCTGGCCGCGGACACACCGATGGCCATGGTCGACGCTGTCCTGTTCGAGCAGGCCTTGTTCAACCTGCTGGACAACGCCGCCAAGTATGCCCCGCCGCAGTCCACCATTCGCATTGAGAGCCGGCGGAGTGGGGACCGGCTGTTCCTGCGCGTCCTGGACGAGGGGCCGGGCATCCCGGCGGGCGACCTGGAACGCATTTTCGACAAGTTCTACCGCGCGCAGAAAGGCGATCAGGTGCGGGCTGGAACGGGCCTGGGTCTCGCCATCTCGCGAGGCTTCGTCGAAGCCCTGCAGGGCACGCTCGTCGCCGCCAATCGCGCCGACCGATCGGGCGCAGAGTTCACGATAACGCTGCCAACTCTGGAAACGCCCGCGCGCCTCGGAGCCGTGGCATGACCGGGGCGCCGATCCGCATCCTGGTGGTCGACGACGAGCCCCCCATCCGCAAGTTGCTGCGCATGGGCCTGACGGCGCAGGGCTATGAGGTGATCGATGCGCCAAACGGCAAGGCCGCATTGGAGCTGCTCGCCCGCAAGCCTCACCTGGTGATCCTCGACCTCGGACTGCCCGATGTTGACGGCCTGGACCTGCTACGCCAGCTGCGGCAGCGCGAGGAAGCGCTGCCGATCGTCGTGCTGTCCAGCCGCGGCGACGAGGCGGGCAAGGTCGCAGCGCTCGATCTGGGCGCCGACGACTACGTGACGAAGCCGTTTGGCATGGACGAGCTGCTGGCGCGCATGCGCGCAGCCCTGCGGCACCAACTGCAGGTGCACGGCGAGCGGCCGCTATTCCAGCTCGGCGACTTGAGCGTCGATCTGGTGCGCAGGCACGTCAGGGTCGACGACCAGGAGGTGAAGCTCTCGCCCAAGGAATACGACCTGTTAAGGCTGCTCGTGCAGCATGCCGGCAAGGTGCTGACACACAAATTCCTGCTGCGCGAGCTGTGGGATGAGCCGACCGACACGCAATATCTGCGCGTCTATGTGCGCCAGCTGCGACGCAAGATCGAGAAGGATCCCGAGCGCCCGCAACATCTTCTGACGGAGACCGGCGTCGGCTACCGTCTGCGCGCCCCGGAGTGATAAGCCGCCATCGCATGAAGCAGACGATGGACATCAAGGAGATCCTGTCCCCGCACAGCGTGGCGATCGACGTGCCATGCAGCGACAAGGCCGGCCTGCTCAGGGCGCTGGTGGAGCGCGCCACCGCCAACCTCGATCTTGTGGCGGAAGCAGCGGCTACGGAGATCGAGAGGCGCGAAGAGCTTGGGTCGACAGGCATCGGCGGCGGCATCGCCGTTCCGCATGCGCGCTTTCGCGAGGTCAAGCAGGCGCACGGCTTCCTGGTGCGATTGAAGCACCCCCTCGAATTCGACGCCGTCGACGGCAAAGGCGTCGACATCATATTCTTGCTGCTGCTGCCAGCATCCCCGCAGCTCGATGCTCTCAATGCGCTGGCGGGCGTGGCGCGCAAGCTGCGCGACCCGGAAACCTCTCGACGCATGCGGGCGGCGCCGAGTGCGTTCGAGCTCTATCGCGCTGCGGTCGACTGAGGCGGGCAAAGCCCGGCACGCGGCGCCTCGAACGATTTGCGTCCGGCCTTGAAGCCCGCGAGGGGACGGACCACCTCAGCGACCACCGCGAAACTACTCTCCCCGTCGAGCACCAGCAGGTCGGCCGGGTTGCCGACGGCGATGCCGTAGTCTGCCAGATTCATCAGACGCGCCGCATCGGCGGTCACCATGTCAAGGCAGGCGGCGATGTCGGGCGGACGGCCCAACTGGGCGACGTTGGCGTAGAGATTGGCCATCCGGATCAGGGAGCAGTCGCCAAACGGGGTGAACGGGTTCAGCACGTTGTTGGTGGCAAGCGAGCACACCACGCCCTGCTCGCGCAGAAAGCCGGCTGGCGCAACCCCGCGCGGAATGTCGGCCTCATGGCCGCGGCCCATCAGAAACAGGTCGGTGGCCGGCAGCACGGTGACGGCGACACCTGAGGTGGTCAAGCGCAGCGCCGTCTCCAGCAGGCGGGCGCGCGGCAGCGCCGACAGCTTGGTGACGTGTCCGACTGCAACGCGCCCGCCGTAGCCGGCCGCGACAGTGTGGCGGCACACCTCGTCGAGGTGCATCCAGCTGGCGTCGAGGTCGAAGTCGAGATGGAAGTCGATGTCGAGGTCGAAGCGCCGGGCAATGTCGAAGATGCGGGCGATGTGGTCGTGCGGCCGCGTGTCGGTGTACGGGCAGCCGCCGATCAGATCGGCGCCCTCCGAACAGGCCTGCACCAGCAGCTCCTCGGTGCCCGGATCGTTGAGCAGACCCTCCTGGGGAAACACGCAGATTTCGATATCGATCGCCCACGCATAGTCGCGAGCCAGCCGGCGTATGGCCCGGAAACCCTTGAGACCGATGCGTGGGTCGACCTCGACGTGGGTGCGCATGCGCATAGTGCCCGCAAGGATCGCCTTCTCGAGCGTGCGCCGCGCGCGCGCGTAGATGTCCTCCTCGGTGAAGGCCAGCTTGGCGGCGGCAGCCTGCGCGATGGCTTCCTGCAATGTGCCGGCGACGATGCTGCAGCGGTCGAGGATGCAGGATTTGTCGAGATGGATGTGCGTCTCGACCAGGCCCGGCACGACCAGGCGGCCTTGCAGGCGCTCTTCCGGGCCATCGGCGGTGATGCCGGGCCCGATCTCGGCAATCCGTCCCCCCGCCACAGCGATATCGACGAGTTCGCTCTCGCGGCCGGGGATGCGAGCCTGGCGGAGGATCAAGTCGAAGGCCATGATCGGATCGACCTCTCAGTGCACGCCGAGGAACTGCTGCAGGCGCCCGGCGTCCGCCTCGATCTCGGCGGGCGTGCCCTGATGCACGATCCGGCCGGTCTCCAGGATGAACACGCGGTCGGCCACCGCCAGTGCGGAATAAAGATTCTGCTCGACCAGCAGCACGCCGAGGCCCTCCTGCCGCAAGTTGACCATGATGCCTTCCAGCTGCTGCACCATGACGGGTGCGAGGCCCTCCGACGGCTCGTCCATCAGCAGCAGCTTGGGGTCGATCATCAGGGCGCGCGCCACGGCCAGCATCTGTCGCTCGCCGCCCGACAGCTGGCCGCCGCGGTGTGAGCGGCGCTCGGCCAGGCGCGGAAAGGTAGTGAACACGCGATCCACCGTCCAGCCCTCGCGCGCGTTCGCCGCCTTGTACATCGTCAGATGTTCGATGACGGTGAGTGAGCCGAACAGCCGGCGGCCCTGTGGCACATAGCCGACCTTGCGCCGCGCGATCTCGTGCGGGGCGAGCCCGCGCAACTCGCGCCCATCCAGCAGGATCGAGCCTTCGCGCACGCCAGGCGGGGCGACTCCCATGATCGAGCGGATCAGCGTGGTCTTGCCCATGCCGTTGCGGCCGAGCAGAGCCACGATCTCACCCGCCTTCACGTCGAGGCTCACCCCGTGCAGCACGTGCGCTGCGCCGTAGAAGCTGTGAACGTCACGCACGTCGAGCATGATGCGGTTTTCCGAGATAGACCTCTTGCACGGCCTCGTTGGCGCGGATGTTGGCCGGCTCCGCCTCGACCAGCAGGCGACCGCGGTTGAGCACGCTGACATAGTCGACGAGCCGCAGAGCAAGGTCCATGTCATGCTCGATCAGCACCATGGTCAGGTCCTTGGGCAGGCCCTTCACGATCTCGGCAAAGTAGGTGCGCTCCATGGCCGACAGGCCGGCGGCCGGCTCATCCAGCAGCAGCAGGCGAGGGCGCGAAACCAGCGCCATCGCAAGTTCCAGCTGGCGCTGCTCGCCGTAGGACATCTCGCGCACAGTCGCTTGGCGCCGGTGCGCGAGGCGGCTGGTCTCCAGCGCCTGGTCGAGCCGGGCTGCATCCTGCTCGGCGAGACGATCGGCGGCAAACAGGTGGAACTTGCTGGGCGACGTGCCGCGCAGAGCCAGGCGCATGTTCTCCGCAACCGTCAAGTTGGCAAACAGGTTGGTGATCTGGAAGGTGCGGCCGATGCCGAGGTAGGCACGCCGGTTCGGCGGCATGCGCGTGATGTTCCGCCCCTGCAGCAGGACACGGCCGGAGGACGGCCGGATCACGCCGGTGATGGCGTTGAACAGGGTTGTCTTGCCGGCGCCATTGGGTCCGATCACGGCGCGTCGCTCGCCTTGGCGCAGTTCGAGGGACACGTCGTCGACGGCCGGAAGCGCACCGAAACGGACGCTCACGTTCTGGAGCTGCAGAATTGGGGTGGACACGTCGGCGGCAATCCTGGAGCGTGGAGAGGGCGTAGTCGGGCTGCCGACCACGCCCTCTCTCACGTCAGCTCTTTATACCCTGGAACGTGCGCGAGTAGGGCGGCTGCTTCATGTAGGTCTCGGGATCGTAGGTCCAGAACTGCGAGACGTTCGGGTAGCTGGTGACCACTACGTTCCACAGCTTGCCGTCGGGACGCTTCTGCACCTTGCGGATGAAGGCCGTATAGACCGGATGGCCGTAGGCATCCATCTTCACGACCGGGCCAAGCGGCGAGCCCTTCAGCTCCACCTCCCGCACCGCCTTCAGGAAGCCCTCGCGGTCCTCGACCTTGCCGCCGATCTTGGTGATTGCTTCGGTCAGCCACATGCCGCCCGCATAGTGGTTGGTGCCGAACACCGACGGCAGTTTCTGGTAGCGCGCCTCGTACTGCGCCACAAAGGCCTTGGTGCCGTCGTCCTGCGCACCCTCGGCAAACGAGTGGCAGCTGACGATGTCGAGCGCCTCGTCGCCCAGCGTGCGGATCACCGACTGGTCCGCGACGTTCATCGCGCCCACCATCGGAATTTTGTCCTTCAAGCCGAAACTCTTGTACTGCTGGATGAAGCGGGTGGCGTCGGCACCAGTCTCCATGGCGAAGATGGCGTCGGCACCGAGATTGGCAAGCTGTCCGAGGTAGGGGCTGAAGTCGGCAGTGTTCAGCGGGTGCCAGAACTGCTGCAGGATCTTGCCGCCGGCCTCGCTGAAGGTCTGGCAGAAGCCGCCGGTCATCTCGTGGCCGTAGGTGTAGTCCTGCGAGATGGTGGCGACCTTGCGATACCCCTGCTTGTAGGACCAGTCGGCCAGCGGCCGCGTCATCTGGCTGCCGGTATAGCCGGCGATGCGCAGCACGTTGGGCAGACGCGCACGCTGGGTCAGCTCGTCGGCGGCGATGACGGGAATGAAATACGGCACGCCGTTGCCCTTCACATAGTTGGCGACAGCCAGGCCGGTGTTGGCGAGGATGTTGCCGATCAGGAAGTGCACATTGGCCTGCTCGACAAGGCGGCGCGCTTTCTGCAGGGCGGTGTCCGGATTGGATGCATCGTCCTCGACCACGATCTCGACCTTGCGGCCGGCCACTTCCTTGTTCTTCTGCTCCCACCACAGCTCGAAGCCTTCCACCAGCTCCTTGCCGCCGGCTGCGAGCACTCCGGTCAGCGGCGACAGCAGGCCGATCTTGATTGGCCCGTCCTGCGCGCGCAGCACGGCCGGCATGGCGACTGTGCTAGCCGCCAGCGCCAGCGTCGACGACGATGTCCTGAGGAAATCCCTGCGATGCATGACCCTACTCTCCCTTCAATCGGCGCATTCACGCGCGCTCGTGTCCCGATTTCGAAGTTCGCCATACCTTGCAGCTAGCGTCCCGAGCCAACTTCGAAATCACAAGGGACACTAGAATCAGAGATTTGCGAGTGTGCTTCAGATCGAGAAACTCGCTCTGACACCATGCCGCGGACACTGGCAAATTTCTCGATCATCACACTAACTGCTTCTCAACTCGATCTCTTCGCCAGCGCCCTGGCCTTTCCGACGATACCTTCCGGGGCGAAGATCATGATCAGCACGAACACCACACCGAGCACCATCAGCCAGCGCTCGGTATAGGCGCTGACCAGGTTCTCGAGCAGGATGATGACGGTAGCCCCGACGTACGATCCGAGCAGCGTGCCGATGCCACCCACGATGGCCATCAGCAGCCCCTGCACCGACTGGGCCAAGGCGATGGTCGACGGGCTGACGAAGTTGTTGAAGATGGCATACAGCGCCCCCGCTATGCCGGCGAAGAAGCCCGACACGGTGAAGGCGATGAACACGTGCAGCGGCACGTTGTAGCCGAGGCTCGCCATGCGGCTCTCGCTGTCACGGATGCCGCGCAGCGTCAGGCCGAAGGCCGAGCTGACGAAGCGATGCATGGCCCAATAGGTGAGCAAGCTGACGGCCAGCACCGTGAAATAGAGCACCCGCACGTCAGCAAATAGGCCGCCGCGCAACTGCCCGCGCAGGCCGTTCTCTCCTCCCGTCACATGCGTCCATCGGAGGCACACACCCCAGATGACCAAACCGAGCGCCAGCGTGAGCAGCAGGAAGTAGACCCCGGCGGTGCGCACGGCGAGCAGGGCGAAGACGGCGGCAAGCACCGTAGCGGACAACACGCCAAGCATCAGCGCCGGCAGCAGCGCCAGCCCGTACTCGTTGGTTGCGTAGATGACCACGTAGGTCGATGCGCCGAAGATGGCGCCGTGGCACAGCGGCGTGCGACCAGCGTAGCCGGCCAGCACATCGACCGACATGGCCAGCATGGCAAAGATCAGGATCTGGGTGGCGAGCGCCAGCTGATAGCTGGTGAGCAGCAGCGGCAAACCGGCGAGCGCCGCAACGACGACCGCGATTGCCGCCAGTTTGCCGACCGAACGGCCGCCAGACGTCTCGCTCTTGGCAAGAGAGGTGGCGGCGGCTTGTGTCATGCCGCCCTCCCGAACAGTCCAAGCGGGCGAAAGGCCAGCAGCAGCGCCATGGGCCCGAAGATCACGAAATACGCAAGCTCCGGAAACCAGACCTGCCCGAACGTGTTGAGCATGCCGATCAGGATCGAGCCGATCGCCGCCCCCGCCAGGCTGCCGCGACCGCCGATGATGACAACCGCCAGGCTGAACACCAGGATTTCCGTGTCGGCGCTCGGGTAGAGGGTGAGAAACGCGCCACCGAGCAGACCGGCAAGCCCGGCCAGCGCCGAGCCCAGCATGAAGGTTGCGAGAAACACCCGGCGGATGTTGATGCCGGTCGCTTCCACCGTCTCGGCATCATCGACGCCGGCTCGGATCAGCGCACCAAGCCGTGTCCTGTGCATCAGCAGCCACAAGCCGATGAAGACGATGATGCCGACCAGCAGCACGAACATGCGGAACCTGGGATAGAACACACCGAACACGTTCATGGCGCCCTGCAGCACCTCGGGCGTCGGTACCGTGAAGGTGTCGCCGCCCCAGATGACCAAGGCCATATCATTAAGGACGAAGGCGACGCCCAGGGTGAGGAGCACCTGGCGCAGTTCGGCACCTTTGACGAAGCTCAGCAGCGCCTGATCCAGCACCAGCCCGGCCAACGCCACCGCAATCATCGCCGCCGCACCGCCGAGGATGAAGCTGCCGGTCTTCATCGCCACAGTGAAGCCGATGTAGCCGCCGAACAGATAGAGCGCACCGTGCGAGAGGTTGACGATGCGCAGCAGCCCGAAAATCAAGGTGAAGCCGGCCGCCACCACGAACAGCAGCGCAGCGAAGGTGAGACCGTTCAGGACCTGGAACAGCATCATGCCGTCGGCTTCCCATCCCCAGCGGCGGTATCAGGCATGCACCTTGGCGATACCGTTATACCAGTTGTAGATCTCGGCGCCGTTCCAGTGCAGCACGCCAGAATGCCGGTTCACGTAGTCGTACACCCGCTCCAGGTACTTGATGCGGAACGGTTGGCCGGAGATGTAGGGGTGGATGGCAATGGCCATGATGCGGGGTCGGGTGGCGCCCTCGTCGTAGAGACGGTCGAAGGCATCGACGCATTTCTGGTGCCAGTACTGGCCTTCATGGTGCTGCACGATCATCATGGGGATGTCGTTCAGCTCCACCGTATAGGGCAGCGTGACCAGCGGGCCATTCGTTGTCTTGATGACGGTTGGCTCGTCGTCATAGACCCAGTCGCCGATATATTTGACGCCGGCTTCCGCCAGCAACTCGGGCGTGTCGAGCGTCTGTGTGAGGCCGGGTCCCAGCCAGCCGATCGGCCGTGTGCCCCAGAACTTCTCCAGCGTATCCATCGACTTGTGGATCATGCCGCGCTGGTCCTCGACCTTGTGCACCGGCCCCTGCTCGAAGGCATGGCCCATCGGCTCCCAGCCCGCATCGCGCGCTTGGCGGGCGACGCGCTCATAGTCCAGGCAGACGCGCGCATTTATCGACAGCGTCGGGCGCACGCCCAACCGCTTGTAGAGGTCGAAGAAGCGCCACACGCCAACCCGCATGCCGTACTCGTGCCAGCTCCAGTTCGGCACATCGGGAAGCAGCACCTGGCCGGTCGGCGCCGGGATCACCTGGCGCGCCATCGGTCGCGAGATGTCCCACACCTCCAGGTTGACGATAGTCCAGACGATGATGCGCGCGCCGCCCGGCAGCTTCAGCGGCGGCCGGTCGACGATGGCCGAATAGGGCGCCCGCTGGCGGGGGAGCATAGGCTCGCTCAAGTCGGAGTCCTCCCTGGCTTGCCGCGCAATCGGCGCGGACAAGGATATGGTTGTTGCTCTTAGTGTGCAGCCTAGCGGCCGGCCATGGGCTGCGTAAATTAGATAAACTGCTGAAACTGATCACAAGTCTTGATGATGCGCCCGCATCTGTCATCCCGGCCCGAGCATAGCTCAGAGCCGGGATCCAGGAATTCGGGCACCTCTCTGCATAGCCGGTCTGCATAGCCGGGGTCCCGGATATTCGCTGGCGCGAATTCCGGGATGACATTGCCATCGGCTTACAGCCCCAGCAGCGCCTTGACGTTGCCGCCGCAGATCTTGGCGACCGTCGCGGCGTCCAGGCCGGCACCGCACACGTGGCCGACCGGATCGTACTCGCACATGTCGTAGGGATAGTCGGTGCCCATCAGCACATGATCGGCGCCGAACAGATCGATCAGCGCCTTGAGCTGATGCGGCGTGAACACCACCGTGTCCACGTAGACCTGCTTGAGGTAGCTGGTGGGAGGCTTTGGCAGCGTGCCGCGCACGTCGGAGCGTGCACCCCAGGCGTGATCGATACGACCCGAGTAGGCGGCAAGATACCCGCCACCATGCACGGCAAGAATCTTGAGCTTGGGATGACGCTCCAGGACGCCATCGAAGATCAGGTAGTGCAGGGCCAGAGTGGTATCGAACGGATTGCCGACGACATTGTTGAAGTAGAAACGCGTCAGGCGCTGACCTTCGGTGAAGCCGTTGGGGTGGATCACCACCAACGTGCCCAGTTCCTCGGCTTTCGCCCAGAACGGCGCAAACTCCGGGTCGGACAGCTCCTTTCCGGCAACGTTGGTCAGGATCTGCACGCCTTTGAAGCCGAGCTGCCGAACCGTGCGCTCGAGCTCGGCGGCAGCGGCCTTGCCGTCTTGCAGCGGCACCGCGCCGAAGGCGATAAAACGGTCGCTGCGCTTGGCGGCGTACTCGGCCAATCCATCATTGATCATGCGGGTGGCTTGCACCGCGATCTCGACCGGCACCGTGTAGTAGCACTGCGGCGGCGGCGGCTTGATCACCTGCATGTCGAGGCCCATGGCATCGAGGTCGGCGAGGCGTTCATCATAAAGCGTCATGCGGCTGGTGCGGTCCGCATCCTGCTGCATGTTCAGCGCCTTGGTGGCGGGCGTTGCGAAGTGGGCGAGCGGAATGGTCGACAGGTCGAGGTGCGGCTTCACCAGGGCTGCGGCAGCCGGCACGGCGACGTGGGAGTGGATGTCGAGCGTCAGGCTGGTGGGTCGGAGCTTGCGGCCGGGTTCGCCATGCGCGCGCGCCGCCGTGGGGCCGTAACGGTTCCAGGTCTCTGCCATCTAATGATACCTTCGATAGTTTGACAGTCAAACCAATCCGGTGCTGGAATGTGCCGGGACTGGTTGGCGGCGGAGCATGCTCAAGCATGGGGCATTCGGCAAATAAATTTCCAGCCGATCGTCCGGCAGCCTCACCTGGCCGTCATCTCGACGCGGCGGGGTCCGGTGAACGTTGCGTGCTCGACATTCGGTCAGCAACTGGGCGTGACGATAGCCCCGCGAAGCTTGCTGCGTTGCGCCATCGGGGACCGCTTGTGGACACAGAAGCCCCATGTATATATGCGGCGCGGTCTCTCAGAGGCCAGCCAATGTCCGACAGCTCAATACCGGCCCGATCTGCCGCCGCGATCGTGTGCTGAACAATTCAAAACGTGCGATCCAAGGAGGAAGCTCATGAATAGAAGAATGCTCCTGCAGGCTGCCGCCACGGCAGCGCTGCTCATGATGCCCACCGCCAGCTGGGCACAGGATACGGTCAAGATTGGATTGATCCTGCCGATGACGGGACAGCAGGCCTCGACCGGCAAGCAGATCAAGGCGGCTGTCGATTTGTATATGGCCGAGCACGGCAACACGGTGGCCGGCAAGAAGATCGAGGTGATCCTCAAGGATGACGCGGCGGTGCCCGACAACACCAAGCGTCTCGCGCAGGAGCTGATCGTCAACGACAAGGTCGCCGTGGTGGCGGGCTTCGGCATCACCCCGACCGCGCTTGCGGTTGCGCCGTTGGCAACAGAAGCCAAGGTTGTCGAGCTGGTCATGGCGGCCGGCACCTCGATCATTACCGAGCGCTCGCCCTACATCGTGCGCACCAGCTTCACGCTGCCTCAGTCCTCGGTGATCATCGCCGACTGGGCGGCCAAGAACGGCATCAAGAAGGTGGTGTCGATCGTGTCCGACTATGCGCCGGGCGCGGATGCGGAGAAGTCGTTCACAGAGCGCCTGACGGCAGCCGGCGGCCAGGTCGTCGAATTGATCAAGGTGCCGCTCGCCAACCCCGACTTTGCGCCCTTCCTGCAGCGCGCGGCCGACGCCAAGCCGGATGCGATCTTCGTGTTCGTGCCGTCCGGCCAGGGTGGCACCTTCATGAAGCAGTACGCCGAGCGCGGCCTGGATAAGGCTGGCATCAAGCTGATCGGGCCGGGCGACGTCACCGACGACGATCTGCTGCCGGCCATGGGCGATGCCGTGATCGGGGCGATCACCGCGCACCTATATTCCGCGGATCATGACTCGGCGAAGAACAAGGCCTACGTCGAGGCCTTCAAGAAGGCCAACAACTTCCGCCCGAACTTCATGTCGGTCGGCGGCTATGACGGCATGCATCTGATCTACGAGGCCCTCAAGAAGACCGGCGGCAAGTCGGACGGCGACAGCCTGATCGCGGCCATGAAGGGGCTGGCCTGGGAAAGCCCGCGCGGGCCGATCTCGATCGACCCGGAGACGCGCGACATCGTGCAGAACATCTATGTCCGCAAGGTCGAAAAGAAGGGTGGCGAACTCTATAACGTCGAGTTCGCGACCTTCGAGGCCGTCAAGGACCCGGGCAAGGTCAAGAAATAGCTAGAGTACCGGAGCACGCGGTGACGGCCTGTCATCGCGTGCTTTTGCTTACCCTGCACCAGCTCGATCCGTAACGCGCAGATGCTGACCATTTTGTTCGACGGAATAGCCTATGGCATGCTGCTGTTCGTGCTGGCCTGCGGGCTTGCCGTCACGCTGGGCCTGATGAACTTCGTCAATCTGGCGCATGGCGCGTTCGCCATGGCCGGCGGCTATTGCCTGGTGGTCCTGGTCAACCGAGCGGGCTGGCCCTTCTTTGCCGCGTTGCCGGCAGCCTTCCTGTTCAGCGCCGTACTTGGGTTCGTGCTGGAGCGGACGCTCTATGTGCACTTGTATCGCAAGCCACACCTGGATCAGGTGCTGTTCACGATCGGCCTGGTCTTCATGTCCGTGGCGGGAGTGGACTATGTGATGGGCTCGGGCCAGGTGTTCGCCCGCCTGCCGACCTGGCTGGAGGGTCAGTTCAACCTGTTCGGCGTCGGGCTCGGCCGCTATCGGTTGCTGATCATCGTCATCTGCGGCCTGCTGACCATTGGGCTGCAGCTCATTCTGTCGCGCACACGCTTCGGCAGCCGGCTACGCGCCTCGGTCGACGATGCGCGGGTGGCGCGTGGGCTCGGCATCAACGTATCGGGCGTGTTTGCGCTCACCTTCGCGTTCGGCTCCGGCCTTGCCGGCCTCGGCGGCGCATTGGGCGTGGAGATCCTCGGCCTCGATCCGACCTTCCCGCTCAAGTATATGATCTACTTCCTGATCGTGGTGACGGTCGGCGGCACATCCAGCATCACCGGCCCGTTCCTGGCCTCGCTGCTGCTCGGCATCGGCGACGTGGCCGGCAAGTACTACTTTCCAACGCTGGGCGCATTCGTCATCTACACCATCATGATCGTCGTGCTGATCTGGCGGCCGCAGGGCCTGTTCGCGCGCGGCGTGGCACGATGAGGGGTGAACGTACATGAGCCCCGGTCCTCTGCTCGGCGCCATCCAGGACCGGCTGGCCGCGCGGTCGCGCTGGCATATTCTGGAGATTGCCTTCTGGCTGGTGGCACTGAGCACCATCTATCTTCTCCCCGGGCGCCACCTGATCCTGACCGAGATCGCCATCCTCGCTCTGTTCGCCCTCTCGCTCGACCTGATCCTGGGCTATGCCGGCATCATTTCGCTGGGGCATGCGGCCTTCTTCGGCTTCGGCGCCTACGCCGCCGGCCTGCTCGCCAAGCACGAGATCATCAACGAGCCGCTGCTGGCGCTGCTGGCCTCGGGGGGCGCGGCCATGCTGCTCGGTTTCGTCACCAGCTTTCTGGTGCTGCGCGGCTCGGACCTGACCCGCATCATGGTGACACTCGGGGTGGCGCTGGTGCTGCGCGAGGTCGCCAACCGCAATGCCTGGCTGACGGGAGGCGCCGACGGCCTGCAGGGCGTGGAGATGAAGCCGCTGCTCGGCCTGTTCCGGTTCGACATGTTCGGGCACACGGCCTACGCCTACGTCCTGGTCGTGCTGTTCGTGATGTTTCTGCTGGCCCGGAGAATCGTGCATTCGCCCTTCGGCCTGTCCCTGCTGTCCATCAAGGGCAATCCGTTGCGTGCGGCCGCGGTCGGCATTCCGGTCAACCGTCGCCTCATCGCCGCTTACACCATCGCCGCAGGCTATGCCGGCATCGCCGGCGCGCTGCTGACCCAGACTACGGCGTTTGCCTCGCTCGACGTGTTCGCCTTCGACCGCTCCGCCGACCTGCTGCTGGTGCTGATCATCGGCGGCACCGGCTATCTCTACGGCGGCCTGATCGGCGCCGTCGTCTTCAAGCTGATGCAGGACTACATCTCCGGCCTCACGCCGCAATACTGGCCGTTCTGGATCGGCCTGCTGCTGGTCGTCATCGTGCTGATCGGCCGCGAGCGTATCTCCTCCTGGACGACGCCGATCCGAGCGCTGGCGGCGCGCTTTGACTGGCGCACGCCGCGCACCCCGGCATCTACTGCTCCGGAGCTGCGGCCATGACGGCGCCGGTGCTCGAGACCATAGGCCTGGAGAAGAAGTTCGGCGGGCTGACCGCGACCAACAACGTCTCGCTGAAGGTCGAGAAGGGCGCGCGCCACGCGTTGATCGGGCCGAATGGTGCCGGCAAGACCACCCTGATCAATCTCCTGACCGGCGTGCTGCGCCCCACCGCCGGCCGCATCCTGCTCGATGGACGCGACATCACGGCGTACGCCTCGCACCGGCGCGTCAAGCTCGGCATCGCGCGCACCTTCCAGATCAACCAGCTGTTCGGCGACCTGACGCCACTGGAGACCGTCAGCCTGGCGGTTTCGGAGCGCATGGGTGCCGGCAGGAACTGGTGGAGCCTGGTAGGCAGCCGCCCGCAGCTGGTCGACGAGGTGGCAGAGATTTTGGAGAGCTTCCGCCTCACCGACGTGATGGACGAGCGCACCGCCATCCTGCCGTACGGCAAGCAGCGACTGCTGGAGATCGCGGTGGCGGTGGCGAGCCGGCCGCGCGTGCTGCTGCTGGACGAGCCGGCGGCCGGCGTCCCCGAGGACGAGCGGCACATGATCCTCAGTATCGTCGCCGCCCTGCCGAGCGATGTCTCCGTGCTGCTGATCGAGCACGACATGGAGCTGGTATTCCAGTTTGCTCAGCGTATCTCCGTGCTCGTGAACGGCGCGCTGTTCGTGGAAGGCACGCCGGACGAGATCGCGCGCGATGCGCGCGTCAAGGAGGTCTATCTCGGCGAGGCCACCGATGCCTGACCTGCTGCAGGTGGACAAACTGTCGGCCGGCTACGGCGAGGCGCTGGTGCTGTCCGACATTTCTTTCACGCTGGCCGACGGGCAGTCGCTGGCGCTGCTCGGCCGCAACGGCACCGGCAAGACCACGCTCATCAACTCGCTGCTCGGGCTGACCACGCACCGGTCCGGCAGCATCCGCCTGGCCGGACGCGACGTCACGCGCGAACGCCCCGAGCGGCGCGTGCACGCCGGCATGGGCTGGTCGCCGCAGGAGCGCAACATCTTCAAGTCGCTGACCGTCGAGGAGAACCTCACCGCCATCGCCCGGCCCGGCGGCTGGACGGTCAAGCGCGTGTTCGACATGTTCCCGCGCCTGGCCCAGCGCCGCACCAACCTCGGCAGCCAGCTGTCGGGCGGCGAGCAGCAGATGCTGGCCATCGGCCGCGCCCTGATCGTCAACCCGAAGATCATCCTGCTCGACGAACCAACCGAAGGCCTCGCGCCCATCATCGTCGAGGAGCTGCTCGGCGTGCTGCGCAATGTCATCCGCAACGAGGGCATGTCGGCGATCGTGGTGGAGCAGAAGGCGCGCAAGATCCTCGGCTTCACCGACCGTGCCATCGTGCTCGATCGGGGCCGTATCGTGCTGGCCAGCGACAGCCAGTCGCTTGCCAATGATCCGGGGCAGCTCGAGACCCATCTCGGCGTCACCGAGCAGAAGCGGCCGCCATCGCGCCGGCCGAGCTAGGGTCCGACTTGCACGCCGCTCGGCTGGGAACGCCTCCCCCTGGAGGGGGGAGGTTGGATTGCCACGAGCTTAGCTCGCCATGTCCTAGCGATCGACGAACGCGACAAGCGAGCTAAGCTCGATGGCATTCCTGGTGGGGGTGTCATTGCGGCACATGCCGCCCCCACCCGGTGCGTCCAGCGGCTTAGGCTGGCCGTCGAGGCCGCGGACAGGTTGGCGATGGCCAGCCTAAGCCGCGGACGCCCCGCCCACCCCCTCATGCGCATCGAATGCGGCGCATTCGATGCAGGGGGAGGCGCCCCTACCTCCACACCTCGCGAGCGATGTCGACAATCATCGCTAGCTTGGCCCACTGCTGCTCCTCGGTCAGCACGTTGCCCTCCTCGGTGCTGGCAAAGCCGCACTGCGGGGAGAGGCAGAGCTGATTCAGCGGGGCATACTTGGAGGCCTCTTCTAGGCGCCGCTTGATGTCGTCTTTCTTCTCGAGTGTGCCGCTCTTGGAGGTGACGAGACCAACCACCACCTGCTTGTTGCCCTTGGGCAGGAAGCGCAGCGGCTCAAGGCCGCCGGCCCGGTCGCTGTCGTATTCCAGGAAGTAGCCGTCGTAGTTGAGCTGGCCGAGGAGAATTTCCGCCACCGGCTCGTAGCCGCCTTCGGAGATCCAGGTGGAGCGGAAGTTGCCGCGGCAGACATGCGTGGTGATGGCCATGTCCGCCGGCTTCGCCTTGAGCGCTTCGTTGATCACGTCGGCGTAGCGACGGGCCAGGTTCTTGGCGTCGAGCCCACGCGCCGCAGCCTGGCGCAGCTGGTCCTCGGAGCACAGATAGGCCCACACCGTGTCGTCGAACTGTAGATAGCGGCAGCCGGCGTCATAGAACGCCTTGACCGCCTTCTGATAGGTGACCGCCAGATCGTCGAGGATGGCGTCGCGGTCCCGGTAGGCAGCCTTGTCCACAGCGTTCGGCTCGAGACGGAAATGCATCACGCTGGGACTTGGGATCGTCATCTTCGGCGTGACTTTGGTGTGCGCCTTCAGGTAGCGAAAGTGCTCGAGCATCGGATGGCTGACGGGAAATCCGATCTTGTCGTTCACGTGCAGCGCCAGCGCCTTGGTCTGGATGCCCTTGAACTGGATGCCATGGTCGGCCGCCACCACTTCCACACCGTCGAGCAGGCCGAAGAAGTCGAAATGCCACCATGCTCGGCGGAACTCTCCGTCGGTGGCAAGCTGCAGGCCGACCTCTTCCTGCTTCCTTATGATCTTGTCGATCTCGGCATCCTCGACCTTCTTCAGGTCGGCGGGGGTGATCTCGCCTTTCTCGCGCTTGGCTCTCGCTTCCTTGAGGGGCGCGGGGCGCAGCAGGCTTCCGACCACGTCGGCCCGATAGGGCGGCTTGGTTCTGTTCATGGCGACAACCTCCCCTGCGATCTTTAGGGCTTCTTGACGGCTTCGAAGGTCTGGAACTCGACATTGTAGAGCTCCCCATCAACCTTCTCGACCTTGCGCACGTAGATGTTCTGCACGATGTCGCGGGTCTGTGCATCGATGGAGATGGGTCCGCGCGGGCTTTCCCAGGCCATGCCTTTCATGGCCTCGATGAGTTCATCGCCATTGACGGAGCCTTTGGTTTTTTCCAGCGCCTTGTAGACGAGCTGCATGCCGTCATAGCCGGCGACGCCCATGAAGTTGGGTCGCAGGTTGGAGGCCTTTTTGAAATCGGCAACGAACGTCTTGTTGAGAGCCGAGGGGTGCAATGCGGAGTAGTGGTGCGACGTGGTGATGCCAAGCGCCACATCGCCGATGCCGTTGAGAATGTCATCGTCCGTCATGTCGCCGGTGCCGATCAGGCGAATGCCGGATTTGTCGAGACCGCGCTCGACGAACTGCTTCATGAAGATCGAGCCGACGCCGGCCGGCACGAACACGAACAGGCCCTCCGGCTTGGCATCGCTGACCCGCTGCAGGAAAGGCGCGAAATCCGGATTGGCCAGCGGCACGCGGATCTGCTCGACGACCTCGCCGCCCGCCGCCTTGAAGCGCTCAGAGAACGACTTCTCGATGTCGATGCCTGGCGCATAGTCGCTCACCAACGTCACGACTCGCTTGATGCCGTTCTTGGGCGCCCAATCGGCGATGCCCACGGTCGTTTGCGATGTCACTTGGCTGGTGCGCGCGATGTAAGGCGAGCGATCCGGAATGATTGCCGTCGCTGCGCCCATGACGATCATCGGCACCTTCGCCTCGGTGGCAATCGGCGCGGTGGCAAGCGCAAGCGGCGTCAGGCCGAAACCGGCCAGCACATTCACCTTGTCATTCACAACGAACTCCTGGGCGATGCGCTTGGTGTTATCGGCAACGTTGCCGTCGTCCTTGACGAGCAGCTCGACCTTCTTGCCGGCAACGGTGGCGCCGTGCTGCTGCATGTAGAGGCGCACGCCCGCCTCGATCTGGCGTCCGGTTGTCGCGAATGGGCCGGTCAGCGGCAGGATGAGACCGACGCGGGCGGTATCCTGCGCCTGCAGGGGCAAAATGCACGCCAATAGCCCCACGGCGCCTATCGCGGCCGAGGTCAATTTCCTCATCATGGCAGATCTCCTCCCCTCGCCCGCGCATTACCAGTGGCAGGCATTGTTCGATCCCGCCAGCGAAGCCAGATCGCCAGTCATCGTCAACCAGAAAGTGGGGCGAAGCCTCAGCGCCGGCCGATGGGATCGATCCCACATCGGACGGACGCGACCTCGAACGAGTGGCGTCGGGGGCACTCACTGCGCATGCCCGGGCAGTTCAAGCGCACGAGAAATCGCCGCTGCCTCAATGTACTCTCTCAAGAGAGAAGTCGACGTTGACAGCGATCTCACATCGGCTTCTGGCCCGTTGCCGACTGCGAGCCGGCTTCAATGCCGCTCGCAGGTATGCCATTCGGGTGCCTACATGATCGGTTCTCCTCGCGATGGTTGATTGGCCGGTTGGCCAGCTGCGGGCTGTCGTTGGGAGGAGAGCATGCAGCGGATATTGGCATGGTTCGCGTTTGGCATTTTTCTGGCCGGCGCGGGCACTCCCTTGGCCCCGGTCTCGGCGCAGCAGACTCTTGGAGCGCCAGGCGAAACTGCCAGCCCTTTGGAGAAGGGCCGCCTTGGTGCAGAACTGAGAGATCTGACGGAGCAATCCGTCAAGACACTCGGTCTGACCCAGGAGCGGGCCGTGCTCGTCGTCCTTCCGGTTGCTGGTGGACCGGCCGAGCTTGCCGGTTTGCACGCCGGGGACGTGATTGTGGAATTTGAAGGAGCAGCTGTTGGCCCGTTGCCGGACCTTGTTGCGGCCATTCAACGAGCCGGTGCAGGAGGGATCGTTACTTTCGGCGTGCTGCGCGGCAAGCAGCATCTAAACCTGCGAGCGACACTCGGGAAGGCGACGGATGGCGCCGCAACCAGTCCTTCTGAGCCGTCCGCTATCGACAGGCGAATTGAGGCCCTCGAAGCCATTGTGCTCATATTCAATCGCGAAACCTTCCCGCAGGAGTGGGCCCACCTCCAGGATGTTTTGGGGGCCGCGTATCGCGGCCGCAAGGCGGGTGATAGGGCCGACAACCTCAAGAGGGCGATTACCGCCTACGAGGCGGCGCTGACCGTCTTCACACGCGATGCCTTCCCGCGCGAGTCGGCGGCGACGCAGAGCAATCTCGACTTCGTCTATAGGAGCGAGGATCTGCGGAAAGCCATGGAGTTCTTCAATGTAGTCGTACGTCTCCAGGCCGACAGTATCGAGGAAACGATCGCGATAGCCGAGAGAGGGCTGACGCTGGAGCGCGAGATTGGCCAATGGCCTGCGGAACTCACGATGCCGCGGGAGGAGGCCCGGGCGCGCGTCTTGCAAGTGCTTGGCCTTGCCTATTCCCAGTTGCCGGGCGGCGACAGGGCTGCAGAATCTGGAACGGGCAATCGCGGCCTACCAGCAGGCCCTGCAGGCCCTCAGCCGTGAAAGCGCAGGGGTGACATGGGCGCACCTCAAGAACCTGCTTGCCATCGCCTACGAGAGCCGTATTGGCGGTGACCGGGCCGACAATCTGGAAAGGGCGATCGAGGCTCAGCAGGCAGCGCTTACGGTCTTCACTCGCGAGGCGATGCCGCGCGAATGGGCTATCGCTCAGAACGGCCTCGCCACCGCCTATCAGGCCCGCATCCGGGGCGATCGCGCGGACAACTTGGAGAAGGCGATTGCCATCTACGAGGCGGCGCTCACAGTCCTAACGCGCGAAGCCTTGCCGAGCGAGTGGGCGCTGGTACAGCACAATCTCGGTGCAGCCTACAAGGACCGTATCAACGGCAGCAGTGCGGACAACCTGGAGAAAACCATTGCCGCCTACGAAGCGGCGCTTACGGTCCGAGCACGCGCGAGCATGCCGCGCGAATGGGCGGAGACGCAGAACGATTTGGCCCTCGCATATCATGCCCGAATTCGCGGCGAGCGAGCCGACAACTTGGAGATGGCGATCGCCGGCTTCGAGGCAGCGCTCACGGTCTTCACTCGCGAGGCCCTGCCCACCATGTGGGCAAAGCTACAAAGCAACCTCGCCGACGCATACGTTGTGCGTGTCCGTGGTGGGCGAGCCGATAACCTGGAAAAGGCAATTGCCGCTTACCAGGCGGCGGTCACGGTGCTCGCGCTGGACGCCTCACCCGCCATGTCGGCACGCGTCCAAACCAACCTTGCCAGTGCCTATGTCGCTCGCGTGCGCGGCGATCGAAGCGACAACCTGGAAAAGGCGATTGCCACCGGCGAGAGAGCATTGTCGGTGCAAACACGTGAGGCCGAGCCGAACGAGTGGGCGAACACACAGAACAATCTCGGCATTGCCTATCTGCAGCGCATCAACGGCGATCGGGCGGACAACCTGGAGACGGCCATCGCCCACCTCGATGCGGCGTCGACGGTATTCACGCGCGAGGCCCGGCCCAGCCAATGGGCGCTGGTACAGCACAATCTCGCGCTCGTCTATGCGAGCCGCACCGTCGGAGAAAAAGCCGACAACATGGAGAAGGCCATTGCTGCCTACGAGGCGGCGCTCACGGTCAGGACACGCGAAGCACTACCGCACGAGTGGGCGCAGACGCAGAACAATCTCGGCCTCATCTATCTGGACCGCATCCGCGGTGATCGGGCTGACAACTTGGAGAAGGCGATTGGCTGCCTCGGGGCAGCGCTTACGGTGAGAACATATGAGGCTCTTCCGCACGAGTGGGCGGACACGCAGCACAATCTTGGCATCGCCTTCAAAGACCGCATCCGTGGCGATCGATCTGCGAACCTGGAGACTGCCATTGCCGCTGCTCGGGCGGCGCTCACGGTCAGGACACGCGAGGCCCGTCCGCGCGACCATCTTCTCACTGCGCGACTTCTGGGGCAAAACCTGCTGGAAGCACGCGACTGGCACAAGGCGGGCCTGGCCTATGCAAGCGCCCGCGACACATTCCTGCTTCTCTTCGGCGAGGGCATCAACGACGCCGAAGCTCGCGATCTGATCGCCGAGGCTGGTTACATGTTTGCGCAAGCCGCGTTCGCCGCCGCCCAGCGCGGCGACGCTGAGGCCGCGCTCGCGCTTGCCAGCGAGGGAAGGGGCCATCTGATGTCCGTCGCCCTGAAGCTGCACGCGCTCGACCTTCCGGCCAACGAGCGCCGGCGCCTCGATGATCTGCGTGCCGCGATCCGGGGCGAGCAGCGCGCCGTGGAAGCGACACAAGGCAGCGAGCGGGCCGCAGCGGTCGAGCAACTTGCACGCCTGCGACAGGAGCTGCTAGGCGTCGTCAAAGGCGCCACCACAACGGAGGGCAGGCGCGGGTCGGTGCTGGACTTGGTACCCGCGATCCTCCCCAACGGCGGTGCTATTGTAGTACCCATTCTCACCCATGTGGGCAGCAAAATCCTGGTCGTTACGCGCGAGGTCAGATCCCGCGACCGCTCGACGCAGAGCGAGGTCGCCAACCAACCAAGCCTATTCCCATCGTCCTCCCCGTCCGAGGCGCCGCGCCAGTCAATCACCGTCCTCAATCTGCCCGAGCTGACAGTGAGCAAGGTCGTCGACACGGTGGTACGCCCGAACGGCAAGGTCGATTGGCTGCTCGCCTACCACATCAACTATCTGCAAGGTGCCGAGCAGGATCGGCTCTGGCCGCAATGGCTCGCTGCCATCGACAACCTCGGTCCTGAGCTGTGGCGCCTGTTCGGCGCGCGGGTGGAAGCGACGTTGAAAGATCGCGGGGTCAAGCGTGGTGCGCGCCTGGTCTGGCTGCCTCCAGGTCTGCTCGGCATCCTGCCCCTTGGGCTCGCGCAAGACCCGGTCAGCAAGCAGCGGCTCGCCGACACCTACGAGATCGTCTACGCGCCGAGCCTGGAGGTGCTCGCGGCGGCGCAAAAGCAAATCGCCAAGAGGAAACCCGCAACCCTTACTGCCATCATCAACCCTACCGAGGACCTCGCCGGCACCGAGAAGGAAGGCAAGGTCGTGGCATCGTACTTCCCGTCCACGGCCCGGACGGTGCTGGAGCGCGATGCGGCCACTCCCGACGCCGTACTGGCTGCGCTCAAAGGCAGCACGCACTGGCACTTCGCCTCGCACGGGACCTTCTCGTGGGACGACGCGCGCCTGTCGGCGCTGATTATGCACGGCAACGAGCGCCTCAGCGTCGGTCGGCTGCTCGATACGGACGGCCTGGGCCGTCCGCGCTTGGTCGTGCTCTCGGCCTGCGAAACCGGGCTCTATGGCCTTCGAGGCATCCCCGACGAGTTCGTCGGCCTGCCCGGTGCCTTCACGGCCCTCGGCGCGGCCGGGGTGCTGGCCACGCTGTGGCCGGTGTCGGATGCGGCGACCGCTCTTCTGATGGCCAAGTTCTACGAGCTGCATATGGGCGATCGGCTTTCACCGCCAACGGCCTTGAGGCGGGCGCAGCTATGGCTGCGCCAAGCTACCAATGTGGACCTCGCGAACTACGCCAGCGTCGCGGCTAAGCAGGGCCGGATCGAAAGCCGCCACGTCGCCGACATCGAGGAGGAGCTGAGCGAGGCGGCGCTGACGCGGTCACGCAATGCGGCGGCTATTGACTGGATCACGCCGGCTGGCGAGACGCGGTCCGTCAACAAGACGACGTCCGGCAACGCCCGCCCCCTCGCGCGGCCCTACGCGCATCCCTATTTCTGGGCCGGATTCATCTACACGGGGCTGTAGGCACGATCTCGGTTCGCTTTCGAGCGGCTATGGGGATCAGAGCAACGGCAATTCCTGGCACAGAGGCGGCATTCCCGTGCTGCGGTTCGAAGGTCGTCCGCCAAAAAGGTCGTTTCGCGCGGGATCGGCGCCCTAGGCGACGCCCACCAATTTGAGCTCACGCGCGCGATGGCAGCTGACGCGGTGGTTGGGGACGATCTCCTCCAGTTGCGGCACCTCCGTGCGGCAGCGTTCGATGGCGTGATTGCAGCGCGGGTGGAAGGGGCAGCCGGGCGGCGGATGGGCGGGATCTGCCACCTCGCCCTTGAGGATGATGCGCTTGGAGCGCGAGCGCGGATCGGGCTTGGGTACCGCCGATAGCAAGGCATCCGTATAGGGATGGCGCGGCGTGTTGAACAGGTCTTCGGTGGCTGCCTCCTCAACGATCTTGCCTACGTACATAACGGCGACGCGGTCGCTCATGTGCTTGACCACTGACAGGTCGTGTGCAACGAACAGGTAGGACAGGCCAAGCCGCTGCTGCAGCTCGAGCATCAGATTGACGATCTGCGCCTGCACCGACACATCGAGCGCGGAGACCGGCTCGTCGGCGACCACGAGGCTCGGGTTCAAGGCGAGCGTACGCGCGATGCCGATGCGCTGACGCTGGCCGCCCGAGAAGGCATGCGGGAAGCGGTTGCGATAGGCGGCCGGCAGCTTCACCAGATCGAGCAGCTCTTCGACCCTGGCACGGCGCGCCTGCTTGTCGCCGATGCCGTTCACGAGCATCGGCTCGGCAATGATGTCGCCGATCATCATGCGCGGATTGAGCGAAGAGAACGGGTCCTGGAAGATCATTTGCATATGCGGGCGAAACGAGGCGAGCGCCCGGCGCGCCAGCTGGGCGACATCGACCATCGGCCCCTCGCCGATGCGGAAGCGCACGGCGCCCGAGGTGGGGCGCAGTGCCCTGACGATGCAGCGCGAGACGGTCGTCTTGCCACAGCCGGACTCGCCTACCAGCGACAGCGTTTCCCCCTTGCGGATGCTGAGGCTGACGCCGTCGACGGCCTTCACCTGTCCGACCACTCCGCGCAGCAGGCCACGCCGGATCGGGAAGTGCTTCTTCAGGTTGTCGACTTCCAGAACCGTTGCCGTCATGCCGCCGGACGCCCCTCCGCTGCGGTGGGTGCGGACTCATAGAGGAAGCAGCTGACCGCCGACTGGCCGCCCAGCAGGACTGTCTCGGGCACCTCGCGGTCGCAGCGCCCGGCGATCCTGTCCGAGCAGCGCGGGTGAAAGGGGCAGCCTTTCGGCCGGTTGTAGGGATGGGGAATGGAGCCCTCGATGGTCTGCAGCCTCGATCGCGGCTTGGCAAGCGTCGATGGGATGGAGCGCAGCAGCGCGCGCGTATAGGGGTGCCTGGGCGCGTGGAAAATCTGGTCCACCGGCCCGCGCTCGACGATACGGCCGAGATACATGACAGCCACGTCGTCGGCCATTTCGGCTATGACGCCCATATCGTGGGTGATGAGAAGCACCGACAGGCCGCGCTCCTTCTGCAGCCCACGCAGCAGATCGAGGATCTGCGCCTGGGTCGTCACATCCAGAGCGGTGGTCGGCTCGTCCGCGATCAGGATGCGCGGATTGCAGGCGAGCGCCATGGCAATCATGGCGCGCTGCCTGAGGCCGCCTGATAGCTGGAATGGGTATTCGTCGATGCGCCGCTCGGGTCGCGGGATGCCGACCAGGCGCAACAGCTCGAGCGTGCGCTGGCGTGCTCGCGCCTTGCCCGCGCTTGCCTCGTGCAGCGTGATCACCTCGCTGATCTGGTTGCCGACCGTGTAGTGCGCGCTGAAGGACGTCATCGGTTCCTGGAAGATCAGCGCGATCTCCTTGCCGCGCATCTCGGCCATCACCGGGCTGCGCGGATCGAGCTGCGCAATGTCGAGGCGCGCAAGGCCGGGCCGGTCGAACCAGATTTCCCCGCCCACGATACGGCCCGGGTGGTCGAGGATCTGCAGGACGGCGCGGGCGGTCACGCTCTTGCCGCAACCCGATTCGCCGACGATGCCGAGGATCTTGCCCGCATGGAGGTCGAAGCTGGCGCCATCGACCGCGCGCACCAGCCCCTCGTCCTGCGCGAACTGCACTTCCAGATTGCGGATCGAAAGTATGGGCGCTCCCGGCAAGGACATGGTGGTGTCATCCATAAGGATCTGCCGCGTCGCGCAAGCCGTCGCCCAGGAAATTGAAGGCCAGGATCACGACGATGACCGGAACGGCCGCCACCAAGAGCCAGGGGGCGATGGCCAGCGTCTGGATGTTCTGCGCGTCCTGCAGAAGAATGCCCCAGCTGATCGCCGGCGGCCTGCAGGCCGAGGCCCAGGAAGCTCAAGGCCGTCTCGCTGATGATCATGGCCGGCAGCGCCAGACTGACGGCAGCGATGACGTGGCTCATGAACGAGGGCAGCATGTGGCGAAAGATGATGCGCATCCGGCTGGCGCCCATCAGCTCGGCCGCCACCACGAAGTCCTCCTCGCGCAGCGACAGGAAGCGGCCGCGCACGACACGGGCAAGGTCGGTCCAACCGATGAACGAGATGATCACGGTGATGGCGAAATAGACCTGCAACGATGACCATGTATTGGGCAGCGCCGCCGCCAGACCCATCCACAGCGGGATGGTCGGAATCGAGCGCACGATCTCGATCATGCGCTGGATCGCCGTATCGATAATGCCGCCGTAGAGGCCCGATATGCCGCCGAACAGGACGCCCAGAAACAGGCTGATGGTGACGCCCGCCAGCCCGATCGATAGAGACACGCGCGTCGCCACCATCAGCCTGGACCAGACATCGCGCCCCTGCACGTCGGTGCCGAGCAGGAACAGCCCGTTCTCCGGCTTGGAGTTGTCGAAGCCGAGCAGGTGGCGATTGGTCGGGAACAAGCCGAGCAGGCGGTAGGGGTAGCCCTCGGCGAAGAATTGCAGATAGACCTTGCGGTTCTCGTCGACGCGATAGACGAGCTTGAAGGTGCTCATGTCGCGCACGCCTAGGAGGCCATGCACGTAGGGCCGGAAGCTGCCGTCGCCGTCGAACCAATGGATCGATTGCGGCGGGATGTAGCCGCGCCGTGCATCGCTGGCCTCGGGGTCGGCGTAGGCAAGGAAATCGGCAAACACCGCGGCCAGGTAGAACAGGAGCACGATAAGCAGGCTCACCACCGCGAGCTTGTGCTTCTTGAAGCGCCACCAGGTCAGCTGCGCCTGGCTGGCAACCGCGATGCGATCCTCTGCGGCGGCACCGCTGGAGGCCCCGCGTCGGACTAGCCGTCCCCAAATGCCGACAGCCTGCGTCATGTGTCGACCTGGTGGCGGATGCGGGGATCGATCCACATCAGCATCAGATCCGAAACGAACGTGCCGACGACGGTGAGCACGCCGAGCAGGAGCACGATGGTGCCGGCCAGGTACATGTCCTGGGCGATCAGGGCCCTGAGCAGGACCGGTCCGACCGTTGGCAGGCTGAGCACCAGCGAAACGATGATGCTGCCGGAAACGAGATAGGGAAACAGATAGGCTAGCGCGCTGGCGAACGGATTGAGAGCGGCTCGCACGGGATACTTGACGATGACGCGTATCTCGCTCAGGCCCTTGGCCCGCGCTGTCACGACATAAGGCTTCCTGATCTCGTCGAGCAGGTTGGCGCGCATGATGCGGATCAGCTGGGCAGTGCCCGCAAGCGCCAGGATCATGGCCGGTAGCGGCAGGTGCCACATGAGATCGCCGGCTTTGGCCCAGCTCCACGGTGCCAGCTCGTATTCGGGAGAGAACAATCCGCCGACGTTCAGCCCGAACCAGCGAAAAGCCAGATACAGCATGATCAGCGCCAGCAGGAAGTTCGGCACCGCCAGGCCGATGAAGCCGATGAAGGTGAAGGCGTAGTCGCCGATGGAGTACTGCCGGACCGCCGAGTAGATACCGATCGGCAGCGCCAGCGCCCACGTCAACAGGAGTGCGGAGAGCGACACCACCACCGTGATCCATAGACGGTCGCCCAGCACGTCGGCCACCGGCCGCTGCCATTCCATGGACTCGCCGAAGTCGCCGGTGATGACGCGACCGATCCATTTCATGTACTGAACGTAGTAGGGCCGGTCGAGGCCATAGAGCTTGCGCATCCCCTGCGCCTCCTCCATGGACACCGAGCTGCCGCTGGCCGAGAGGCGGGCAATGTAGGCGTCGACGAAGTCGCCCGGCGGCAGCTGAATGATGGTGAAAGACAGCACCGAGATGGCCCAGGTCGTGGCGAGGGCGAGAAGGAAACGGCGCACGATGAAGGAAATCATGCGCCGTCCTCACCGCGATTGCTACACGCTCCTGTGCGCGTCGCGACCATGCCTCAGTCCTTGAAGAACCAAGTCTCCGGATGCGATCCGCCCGGCGTGCGGCAATGCTGGGCGATGCAGACGCGCGAGGGAATGTTGCCGAGCTTGTTCGATGCAATGCGCACGCCCATCAATCCGGGTGACTGGCCGACCGTGCCGATGCCGTATTGCTGGTCAGCCATGATCTTCCAGATGTCGTGCGCGATCTTGATGCGCTCCGCCTCCTGCTTGCCGGCCGCGGAGCCGTACAGGTCGTAGATCTTGAGCAGGTTGGGATCCTCGGGCTTGCGGCCTTGCTTGCCGCCGGACGCATACCAGACGGCGTATTCCGGTCCCATGAACGCTTCCGTGGGGTCGACCGGAATGGCGTGGCGCGGGAACAGGTAGAGAATCTCCGTGCCGCCGTTGGTCCACACCTGGATGTGGTGCTCGTTGTTGCGCGCACGCGTGAAGGCCAGGTTGCGCTCCATCTCCTTGGCCTCGGCCCAGATGCCGATCTTGCGCCACTGCTGGGCGACCATCTCGGCTTGCGCCGGCCATGGCATGAATGCCTTCACAGCCTGGATCTGGATGCGCAGGCGCTCGCCGTTGTCGGTGCGCACCCGGAAGCCCTCGCCGTCCTTCTTGGTGAGGCCGAGGGTGTCGAGCATCTGGTTGGCCTTGGCCGGATCGTATACCGACCATAGCTTGCGCCACTCCGCACCCGGGAAGTAGGGCGAATCCTCACCCGGAACCGCGGAGCCCGGCGTGCCGACGCCGAGCCAGAACGTCTCGTTGAGCTGGTTGCGATCGATGCCGAGCGACAGCGCGCGCCGGAAATCGGCGTTGGTGAGCCACTTGGCAATTTCCGGATCGGCCTTGAAGCTCTGGTTGATCTGCAGGGTGGTGTCCGAACCGTTCTGGGCGGTGTCGAGCCGGACGGTGTAGTTGCCCTTCTTCTGGTTCTCGATGATCACCGGCAGCTTGCCGAGGTCGATGTGCCGCTCCTGCAGGTCATATTCGCCTGCAATGGCGCGTAGGTTGAGGATCTCGGTGTCCTCCGCCAGCGTCATGACGATGCGATCGATGTAGGGCAGCTGCTGGCCGGCCGTGTCGATCGCATAGTAGTAGGGGTTGCGCTCCATCACCCAGGTCGGCGTGTTGACGGGGCGCGTAGTCTTCCAAGGCCCGAGCGTCGGCAGCTCTGGATTGAGCGACCAGTCCTTCTTGAAGTGCAGCAGCTTCACCCAGTTGTCGTAGCCTTCCTTCTTGGCGCGATCGTTCACCTCGGCCTCGGAGGAATACTTCGGCAGGAACTGCTTCAGGTAATGCTTGGGCGAGTAGGCGCCGAAGGTGAAGCCCTGCGCCTGGCGCACGGACTGCCCGCCGCCGATCAGCGTGTCGCCCGCCAGCATGTCATAGAACAGGAAGTAGGGGTCCTCGAACACGAACTGCACCGTGGTTTCGTCGACCTTGACGACCTTGCCGGGCTTGTCATTGACCCGCATGTCGGCGATCGGCGTCGGCACGATATCCTTGTTGGAGTACAGGTCCTCGAACCAGAATACGAAGTCATCGGCCGTGAACGGAGCGCCATCGGACCATTTCATGCCCTTGCGCAGCTTGATGGTGTAGACCTTGCCGTCGGCGCTCATGTCGACGGCCTTGGCGACGCTCGGCACGATCTTGGTGCCGGTGTAGTCCCAGAACAGCAGCTTGTCGGACGCATTGATGCGGTTGCCGTTCTCGACGTCGCCGGGCCCCGTGAAGCCGCGCCGCCACGTGCCGCCGTACTTGCCGATCTCCTTGACCGGCTTGATGACCAGCGGCTCCTGCGGAATACGATCCTGCACCGGCGGCAGCTTGCCCTGCTTGACGAGCTCGGCGAGTTGCGGCGCCTCCTTGAATTGCTTGGGAACGGCGGCGGGATCGCTGATCAGCTCAGCGCCCTCGAGCTTGCCGACCAGTCCCGACTGACCGAGCGAGCTGCCCGACTGGGCCAGAGCAGCGGTCGCTCCGGCGCCAAGGAGCAAAGACACGCCAAGGGCGCGCACGCATATCCAATGCTTTGACATTGTTTCCATCCCCTGAATTTGCGGCCGGGACGTCTTGCGCGCCCAGTCCGCTTGAGCTGGTTTTCCAGTCTCGCTTGCCCTCCACTCTATCCCCCTCGGGGACTTAGGCAAGCGCTCGTGCGGAGGTTCGTCCGGACAGGGAGGAAGAATGCCGCCGTCGTGGCCAGGGAGCAGCGGAATCGGGAGGGCTTTGCCGAGACCGCGGTGAGCATGCGCTGACACTCAGCGGCGTGTCGCGATGCTCATTCGCCGCGGCGCATGAGTTAGCGCCCGTTCGGAGACACCCGCCAAAGACGGGCCGTGCCATCCTGCGATGTGGTGGCTACCAGGCGGCCGTCGGGGCTGAACGCCGCGCTCGTCACGGGCCCGGCATGTCCCTCAAGGACAGCGATTGCGCCAGCGCGCTCGGCGTCCCACAGCCGTGCAGTCCCATCATCGGACGCCGTTATGAGGCGTCTGCCATCCGGGCTGAAGGCGGCATGAACCACCGGAGCGCTGTGGCCGCGGAGAACGGCAGTCTGCGCGCCGCTGGCTGCATCCCAGACGTAAACGTTTGCATCCCGCCTGTCGGTGGTGACCACCCGGCTTGCGTCGGGACTGAACGCTGCCGATGCCACGCTGGTGTCACCACCACGCAGGATGGAGAGCTGCTGTCCGGTTCTGGTGTCCCAGATCCGCGTGGTCCTGTCGTCCGATGCGGTGAGGATGCGAGTGCCATCCGCGTTGGCGACGGCGGTCGTGACTGGTCCCTGGTGTCCATGCAATGCCGCGATCTCCCGGCCGCGCTCAAACAACCGCACGGTATTGTCGTCCCGCGCCACGACTTCACGGTCATTCGGACCAAGAACCAGGCTCCGCCCTACTGACCGCCGCGGCGCCAGGGATGCAGCGGTTATCTCTCCGGCCGCGCCCCACGTCAGAATGCTTCTATCGGCATATGTCGCCACAACCTGGTTGTCCGGCCCGAAGCCCACCCATGCCAGCCGTTGGTTGGCGCCCTTAAACTCGTGGATGACGAAGCCGCTGTGGACGTCCCATACCCGCAACGTGTGGCGGGCTGCGGTGACGATGCGCCGTCCGTCCGGGCTGAAGGCGCAACTTTCAACGGGACCGGCATGGTCTGCCAGGACAGCCAGCATCTGGACGTTTACAGGGGTCGATACTTGACGCTCTGCGGCTTGACGTTCCGCTGTGCTCTCACGCTCTTGGGCGCGTTCGGCCAGAAGCTTCTCCAAGCTTTGGCGCGCAATTGCCACTTCGGGGTGGTCGGGGCCGAGCCTGGAGCGCTCCATCAGGTAGAGCGCACCGGCAATGACGACGACCGCAAGCGCTACGGCCCCCATCAGGTGGCTCCATGATGGGGTCAACAGGTGTAGCGCAAGTTCCGCAAGGCGATCGCCGAAACGCCTGTTGCGCTCTTGCGCGACGGCGCGAGCCAATGCCCTGTCGAACTCCTTGGCGAGCGCGCGGCGATCGCCGAAGTCCTGGGCGGCCTCGGCAAGCAGGTCCTCCCCGGAGGCCTTCTCGACCTGCTCGCTGAGGCGATCAGCGAGATGAAGGCGGGCGTTGGGGTGCAGCCGCTCGGTCATATCGGTCCAACCTCGCGCCGGTGTTTCTCCACGCGACGGCGGATTTTTTTCAGGACCCGCTCGAGTTCCCGCTCGAGGTCTGCTGCGGTTGCCTTGGTGGTGGCGCCTGCAGCGTCCCTGCCATTGTTCAGGATCGGCTCGATCACCGCCAACAGCTCTTGTCCCTTGTTGCCCTTCATGACCGCCACCAGGACAGCCTGCGCGGTCGGATCGTCGGCAAAGGCCCCCACGAATTCGTCGAGAAAGACGATCCACTCCTGGGGTGGATCCGTGGGGACATCGTCGGCCTGTGTTGATGCGTGCCGCCGGTCTTTCTGGCGCCACTGCCAGGCGATGCTGCGGATGACGCCGCCCAGCAGCAAGATGGCCGGTACGCCCCTTGGCCAATTCCGTTCCCCGCTGAGCACCCGGCAGATGGCCTCCTGCAGAAGGTCGGCGCCGTCGTAGGGGGTTCTCGCGGCGTAAAGCCTTGCAATCTTTGCCAGACTTGTTTTCTCGCCATCGCCAAGAGCCTTGATGGCCTCAAGAATTTCCGACCGCGACAACATCGCGGCTGGCCCCGGGTCCGGTCCTGCGTCGAACAGCGGCACCTTAGTATGCTCGCGGGCTCTGGCCGGGCGGACAGCTCATAAAAAAATTTCTCCTTGCTACCGCCCGTGTCCGGCTTCGGCGAGTTCCTGAGCTTTAGCCATCAGAGGCAAGGCTCGTTGCGGCAATCTCAACATCCAAATCTGGGTGACGCGACGCGTCAGCAAGCATTCAAGACCAAAGCTGATGTCAAATCGAAGACATCGGCTTTTCGAACGCACTCGGCTCGATGACCCTCAATCGGCATCGGGTCGGATGCGAGCTGCCATTGTGAGCAAGAGGATTATCGCCGTGTCGCGCTCAGTTTCTCTGTCCCTCATTCTTGGACTTGGAGCACTTCTCTGCTCCGCGCCCGGTGCCTTTTTTGCGCAGCCCACGCAGAGCCAGGAGCGGTGCAGCAAAGCGCCGATTCCGACCTGGCCCTGATGCATACGTTGACGGATGAGCCAGGCAGATCCGTCGCACGTGGTGGCTTCCGGCGGCGAGGCCGTGACGGACTACAGCGCGCCAAAAGATCGCTCAAGACGACGACCCGACGATTGGGGCTGGGGCACCATCGGAGATGAACCTGTGGATGTTGCGAACATTACCTTCTTGATTTTTACGCTCTTCAGCTCGTTGCGCATTGTCTCCTACGTCCCACAAATCCATCGGGTCGCGCAGGACGGCAACGGCGCAAGCGCCATCTCGTATTCGACCTGGAGCCTGTGGACCTGCGCCAATATCGCAACGGCCCTCTACGCAGCCGTCAACCTGCGGGAGGCCTATCTGTCGGCCGTGAGCGGCATCTACGCCTTCTGCTGTGTCGTGGTCATCGTGCTCACCATGCTGAAGCGGCGGCGGCTGCGCATCGGATCGACACCGGAGACAACGATTGAGCCGGAAGCAGACCCGGACCGGACCGCTGCGCTCGAGGCGTTGAAAGGCGTGGTCGATGATGCCGCGGCTGCTTTGATGGAAGGCAGACGCCCCGCCCACATGTTCGAACAAGATGCTGCGGCACTGGCCCGCCGGATCGTCTGGCGTGATCTGGTGAAGGCTGTGAGGCCCCGCCGCTCAAGAGGGAACACTTCTCGACAAAGGTCGCCGGCCTGACGCCGGCCTCGCGTGGTGAGGGGACCATGAGGATGCCGGCGCTCCGCTCGGCACACGGTCGTGCTCTAGGAAGGCGCGCGAGCGACCAGGGCATCGACCGCAGCGCGAGCCAACTCGAAGGCGCCCTGCATCCAGCTGTGACTGCGCGAGCAATGCTCGCCGGCGAAATGGATCCTGCCCTCGGGGGCGACGACGTGGCGATGCAGCGTGGCAAACTGACCCGGCATGTAGAAAGCAAAGGCGCCGCCCGACCAGCGATGCTGATCCCAGAACCAACTGCGCACCTCGTTGCGGCGGATGACGCCCGGATGGTCCAGTTCGGGGTGAACCCTGGCGGCAAGTCGGATGGCCAGCTCCTCGCGCTGGGAGGTCGGCATGTTGCCGAGCCGGCGCGCATCCAGCCCCCAGGTGTAGGAGGCGACCAGCACGCCGGGTCCCTTCGACACCGCTGCGGATGTCGGGGTTGTGGTGGTGTCGCTCTCCCGCGTGGCGTTGTCCGACGGATAGAAAAGCGGCCCGATCAGCATGTCGGTGGCGCTGCTGCCGCCGCAGATGCGGTCGACCGTCTCCCAGACACGCGTCGTGGTCGGCACCAGCACTTTGGTTGCGGATTCGTAGAAGACATCGGCAATGGCCCGCCGCTTCGCGGCCGAGAACTGCGGATCGACGTCGAGCCTCGCCAGCACAGGGAGAGGGATCGTGCACAGCATGAAATCGCCGCCTTGGCGTTTCAGCTCTGCACCACCGTTCGCCTTGTAGACGGCCTCGACGCCACGCTCGGTCTGGCGTAGCGCCACCACCTCGCAACCCATTTTCGGCGGCGAGCGCAATGCGCCCAACAGTGCCTCCGGCAGGCGGCCTGTGCCGCCGACGATCTCGCAGAAGCTGAGCGACCAGACCTTCTGCAGCTCCTCGCGCAGGTGCTCCGTCAGGGCCGAGTGCTGCAACGTGCCGACCGCGAACAGGCTGAACAGATACTCGATGGCATCCTCAGACAGCCCGGCCATATCCATGGCGCCGCGCATCGACATGCGGTCGAGCCGGTTGAGCGCCGCCGTGCCGAAGCTGTCCGATCCGTCCAGCTCGGCCTTCTCGGCCTCGGTCAGCCGGTCCAGCTGGCCGACCACCGCCTGATCCCAGAACTCTCCCGGCTTCTTGCCGGCTTCCTGTCCCTGGAGGCCGAATGCCTCGCTGATCTTGCGCCAATCTGCCCGCCGCTCGCGCCGTCCGCGCACGTGGTAGTAGGCCGCATCGTTCTCCATGATGAAGGGCCGCAGCTGCAAACCGAACTGGCGGGCATAGTACCGCGTCCAGTTGTGCGTCTCGGGGATGCGCATCGCGCCGAACTCGCCGTACTGCCCATCGCTGAACCGTACCGTGCGCACGCGCCCGCCGATGTGGTGCCGCTCGGCTTCCAGGATGGTGGTGGTCCAGCCGCGCTGTTCCAGCTCGTAGGCCGCACACAGGCCGGCGATGCCGGCACCGAGAATGACGACGTGGGGCGGCTTTCCGGCCGGCTTGCGTCCGGCGTTGGAGCGGGTCCGGGTGCGAATGGAGGATTGGTTCGCGGCGCGGCGCTGCGGATCGCCTCTGGCTTTCTTGCCTACCATGCTCCGCCCACCCGCCGAGGCAAATGCGCCTGATTGGACCGACTGATTGCTAGATGCCAGCTTCCTGCACGATGAAGGCCGTGTTCATGCGAAGAATGTCCAAGGCGTAGTCATAGTCGATATCATTGAGGGTATCGCAGGCCGCATGCGCGCTTCCAGCGCCCGTGTCGCTGCTCTCGACGGTCAGCACGGCCGGCACGTCGGCATCGATGAACGGCACGTGATCGCTGCCGTCGTATTGGTAGGAGACGTGAACCTTCAAGCCCGTGCAGGAGTGCGCCGCCGACGCCAAGGCGCGGATGGCGTTGCGCGAGACGGTTGGGCCGCCTTCGAGCAGGACGGTGGGCGTGTCCGTGCGCACCACTCCGATCATGTCCATATTCACGACCGAGCCGATGCGCGCCCGCCCTGCGCCGTCCAGCTGCTGCACATACTGCCGGCTGCCGCACAGTCCCTGTTCCTGCCCGCCGAACAGAATGAAGCGCAGGTCGCGGCGAGTTTCCACATCCTTGAGCACGCGTGCCATCTCCAGAACGCCGGCGCTGCCGCTGCTGTTGTCGTTGACCCCTGGCGCCAGCGCGGTGACATCCTCACGTCCAGACGCGGAAAAGCGCGCAGTATCCAAGTGGGCGGCGACCAGCGTCACCTTGTCCGCATCACCCGCTGTGCCGCGCTTGTCGGCCACCACGTTGAGTGTCTTACCGTCCGCCAAAACCACCTCATCAAGACGTGCTTCGTAGCCCATCATCTGCAACCGATCGCGTGCGCGACGGGCGGCGTCGTGGAAATGGCTGGAAAGGGAGTGCCGGGCCGGATAGGAGGCGAGCTCTATCAGCGTGTCGACGTAGCGGCTACGGCTCAACCTGTCGACGATCTGCCTGGTCCCGGAGGAGAGCGCAGGTACGACGTCCGGGCGCGGCGCGACGTCAAAAACGACCTGGTTGCGCACGACCGGCCGCAGCGAGAACCGGGCCCGGTGCTGCGCAATGCGGCTCACCTGACTCGGGTCGAGGGCCACAAGCATGTGCCGCCCCCGGTCGAGCAGCACCGGAATCTGGGGGTGGGCGCGCCTGAACAGCGAACCCTCCTGCACCACCAGGTGGAGATGGCCCTCGTCGACAGGCGCCCCTGGCTGCGTGGCACCGGCCAGCGTGCGGAAGGAGAAGGCGGCGGCGGTGGCCCGCCGGGCCGCCTCGGCAACCATGTCTTCGGGTCCGTAGCAGAAAACGTCAGCACCAAATAGCAACCAGGACAACCGGCTATGCTCGACGAGTTCGACGGCCGCGTGCGGATTGCCTGCTGCGCGGCACAATGCGAGCTGCATGGAATCCTCCCAACATTCAAACGGCGGCAGTATCCCCGATCATGCGCCTTGGGCGACACCACCCAGGCATTGCAATAAGCAAAACCTCGCGGCCTGAGATGGAAACCGTTCTGTCGACCCAGCGTAAGGAGTTCGGCTGGCTGATGCGTATGAGGTATGTCACACTGCCTTCTGGCACAGACCGATATTATCGATACTAAACCACGCAACGACCAATTTTCATTGGCCCGCATGACAGCCGGGCACCTCAATTTGGAGACACCTGAATGGCGGAAGGCAGAGAGCAGCCGGCCTTCGACTTCTCGCAGGTTGCCAAGTGCCGCATCCATCCCGGCATCGGCATCGCCAGGGTCGGCAACAGCCCGGACGAATTTTTCATCGGTCCCGAGGCGCCATGCGACCCGAACGACGTGAAGCCACCGGCCGGCGGCTTCAAGGATGCGCACGGACGCATCAAGCGGCAGGCTGCCCGCTTTCGCATCTACGCTTATGACAGCAAGGGCAAGAACCTGGGCGAGCTGCCGCTGGCCGGGCAGGGCGGGGCGCAGACCGCGCCGAAGGCACAGGTGGTCTGGAGGGTGCACCTCGCCAACAAGAAGGGCGCCTGGTTCAAATTCGTCAGCCGCTTCAGGTTCGAGAACGAGGCCAACCGAAAGCCACGCAATCCGTTCGTTCCGATCCCGGCGGAAGGAATGCCGGATGATCGCGACACGCTCGTCGTCGATCCCGGTCCGCGCAAAATCTCGGGTCAGGGCGAGCCGGTCAAGAACGGCAAGGCGCCGCCGTCGCGCCACTTCGACACCGGCAGCTTCCTCGGTACTCAGGTGCCGCTCGGCGAAATCAAGACGGACGAGGCCGGCCGGCTGCTGGTGCTCGGCGGCTTCGGCAAGTCCGGCTCGACTCTGCCCGGCAATCCCATCGGCTCCAATCCGGCTCCGGAATTCCACGACTACTTCGCCAACAACGACTACTGGTACGACGACATCTCGGACGGTCCCGTCACCGCCACCGTCACGCTGCCCGATGGCACGCAGATCAAGATCGACAGCGCGGCCGATGCCGGCTGGGTAATCGTCGCCCCGCCCAAGTATGCGCCGGGCGTCTACCCGATCGTCACGCTGTACGACGTCATCCGCGATACGGCCATCAAGGCCAACTGGCTGAAAGATGACGCGCAGGTCGAATACTATCGGGACATCTATCCAATCCTCCTCAAAGCCGGCTCGATGTCCTGGGTCAACGACACCGCCCGGCGCGGTCACGGCTTCGACAAGCTCGGCGACTACCGCATCTGGAAGGACGACGGGCCCAAACTGCGCATCGACGACAACTTGCTGCGCTCGGCATCGCTGTCGACGCCCGGGCCGGACGCCCCAACCCGCAAGCACATCTTCGAGCGGCTGCGCAATCCGGAGCCCGCCACGCAGGAGCAGGCGGTGAAGGAGGCGACGGCCCGCTACATGCCCTACCTGTCGGGTGACGGCGGCGATGCAAGCGAGGGCAAACCGCACACCTGGTTCTCGCTGCTGCCGGCGCAGTACAAGAAATTCGAGAAATGGAAGGACGGGCAGTTCGTGCCGGGTGTGCCGCAGGTGTTCCCACCGCTGTCAGAGATAACGGATCCGGACGAGCAGACCCGCGCGCTGCAGCGAGGCGCGCTCGAGCCATGCTCAGGCGGAGCTTTTTTCCCTGGCATCGAGATGACCTACATCGCCACGCAGCAGGCAACCTTCTCGCAGGCCTTCCGCATCAACTCGCGCAAGCACAAGGCCGGCGATATCAGCAAGTGGATGGCACTTCCCTGGCAGGCGGACTTCTACCTCTGCCAGGGCAACTGGTGGCCGTCGCAACGCCCGGATGACGTCATCGCGGAGGAGGTGTTCGACGAGGTGGACGGCGCCTGGGTCGCCGGCAAGGAGCCGGTGCCCGTAACCGAAGGGCTGGAAGGACGGGTGAAGTGGGACCGCGGCCTCGGCGTTGCCACGCTGTTCCGCCGACCGTGGCAGAACCCGCCACCCGATGCCCCCGACGTCGACGACCCGACCGACACCGGCAGGCGCGGCTGCGACGACATGGTGCGCTACTGGAGCGAACTCGGCTTCGTCGTGCCGCGCGCGACGGCAAGCGGAAAAGCGATGCGTACCGACGAGCGCGTACACGTGGAAACCGAGCGCCGGCCCTATGCCGGCATGGACATTCGCGAACTGTTCCACGCGCTGCTCAACCGCGAGCAGCACATCGGCGCGCTGCCCAAGATCAGGGAGTTCGTGGAGGGCGTGCTGAAGGCTGCCCGCGACGTACAGCACACCGCCGAGGCCTTCAACGTCATGGAGAACCTGCGCCCCTTCAAATACGACGAGCAGCAATTCGAAGCGCGCATGCAGGACATCTACGATGATTGCGCGGACTTCGCGTTCACCATCGGGCCGGGCGGCAAGAAGCAGCCCTACGACGCCGAGAACGAGGCGCACAACCCGCTGTTCCGCACGCGCGAGCAGGTGATCGAGCGCATCAAGCAGCTCACACCCTTCAACTTCCTGGACGGCGCCTGGCTGCGCAACGTGCACCGGCTGGGCCCCATGGACGAGGTCAACTCGATCCTGTTTGCCATCTTCAACGAGGAGTTGGGCGACGGCGTACCGGCGCAGAACCACGCCAACATCTATCGCGACCTGTGCCACTCGTTCAGCTTCTACCCGGCACCGGTCGGCAGCACCGCGTTTGCGCGCGATCCGGTGTTCCTGGATTCGGCCTTCGAGAGCGCTACCTTCCAGCTAGGCATCGCCGAGTTCACGGAGCGATACTACCCGGAGATTCTGGGCATGACCCTGTGGCTCGAGTGGACTGTGCTGGAGCTGCACCGCATCGCGGCCATCGTGGAGCGCGTCGGCTTGTCGTCGCACTTCTATCGCATGCACATCGCCATCGACAACGCGGTCAACGGGCACGCCGCCGGCATCCTGCGGGCGATCAAGCTATACCTGTACCAAGTGCGCCAGGAGGGCGGCGAGCCGGCCGTGCAGTGTCAGTGGCAGCGCATCTGGGACGGTTATGTCGCCTTCGGTTACACGTTCGCGCTGCTGATCGCGCAGGTCAAATACGTCGTGGCTGCCAACAAGAGCGCCGCCGATCCGGACAAACGCCTGGCTTGGCTGGAAGGGCGCCTGATGCAGCTGATCGTCGCCAAGAAGCCCTACGGCAAGCACAACCACACCAGGAAGATGCTGGGCGGGCGCGGCATCAACGAGTGGTTCGACGATCCGGGCGGCTTCCTCGAAGCCCTTAAAGCCGGAATACACACGGAACCGGGCCAGCCTGCGCGGCCCTATATCGTGCCGGGCAAGCCCGAGGAAAGCGCGTTCTTCAGGCTGCTCGAGTTCCAGGGTGGCGTCATGTACCACGTGTTCTCAGAGGCCGAGATCAGGCTGTGGCAGGACTGGGTGTGGGAGCTCGGGCGCAAGACAGCGCGAGCCGCCGAAACGCGCGCCGAGGCGGCAGCAACCGAGGGGTCGGCCGAGGCGCTGGTGGCTCGTTCTACCGACCTGGGACAGGACTCGGCCAGGCCGGCTCGTTTGCGGTCGGCCGCGTCTGACCGGCGCATCGCGCTGTGGATGCGGCTTGCCGAGGCGCAGACGCAAAGTGTCGGTGCCACGGAGGCCCTAGCTGGAACGGCGGAAGCTGCGATCGTGCGAGGTGCGGACGCGAGTCCGGCCACGGCTTCGGCAGCGGGGCTCGTCGACACGCGGCTGAGGTCGTGGCTCGGCTGGAGCATGGTGCGCGCGGTCACCCACCTGGCGCTGCAGGCACCAGCGGAGGTCGTCGGCGGCAAGGCCCTCATCCTCGATACGGCCACCGGCCACGGCCGCAGCCTGACCGACTGGATGCAGCTCATACGCGATGCCGCAAACCCGGCGGAGCCGGCCCGCGCGTTGCTCGCCGCCATCGCCGCCGACCCGGCAACGGCGGAGGCCACGGCCGCCACGGCGGCGCGCACGCCGAACGCCGGCAAGGCGCTCGACTGGGGGCTCGATGTCAAGGTGCCCGGCAACGACGGCCATTCCGTGCGCGAAACGCTGGAGGCATGGTACGAGCATGGCTGCCCCATGCCCGACATCCCGGCAGGGCGTGTGAAGCCGCTGCGGCTCGATTCGACGCTGGACGAAGAGGAGCAGCACCCGACCGGCATCGCGCTCGGTTTCGGCACCATGCATTGACGCAACGTGAAGAGCTCAGCCTTCGACGCTGCGATCGTCGGTGGTGGACCCGCAGGGCTCGCCACAGCCATCGGCTTGCCGCAGGCGGGGCTCGGCGCCATTCTCATCGAGGTCTCGGACTACACGGGCGTGCGGGTGGGCGAACACCTGGCCCCCAGCGGCAAGGCAATGCTGGCAGCACTCGGCGCTGGCGAGCTGGCGGCGGACGCCGCGCATGCGGCCTCGCCCGGCGTCCGCTCCGCGTGGGGCTCTGCCACGCCGGCGGACAAGGACTATGTGTTCGATCCCCACGGCGAAGGTCTCAACCTGGCGCGACCGCACTTCGACCGCACTCTGGCAGCGCACGCGGCGGATTGCGGAGCCGACGTGCGCACGCAGACCAAGCTGGCCAACCTGTCGTACGCCGCTGGGCTATGGCGCCTGTCGCTTGCCACCGCAGCCGGCGGGACGGCGGAGGTCTCCGCGCGCCTTGTCGTCGACGCGACGGGCCGGGCGGCATCCGTGGCGAAGCGACTGGGGGCCCAGCCGGTCGTCTATGACGACCTGATCGGCTTGTTCGGTCAGGGACACGACAGATCGGCCATCAGCAAGTGGGTGTTCATCGAGGCGCAGGCAGATGGCTGGTGGTATTCGGCCGGTCTCGCCGACGGCGGCTCGGTCGCGACGTTTCTCACCGACCCCGATCTTGTCGATGTGTCAGGCGCGGGCCGGGCTGCCGCCTGGCGCGCGCAGCTGGCGAGATCGACGCTCACGCAATCGCGGTACGCGGGCAGTGTGCCGGGCGAAGTGTTGCACGTGCGCTCGGCCCGCACGCAACGGCTCGGGCATGTGACGGGAGACGGCTGGCTCGCCGTCGGCGACGCCGCCATGAGCTTTGATCCGCTGTCATCGGAGGGGATAACGAAGGGACTGGAAATGGGGCGCGCCGCCGCCGCCAGCATACGTGCCTGCTGCCGAGGCGAGACCAACGCCTTCGCCGATTATCAGCGCCAGGCCGACATGGCCTTCGCGCAATACCTGGAGGCATGGCACCGCTTCTATGCCGCCGAACGCCGGTGGCCCGATGCGCCCTTCTGGCGTCGGCGACGCGGACAGCGGCGGCCTAAAGTAGAGATTTAGTGCCGATCGATGCCAGCATCGGCAGCCAGCCGACCAGCAGGCATACCACTGCGATCAGTCCGATGACGATCCAGGCGCGGACATCGTCGTCGGGACGCACCGGCCGATCGCCCGGCTCAGCTCCGGCTCGTTTCGTGGTCATGGGTCTCACCCGCATCTACTCTGCGAATTGAACGCGATGCACGCCCGCATGGTTCCGCGCCCCCGGGGGGCCGATATCAGAGTGCAGCCGGGGATGTGTTGCGCTGCAGAAGTCGCCACAGGTGCGTGGGTGGTGAAGGTGGCGCCGGGCGCTAGCGTCGACGCCCAATGCCCTGTCTCAAGCCCTGCGCCCGGGATTCAGCCATGATCTGGCTTCGACGCCTTGGATGGCGGTCTCCGGCGGCCGGCACCCTGGCCACCCTTGGGTTACTTGGGACTGAGGTCTTTGATGATCTTCGCGGCCGAGCAGTTGGCCTGGTAGATGTAGGATCCGGCCATGGTGGCGTGGTTGGCCGAGGATGGCTTGGCCTTCTGCTCATCGCAGCTCTCGGGATTGCCCCTGAACTGGTCGATGTATTTGCGGGACAGGGTCGACAAGTGCCAGCCGACCGGCAAGGGCATGAAGTTGTAATACACGCCCATGTCGATGACGCTGTACATGCGGTCGGCGGTGACGTCGGCCTGCGCCGTGTAGCCTCGACCCTGCCACGCCGCGATCGCCGCCACGAACGGCGACACGTACTCGCTGAGCGACTCGTTCTTCGGCGGATCGATCCAGAACCGATCGAAGGGAATCCAGGCCGCCGAGATGACGATCAGCTTGATGTCCACGGCGGGCAGCGTGGCGTCTTTCTTGGTGATGTAGGTGAGCAGGCGGGCGATCTTGGTGGCCGTGGCGACGCCGGAGTTGTCGACATAGCCGCCGTCGACGAAGCTCATGCGGCGCTGGCTCGGCTTCTGGCCGGGTTTGAGCACCTCGCCCGGCTCGTTGAACGTGTACCAGCCCTGCGGCGAGATCCACGGGAAGCGCGCACTCAGCCCGACAGCCGTGCTGACGGGGAGGTCGACGGCCTCGGCGCCGTTGCTGAACACATCGAAGGGGCGCGGCGGACCATCTTCCAGCGGCCAGTTGCTGAGATCCATCTGGCTCAGCACCATCTGCATGCCCGTCTCGACGTTGGACATGTTGAGGGCCAGCGCCGGCGTCGCGCCTTTCGCACAGGCCGCGGCATCGGCTCCGCACAGATTGAAGAACGAGCCCTGCAGGTAGTTTTTCTTCGGCCCGCCCTTGTAGTTCCAGGTGTCCTCGAAGGCGAGTTCGAGGGTGTAGCCGCGGTCGAGCTTCGGGAACGGGTACGGGACGAACCGCTGCAGGAAGTCGGGGAACAGCGTCGCCCAGATCACCGGCGAGAGCAGATCCTTGGAGAGGATACCGTCAACGGCCGTCTCGAACTGTCCGCGATCGCCGAGCGAGGGCAGGCATGGTTGCGCCGGCTCGTTCTTGGCGTACTCCTGGGCGAGCCCGGAGAACACGGCCGCGCCCAGGCTGCCGCCGGAGACGGAGCTCGTCACGAACACGTGCTGGGCAAAGTTGCGGCACAGATCCTGCATCCGCCCGAGCAGCTTGGCGGTCTGATAGGCGGCATAAAGTCCCCCGCCCTCCGCTGCCACGATGTAGATCGGGTAGGGCTTGCCGGCGCTGCGATACGCCTCGAGATCGGCGCGCGATCCAATCCAGGTGCGGAATGCCTCCTCGACGCTCGGCCGCGCGATACCATTGGCCACCGCCTGATGGCGGAACTCGTGATTGTCCGTGCGGCCTGACGACCTCGAAGGCGATCAGCAGCGCAACGATGACAGCCAGGATGGGAAATCCAATGATCCTGGAGTAGCCCCAAAACAGCGCGAACAGCACCGCCAGGTTGGCCATCCACAGGGCGAAGATCGGGATCGACCCAACCTGCTGCGGCAGCCAGACCGGGTAGTAGATGAGCAGCGCGATCGACGCGAGAATGAAGAGCGGAAACAGCAGCCAGTTGTTGAGGATGGCGACCCGGCGCACGCGGCGGCTGCCCATTGGAGCGAGGTTGCGCTCAAACAGCGTGGCCACGATGAAGACCAGCACGGCCAGGACCAGGCAGACGAGGACACCCTTCGTGAACTCGCCGCCCAAATCCACCTGTTGCTTGAGGATGGCCCTGAGCGTCTCAGGAATGTCCTCGTCCTTGATGTCGTCCAACCGCACGACTGCCGAGCGACTGAGCCAGATGCCGAGCGCGGCGCCGAGCAAAGGCAGCGTAGCGATTGCGCGCGGGCCCCACGCCAATATCCAGCGCAACGTTGCGCCGGCCTCGCCGGGAACATCCTCGAGAAAGTCCTCGGCGTGCTGGCGGGTGGTTTGCCAAAGCACGATCGACAAGGCGACCAGGGACAGCAGGCACAACAGCCAATGCCAGTTCTCGTAGAAGTAGAATACGGTGCGCTCCTGCGTGAGGATGCGATGGATCTCGCGCACCTGGTCCGGCAGCGTCAGGGCCGCCACCGTAACCAGCCCGATGACTAGGGGAACACGCAGCGCAAATATGCCGGCCAATATGCCGTTGACCCAGCCTTTGGACTCGTGGCCAGGCAGAGCGTCGGCTGGGCCCGCCGACTGTTGCGTTACGTCGACCATAGTCATTCCCCCAAAGCACGCATACGACAGGCCTCAGTCCGGCAGCTTTCGCGGCCGGCGTTGCCCGAGTAGATCGACCCCGCGCGAAATCCTCACCCGCTGGGCAGCAGCAGCAATTGGCCGCGCTGCAGGCTCCGGTTGCCGCAGCGCTGCTGCAAGGAGCGCATCTGGTTGTTGTAGCTCGACGCCTGCGAAGGATCCTTGCAGGCCGCCACGCACGCTTTCACGCAATCGGCCTCGCATGCGGGCGGGCACGACTTGCGACCGCAACATTGCTCAGAGCAGGTAGCGCGCTGCGCTTGGGAATCGCATGCGTTGGCCTGGGCCTGGGCCGTCGATGACGCGAACAACGCCGCACCGACCAGCGTCGCCGCGGCGAGCACGGTGGCGTGAATGGACATGCCTATTCCTCCGAACGATCCCGGCGCGGATGAACCACCATCCCGATCGCAATATTAACCCGCACCCTGCCGGGAGGCGAGTTGATGCAGGACATCCGGCGCATAGCATCAGAGCAGGCACGCCCAAGGCGCGCTGCTACCTCAGCGGAAAGCGCACGCCCGGAAGCAGATTGTGCGGGTAGTAGTCCCAGAACACGTAGAACGCCACGAAGATGATCACGGTGATAATCGCACCGACGAATGCATTACGCGTCAGGGAGTTGCCAATCACCGAAGCCACGAACACCAATCCAGCCAACAGGCCAATCGGCATCCACAGAATTTCTGCCCAATTGATCGGCATGACGACACTCCTGACGGTTGCTTGATCAATTTTCGCTGTATTCTATCAGATGAGGCGCGAAGCAAGCGACGGCGTCAAGCAGTTCCGCTCGCACCTGCACGCCCGGAAACACAGGCACTTTGGTCTGAACTGGGAAACAACCAGCGCGTCCAATTGCTTAGTCTCGCGGGGGCTGCACATCGGCCGGCGGCGCCGAGTTTTTCACCTGCTCAATCCTGACCGAGCGTTGCATCTATGCCGCCACAGATGCGCCGGATTTGGCGTCGGCGAAACTCGGCATGGCGCCTCGCCTGCTGCAACACAGGTGCCTCAGAGGACTGCGCGACTGGTGCGGCGGATGTGCCAAGCACGGTCACATTGCAGGCGCCATCGGGTATATCGATAGCTTCGCTCATCAAACCCCATCCTGCGATCATGGACTTGCTGGTCTTCATCGCCGTGCTTGTCGCGGCCGCCTGCCATGCGGGCTGGAACACGCTGCTGAAATTCAAGCTGGAGCCGGTCACGGCCACAGGCCTCGTGGCCGCGGCCTCGGGCCTGATGGCCGTGCCGGCGGTGCTTGTCACCGGCGTGCCGGCACTGCCGTCCTGGCCCTACGTGCTCGCCTCGACAGCCATCCATGTGGCCTACTACCTGACGCTGGCCGAGGCTTACCGGAATGGGGATCTCGGCCAGATCTACCCGATCGCGCGCGGCACGGCGCCGTTGATGACCGCCATCGTGGCCGGCGTCCTGTTGCACGAGGCACTGGGCCTGTACGGCTGGGCCGGCATCACGATGCTGGCGATCGGTATCCTGCTGCTGGCGTTCAAGGGCGGGCGGGCGCCAAGCGTGGACGCGCGGTCGGTGGGATTTGCGCTGGCGACGTCGCTCACCATCACCGTGTACACGATCGTGGATGGACAGGGCGCGCGTCTGTCCGGCGCGCCCGTCGCCTACACGGCCTGGATGTTCCTGCTGAGCGGCACTGTAATGGCCGCGCACGGTTTCCTGCGCAACGGTCCGCACCACCTGGGCCCGGCTCTGCTCGCCAACTGGCCGCTGGCGCTCGGCGGCGCGGCACTCTCCATCGCGGCCTACACGATCGCCATATGGGCGATGACGGTGGCACCGATCGCGCTGGTGGCGGCATTGCGCGAGACCGGCGTGCTGTTTGCTGCGCTGTTCAGCACGCTGGTGCTGCGCGAGCCGCTGATGCCGGTGCGGATCGTCGCTGCTCTGTGCGTGCTGGCTGGCGCCGTGCTGCTGCGTCTGGCGTGACCTATTGTTGCGGCTTGTTGTCCGCGCCAGGCTTGATGGAGCCAGTCGAGATGGAACTGGTGCCGGCCGGTTGGATCTCGCCCTTGGGGCGGCCGGGCAGCCACGCGGTGCCCCGCCAGTCGACGCCGAACCAATGGTCTTGAGGCAGCAGACGCAGCTGCAGGGCGGTCCAGACCGGCCGCTGGGCGACGCTGCCGACGAACGGAGTGATGGATGGCGTCAACATGAAGGCGATCAGCGCCGCAGCCGCCATGACGCTGGTTTGTCCCGGATGCTTGACGTCGATGAACTTCAAGGCGGTGCCAAACGATGCCTTGATGCGGGTATCCATGACGTCGACGGAGTAGATCTCGTCGAGGGTCAGGTGCGTCAGGAAGCCGACCAGCATGAACAGTGCGGCAAACCAGGATACGCTCTCGTCGCGGCCGAGCAGCCAGTAGAAGATGGCGGCCGTCAGGAAGCTGGAAAATGCCGCGGCCAGCAACGAGTGCCAGATGCCGCGATGGTAGCTGAAGCGATAGAACACACTGCCGGCCCCAAAGCGGACCAGCACCAGCGTGCCGAGCCAGAGAATGAGCATCTCGGCAATCGAATAGCGGCTCTCGACGCTGAAGAGCACGGCAAACGAGAAGAAGATGGCAAGCCCGGCAAACATGGCGCGGCTGGGCCGCGAATCCTTGAGGTCGATGTCTGGCAGCACGGATCCCAGCACGCCCGCCAGCGTTATCGCCACGACATCCTTGGGCGTCACGAGGTCGGTTGCCAGCGTCGCAGTCGCCAGGGCGCCGGAAACGACGGTTCCGACGCCGATATGAGTTGGGAAATTGGCCATTGGCAGGCTCCTTTTGCCGGCGGCGCAGGCACGCACGCGGCGCGCAAAGGTGCAGCGCCGGATGTCCGCGCCTTTGCATCTGATTCGCAGCTGCCCCGGTAGTCTTGGCCGTGCGAAAGGTGTGATTAGTCAGAAGCGGGCAAAGAGGCTGGCGCTCGTGGGCGAGACATGCCATGTGGCGAACAATGCCAGACACATCCGCGCAAACTGCCGCCAAGCTCCGCATTGCTGCCCTCGGCTCGATCGCGGTGGCGATGGTGGTGCTGGGCCTCAAGCTGCTGGCCTATTGGCGCACGGGCAGCGTGGCGCTCTACTCCGACGCGCTGGAGAGCATCGTCAATCTGGTCACCGCCGTCGCCGCCCTCTACGCGGTGCACGTCGCCAATCAGCCGGCCGACCGGCAGCACCAGTTCGGCCACCACAAAGCGGAGTATTTTTCGGCCGTGCTCGAGGGCGTGCTGATCGTGCTCGCCGCACTGCTCATCTTTCGCGAGGCTTACGATGCGCTACTGGCGCCGCGCAGCATCAACCAGCCACTGCAGGGTATCCTCATCAACGGCGTCGCCACGGCCATCAACGCGGGATGGTCGTATTTCCTGATCAGCTGGGGGAGGCGCCAGCGCTCGCCGGCACTGGTGGCAGACGGCTGGCACCTGTTGACGGACGTCGTCACCTCGGTCGGTGTGCTGGTCGGATTGGGGCTCGTTGCCCTGACCGGCTGGCAGATCCTGGATCCCGCACTTGCCGCGCTGGTGGCCGCCAACATCCTTTGGGCGGGTTGGAAGCTGGTCAAGGAATTGATGAGCGGTCTGATGGACGAAGCCGTTACGGCCGAGGTCGCCCGGCACATCCGCCAGGTGATCTCCACCAACGCCGAAGGGGCGATCGAAGCGCATGACGTCAAGACGCGCACCGCCGGGCGCGTCACGTTCATCGAGTTCCACCTCGTCGTGCCGGGCAAAATGACGGTGGCCGCCTCGCACGCGATCTGCGACCGGATCGAGACGGCCCTCACGGAAGCCGTGCACGGCGCGCAAGTGCTGATCCACGTCGAGCCGGAGGCAGAGGCAAAGCACGCCGGCATCGTGCCGATCAGGTAGGCGCATTTCCGAGTTCGGTCGAAGCAGCGCTTCGCCTCCCGTGTCGACGGCGTACGCCGCAATGCCACCCCCACCAGGAACGCCATCGGAATTAGCTCGCTGGTCGATATCCGCTGTGAGTGCAGCGATGAGCGAGCTAAGTCCGTGGCGTTCCATCCTCCCCCCTCCAGGGGGAGGCGGAAACGGTCTGCTTGAGCAGGGCTTGCCGATCGATCTTGCCGGAGCCGGTCTTCGGCAGCTCGTCCAGGTAGGCGACGATGCGCGGATACTTGTAGGGCAGGAGGCGCGCCTTGACGTAGTCCTGCAGCTGCTTGGTGGTGTGCTCGGCAGCATCCGCACCGGCGTTCAGCACGACGAATGCCTTGAGCACGGTCAGGCGGTCCTCACCTTCGATGGCGGCCACCGCGCATTCGCGCACCATCGGATGATCGGCGAGTGCCAGCTCCACCTCCAGCGGGTAGACCCACTGGCCGCTGACCTTGACCAGGTCGTCGGCGCGGCCGCGGAAGAAGTGGAACCCCTCGGCGTCGCGAACGAAGCGATCGCCGGTGTAGATCCAGCCGCCCTCGCGCATGGTCTCGGCCGTCTTGTCGGGACGACTCCAGTAGCAGGGTGCATTGGAGTTGCCGCGCACCCACAGGATGCCTTCCTCGCCGTCCGCCACCGCCCGGCCCTGGCTATCCTCCAGCCTGATTTCATAGCCCGGCACCCGCCTGCCGGCGGCACCCAGCTTCTTGGCCTCGCGCGTGTTCGACAGATAGATGTGGAGGACCTCGCTGGAGCCGAGCCCTTCCATGATGTCGAGGCCCGACATCGCCTTCCAGCCGTTGAACACGTCGGCCGAAAGAACCTCGGCGGCCGATACGGCCAGGCGCAGGCTGGACAGATCGGCGCTCGTTGCCTCCGCAGATTTGGTGAGCGCGGTGTAGAGCGTCGGCAATCCGAAGAATACGCTCGGGCGATAGCGTGCGATGCAATCGAAGATGGCGGCTGGCTTCGGCTGCCCCGGCATCAGGACGCTCGCCGCGCCGACGCAGAAGGGGAACGTGATGGAATTGCCGAAGCCGTAGGCGAAGAAGATCTTGGGCGCCGAGAAGCAGATGTCGTCGGGCGTCAGCTGCAGCAGGTGGCGCGCGTACGACAGGTGCGTGCAGAGCATATCGTGCTGCAGGTGGACGATGCCTTTTGGGCGTCCCGTGGATCCGGAGGAGTACATCCAGAACGCCATGTCGTCGCGATGCGTGTCCGCCAGGGGCAGAAGGCCGGCCGCGCGCGCCAGCCATTCTCCCGCGGATTGCGTGGCCACCGGGCCGGGCGCCGTGGCGGCGCCGTTCACGATCACCAGCGTCTCGAGCACCGTTGCGCGACACGCCTCGGCATTGAAGCGATAGGCGAACACGGCATCGCAGATGGCGACCGTCGCACCGGAATCGGACAGATAGAACTGCAGCAGGTCGGGTGGGGTGAGCGTGTTGATCAACAGCGGCACCAGGCCGGCGCGGATGGCGCCAAAGATGGCGGCCGGATAGGCGGGCGTGTCATCGAGAAACAGCAGCACGCGGTCGCCGCGCTGCAGCCCCAGCGACAGCAGGCCCGCACCGAACGCCACTGCGTCGGCGGCCAGCTCGCCGTAAGTGCGAGAGCCGGCGGGACCGATCACGGCCGGCCGGTGGCTGTCAGCGATCAGATTATCGAACAGGATGGCGCTGGCGTTGTAGCGATCAGGCACGGCAAAGCCGATCTCGGCGTTGCAGGGTGCGTCGCGCGGCACACCGTCGGGGATCTGGCGCGGACCCTGCATGCGGCGTCTCCTCCCGTTCAAATCATCGGCTGCCGTTGCGTCAGCGGTTCTCATATAGGTGCATGAAGCGCGGGGCCATGGCCCGCAGCCGCTCGCCATCGATGCGGCCGGAGCGGCCGATGTAGCTCATGGCGAGGTCGAGCGGGGCCAGCCGCATATGCTCAGCGAACCGCTCATACCAGAGGGCCGACGTCTTCGACGCAGCCACCAGTTTCTCGACGATTGGTCGGCGGGTCGCCTCATAGCGGGCGAGCGCCGCGGGCAGGTCACCAGGCTCGGCCTCCAGGGCCTTGGCGAGGGCCAGCGCGTCTTCGAGTGCCAGCCTCGTGCCGGAGCCGATGGAATAATGCGCCGTGTGCAGGGCATCGCCGAGCAGCACCATGTTGCGATACGACCAGCGCTCGTTCCAAATCCACGGAAAGCTGCGCCATAAGGACCGGTTGGACAGTAGCGGATGGCCCTGCAAGGTGTCGGCAAACACCTGTTCGCACAGCGCCCCCGTCTCCTCCTCCGTCTTGGCGTCGAACCCGGCACGCACCCATGTGGCCGGATCGCACTCGACGATGAAGGTGCTCATGGCCGGCGCATAGCGGTAGTGATGCGCGTTGAACGTGCCGAGGTCGCATGCGACGAACGTCTGAGTCAGCGTCTCGAAGGGTTTGCTCGTGCCATACCAGACGAACTTGTTGGCCAGGTGCGACTGCGAGGACTGGAACTCTGCCTCGAAGGCGCGGCGTACCAGCGAGTTCACGCCGTCGGCGGCAACGATCACGTCGTAGCCCTGCAGCTCATCGACCGCATGCACGATCCTGTCGAACGCGCAGATCACCCCGGCCGCGCGCGCCCGCTGCTGCAGCAGTTGCAGCAACTCGAGCCGGCCGATAGCCGAGAAGCCGACACCATCGATCGGAATGGACTGCCCGCGATGCACGATGGTGATGTCGCGCCAGGTCTGCATGCAGGGCGAGATAAGGTCGACGGTGTCAGGATCGTCCCCACGCAAGAATTCCAGCGCACGGTCGGAGAACACGACGCCGAAGCCCCAGGTCGCGCCGGCCGGGTTCTGCTCGAAAAGATGCACCTCATCGCGCGGATGCCGGCCTTTCCAGAGGGAGGAGAAGTAGAGCCCCGCCGGGCCCCCGCCGATCACTGCCAGACGCAAGGCCGTTCCCCGGTGCGCGAGCCCGAATGATGCAAAACCATGCTGCAGATAACGGGCGATACGCAGCGGAAGTCAATCGGCGACGTCGCTCCGTCTACCCAGGTGGTGTGCTCCGATCGCAGCGATGGGCGATGGGGTAGCATGCGACTGGGCTGGGCTTCCGTCCGCCGACACCCCTGAGCCGGCCCACTTATGCAGTGCCGCGAAGGCTGTCCAGTGCCAAGCAGCTCAGGTCAAGCGGCTGGACGGCTTTTTGGCAGCGCAGCTTTAGCGCACTACCATATTTCTCAATCGCCGATCTTGGCGATCGCGTTGTGCAAGGCGTAAGCGATGCTTCGAGCGAATGGCGCCGATACGTGGCGTGTATCCATGTACACCGGGATGCCGCCAACGACGGGGTAGCATTTCGTCTTGTCGCACAGAATGTCTGCGAGGCTTATCAGCACGATTTCATGGCTGGCGATCGTGGCCACCGCTTTGGCATAAGGGCTCGCCTCCATTCCAGCAGGACGCTGATACGCGCAGCTCTCCACTTTGCCATGATTGAGGGCAAGGCAATCGGCGAAATCCATAGGAAGCCCTGGCACATCGTCAATTACGATGACCTTCTTTCCGGCATCCAAAAACTTCTTCCAAGCAGCCACATAGCCAGACCCGTTATCGATGGTCCATTGCCCATCGGCCCCCAAGCGCCCGTCCGCTGAAAGGTCACCCGAGGTCATGACGTATTTCACCTTGGGATCGGACGCGATGCGCTCGATTGCTTCGTGGCGCCACCGTATGCACGCGGGCCGATCCCGTGGAAACATGTCCCTGTCGAACACATCGTATGATAGCGAGGGCGGACAAGCGGAATCCGCATACATGTCGATGCGCAGCCCGTACTGTTCGGCAAAACTCGCAAGTCCATGCGCCCACATGCCGGCATGCGAATCGCCGAAAAGTGCGAGCCGGGCGCGCTCTTCGCCTTCCTTGGCGCCGAAGGAGCAAGGGTGAACCTGCTCGTCCCGCCGGCGGTTCTGGCACGTGCGTCCGTTGGGAACGCGGCCGATCTGATTGCTCCAGGCCTGCAGCGCGTATTCCGGGTCGTCGAGGGCGCGAAGGTTCGGGCAGCTCGCGGGCGACAGCACGGCTTTGGCGCCGAAGCAGTCGCCCGGATCGAGCGACAGCCGGTAGAGCTTCTCTCCGGCGTGGGCCGCTCTTTCGGACCATTGCATCGACAGCGCGCCCGCCGAAAGGGCCAGCACGGTCGAAAGCGAGACGAGACTCAAACCGCGCAACTTGTTGCGAATTGGAGTCGGTGCCTGCCGGCGCCAGGGGTCCTCGATCAAAACTTTGGACAGCCCGGCAGCCACAGCCGACACCGCCATCAGCGCCAGTCCCATGCCCCGCGTGACATTCGGCAAACCAAGGGCATACGGAGCCACAGCCAGTATGGGCCAGTGCCAGAGATAGAAGGAGTAAGACACATCTCCCAGCCACTGCACGGGATAGGAGGCTATCAGGCGCCGCAAGAGTGCGGGCGCAATGCCGTCCCCGGCCCAGATGATCGCGCCTGCTGCAAGGCATGCTGGCAGGGCATCCCAGCCCGGTACCTGCGATTGGGGGCTGAGCCATAGTGACGATAAAACGATGCCAGCCCATCCCAGCGTGGACAGCACTGACGCCTGGAGAAGCCCGACCTTCACGTGTAGCGCAAGCCGCGATGTCAGCGCGCCGACCCCGAACTCCCAGGCCCTGGCGCGCAGATCGAAGTAGACAGCGTCCTGCGATTGCTCTGTGGTAACGGTCCAGGCAAAAGACGCGAGCGTGATCGCCAACACGACAGCGATGACCGCTCTTGTACGTTGCTCCGGCTTCCGGATGATCCGCGCCGCCAGAACGGCCACGACGACCAGGATCAACGGCCAGACGAAGTAGAACTGCTCCTCAATCGACAGCGACCAATAATGAAGGACAATAGACGCGTGGGTGTGATCCGCGAAATAGCTCGTATCCTTGAGAATGAGCCGCCAATTGAGCACGTAGAGGCAGGCGGCGGCGATGTCGTTCAGGGAGGCACTCTGCGCCGTTACCGGAAGCCAGATGAGCGTCGCCAACAGCGAGACGAGGAGAACCGCAAGAGCCGCAGGCAAGAGGCGTGCAGCCCTACGCGAATAGAAGCGCAGAAAAGAAAAACGGCCCGCGTCGATATCGGCGATGATCCTGTTCGTCATCAGAAAACCGGAGACGACGAAGAAGACGTCAACGCCGATGAAGCCGCCCGGTACGCGATACGGGAAATAATGATTTAAGACGACAACGCTGACCGCCAAAGCGCGAAGGGCCTGAATCGATCTAATCACTCATAAATCTCGGCTTGCAATCTGCAAGGTGCCTATTGGCCCCCACTCCCGCCCCTATTGGCCCGCCCGGTGCAAGGCTTTCTGCTTAAATTATATTTGCGAAAGTGACCATGCAAGCGCAGGTCCAAAGTTAACACGCTGCAGGGGACGATAATGTCGAGGGAGCGTTGAGCCGTCCCGGGCATCCTCGCTCAGCGTCTCGGTCGCGAGCCAAGGTGCCACCGCGTTATGATCGGCGGTTCCGCTCTCGGGTACGCGATCTAGCCCAGTGACTCCTCGCTGGCGAGGTCGGCGAGGTACTGGCCATAGGCGGACGAGCCGAGGCCGTGCGCCAGCTCGGCGAGCTGCCGGCGGTCGATGAAGCCCATGCGGTAGGCCACCTCCTCGGGACAGGCGATCTTGGTGCCCTGCCGCTTCTCGAGCGCACGCACGAAGTCGGAGGCTTCCGACAGGCTGTCAGGCGTGCCGGTGTCGAGCCAGGCGTAGCCGCGACCGAGCTTCTCGACCTGCAGCTCGCCCATCTCCAGATAGGCGCGATTGAGATCGGTGATCTCCAACTCGCCGCGCGGCGATGGCTTGAGCGTGCGGGCGATGTCGAGGCGCGCGATGGTCGTAGAAGTAGAGGCCGGTGACGGCCCAGCGCGACTTGGGCGCCCGCGGCTTCTCCTCGATGGAGATGGCGCGCCCGTGTGCATCGAACTGCACGACGCCGTAGCGCTCCGGGTCTTTGACGAGGTAGGCGAACACCGTGGCCCCCGAGTGCCTGACCGACGCCTTGGACAGCACGTCGGTCAGGCCATGGCCGAAGAAGATGTTGTCGCCGAGGACCAAGGCGGATGGCGCCTTGCCGACGTGCTCGGCGCCGATGATGTAGGCCTGCGCCAGGCCCTCCGGTTTCGGTTGGGCGGCGTAGGTCAGATCGAGGCCCCAGCGGCTCGCCCGTGCCCAGCAGCTGGCGGAACTTGTCGAGATCCTCGGGCGTGCAGATGATCAGCGTTTGGCGGATGCCGGCCAGCATCAGCGTGGTCAGCGCGTAGTAGATCATCGGCTTGTCGTAGATCGGCAACAGCTGCTTGGAGACGACCTGCGTCATCGGGTGCAGTCGTGTGCCCTTGCCGCCTGCCAGGATGATGCCCTTCATCGAGGTTCCCCTACTCCGTACCCGTCGCCCGCTGATCAAGCTGCGTCGGCGCAATACTGCAACTGGCGCGCGATCAGCGCTACCTTGAGCTTTAGAGCATCAGAGCTACTCTCGCCTCAAGTGCGCAGCGGGAAGGTAAGCGCCACCGATTTGCGACTAATGCGCAACTGTGCACTGTGGGCCGCAAGCAATTGCGCCGAGGGCTTCCGTTGGCGTCCCATCGCTGCCATGATTCGTGCGCAGCCTCGCGCCGAGAGGCCCCGGCGCGTCCAACCAACCAAGCTCGAGCGGGAGCGCAGTAGTCATGTTCGGCTGGCGAAAAAAGCCGGAAGGCTTCGAATGGCACCAGTACGTGCGCACCACCATCAAGGTGCGGCGTGAGAAGCGCCGCCAGCGCATCGACGATGCCAAGCAGGCCGCTGCCCAGCAGATGAGCGCCGCCGGCGCCGCGCTGGCGGCCGGCTCCAAGGCTGCAGGTGCGGCGGCGCGCGATGGAGCGCGCGCCGGTCTCGGCGTCGCAGGGCTGGCGGCGCAGGGCGCGGGCAACTCGCTGGTCGCTGGAGGCAAGCTGCTGCTGCAGAAGCTGAACGCGGCGGCGCTGGTGCTGATGGGCAGGCTCGGCGTTGCCTTGCGTCCGCTCATTGTCGTGCTGGAGCGACCCAACATCGGCGGCCCGCTGGCGCTTGCCGGAGCCATCGCGCTGGGGTCGGGCATCGGGCGCTTCCGCAGCATTGGAGCGGACGGTGAGACGCTGATCGCGGTGGGCATCGGCCTGGTGCTGTTCGCGGCGGCGCTGCCGATGCTGTCGCGCGTCACCGGGATAGGCATGCCGCGCTTCGCGACGCTCGGCATGTCGCCGCGCATGGCCGTTGCCGGCCTGGCGGTGGTGGCGGTCGCCGGCATCGCCTGGTTCGTCGGGCGCGGTGCTGGCGATCGGGCGGGCATCGGCTGGCTGCCGTCGCTCAGCAGCGCCAAGCCGGTCGAAGGGCGCGCACAGGCGCTGACCGGCGACACGCTGCGCATCGGGGGCACGACCATACGGCTGGCCGGCATCGAGGCGCCGGAGGTCGAGCAGCGCTGCGGACAGGGCGGACGGCAATGGAAGTGCGGGGCGGCCGCACAGCAGGCGCTGTCGCGCGCGATCGGCGGCCAGCGCATACGCTGCACGCCCGACGGCAGCGACGGCAGCGGCCTGACGCTCGCCTTTTGCACGACCGGCGACACCGACATCAACGGCGAGCTGGTCCGCAATGGTCACGTGTTCGCCGAGCACAGCTTCTTTGCCCGCTATGCCGGGCACGAGCGCGAGGCCAAGAGCGCCAAGGTCGGACTGTGGATCGGCGGCGGCGAGGCCGAGCGGCCGTCCGAGTACCGCGCCAAGGCGTGGGAGGAGGCCAAGCGCCGCGCTCCCGACGGATGCCCCATCAAAGGCATGGTGCGGGACGGCGACCGCGTCTATGTGCTGCCGGGCACGCCTGACTACGAGCGCGGCCGTGTGCAGACCTCGCGCGGTGGGCGCTGGTTCTGCTCCGAGCAGGAGGCGCAATCGGCAGGCTTCAAGGCGGCATCGCGCGGCTGACCGGCAGGCTCGCGCTTTCGTACGTTGACATGTGCCCCTGCGCTCCCGACACTCCGGCAAAAGCATTGCAATCGGACAGCGCAAAAGGGGACACCATGGATCTCGAGCTCAAGGGCAAGGTTGCCATCGTCACGGGTGGCAGCCGCGGCATCGGCAAGGCGATCGGTCGCGAGCTCGCCAAGGAAGGCGCCAATGTCGCCCTGGTCGGCCGCGATCTGGCTTCACTGGAACCGGCGGCTGCCGAACTTGCCCGCATGGGCGGCGGCCAGGTGAAGGGGTTCAAGGGCGACACCGGCGATGATGCCTCGGTCAAGAAGATGGTCGCCGACGTGGTAGCCGCCTTCGGGCGCGTCGACATCCTGGTCAATTGCGCAGCCAAGCCGAGCGGTCAGACCAAGCCACCCTCGCTGGCCGAACTGACTACGGAGGAATTCTGGGACCATTTGAACACCAAGGTGGTGGGCTATATGCGCACTGCCCGCGAGGTGGCACCTCACATGACGCGCCAGAAATGGGGCCGCATCATCAACATCAGCGGCCTGGGCGCGCGCCAGACCGGCACCACCATCGGCAGCATCCGCAATGTCAGCGTGGCGGCGCTGACCAAGAACCTGGCCGACGAACTGGGCTCGAGTGGCATCTCGGTCGTGTGCGTGCATCCGGGCACGACGCGAACGGAGGCGACACCGGGGGTGATCGAGCGCCGCTCCAAGGCGCAAGGCATCAGCCCCGCGGAGGCCGAGAAGCAGATGGCGGCCGGCAACGTGCTGAAGCGTCTCATCACGGCCGAGGAGATCGCCTACGTGTGCACGTTCCTGGCCTCGCCGAAGGCGGTGGCGGTCAACGGAGACGTGATTGGTGCAGGCGGCGGCGCTCCCGGTAGCATCCACTACTGATTGAAAACAAGATCGGGAGTGAACGCATGCTTAAGGGGAGAGCGGCCCGCATTTGGGCCGCAGGCGCCACTGTTTTTGCCGCACTAGCCCTCAGTGCCGGCGCCGAGGCTCAGCAAGCCAATATGACCTTCTTCGTTACCAGCACAGGCGCCGGCAAAGGCGCAGACTTCGGCGGCTTGAGTGGTGCCGATGCGCACTGCCAATCGCTCGCCCAGAGTGCCGGCGCGGGCAGCCGTACCTGGCGGGCCTATCTGAGCACCAGCGCGGCAGGCGGATCCGCGGCAGTCAATGCCAAGGATCGTATCGGCTCCGGTCCCTGGCAGAATGTGAAGGGCGAAGTGATCGCCAAGGATGTCGCCGACCTGCATGGTCCCAGCAACAAGCTCACCAAGCAGACGGCACTCACCGAGAAGGGCGAGATCATCAATGGCCGCGGCGACACCCCCAACACGCACGACGTCTTGACAGGCTCCCAGCCTGACGGCACCGCCTTTGCCGGCGCTGACGACAAGACCTGCGGCAACTGGACTAAGAGCGGGGAAGGCTCCGCCGTCGTTGGACATCACGACCGCACGGGCCTGGACGACAGTGCCCCGGCCAAGTCGTGGAACTCCTCGCACGGCTCGCGTGGGTGCGGCGTGGACGCGCTGAAGGCCACCGGTGGAGCGGGCCTGCTGTATTGCTTCGCAAACTAGCCTTGACCACAATTGCTGCAACCGGCGGAGAGATGCCATGCGCCTGTCACTTGCGCTCGCTGTCTCCGCCGTCTTGTTCCTGATGGCCGCGATGACGGCGCCGACGGCAGAGCCGGCGAAGACCAACGCCTTCGACTACGAATTCGAAGCCATCGAAGGCGGCAAGCTGCCGCTGTCGCAATGGCGCGGCAAGGTGCTGCTGGTCGTCAATACCGCATCGTTCTGCGGGTTCACGCACCAGTACGACGGTCTGCAGAAGCTGTGGGAGCGCTACGAAGGCAAAGGCCTTGTCGTGCTCGGCGTGCCCAGCAACGACTTCGGCGAGCAGGAGCCGAAGTCCGAGAGCGAGATCCTGAACTTCTGCCAGGGTGCCTTCAATGTGACCTTCCCGCTCACCACCAAGCAGTCGGTCAAGGGCGCGGACGCGCACCCGCTTTATCGCTGGGCGCGGGAAGTACTCGGAGCCGGCGCGGCGCCGCGCTGGAACTTTCACAAGTACCTGGTCGGACGCGACGGCAAGCTGATTGCGGGTTATGAGTTCACCGTCGAGCCGCTATCGGCCAAGATGACCTCTGCCGTCGAGGCGGCGCTTGCTGGGCCTTAATGCTTCCGCACAAAAAGCAACGGGCCCGTGTGGGCCCGCGCTTGCAATGCCTGTTTTCGCTCTACCCCTCAGGCCGCGTGGCCCATCGAGGTGTCCTGATTGCTCGCCGCTGATCGGTACAACTCAGCAACGAAGCGCTCGGCAGTCTTCAGATCTGGTGCTGTTCCCGTCGCGGCGCAGGGATCGGTGTAATACAACCACTGATAACCCGACGATCCTTCCGCCTTGAGCACGGAGCCAATCGCCAAATGCGGTTCCGTGTCGTGAAAGAAATTCACCACGCCCGTATGGGGACAATGCTTCCTGGACAGCATGTTGGCCTCTCTTGCAGTACAGGTTTCAAGACCTCCCCCTTTCAGTCCTTGAGAGACTAATCCTAAAGTATGGCCTTGGCACGACCGAAATCTGAGCGGTGGATAAACACTGCGTGCGTTTCGCACCAAAATTGGTCATGCCGCACTGCGATTTACATGCTGCATCGCGATGCAAATCGTCACCGTCGCGATATCGCTGATCCAGCTGCTCTGCTGTTGTTCTTGTAGAAGAGAGCCACTCGCTGCCGGCTTGCGGCAGGATCGGCAGCCTTGCCGGCTCGCGACCGGCGCCCCATCTTCGTTGCGGTACTCCCGCCGGAGGACGCTCAGCCCAAAAGAGGTGCACATGAAGAAAGCCGCTATCCTTGCCGCGGTCGCGATGCCGCTCGTTGCAACGCCCGCGCTGGCCGCCGACCCCGATCCGGCGCTTGCCCAGTTCCGGGCCGCCTATACGGCTGGAGATGGCATCTCCTATGTCGTGATCCCCGACGAGAAAGGCGAGCGCATCTATCGCTATGGCGATGCCTCGCGCCTGACGGCCAAGAAGGACCCGCGTGGCTACATGCTGTTCACCTGCGCAGCGCCGCACGTGTTCGTGCAGGACAAGGCGGAAGACAAGGCTGCGCTTTTGAAGGCGAAGGTCGTGAAGGCCGATGATCCTGCCTTTGCCGACCTCGACGCCAAGTACCTGGCCGGTTGCAAGAACCCGCTCGTGAAGTCGGCATTGCCGAAGAAGAACTGAGTTGTCGATAGCCGACGACGACCACGGCAAGCGACGACGGCGCCCCGGCAGATAACCGGGGCGCTGCGGTTTTCAGGGAAGGGGCTGGGGGGCCACTAGTCCCTCGCCAGATCCCTACTTGAACTCTCTGGTTTGCTGTTGCTCAGGGCCTGTCGCCGTTGCCACCGGTGCCAGCCAGGCCTCCTCGACGGTCCAGGCATGCTCCCCCCCGCACGAGGGGCAACGCAATCGTCCGGGCTCGGCAGCAGCAAGATCGTTGAATGTCGCCCAATCGCAGGCGATGCCAGTAGCGATTTCCTGGCCCGTGCTGGGGCAACGGGTCATAACCATGCAGTGACTCACGGTGGCTACCCCCAAGACAGTGCTACCCCGCGGGCGGCAGACTATAGAACCGTCAACCCGACGGCTATCGAGGTATGCGGATATTCACATGGAAAGAAGCGGTCGCATGCACGCCCGCAGGGCGCGTCGACATCCTTCGTTTCTGGGGGTCGGCCGTCGCGAAAATCTGCTTATCTGGTAGCGAGATAGGCGAGGCAGCCCGCTGGGTGGCGGGCTTCCTCGATCTGCCTGCAGGATGCACAGCCAAGGCCGCGCGCAATGTCACGCGGCCTCAAGCACACCACGCGATCTGCCGCGATGGGGCGGACACAGCAGTTTGGGCTTGTCGGCCAGAACGCCCAGACTGAAGCGGTCCCACAGACCGCGCGGCAATTCACCCTCGTAGCGCAAAGCATAGAGGCCGAGACCGGCCGGCGAGCCGTGGCAATGCGCCGGGCGTTTGCCCTCCTCGGGTGCGTGCATGTGGTAGTGGCGGCAGAATGGGCACGCGACGACCCACACACGCCCGAGCCCCAACCCGCGCATTTTTGGGTTGTTCGGCAGTGACCAAGCCGCCAGCACAGGAATCTCGCTGCCCGTGGGATCGACGCGGTGCTCGCGCCAAACCTCACGCGCCCGACCCTCTAGGGTCAGCGCCAGCCAGAACCAGATTACGCCGAACTGTTGTAGGGAGCGCCGCACGGGCCGGGTAAGCCCTTCACCCCGCGACGCCTCGAACGCCCGTATACACAAGTCCCAGGCGATCCTCGAAAGCATGGTTGTATCCCCCTGGTATGCCCCCCAGGGTTCCCCATCGGCAAGTTTGGGCCGGAAGTGGTTAACAAATGGTTAACGGCCCTGTGGAGAATTCCATTGTGTATTCAACCCTTTGGTTTGTGTTTGGCACCGGAAGCGGGGAGGGGTTTGGCATTTTGCGTTCCGTTTGGGTTCTGCTCTAGCTTGAGGATGGCCGCGGAAGCTAGCTTTTTCTGTTGGGCTGCTCGGGTGTAGCGCTCTACTTCCGCAAGCGATTTGTGGCCGGTCACCGACATGATTTCATGCACGCTGCAGCCGGCTTCAGCGAGCATTCTCGCTGCTGTCTTGCGCAATCCGTGGAGGACACAGTCGTCGGGGAGGCCAGCCTGGTCGATCGCCTCGGCAAACCATCGTCCCAGGCTGTCCGAGTCGAACGCTGCACCCTTGGATGAAGTGAGTAGGCTTAGGTGTTCGACGTCCGATAGTTCTGCAGTGAGCTCTTGGTGCTGGCGGATCCATAGTTCGGCGCCGGTTTTTTGCTGCACGACGCGGATGGAGCCGTCTTTGCAATGTGCCCGTGTCATTCGGGCGAGGTCGCCACAGCGTTGGCCTGTATACTTGGCGAGGGCGTAGGCTCGCCGTTGCATAGTGCCGGGCAGCCAACGCAGTTCAAAGGCAGCACACTCCTCATCGCTCCATGCGCGATACTCGCCCAGCTTAAACAACTTGATCCGTTGTGCCGGATTGTCTCTCCGATATTCCGCGTCCACCGCGTAGCTGAGGAGAAGTCGGACGACCTTGACCACCATGTTCGCGATACCGGGCGTGTCGCCGCGCGCATCGCGCCACTGCCTAATGTGTCGACGCTCAAGCAGTGCCACGGGCTTGTGACCATGGATCTCAGCCAGGGGCTCCAGCACATGCCGGTACATCTTTTGCGTGTTGGCGGCCTTCGCACGGAATTCTGGCGCGGCGAAATAATCAATGACTAGTGCGCCGAACGATCCGGGCGGATTGGTTGGCCGTTCAGGGTTGGATAGCGCGGGCGTAGTCTCAGCAAGGAGCCGTCGGTACTCGGCCATGAAGCCTTCGGACAGGGGCTCCCCTGGCAATCTCCAGCGGCGACCGCGGCGCCTGAAATAATAGTAGAGCACTTGGCCGTGGCGATCGCGCTGCGCGTCGACATATTTCAGTTCGAACTCAACCATCCCTAGAGATCCCATGGATTGGCCTCCATGGAAGGTGGCATAGGTTTCGCTGGGCCGAAAACCAACTGAATTGACCCGTCTCGCTCGATCCTGGCAGCGGACACATCTTTGCCGGCCTTCGTCGCGCCTTTGATCGCCCGGGTGATGTCCCTCTCCGTAAAGGTAGCCGGTCGTCGACCCTTGCTCATGAGTCACCTGCCTGGGCGCGGCGTCCAGCAGAAGCGCACATCTCGCGAAGCGGCGACGTCGGAAAGCGCACGGCAACCTCCGCCAAGCTAAGGTTGCAGAGGCGATCCGGGGCGATCTCTGCCTTCCGGGTCATGTCATGCCTCCAGAAGAATGCCGACCTTGCGTTCATTGTCGGACTTCAGGCGTTTGAAACACTCTCGAAAGCTGCGCTCTTCTGGGATCTCATCCTTAGAGAACTTCCACTTCTTCATCCTCTCGATGAGACGCTTCCGTGTCTCGACGGGGCGCAGCGCCAGGAATTTGTCGATCGCCATTTCCGTCTCGGCGCACTCTTCGGCGATGGCCATCGAGATTTTCTCGCTTTCGTAGCTTGGTCGCCTGCCAGCGGGTTTGGATTTCATTGTTTCCTGCCCCCGTTGCCCAAGCTGCGCTTCTCGCGACCAAACGCATGCTTCGGAGGCGTCTTCTGCGGCCTATCCGCAAATTTGGTTGCATCCTGCGGGTCTTCGTGCCGCCGAACGGGTGCCTCCAGGTGGCGGCCTAGCCGCTCGGCGCCTTCTACAGCGGCGGCGGTGTCCCTCGGGTTCGTGAGCTCGATTTCGTACTTTGACCGTCCCTTGACGACGAAGTGGTGGACCACGGCTGTTTGGTTGGCAGACGCAGCGCGGTCAGCTTCGCGCGCTTCAAGATCGCGGATACCGTTAGGGTCGTTGATACGTGGTGCTGTGAGCTCCGCCTGCTGCGCCTCCAAGAAGCGAAGCCCCTCGGGAGATGCGGCGAACTCAAGGTACAGGTCGCCCAATTTCAGGAGCGCAGCTTGCCGAGCAGCCTTGGCGCTAACGCGTGTTTCGGCAGCAGAGCGGGTGGCGCGGTCGAGCTCAGCCCCAGCCTTGATGCAGTTCGCACAACGGGTCAGGGTGCCAAGACGCGGTTGATGGTGGCATTGCACGCACTGGCGTGGCGCACCCTTGGTAGCGAGTGTCATAGCGCGCCCTCCAGGGTCGAGCGCAAGCGACCGTTCTCAAGTTTCAAGTTTGCGGTGCCTGGCGTGCCGGCCGACCGATAGCGAGACTTCGCTACCGTGATCTCGCGCACGCTGGTCGCGGTATCGCCGGAAACTATGATGCCGTGGTCAGCTGCGTTGTACCAATGCGCCGAGCCTGAAATATCATAGAGTCCCGGCGTCCGGATCTCCCCGTTCGGCAGCTTCACGTCCTTCGTTGGATGGGCGACGACGATCACGCCACAGTTGTACGACCGGGCGAAGCGTTTGAGGCTGGCGATGGCCCTGCACTGGTAATCGGCCTCGCTTTGACCACGATCCCGCTTGGTCTCGACTTGGTTCCAGGGATCCAGGAGGAACCAGTCGACGCCGTAGCGAAGGCAGGCGTCGCTGGCCTTCTCGATCAACCACTCGACGGTAGCCTCTTCCTGCTCGTGGCGTGGATCCTGATCGATGAACACGAACGCCCCCTCGATCCACGCATCCGCCTCTCGCTTATCGTCGAGCGTGAGATCCTTCGCTGGCTTGTTGCAGAAGTGCTCGCGCAGGACTTCGCGCACATAGGGCTTGATGCGCATTTCGGCCGAGAATATCACCGCCTTGTGCCTGTGGTTGAGCGCCATCGAGCACAGCAACTCAAGCGCAAAGCGCGATTTCCCGTGGCTAGGCACACCCGTAATCACGATGAACTCGCCGTGCCACAGCCGCAGATGCGCATTGAGCGAAGGGAAACCGGTGTCGAATACGACCGGCTCACCCACGTCCGGTAACTCGCTCAAGCGATAGAGGCCGCGGATCGGATAAGGCTTGGCTTCGCGGATGACGGCGCGAACGGCGTCGATACCTTTGAGACGCAGGACGTCGTTGAGATCCTTGGCGCCTTCGGGGTAATCGAGCCAACTGCACCGTGCGGGCCCCAGACGACAGGCCAGATCCTGCCTGAGCTTGTGGCCCGGCGCGTCGCTGTCGACTGCGAGAATGATCGAGCTGTTTTTCAGAAGGGGCCAGATGTCTTCCTCGAACATAAAATCGAGATTTGACCCAGCACCGTCCGGAACGGACACGCTTTTTGGACAATCGGCCATAATGCTTGTCAGCGCATCCAGTTCGCCTTCGGTAATGAGCAAGGGTTCGCCAGCGAGTGTCGGATCGCGCAGGCAGTCTTCATTCCAAAACGAGCGCGGAGTGCCTGCATCCTGACGGAAGCGTTTCTCCGGCCCGCGGTACTTATGGTTGATCGTCCGGCCTGCGCGCACATAGGGAATGGCCAGGTCTCGGCCATCCTGGCTTTGCCTGTCGGTGAAGAGCCCGTATCTCGTCACGAGTTCGAGGTCGAGGCCACGCGCCTCTAGCCATCTTTCGTGCTCCTCGCTCAGCATGCCCGTCATAGAACCGACCCCCTTGATACGTGCATCCGTCGTTGTGGCAGCGCCACCGAACCCCCTCACCATCGATCCGCACGCTGAGACATGGATCGCGCTTCTTCCTGCGCTGAGCCGAACACCGCGGACATCGTGTCTTGTGATTGCCCGGAGCCAGCACGCGCAGTTCTATGCGCTCGGCTTGGAGTATCTCGGCTGGCGTCATCATCTTGCGAAGGTCTTTGTGGCGTTGCTGCCTTTGGCTTTCGCAACATCAGCTTCCGCCTTCCGCTGCTGGTTCTTGGCCTTCTGGTTGTCCTCAGACAGACACCCCGCCATCCAACCTTCTGGACAGGACCAACCAGGATGCGTGATGCCCTTGTGCAAGATGACACTGCCAAGCTTCTCCATGTTCGCTTCGAGATCAGGGATGGCGGGGAAGCGATTTCGCCATTTGTCGATCGTCTCCCGCGAAATGATCAGATTGTGCCTCGATGAAATCACGAAGCCGACGCCGTTCATGTGCGGAACGTCGCGTTCGACCGCGTGGCTGCGTTTGGACGTTGCGTTATTGAGAGAGAGATGAGTCTTAGTGAGTAAGGGTGCACCCGGTGCACCCCGTCCTGCTTCCTGGTGCACCCGTGCACCCGGTGCACCCCGTCCGTGCACCCCGTCCGAGGGGTCGGGGTGCACGCCATGCACCCCTTCATCTGAGGGGTGCACCAGATGCACCCCATTCACGATGGCATCGGCGGCGGCCTCTATCCTTGGATCGCGCACTACGGATAGGCCCTTCGCCTTCCGTGCGCGCAGCCGATCGACCACATCTGCAGGAATAATGCCGTGGTACAGGTTCTGCCGTCCGTTTTTGGTCAGCCTGCCCTTACCGATCTCAATTTTGAGCCAGCGATCTCGGGCGTGCTTGGCCGCGGCCTTGGCAAAGCGCTCGGATATCGAGCAATCCTCACTGATCTGGCTGTAGCTCATGTCCGACGATTGCAGATCAGCGCTCATGAACCTGCCGATGCACAGGAGAAACAGCTTGGTCTCCGAGGACTCGTCGCTGATCCAAACGCAGTCGTGCCAGATGTGCTTCTGCGTCATGCCCGCGAGAGAATCTTTCTTGAGAGACATCACGCCGCTCTCCCGAAGTGAGCGAATGGTCCGGAGCCGGGGTCGGCAAGAAGCGTGTAATTTCCCGCGCGAGGACGGGTCGCAAGTGCGTTCAGTTGAGCAGTCATTCGTCATCCTCTTCATTGGATGACGACAGCGGCCAACCTTGCTTTTTCCAAGGATACGATTTACACGGCAGCCATCGGTTGTTGATCTGCGCTGTTCGGATGTGGACCATCCGGGTGGCGCTTTTTCTTTTGAGGCTAGGCCGCACGCGTGCGTGACGGAATGTCAGAGGCCTTCTGCATCGGACCGCTCACGCGGGTCCGCGCCCACGCATCCAGGTCTTCCTCTGCATAGAGGGCCCAGCGATTGTCCAGCCGGTGAAACACAGGGCCGCCGCCTGCGGAGGCGAGCTTCGCCAAGTATCCCGCGGTACAGCCAATGCCATGCTTGTGGCGAACATAGGCAGCGGCGTCGTCGCGTCGATGGTATTTGCGGTTGGGTTGGGTCATCAGCGAGCATCCCGAGTGATTACGTGGATATCGGGGTATTTCGCTGAAACTGGCAGCTGTGTCTAAGCTACGAAACCCACGAGTGAGCTCCAAAGTTGCCGCTTAGCGCTTTTTCCGTCGCCGCCGACCCGTCTTTGCATTGGTGATCGCCGACGCAATTGATTTGCGCGAGTGAGGTTGACCACGGTGTGTGAAGCCAAACTCGCACAGGGCGGCCTCAATGAACCGCACCTTTGGGCTATCCGTGACCTCCTCCAACGGGTCCGTCGTATATTCCGCATTCCCGGGAAAATACGTGTTGAACAAGGGGCTGAGTAGCTCCCCCACAAGACAATCGAAATGGCTGCGGGCAGTGAGATCTTCCACCAGAGCGGTTGCCGCCTCAGTGGCACAGATGGGCTCTTGTATGGGCACTCTTGTGGCTCTTGCGGCCAGCGCCACCTGCAACGCAACGTGGCGAGGATCGGGTTCACGGAGCGGATAGTGCCGAATGCGGCCGAGGTCTGCTCTTTCCTCTTTGAGGAGTCTGGCCAATGTTCGAGCCGTCTGTTGGATTTTTGCAGATCGCTGACTGCGCTTCTCGCGAACTCTTGGCAATTCGGTAGCAAATTGCTGCAAACGAATTGCATCAGACAGGTCCCTCAGCAAGATCTCTGGATCGAGCCCTGACGTGTCAATCAACTCGCCACCCGGCGCGAGCCGCATGGCGGCTAAAATTCTAGCGACAGCATTTTCGTCAGGTCGCATAGCGCTATCCAGGGCGCTTCCAACGGTGTGGAGTTGCGGCAGGCCGGTGGAGTGCCGGCTTTTCGGTCCGTCGACCCAGCCGCGTGCTTTCCGTATAGCGCTATCGCGGCGGGCGTGGGTCTCCTGGCCTACTCAGCACACAGGAAAATCTGACGGAAGAACGCAAGCACCGCGAGAGCGGTACCAATAATGGTACCAGCGACGTCCTGGAATGTGGAAGTTCCTGCAACTCCTTGTGGAAAGTTCACTCGGTACTACGCTTTCCTTCGATTTCCGCCGCGAAGCAGATAGTCTGCACTCGGTTGGTACCTACCTGGTACCAGCTACCAGCGGAGTGCATCCGATGTTTCGAAAACACCAGCAGTCGCGTCGCATGCGCGTCGTGACGCTCGCCCACGTCAAAGGTGGCACCGGGAAAACGACCCTTTGCACCGCCTTGGCGGTCAGGGCGGCTGAGGATGGCCAGAAAGTTGCTTTGATCGATCTCGACCCGCAAGAGACCATGGCATCGTGGTGGACTAGACGCGGCAAGACCAAGAACCCCAAGCTTTACGAGGTGGACGCCACTACCGAAGCGATCGAGCTTCTACTGGCCGAACGATGGGATTGGGCCTTCATCGACACAGGCCCCGCCAAGATCGATCTGATCGAACCCGGCATTGCCGTCGCCGATCTAGTGTTGATCCCGACCAGGCCCTCGGCATTCGACATCGAACAGGCAGGGATCACCGTTGAGCTGTGTGAGAGCCACGGGAAGCCGCACGCTTTTGTGCTCAACCACGCCCCAGCGGGATCTTCCAAGCTGGTCAAGAGCTCGGTTGAGTTCTTGCGCCAGAACGGGAGCACCGTCCTCGACGCACACCTGTCGTTTCGGGCTCCGTACATGGCGGCCCTGACGGTCGGCAAGTCTGGCCCGGAGGTCGACAAGACAGCCGGCACCCGCAGAGAGATAGAGGCGCTCTGGGCAGCCGTCCTTGAGACCTTCGCCGAAAAGGTGGCAGCATGAGCGACCTTGAAGGCGAGGACATGCAGATCCTGTCGCGCTTCGCGAAGCGCGACGCCACGTCTACCCTCGCGGGTAGGCGCATGCGCGAGACGCGGCCCCTTCAGCCAGCCGATCGGCGCCGGCTCCAGCACGGCAGCACCAAAAGCGCCCAGATGAACCTGAAGGTGCGCCCGGAATTCCGGGATCGCGTAACCGCGTTGGCCCTCAATGAGGGTATTCCCATGGTTGAACTGATCGAGCGGGCAGTGGAGGCGTACGCACAACTCAAAGGAGGATGAGAATGCGTGCGCTGTTTGGGGTTCTGGCAGTGGTGTTGGGACTGGCTAGCATCTGTCTCACGGCCAGGTACGGCTACAAGAACGCGGACACGGTGATTGACGGTGTCATCAGCGCCGTGGTGTTCGGCTCCATCGCGCTGTGCGCATTCCTGTTCGATGCGGCTGCCGTGCGCCTATGGTTCATGAAGCACCATGTGGGCTCGGCCCTGATCGGCTTCATTGCCGCAGCCGCCCTCATCGTGACCTTCTCCAACTCGCTTGGCAGCATCGTCAGCCGTACGGACGCCGTCCTGGCGCAGCGGCAGGGCATGGCGGAGAGCCGTGCCGACAACCGGCGTGAGCTGCTGCGCCTCGAGAAAGCCCTGGCCGACCTCGGCAGGTTCACGCCAGCCGATGGGGAGGCTGTCAAAGCGGCCAAGCGTGCAGCAGACACGTCCACGAGCAATAAAATTGCTGAGTGCGACAAGCGCGGCCCGAACTGTCGGCAGCGCGAATTGGACGAGGCTGCTGCTGCAACCAATCTAGCCAACGTCACCGCGGCCAAGACTGCAACTGAGCGTGCCCGTCAACTGGAAGCGGCCATCGCCGCCGTGAAAGTAAAACTCGCTCAGCCCACCAACACTGAGGTAGGGACCGTCAACCCGCTGGGCGCCGCACTGGCCAACCTGATCGGATCGGCTGCCGATGTGCTCACGTCCTGGCAGCAAGCCATCGTGGCGCTCGTATTCGAGCTGTGCCTCGTGGGTGTGATGGTGATCTACGAACTACTGGGCCACACGAAGCTGCCAGCGAGCGAGCGCCAGACCACGGAGGTCAAAGAGCCGCCGGCGGCAACAGCGTCGACTGCTCGATCACCGTCAAAAGCGCCGTTCAATGCAAAGCCTGCCTCTCCGAAGGCAGTGATAGGAAGCGTGTCGCGCTTCATTAGCGAGAACGTATCAACGGCCAAGGATGCCCGGACTGAAATGCGCGACCTGATCCGAGGCTACCGCGACTGGTGCACCGCCCAAGGGTTCAAGGCAATAGATCTCAGCAAGGCTCTGGATGAGGTCGAGGCCCTGTGTCGGCAGATAGGAATCACCATCGAGGTTGCTCCGGACCGGCGGGTCTATTGCATCGGAGCGAGCATCAAGAAGAGGGATGCGCAAGCAGCCCTTAGTGCGCATTGACGCCGTCCATTGAGACTGACTCCGTGCCGTCGCCCGCATCGATGAAGGCGATTTGGGCGCGGCGTTGTCTACAGCGAAGGCGTAACGATTGCCGCCGTGATTGCGTGTTCGCCGCACGAGGCGGCTCATAAGTGGCCCTGTCAGCGTCCGAGGAAAAGCTTGATCTCTTCAAAGAAACGCTCGGAGGCCGGCTCATGCTCCAGGAAGAGATGATTTTGGCCTTGAAGCGGCACGAAACGAGCACCCGGGATCCCAGACGCCAACTGACGCCCGGACTCGAACGGTACTCTCGCATCGCTTCGGACGTGCATGACGAGCGTCGGCGCAGTCACTTTACCAAGAAGCTCAGTAACATCGAATTCTCCCACTGCATCGTAATAACGGGCAGCGCATTCGGGCGAGGTGGTTCGGCGTTGCAGTTCATTGAAGAAGTCGATCTGGTCTTGTGTCGCCTCTGGCATAAATTGTCCGGTGAACATTTGCCGGAAAGCCGGGTTGTCAGAGGCCCAACAGTGACGCATTAACGTCGATATCGCCTTGCGCATATCCTTTTCGCCCGGCGATTTTTTCGCCGAGCCAAGCGCAAAACCCCCATAAAGAATAAGGTGGGACACCCTCTCAGGATGCCGCGTCGCATATGCGATAGAAATGGCGCATCCTTGAGACATTCCGAGGAGCGGGAAGCGTTCTATACCGGCAGCGTCGACAACCGTTTCTAGATCCCTTACCCAGGCGTCGAGGGATATTTCGTCAACATCCCAGTCGGATAAGCCATTGCCCCGCGCGTCATAACGGGTCAGCGTGTGGTCTGTGGCCAAGCCGCGAACAACGTGACGCCAGACGGGACTTTCCCAGTCATATTGAAGGTGGTTCAGCCAGTTCGCGGTCTTGACCAGTGGTGGTCCGCTACCGGCTGTCGCATAGGCAAGCCGTACTCCTTCCGGTGTTCGACAGTAGCTGATTTGCTGCTGCAACATTGCCAAGTCGAGGGCCGGCGCCTTGCTCAGTCTGCCGATACCTTCGACTGCGAATGCCTCAACTGGTTTGTCAGTGTTCGCACCGAAGCTCGCTGCGGGCAGACGCTGGATGAGATCCGCTGCCCTGTCAGCCGGGACAGATCGCGAAGAGGGCGTGGAGGGTGACGCGTCCAGAAGATAGCCGCGCCGGGGCACGGTCTTGATCAGCCGGTGGGCGTCGTCGCCGAGAATTTGGCGTAGCTCGCGAATACATTGCACGAGCGAGTCATCGCCCACCGTTACGTCCGGCCACACGGCTTCGATAAGTTCCTCTTTGCGCACAAGGCGCCCGGGGTTGTGCGCGAGGTGGCTGAGGACTTCGAAGGTCTTCGGTCTTAAGGAAACATCCTCCTCGCCTCTCCGGACGCAGCCGCGTTCAAAGTCGACCGAAAAATGACCAAAGTTGAATATCTTGCGGACGATCGCCTGCATGGGCCGACCCCTTGCCATCGCCGATTGATCGTCAAAGCTTAGGCACAAAATCGGCGTTCCACCAGCCTTCTTTCAGAACGGCATCAGGACTCTGCGTGGCTGCCTTCCTTAGGTGGGCACAGGTCCACGGCCGTGCTGCGCAGGCGCCCCACGGACATCACGCTGGCCCACGATCGATAGACGCATCGCTGCCTATTGGCTCATGGGCGGCAGCAGAAGGACACGATACCCGTGAAAGCGTGTTCCAGCCGGTTGCTATCGATCATGGCTCTTGCCGTTGGCGCCGCGGCCCACGTTTCCATCGCGGATGCCGCGGACGACTGGGACCAGGACTGGACGGTCGTGACAATGGCGCGCGACGGATCATGGGGCGCCGGCGTTGACCGCCACCTGGCCGCTGCAAATGCAGCCGCCATCCGGGAATGCAGGGCCGTGTCCGGTGGAGGGAGCGATTGCGGGGCGGACTTGGCTGCCATCAGGGACGGATGGATCGTAGGCCTCCGTTGTGACGACTACCGAATTCTCGTCACGGGGAGAGATCTCAAGGACGTCGAAGTGACTGCGCTCAATCGAGAGATCGACCTTCAACAAATCTACGCACCCGACCTGCCAGCTTGTCGTCGCGTTCTCACCATCGATGCTCGCGGTGCGGTAACAACGGCAGGCCCACGCCTTTCGGGTCGGCACTAACTCATAGGACCATCAGCTTGGATTGATCAGGAGGCCAATGTGACCAGCACAAATCGTCGGACATTCATCGGCGGGCTCGCAGTTGCGGCCGGAACCCTAATGAGCACTCGCGCGGAAGCCGGCACCGCTGACGGGCATGCCGCCGGGTACGACGTGGCTGCTTCAACCGACCATGTGCCACTGATTCCGCGGCGAACCGGCGATCCTGTGACGTTCACAGCTTCACTGGACAAGTCGGCCATCAAAGCGACCTCGGGGGGGTGGGCTCGCGACCTCACCACCAAGGGTTTGCCGATAGCCACCGACATTGCCGGCGCGCACCTCTACCTCAATCCAGGTGGCGTGCGCGAGATGCACTGGCACAATTCAGCCGAGTGGGCCTACATTTTGGCCGGCCATTGCCAAGTGACCGTTGTCGATCCCGAAGGCGAAACCGAGGTCGCCAACTATGCTCCGGGAGATCTCTGGTATTTTCCGAAAGGGCACGCACACGCCATCCAGGCGCTGGGCGTCGAACCCTGCCACGCCATACTCGCCTTCGACGACGGGTTGTACGGAGAGCATGGAACGTTTGGCCTCAGCGACTGGATGAGCCGATTGGAGCCGGGCCTGGTTTCACAGAGCTTGGGCTTGCCAAACGACATCGCCTCAAAAATCCCGACAGCAGAGGTCTACATCAAGCAAGGGGATGTCATCCCGCGCGATAGTGAAAGGGCCCGCGCCCTCCAGATCCTCGATCAGAAGCGTACGCATCGTTTCCGGCTCATGGACCACAGTCCTCGCGTCGCGTCGTCGGGGGGAACCATTCATGTCGCCTCCGCGCGTGAGTACCCAATATCGACCACCGTCACTGGAGTGATCACGAAGCTAAAGCCCGGTGCTGTACACGCACCCCACTGGCACCCGAACGCCAACGAGTGGCACTACCTCGCGAAGGGGCGCACACGCGTGACCCTGTTTGCGCCAGACAAGCGCTTGGCCACCGCCGAGCTTTCGGTGGGTGACTGCGCCTATATTCCACGCGGTTGCGGACATTCGATTCAGAACATCGGGTCGGAGGATTGCGAGATCGTCGGCGCTCTTGACAGCAGCGCTTATACGGAGGCGCTGCTCTCGGACTGGATAGCCAAGGTTCCGCGGCAATTGCTCGCAAACAACCTAGGGCTACCAGAGACAGTCTTTGCGAACCTGACCCAGAGACGATCTTCGATTGTTGCGGCCGCTTGAACCGTCCACACATGGCACGAAGCGGGCATCCAGCAATGTCCGCTTTCGGTCGCTATTGGGCGCAAAGCGTTTGCCGCACCCGCCTTTTGGAAAGCCCGAGCCAAGCCTGTGACGCCCGCGAGCATCGGACACCCCTTCCCAGAATGACAAGCGCTCAGAACAACAAGTGGCCGGCCGGATAACGAGCTGAATTGGACTTCCCAGGCAGTCAAGAGACGCGACAGTGTCGATCGAATGTCTCTTCGTGCCGCTTACCACCCATATCGCCGAATAGCGCCCAATTCGCCGGATTGTCGGTCCGCGCGAACTCCGTAAACGTAGGCCTATTGCCCACCTTGCGGAGTTCGGCAACCATGGCAGTGCACTATCCGGAAAAGATGCGTTTGCGCCTGCCGCGCGGCATGCCTGAGGCTTTGGCCCTGGCGGCGGGGCAGCACCACACGACACCTTCAGAATGGGTGCGCCAGACGCTCCTGCGCGGCCTGCAGGCCGACGGCGTTTGCATCCGTGAGGGTACGGCCGCCGTCAGCGATCGACGAGACTTGCAAGGGGGCTCCCTTGGTGACCCGAGCTCAAATTGACCGCATCGCCCGCCAGGTCGACCGGCTCGCCTCCAACGTGAATGCGGAGAACATGACCCACGTGCCGATCTACGACGGCGAGAGCGAAGCTGAGGCGTTGAGAGCGACGGCGCTCCGCCCCACAGATGTGCGCCGACTGCTCGCTCAAATCGACGGTAGGACGCGTGGAATCCCGGAAAGCACATCAATCGAGAGTTTCAGGGGATCAGAACATTGAAACAGAAAGACAAAACCACAAAGCCGCCCCCCCAGGAGGCGGACAGTGAAAACAAGCCCAATCCCATCCGCTTGGCACTCGACACCCTGCCGGGTGTGATCAAGGAAATCTGCGCCGTCTACAGGCTCATGCGCCGTGACGAGCTCGATCACGGCAAGGGCCGCTCGCTGGTCTGGGTGTTGAGCATGTTGCGGGCCGCCCTTGAGACACAGGCCCTGGAGCGCCTCGAACAGCGTCTCGAAGAACTCGCACCCTCAATCGAAGGCGAATCCCATGGTCACACGACAGCAAGTCGCCCATCTGGGTCGACGCATTGAAGCGATAGCGGCCAAGCACGGCACGCACACGGCGTGGGTCTGGCGCTATACGAGCGAGACTGAAGCGGAAGCGCTCGAACGTCACTACAGGGGTCGTCCCGAGGATCGGGCGGCCACCCTGACGTACGTCTTCCAATGGAGAAACGGGCGCGATAGGGGCGAGTGATGGCAACCAGAGCACAAATTCTCAAACTGGGTGAGCGCATCGAAGCCCTGGCCAACCTCCAGGCAGCCAGCATCCACGGCAAGGCGGCAGTTATCCTAGTGGATGGGTGCAGCGAGGCGGAGGCCGCCGAACGCCACTACCTGACGCATCCGGGAGACCGGGGCGCCGCTCGACAGATCTTCCTGCATGTCGTCTATCCCCAGCTCGCTGACGGACCAAGCCATGGCAAGCAAATCTCAGATTGCGATCATCTCCAAACGCATCGAAGCGCTGGTCGCCGCTCAGAACCAACCCACGCGTGTGACCGTGGTCTCTGATGAAGCCGAGATGCAGGCCGTGCGCTGTCGCGAAGGCGACCGTGCGGATGCCTTCACGTTCATCATTACGGGTGTGCCGCGCGCGCCTGGAAGCCGGAGCTACTAGTGGCTACTCGCAACCAAATCACGCGGCTGGCGGCACGCATCGAAAGCCTGGCGGATGCCAACGCAACCCACGTTGCAACGACCTCGCTCATCTACATTGTGCCCGGCATGGACCGGGAGCGGGTCTTGGCAAGGCATCGACAACGATGGCCGGTCAATTCAAACGCGCGAGGTCCGATCCTTGTTGTCTGGGTGAGCGTCGGCGCCGACGGTGCCCAGGATCCACGCGGCGATCCCGCGGGATCAGAACCCTACTGCGATGACATCAGCTGGCGGGAAGTGGCACGCGAGGAGATGCTGGTGTGCGGTGCGTCAGATGGGCACGCACAGGACTAGACTGCCATGCCGACGAAGGTCGCCCTACTCAAGACTGCAGCGCCATCAGAGACGGTCGCCGAGCCGTTCCAGGCAAGGCGGAGGCATAGCGGGAAGACCGCTTTCACAAAACGCCAGTACGCGATCGCAGTCGAGGGCCTGCGCAGCGAGGGCGTGCCCATTGACGCGTTGTCGACAGCCCGTGTCGCAGAACGATGCCTGGATTGGATGGACCGCCAGCGCATGAAACCGACAGAAAAACCTAGCCTGGCGTCCGGCAAACGCCACCTGCCCGGCATTCTCGGCCGAGCTTGCGGCTCAGCCTCTGATCGACCTTAGCTGCGGAGGGGCAGGAAGAAAGTGCGCGGTACGCTACTTATGAGGTTGGACGCCCACACCCATCCTGATCGCTCGGGCCATGATCCCGGTCCCGGCAAGGATCCCGTGGTTTCGGTTGTGTCTGCGCAATCGCACTACCGGCTGCCGCTGCCGCCGCGGCTGCACCGATCCCGAGGGTATGCAGCAGCGCACGACGACTGACGTTCCTGCGTGAGGAAATGTCTTCATCCTTCAAAGTACGGATTCTGCGTTCCATCAGACAGAAACTCCCGACGGGGAAATATCCCGTTGCATCGTGACTCGGTGCTGGTCTCTCAAGTCTATCTTAGGGGCCACCTGGTGGAAATGCAAAGCTCAACCAAGCCTGTCGGATGGCCACGCATCATCGATTGGATCGGTTCCTAGTCCTGCCTCGTCAACAACCCCTCCTTCAGCAGACGCCGCGCCAGCACAAGCTTCCCATCGTCATCGAGCTCGCCCGGAAGATCGCGGACCTCGAAAGGTGTCCCTCCGAGGGCGAACATCACCGCGTCTCTCACGAACAGGGGGAGACTGATCACCGTTGAACCGAACAACACGACAAGCTTATTGGGCTCTTCTCGCACCAGGAAGACAATGTTGGGGCGAGCTGAAACTGTGCTCTCGATCGACAGGTCCGGGGAACCTTGTACCTCCTGCAGGCACCCATCAAGGGCCGGTCGACGCGACGTCACGAAGTCCTCAGCAAGCCGTTCGAGAACAGGCGTCAGCTGCGCGTCACGTGCAAACGTGTCAACGAGCGCGCGGAATGTCGCTGCGGCCTGAGTTGTGTCAAATCCTGGATTGGCAAAGCCGACCGGGAGGTTCGCCCGGAGCGCGGGCAACTCAAGGCATGCCGCAGACACCGCCTCGACCATCACGTCCGCCCAGGTCTTGCCGATGAGGCCTAGCGTGATGTGGAGCGATGCCTCGTCTGTCGAGCGCGCCGAATGATATAGCCCACGAGGACAGTAGAGAACATCGCCGGAATGCAGTGTGAGCTCGCGTGTGGGCGGACCAGGTGCGTGCTTGTCCGGATCAAAAGCCTGACCCCGCAGCGGGAGCACGACACCGGTGTCGTACAAGGTCCACAGCTTTGACCCCGAGACCTGCAGCACGAACACGTCATGACTATCGAAATGCGTCTTGAAGCCCTGCGCATGCGGCGGCGAGAGGTAGATATTGGTCTGAAAGTGGCTGCTGAACGTTCTTTCTACCGCACGACAGAGATTCGCAAGTGACGGCAAACGCTCGTGCATCTGGGAAAGAGAGATCGTGGCACCGGTAGCGAACAACTGGTACGCGCGCAGCAGGTCAATTCTGCCGGGCGGTTCGGAGTTGGGAAACGAGTATTCCTCGGGCTTGAGCTCCCGTGCCGCGTCGACCAGGAACACGTCAGGACGGCAAGGGGTCGACGTTGAGAGATATCGATCGATTGCGTCAATGCTCAGCAGGGATTCAAACTTTGAGGGTTGCTGACGTTCGATGAGCAACGGCTTTCGCTCATAAAACTCGGTGAAGAATGTCTTTGGCTCGATCGGATCGATCAGCCACTGGAACGACAAGGCCATACCTTTACCCGAAATGCGGTTCGTGACTGGCTTTTACCCACCGTAATCTCCCTACGCGCCCGCTGCCTTCGGAGCAAGAGTGCTGCCCGCGGTTGGTTCTGGAACGCCTGCATGGGGCCACAACTGCGTCCATCTGCGCCGATCTGCGCCAACATGATTTGATTTGCTCCTATGTGATACTCGCCCGACGGCGCGAAGCAGCGAACAATCATCCCAACGCAACAAGCTTTGGGACTTGTCATGCTCACCGATGCCACTGCAGCCGACACCGCGCCTAGCAACGTCGTCGCCCTCGATGCTCAATTACTCGATGTCGGTGCGGCAGCGGCCTACGTCCGGGCGACGGTAGGCGTTCCCCTTTCAGCGACCGACTTGGAAAGCGCCGTTTGCGCCGGCCGTGGGCCGGTTCACCGCAAATGGGGCAGGCAGAGGCTGTTCAGGCGCAGCGATCTGACGGCATGGGCCGCCGATCGGCTGAGCCCGCCCATCCACCCACGTCGCGCGGCTCGGTAACGCGCGATGGCCGATGACACCAACGAACTAGCGACGCTCCTGGCGGCCGATATGCCGGTGTCGCCGGCCGAGCGCGATCTTGCACACCGCAACAGGAAGCTGCGCCAGCAGGTGCCGTCGGCCGATGACGCCGCGAGTGTTGATCCAAGGCTGATCAGAATGCTCGCCAATGGCGGGATCGGGTCAGATGCTAACTTTCCCGTTGGGCCCGCTATCAGGCCGATGGTGTCAAATCCAGCCTATAGCCTTGGCGGCAAGCGCATGGAGGGCCAGCGCCCGCTCACCGACACAGAATTGACTATGCCGGCTGCCGCAGCAAGACTTACTGGCATCCCGCAAGCGGTGAGCGCGCTCGGGGAGGCATATGAAAATCCATCATTTCCCAACGTCGTAAATGCTGGTGCGCGGACGGCGCTGGCGGCGATGAGACCGGCCGCAGCGGCAAAAATACTGGCCGCTGGATATACGGGTGCGGCTGCTAAGCAGTCTGGCCTGCTCGACACCGAAGCCGAGGCCCAGAGCAAGAAAGGGGCTGCTCCTAAAGAGGTTATGCCAGGCCTCTCGACGGAACAGCAGTCCGAATATAATGCCGCAAAGAAGAGGTTGGAATCTGGAGACTATGACCCCGCAGAACGCAGCATCCTTCAAGAGACCATGCGCGAGTTCCAGCGTCAGTCGAGAAACTTCACGAACGCCAACGCAGATAGCGAACGGGCACTGAAGGCAAGAGCGGCAACGGATAAGCAAGACGAATTCAATCGGCAGGTCAAAGCGTCGGAGGATGCGTTTAACGAAGAAATGTCGCGCAACAAGCGCTTCGACAAAACGCCTATCGGCGAGATGTATGAGAAGACTGGCGGCTACGCGCCGTTCCTTGCCGGAATTCTAGCGGGCACCACACTCCGAACTGGCGCTGGCCCCGGCAGCCTCACGACCAAGTATGTTGCGCCAACCGCGATTGGTGGGGCCGCCGGCGCGTTCGCGCCCAATGCCCCCAGCTATTACAACAGCACGAACACGCCGCCAGATAACCCGAAAAAGCGTGCCTACGAGGCACGCGCCGAAGCCTTGCCGCCCGATCATCCGAGGCGCCAAGAATATCTAGACTATGCCAATAGTCTGCCCGAATTGAATCCCGTCCGCGAAGCGGCGCTGAGGGATTTCTCGGCGGAGAACATTCTCAAGCGCAGCGGTATGGGGGCCGCCGAGGGCGCGCTTGGCGGTCTCATGGGCGCCGACACTGTCAATGCGATTGGCCGGACTGGGTCGGCCACTGGCGGCGTCCTCAAGTCTATCGCTGGTGTACCTGGGAAGGTATGGACTGCCCTAAGAGGGCAGCCAGAAGTGCCATCCACCACATCAGGGCCTGCCGGCGGTACTCCGTCCTTGGCAACAGTTCTTTCGCAACCTTCCACTGCTGGCGCGGGGTCATCCGCTGAAATTCTTCCGCCGTTGGCAGGGCGGCCGTCGCTTGCGGATCGCGTGCGCGCGCCGAGTGCGCTGCCCGAGCCTGACCAAAACCAATTGGCGCGGGTCCTGGCTCAAGATCAACTGCCCTCGCCCGCAACTCCTTCCAGTTCGGATTTGGTAAGGACATTGGCATCTCCCGCTAATCGCAACGTACCGAAGGCCGCCGATGTCAAAAAGGGTATAGGCAAAAACGGACGTCCCTGGGTCAAAGACGCAGACGACGGAAGATTTACGTCCGATCCAGAGAAGTAACAAGCCAACTGTGCGCGTCCCTGTACCAGCGTTTGCAACCAGGAAACTCGTTCATGAGCAGCACAACCAACGATGGTACGCACGAGGCAACAGCGCTTGCCTACGTCGAGGACGCCAAGGAGTTGAACTTGCCAACCGGCGCCCATGCCGAAGCTGCAATGAAGCCACGTCAGCCCGTCGGCGTCTATGGCGCGGCCAAGTACGGCGAGTGCCGGTTTCCAACCCTTCAAGAGCAATTGGCCGACACTGATAAGGCCCACTCGGCCGGCGTCGAGAAGGCGGAGGCCTAGCCATGCCGAGGAATGGCAGCGGGGTGATGAGCATCCCGAACACATTCGTTGACCAAACGCCCATCACGGCTGGCGCCCACAACACCAACTGGTCCGATGCGGCCAGCGAGATTTCCAACTCGGTTGCGCTGGATGGGCAGAGCCAGATGTCGGGCCAGCTCAAGATCGCCAGCGGAACGGTGGCCGCTCCCGGCTTGGTGCCCGGCTCTGATCCGGACACGGGCGTCTACCGAATCGGCGGCGACAACCTTGGCGTGGCATGCGCTGGCGCTAAGGTGCTGGACATCAGCACGACTGGCCTTGATGTAACCGGCGCACTCTCGGTCGGGACCGCTGCCGTCTATAAATCAGGCGGCACCGATGTTGCCGTCGCCGACGGCGGAACGGGGCAGAGTACAGCAACGGCGGGCTTTAATGCACTCTCGCCGACAACAACGCGCGGCGACCTCATCACGCGCGACGCGTCGAACAACGTGAGGTTGGCCATTGGCGCCGCCGATACCGTTCTGAAGACAAACGGCACTGATCCTTCATGGGCGAAGATCGTTGCTGCCAATGTGACCGACGGAACGCTGACCCATGCGAAGCTGGCGAGCGGCGTTACGGCGACGCAGGCCAACATGGAGGCGGCGTCGGCGACGGATATTCTTGTCCCGCCGGGCCGTCAGCACTTTCACCCTGGCCACCCCAAGGCAGGCGGCAACCTGAACGGTTCAGGCACGCCTGCCTTCCGCTCCGGCGACTACGGCATGGGAGCGGTGACAGACAACGGCGTGGGCGACTATGTCGTGGCGTTCGATACCGCCTTTGCGGATACCAATTACTGGTGCGCAGGCTACGCGCGGTGCACGGATGTTGTTGGAAGCACGCAAACCGGCGTCATGTCATCAGGCTCCGACGGCGTAAAAACAACCAGCACGTTTCAGGTCAAGGGCTTTAGTGTGGGCGGCGGGTCGGCCGGTGCCAACCAGGACAATACCGAGATCGGCATGACGTTCTGGGGAGACTATGCCTAAGCGCATTGTCTACACTCGGCACGACGGCGAGGTTGCTGTGTGCGCGCCGTCGCTCAAAGCCATGGCCTATATGACCGGCGGCGGCGGGCGCTGGGACGGCTTCCCGCGTGGCTTCCTCGATCGCCAGATTGCTAAGCAGGCCGAGTACGGTGTTGGAGAGTGGGCGGCAGCAAGGTTCGTGCGCGCCATGCAGTTTGGGGGGCTCTCGAACGCAGAAGCCTACGCCATCGTGCGCGATAGGTTCTGCGGCCACCTCGGAACGGGGCACGAGTTGTGGGATGTGGCCGACATCCCCGCGGACCGCTGGTTCCGCGATGCCTGGGTGCGCTCGCATAACGGTGGGCCTATCGATATCTGCATGAAGCGGGCGCGGCGAATCCAGTGGGCGCGCGCACGTTCATTCGTCGCCCGAGAGAACAAGCGACGCACCCTCGACATTGACGGATTCGATCAACTGCTGGAGCTGGACTATCAGAGGCTAAGGAGGTCCATTCGGGCAGCGTCTACGCCAAACGAGCTGAAAGGCATCTGGCCAGTGGCGCCGTCCTCGGGGAGGTCGATATGATCCTGTCGGCGCAATGGCGGGGCTGAAAACAGCGTCCACGGCGAGTCCTCAGCGCCCGGTCAACTCAAATCTATGTGGCCGCTACTTCGACCAATTGAGACCTTCCCAACCTCATCGAAGCCGCTTTCCAGCTTGCATGGAAAGCGGCGAAATGGTCTGCTCGGTGGTATGTCGGATATCTTGCAGAGCATTGGACCTAATGAGCGAGATTTACGAACTCCCACGCCAAAGTGGGCGGTTTGAGACCACCCCTAGCGCTATACCGCTCGACCGCCGTATCAAAATCTGGCTCCGACATGCGGCGCATTTTGCTCGGTCCATGCCACTCGTACGCGCTCGGCGTTTCCGGCTGGCGTGGTTCCGCGTAAAGCGCGCGCTTTGCATACCCACAGGCAGCGACCACGCTTTCCTTACGCAGGAATTCATTAGGCTAGCGAAAGCCGGACTTGTCGGAAGGCAGTGCCACATCACCACGGAGAGGGGCGACGGCGCTGGTGCTCAAGCAATGGCCAAGATGTCCGCTATTTGTCTCGCCAACGCGTGCAACTTGACCTACGCGCACGAGCCCTTTGCTGCGATGGAGCACGTCGAGGGTCATCCTGACGACTACGCGGCTTCGTGGGAGCGATTTTTCAACCTCGGCCATGGAGAAATCAAAGCTGCGGAGTGCCAATTGCCTCGCTTGAGCGTCGAGGATTTCTTGGTCAATCCGCATTGGCGGACATCTCCGTGCCTGGTTTCGGCAAAGCACTTTGTCAGGTTCACAGACCAAGAGCCGGATGCCTACCTAGGTGTGATCCAACAGCTCCGAACAAAGTACCGTCGCGGATCGCCATCAAGGTCGCCAGCATCAATAGTGGAGGTATGCGTTCATCTGCGCCGCGGCGACGTCTCGGCTGACGACCCAGGGACAACACTGCGATTTACGAACGACGCGGCCGTGCTGAACTCGATTGCGCAGGTTCGAGCTCTGCTGGAAGAGCTAGGAATGCCCACGCGCATCCGGCTGTTTTCACAGGGGCGCGATAAGGATTTCGCCAACTTCCGCGATGCCGGCTGTGAACTTTGCCTGGATATGCCCGCCACAGAAACTCTCTCTGCGTTGGTTGAGGCAGACCTACTCATCATGTCGAAAAGCTCGTTCAGCTATGTTGCTGCCATTCTCAATGACGGCGTGAAGCTCTACGACGATGGGTATGCTCGCTCGCCAATGTCTGAGTGGCTCAAGCGCAACACCCACACCGCTGATAATACCTCGCAAGAACCGTGGTGGGACAAAGCGGCCAGTTCATGCACCCCTACTCCGGTCGCCTGAAGATCCCGGATCCGGCGCGCATGCTCATTGTGAAACCTTGTGAAGCATTGTATATCGCCGCAAAGCGCGCGTTGTCGGATCGGCTTGATCCTCCACCCAATGCAAATCCGCACTGAGCACGCTGGCAGCCTGCTCCCGCGCACGCCTAGGGTTTCGACCCTCGTTCGCCGGCCCATCATCCGACCGCCGTGGCGAAGCAATGTAAATCATTGTATAGCAATGACAGCGGCGAGAACGGGAGTGCGCGATGCGGAGGCACAGAGATCCGAAAGCCCCTGACATCGATATCCTGGCGCGACATTACCTGTGGCACGGACTCTCCAAACTTCCCGACGTGACCAAGCATGTCGTAGACGTTGGCGCCCTGGAGAAGATGGGCATGTGGGAGCTTCTGAGGCTCGCCAAGGCCTGGGCGCCAACGCGGACGACGTGATCAGAGCTACCGAGCAGGCAGAACGCCAGCGCCAAGACTATTCGTCAAAGTATCCCGGGTTCAGAGGCGAGCTTGAGTTCGATTGGACGGTTGCCTTGCTAGGCCAGACCGTCACACGCAAGGCCAGGATCCTCGTACGAGCACACCCCCGAATGGGAATACTACGACCTTCGCAAGGACGCCCTCTCCACCGGCTGGGAAAGCTCAAGCTATCAAATCGAGATGCAGGCCGAGCCCGAAGACCAGGACGGCGATGGCAATCCCATCACACTCACCCCTTATTGGGTCGTCCTGGGGGACATCACACAGAACGAGGTCCTGCCACTGCATTCTGGGAAGCGGTGATCGGTGCCGTCGACGCGAAGTGCAAGGTCGAGGATGCGGAGCGGCGGACAGCTGCCAAGGATCGGCCAGCCAAGTTGACGCCCAGATCGAAACGGCGGCACTGAGCCCACGGAGAACTGCCGTGCCCAAGAGCCGTGGCAGGAAGAAGAAGCTGCCTAGCGGCGTCGTTCCGATGACGCCGCGGGTTTACGAGGCGCTGCTCGAACAGCGCAAAGCCTTCATAGACAAATTCGGCCGGGAGCCTGGCCCAGACGATCCCGTCTTCTTTGACCCTGCCAAAGACGTACCCACTCCGATCGACGCCGCCCGATTGGACGCAGATCTGGAGAAGGCGATTCGGGAAACGCGGGCATTGATCCTGCGAAGGCCGAGGCCATCCGAAAGCTGCTGCGCTAGCCCTTCCCCGCTTCTTCGGCTTCCACCACGCCTTGCCGCAGCACTCAGCTCATTCAAAATCAGCACGCTCACGCGGGCTGCGCTAATGTTCCACGGCCACGTGCAAACGCACCGAAGCCTTGCCGAGTAAAGAAATCGATAAAAGGCCAGCTGGCATCGGCGTCTTTGGGAGGACCTCCCGCCCGCATGACATTGCTCACCAGAGCATACCCACCACGTTCGTTCACAAAGACCAATCCGCCAGGTCCGGGCACAAGATGTTTGGCAATACCGTCAGCCATCTCACATGCCGAACGCTTGTTTCCGATGAGGTCATAGGCGCATTTTTGCAACGCACCAACAGCGCACCAGCGCACTGCATTTTGTGACAAGGGGCTGCATCGATTGCCTCGTGCCTCCCGCGCCCACGCTCCAGATGTCCAGCGGTGTTCGCTCGCCAGTAGGGCGCAAGCATTTTTCAGCACGATGGCGTCGAGGGTTTGGCTCATCGCTCGTTTCCTTTCGAGATTCAAGAAGGCCCGGCGATGCTCTGGTTCCGCCTGGATGTGGAGGCGGTCAAGAGCTATCATGGGTTTAAGCTGCTGCGGCAATGCAGAAAAATCAAGGAGGAATGCGTTGAAGAAGTTGCTGAGATTCAGCCGCGCCGTTGACGCGTTCAACACGCGCATTGGTAGCATAGTGGCCTGGGCCATCCTGGCGGCGGTACTGGTCAGTGCGGCCAACGCCATCGTCCGCAAGGTCTTCAACACATCCTCGAACTCATGGCTCGAGATCCAATGGATCCTGTTCGGCGCAGTATTTCTTTTGTGCTCGGCGTGGACGCTGCTTTCCAATGAGCACATCCGCATCGACATTGTGAACAACGCGTTGCCCAAACGCGTCCGCAACTGGATAGATGTGTTCGGGCACATATTCTTCCTAATCCCCGTGGCGTTCGTGATGTTCTACCTGGGCTGGCCCTTTTTCTGGCGCTCACTCCTGCAGAACGAACAGTCGACCAATGCCGGCGGACTGCCCGTCTATCCGTCCAAGCTCCTTATCCCGCTGGCGTTCACGTTCCTGCTGGTGCAGGCCTTTTCCGAGCTGATCAAGCGCATCGCCATCATCCGGGGCGACCTCGAGGACACGGTATCGGGCGGCGGACATCACGCGGCGGCAGAGGCAGAGGCCGAGCGCGTTATTCAGGCCGCCAAGGAAGAGGCAGCCAAGCGCGGATCGATCTGAGCCCGGCAAGCCCTCGAAGAACATCCGTTATCGGCAAATCCGACCAGCTGGAGCATTTGAATGGCAGATCTTATTGCGCACAACATGGCCCCGATCATGTTTGCGTCGCTGGTTGTGTTCCTGCTGCTCGGCTACCCGGTGGCCTTTTCGCTGGCAGCATGCGGTCTGGTGTTCTTCATCGTCGGTGTAGAAGTCGCGCCCCTCTCGCACGGCACCATCTCGCTGTCCTGGCCGCTGCTGCAATCGCTCCCGGAGCGACTCTACGGCATCATGAACAACGACGTTCTGCTGGCCATTCCATTCTTCACATTGATGGGGTTGATACTCGAACGATCCGGCATGGCTGAGGATCTGCTCGATACGATCGGGCAGCTGTTCGGAACAGTGCGCGGCGGTCTCGCCTATGCCGTGATCTTTGTGGGCGCGCTGCTAGCCGCCACCACCGGTGTGGTCGCCGCATCCGTGATCTCGATGGGACTGATCTCGCTGCCGATCATGCTGCGCTACGGGTACGACCGACGCGTCGCGTCGGGCGTGATCGCGGCCTCGGGCACACTGGCGCAGATCATCCCGCCTTCGCTGGTGCTGATCGTCATGGCCGATCAGCTCGGCAAGTCCGTCGGCGACATGTACGAGGGTGCATTCATCCCCGGCATTGTGCTGGCGGGCATGTATGCGCTGTATATTTTCATTGTCACCAACCTCTATCCCAACGCGGCGCCAGGGCTGCCGCCTGACGCGGTCGGATTTCGCGAGAGCGAGACCAATCGGGGCCTGACCTCGCTGGCGCTGCTGGCCATCACCTCCGGGCTGGTCGGCTACTTCACCATGCGCAATCAGCCCTACCGAGGCGCCGATTTCGTCGTGCTGACGATGGCGGTGGGGATTCTCTTTGCCTTTTCCTGCGCGGTGCTGAGCTGGATCTTCGGCAAGATCACCGGTTTGAAGAATCCTGTCTTCGCTGGCACAGCAGGTGACCTTCGTCATGGTGCCTCCGCTGTTTCTCATCTTCCTGGTGCTCGGCACGATCTTCATCGGCGTCGCAACACCGACGGAAGGCGGCGCCATGGGGGCGTCTGGTGCAATTCTGCTCGCCATCTTCAAACGCTGGCTCGACCGCAATCCCAACAGGTTCAATCTCGCCCTGCTGAGGTCGGCGGTCGAATCCACGGCAAAGCTGTCGAGCTTCGTCGTCTTCATCCTGGTCGGCGCACGCATCTTCTCCCTGACGTTCTATGGCGTGAACGGACACGTATGGGTCGAGCATCTGCTCACATCTCTGCCCGGCGGCCAGGTCGGCTTCCTGGTGTTCGTGAATATCCTCGTGTTCCTGCTCGCCTTCTTCCTCGACTTCTTCGAGATCGCCTTCATCATCATTCCACTGATCGGACCGGCGGCGGACAAGATCGGCATCGACCTGATCTGGCTGGGCGTCATGCTGGGCGTGAACATGCAGACCAGCTTCATGCATCCGCCCTCGGCTTCGCGCTCTTCTACCTGCGTTCCGTGGCCGCAAGGGAGCCCTTCAAGGACAAGATAACGGGCAAGATGACCGAGCCGGTCACGACTGGGCAGATCTACTGGGGTGCCGTGCCGTTCGTGGTCATCCAATGCATCATGGTCGGGTTCGTCATCGCCTTCCCGGGCATGGTGATGCACTACAAGGGACCGGGCCGACGATCGATCCGAGCAAGATCGAAATCCAGCTGCCGACGCTTCGGCAAGGATAGCGGGTCGGCCTCCAGCTGCCGCCGTTTGGTGGCGGTCCGAAGGTAATATTCCGGGGCTTGGTCCGACGCTGCCAAGCACAGCGCCTGATCTCGGTGGAAGTGCGCCGAAATCCATTGAGCCGAGTGGAGAGGGATCGGGCTCAACCGAGCCTAAGGTGCCTGAAGAACGCAAATGACCAGTGGGCACTCACACGACGGACTTCAGGTCAAAGTCTCCCTGATAGTGGCGCTGCTCTAACGCCAGGCGCGTAAGTTCCTACCCGTTGCAGTGCCAATTTAAGGCCGCTAGCTTTACCTTCCAACTGCTCGGGGGACGAAGCTCGGGACGAACGAGACATCGAGAAGCTCTCGTCCACGGTCGATGTGTTCTCCCTCATTTGCAATGACGGGAGGACGTCCATGCTCAAATCTCTGTATGCTGCTGTCGACCGCTTGGCCGTCATTTGGATCAGTATCCCGGCTGGGCCGATTGGCCGGCGGCGCGCTGGGACTACTGGTTGCTTCCGCCTTGCCGGCGGCGGCCGCGAGCAGGCGGGTCCTCGCCCGAGCCCCTCTATCTGTTCGGCATCCCCGTCGATTTCATTCTGTTCGCGCTGACCCTGCTGGGTGTCGCGCTGTTCCATCACCACACGCTGTACGTGGCGCTGACCGGATTGGCGGCCATCCTGGTCTATAAGCTGGGCTTGACCGGCTTCAATGCCGGTCCAGGCCTGGCCGGCCTCCTCGGCCACTCGCAGCCCGAATGGGTCGGGCTCGCCAACCTGCTGCGCTGCTGATCGGCTTCGCGCTGCTGGCGCGGCATTTCGAAAAAAGCCGGGTGCCCGACAACCTGCCGGACTACCTGCCGACGGCTGGAAGGGCGGCTGCGTGCTGCTGGTCATCGTCGCCGTCATCTCCAGCTTCCTCGACGATATCGCCGCGGCGCTGATCGGCGGCGCCGTCGCGCGCACGGTCTTCAAGGGCCATGCCCATCGGCTACCTCGCCGCGATCGTCGCCGCCTCCAACGCGGCGGCTCTGGCAGGTCGTCGGCGACACCACCACCACCATGATGTCGATCGACGGCGCAGCCCGCTCGGCGTGGTGGAAGCCTTCGCCGCCTCCTGCGCCGCCGACGTCGGTGGCGGCATTCCGGACGCCCTGCCGCAGCAGCGCTCTTCGCCGATCGTCAAGGAGTGGCGCCGGCCGGGCGCATTCGATTGGACCCGCGTCTTCATCGTGGTCGTGATTCTCATCGTCGCGCATCCTGGCCACTGTGGGCGCCCACCTGCGCTCATCCCGACCTGCTCCGAGCAGCCGCCGGTCCTCGGCATCGCGATCTGGCCGCGATCCTCGTCACCGCCGTGCTGCGGCGGCCCGACTGGCAGACTCATGCCGGCGACCTTCAAGGGTGCCCTCTTCCTGCTGGCGCTGGTGCTGACGGCCTCGTCGATGCCGGTCGGAGTTGCCCGTCGGCCTCATGGCAGACGGCGCTCGGGCTTGGCTTCGTGTCGGCGATCTTCGACAACATCCCGCTGACGGCGCTGGCGCTGCGGCAGGGCGGTTACGACTGGGCGTTCCTGGCCTATGCGGTCGGCTTCGGCGGATCAATGATCTGGTTCGGCTCGTCCGCCGGGTGGCGCTCGCCAGCGCCTTTCCGAGGCGAAGTCGGTCGGGCTCTGGCTCCGGCATGGCTGGCACGTGACCGTCGCCTACGTGATCGGCTTCTTCGTGATGCTGTCGGTGCTCGGCTGGCA
>CAWIZC010000021.1:0-161260 GCA_963840445.1 uncultured Alphaproteobacteria bacterium | reverse complement strand
CGCAAAGTGGTTCTGGCAACAGTGAAGCGACCACTAAGCGCAGCGCATGGCTGCGGCCGCGACATCTACCCCCGTTGAAAGACAGAGCATTCACACACATCCCGTCAGGTCAGCCGCCATGCTCCACAGCTTAGCCTCTACTGGGATCGCCGCTTTGGACGGCGCCAGGGTGGGCGCAGGGACTTGCTCTCCTCTTTCGCGCGTGGCATGAAGGTGCCAAGGGGTCATCCGCGACGTCCCCGTGAGGCTGCGGCCCAAAGATCGCGTCCACACTCCCAAACACGGGAAGGGGACGCTATGCCGTCAGTCACCGAAATCACCGTCGCTCAGTTCTCTCGCCTTATCGGCCTTCCGCACACGCCCGCGGTTGTCGATGTTCGCATCGACGACGACTACCGGGCCGATCCTCGGCTGTTGCCCTGGCTCGGCTCGGCGGGACTACCGCGCCATCGAGCAATGGGCACCGGACTACCACGGCAAGTCGGTCGTGGTCGTCTGCCACAAGGGCCAGAAGCTCAGCGAAGGCACGGCCGCTTGGCTCCGGCACAGTGGCATCGAGGCACAGACGCTCGAAGGCGGCTTCGAGGCCTGGAAGAAGGCCGGCGAGCTGCTGGTCCGAACCGACAAACTGCCAGAACGCGACGGGCAAGGCCGCACCGTCTGGGTGACGCGCACGCGCCCCAAAGTTGACCGCATCGCCTGTCCCTGGCTGATCCGTCGCTTCGTCGACCCCAACGCGGTTTTCCTGTTCGTCACGCCCTCAGAGGTCACCGCGGTCGCAGACCGGTTCAAAGCCACCCCCTTCGACATCGAGGGCGTGTTTTGGAGTCATCGCGGCGAAACCTGCACCTTCGACACCATGATCGAGGAGTTCGGGCTCAAATCCCGAACCCCTGCTCGAACTGGCCAAGATCGTTCGCGGCGCCGACACGGCTCGGCCCGACCTCACACCGCAATCCGAGGGATTGCTCGCGGCGTCGCTCGGCTATTCACGCATGTATCGCGACGACCTCCCGCAGCTCGAGGCGGCGATGGCGCTCTACGACGCCTTCTATCGCTGGTGTCGGGACGCCAGCGAAGAGACCCACAACTGGCCCAGTACAAAACCAAAGGCCTGACATGAGCGATATGGCTGTGGCCCGCGACGTTGCTCCGAAAGCGTACGTTCCAGCGCACGGCGTAAGCCTGCGCGAGGCGTTCTGGACCTGGATGCGCGTCGCGGCGCTCAGCTTCGGGGGGCCAGCAGGCCAGATCGCTGTGATGCACCGCATCCTGGTCGAGGAGAAGCGCTGGATCTCGGAAGAGCGGTTTCTGCATGCGCTCAACTATTGCATGCTGCTGCCGGGCCCCGAGGCACAGCAGCTTGCCACCTACATCGGCTGGCTTATGCATCGCACGCTCGGCGGCATCATGGCCGGCGGGCTGTTCATCCTGCCCGGCATCATCTCGATCATGGCGCTCAGCTACGTGTACGCCGGCTGGGGCAATGTCCCGATCATCGTGGCGCTGTTCTTTGGCCTCAAGGCCGCAGTGTTGGCGATTGTGCTGGAAGCGGTGTTCCGGATCGGCAAGCGGTCCTTGAAGAACCGGCCGCTGATGGCTCTCGCGGCCGCCGCCTTCGTTGGCATCTTCTTTTTCAACATACCTTTCCCGATCATCGTGTTCGGCGCGGCGTTCATTGGGTTTGCGGCCGGGGCAATGGGAGTCGAAGCCTTCCAAGGCGGCGGCGGGCACGGACCCAGCAAGACGGGTAGGCAAGCGGTAGTCGACAGCCTGCTCGGTGATCAGCTGCCGGAGCATGCACGTCCGACTGTTGCGCGCGCCCTGCAGAGTTCATCCATATGGCTCGCGCTTTGGCTCATTCCGGTGATCGCACTGCTTGCAACTCTGGGCGGCTCCAACGTCTTCAGCCAGATCGCCGTCTTCTTCAGCAAGATGGCGATGGTGACGTTCGGGGGTGCCTATGCCGTGCTCGCCTATGTCGCGCAGCAGGCCGTCGAGCACTATCACTGGCTCAAACCCGGCGAGATGCTGGACGGTCTCGGCATGGCCGAAACCACGCCCGGTCCCCTGATCATGGTGCTGCAGTTCGTGGGCTTCATGGCGGCGTTCCGCGACCCGGGCGGACTGTCGCCCATGCTGGCGGGCACGCTGGGCGGCCTGCTTGCGACCTGGGTCACGTTCACACCTTGCTTCCTGTGGATCTTCCTCGGCGCTCCGTTCGTGGAGAAGCTGCGGGGCAACAAATCCCTGAACGCCGCCTTGTCGGCCCTCACGGCTGCAGTAGTCGGGGTGATCTTGAACCTCGCCATCTGGTTTGCGATCCACACGGTATTCCGCGAAACCGTGCCGGTGCGTGCATTCCCGCTTGCGTTCGACGCGCCGGTCCTCACCAGCGTCAACGGCTGGGCGCTCGCGCTTTCGGTCGCGGCGGCCGTCGCCATCTTCCGCTTCAAGGTGGGAATGATCCAGACGCTCGCAGCCTGCTGCGCTGCAGGCATCGTTCTCTACCTCGCTAGGAGCGCTCGCATGATGCACACCCAGGCAGGAGTACCGATGATGTCGTACAGCATGAAGCCGCTCGGCTGCGATCCGCAGCACGTCAAGGGCATGTCCGAGAAGTTGATCGTCAGCCACTATGAGAACAACTATGGCGGTGCGGTCAAGCGCCTGAATCTGATCACCGAACAGCTGGCCGGTCTGAACTTCAACGCCACGCCGGGATACGTGATCAATGGGCTGAAGCGAGAGGAGTTGATTGCGACGAACTCAATGATCCTGCACGAGCTGTTCTTCGATGGCCTCGGCGACGAAAGTGCGCCTGGAAAGGATCTTGCTGCCGCGCTGGCGCGCGACTTCGATTCGGTCGAGCGCTGGCGCGCGGAATTCATCGCCATGGGCAAGGCGCTGGGCGGCGGCTCGGGCTGGGTGCTGCTGTCGTGGTCGCCGCGCGATCGCCGGCTGGTCAACCAGTGGGCCGCCGACCACTGCCACACGCTGGCGGGCGGTCAGCCCATCGTTGCGCTCGATATGTACGAGCACTCCTATCACATCGACTACGGCGCCAAGGCCGCTACGTACGTTGACACCTACATGAATGCAATCCGCTGGAAAAATGCCGACAAACTGTTCGCGTCCGTGGCCTCCAAGAGCTGACCAAATGCCCTTTCGCAGCGAGTGAGTAAACGCCTGCGTTTGAAACGGAGAACGGACGACATCGGGGTTTTCGGAGGAAGGGGGATGTAGAGGAAAGGGCTCCCGAAGTGGAGTCCAGAACGTGGAGACTATCATGAGACGCAAAGTCGCTTTGATAACCGCGCTTGTTGGAACGCTATCGTTGCCTGGTGCGCACCTTTCCCTGGCACAGGGTCCCGCTGATCTCGACACCGCGGCCATTGAGCAGGCCACCGGCCTCAAAGGCCAGCTCATCTCCGAAGAGAACGTTTTCAAAGTCACCAAACCCAGAACCGACGTAAAGATCCAGGTGGATCAATGGAGCATGCCGCCGTTCATGGGCCTTGGTTCATGGGCCGCCTTTACACCGGCACATATGCCTTCACAGGTCATGGTGATGGGCGACACTGTTGTGTTTGAAGACGAGGTGAACCCGGCGATGAGCGCCGCGCTCGACGCAGGCCTCGAGGTGACGGCCCTCCACAACCACTTCTTTTTCGACGAGCCCAAGGTTTACTTCATGCACATCGGCGGCATTGGCGATGCCCGCACGCTCGCCGCTGGTGTGAAGAAAGTCTACGACAAGATCGCCGAGATTCGCGCCGCCAACCCAACGCCGACCAAAGCATTTGCCGGCACCATTGCCACGCCCAGTTCCATCACCGCCGCGCCGCTCGAAGCCGCGCTTGGCGTCAAGGGACAGGCCAACGAGGGCATGTTCAAAATTATCATCGGCCGTGCCGCAGCGATGCATGGGATGCCGGTTGGCAAGGAGATGGGCATCAATACCTGGGCGGCCTTTGCCGGCAGCAACGACCAGGCTTTCGTCGACGGCGACTTCGCCATGCTCGAAAACGAGCTGCAGCCGGTCCTGCGCGCCATGCGCAAGGAAGGCATCAATATCGTGGCTATTCATCAGCACATGAGCCACGAGACCCCGCGCATTCTCTTCCTGCACTATTGGGGCAAGGGCAAAGCAGCTGACTTAGCGCAATCGCTTAGGCGAGTTCTGGACGTGCAGGCGACCGTCAAATCGTAAGAAGGTCGACGGCTCATCAACAGCGTCGTCGCCCACTCATCGAAAGGAAACCTCATGCTTTGGACGATCGCGACCACTTCGCTCCTTGTTCTCGCAGCGAGCCTGCCTGCCGTCGCACAGGATGCAACTTTCGACACCGACACCGTTGGATCTCCGCCCAAGGGCTGGATGCTTACCATGACCGGCAAAGGAGCGCCCAAGTGGACCGTGGAGCAGGACGACACCGCTCCGTCCAAAGGGCGGGTGCTCAAACAATCCGGCACAGCCACCTACCCGCTTGCGCTGAAGGAAGGAACCAGCATCAAGGATGGCTTCCTCGAGGTGAAATTCAAGCCCATCTCCGGTTCGGAGGATCGCGCCGGCGGCCTGGTGTGGCGAGCTAAGGATGCCAACAACTACTATGTTGTTCGCGCCAATGCCCTTGAGGACAACGTCGTGCTTTACAAGACCGTCAACGGTCGGCGCAGCTCGCTCGACATCGTCGGACAGAAAGGCGGTTATGGCGTCAAGACTCCTGTGCCAGCCAATCAGTGGCACACGCTGCGCGTCGACTTCGCCGGCACTCGCTTCAAGGTCAGCTTCAACGGGCAGGCGCTGTTCGAGGTCGAGGACAGCACCTTCAAGGACGCCGGCATGGTCGGCCTTTGGACCAAGGCCGATAGTGTCACGGCCTTTGACGCGTTTTCATACCGTTCTGCAGAGTGAGCAGCGCAGCCGAAGGAGACTTCAGCGATGGCACTTCGTCTGCTCGGTCACGTCGAACTCCCGGCCAATCGATCCAGCGGTGGCTTCGATCACGCGGACATTCATCCCCCCACGGACCGGCTCTACGTCGCGCATACGAGCAACGACTCGATCGACGTGATCGATTGCGCGCGGGATCGATATGTTAAATCGATGTCGGGACTGACGGCAGTGGCAGGTGCCCTTGTGTCCGAGGCGCGCGGTCTCGTCTTTACGTCCAATCGAGGTGAAAACACCGTTTCGGTTTTTGCGCCAGGTGCCGAGCGAGACGCGTTCAAGGTCGGGGTAGGCGTGAAGCCGAACGGGCTCGCGTTCGATGCCAGCTCGCGGCATCCTGATAGCGGCCAACGTTGGCGACGTCTCGCTTCCCAGATTCACATACGGTGTCGATTGTGGATATCGCGCGCCGGGAGCGCATCGCCGAGATCAAAGTCCCCGGCCGGACGCGCTGGACCATCTATGATCCGGCGCGAGAGACGTTCTTCGTCAACATCGCATCGCCAGCGCGCATCATTGCCATTGATGCCCGTGACCCAACCAAGATATCGAAGGCGTTCGAGGTGCCGGCAGAGGGGCCGCACGGGTTGGACTTCGATCCAGCGACCGGCCGGTTGCTCTGCGCCTGCGACGCCGGTGTACTGGTCGCCCTTGACGGCGGGTCAGGCCGCGTTCTCGGTGACGTTCCGCTCAGCGGGGTTCCAGATGTAATCTTCCTGCATCCGCAATCCAGGCGACTTTACGTGGCCATCGGGGAGCCTGGGGTCATAGACGTCATCGATATAGATAGCATGCGGCGTCTGGAGGTGGTGCCGACGGAAGCAGGCGCCCATACGCTGGCGCTCGACCGGCAAGAGAAACAAAATCTATGCCTTCCTGCCCCAATCGCACCGCGCGGCGGTGTTTGTCGATACGGCATGACATCTGCTGATCGAGAGGTGGCTCAATGGCGCGCACAGTGAACCGGGTCATGGACGTCGAACGCGGTCGACTGGCTGATCGACGCGCCCATCCCCTGCCCGAAATGCGGTAAGGAGGCTGTCGCAAAGCTCGCCATTTTAAAGGCGCGCAACTCGATCGGCTGCCGTTATTGCGGCACCGCCATCGATCTCACCGATCCACGCACTCGCGCCTATGTTGAGCAGCTCTCCGGTGTGGTGGGCGGGCTCTTGTCTGGCTCCGATCAAACCCAAGCTGTGAGACGGCGCGTCCCAATTCGTCGGCTTTGAAGGTCACCTCCGGCAACGGTTACAAGCGGAAAGTGAAAAATGGAGTTGGACCTGCGCACTACCTAAAGCTCCAGATCGTTTCAATTCTGTCGGGCTTCATTGCAGCCGCCCGGCCTTCCCAAGACGCTTCGTCCAAGCGCTGCTCCAAATCCCGATTCCGGGATGGGGGCGCTTATGACTCAGCAGCCTGGCATCGTACGATCATCACCGCTTTCGAACATTGCGCCGTCATCTCCCGCTGCGCGAACCAAACTTCTGCTAAACGGGCCGATCCTGCCGACTTTGCTGCGGCTCGCCGCACCGAACATTCTGAATTTCCTCGCGTTCGTTGGTGTCATCGTCTTCGATGGCTTCTTTCTTGGTCGCATCGGCACCAATGCGCTCGCCGGCGCCTCGCTCGCGTTTCCATTTGTGATGCTCGTTCTGCAAACCACCAACAGCGGGATGGGCGCGGGTGTGACTTCTGCGATTGCGCGGGCTCTTGGCGCTGGCAAGCGCGACCGCGCCGACGAACTCGTCTTCCACGCGTTCTTATTGGCGCTCGTACTTGGTGTGGTCTTCTCTTCGCTGATGTTGCTGACTGCTCCCTTCATTTTCGGATGGATGGGCGGACGCGGCGAAATGCTGGCGGACGCACTCGCCTACGCGAACGTCGCGCTTGGTGGCGCGGTCTGTATCACGGTGCTTAATCTCCTCGGCAATGCCGTGCGCGGCACGGGAAACATGAGCCTGCACGCAAGCGTCCTGGTTGGCTGCGTCGTCGCTCATATCGTGCTCTCGCCCCTGCTGATCTTCGGCTGGGGACCATTGCCGGCGCTTGGTCCCGCAGGCGCAGGCTGGGGACTGGTGATCCCCTTTGCATTCGGCAGCCTGATCATGATCCGCTATCTGCGCTCCCCTGCCTCCATCGTGCGGCTGAACTTCCGCGGAATAGCCCCTCGATGGGAATTGTTCGCCGATATTCTCAAGGTCGGCGTTCCTGGCTTGGTCAACACGGCAATCACCAATCTATCCATTGTCATTTTGACAGGGATCGCCGGGCAGTTCGGCGCCGAGGCCGCCATCGGCTACGCTATGGGAGCCCGGCTCGAATACGTCATGCAGCCGATCGCTTTTGGCTTCGGTACCGCGATCGTAGCGATGGTGGGTACGAACTGGGGTGCACGGCAATATCACCGCGCGCGTCAGATCGCCTGGACGGGTGCTATCACGATCGCAGCCGTGTGCGGAACGATTGGGCTGATCGTCGCCATACAACCGAACCTTTGGCTGGGCCTGTTCAGCAACGATCCCGAAGTAGAGCGAATTGGTGCGCAGTATCTTCGGATTGTTGGACCGGCGTACCTGTGCTTTGGGCTCGGCCTCGGCTTGTTCTTCGTGAGTCAAGGCTTCGGCCGCGGCGTCGCGGCGATGACCGCCAATGCCTTGCGCCTGATCGCTGAGCGCAGGCGCAGGGCTCGCAGCCGTGTATTGGTTTGGCCTCGGCGTTTCGGGTTTTTGTGCAGCCGTAGCAGCTGGTTTTGTCCTTTACGCAGCGCTGCTCTTGTACACGGTCCTTCGGGTCAGGGACCCGGATGGTTCGATCGTAACCACAAGAGTGAGGTGGCCGAGGAGACAATTTGGTCGAACTGGTTCAATGGATCGTCATGCTGGCTGATAGCATCAGGGCATTCTGTGCATTCACCTACGCTTAAAACGGATAGTGATCATTGAATCTATCCGGCGGCGTGGGTGAGCCGCACGCTTCACACTTGAGGACTGCCTAAAAGATTGAACCGGCCTCCCATCCGCGAATTCCTCGCCACCTGGTAGGCTCCCCAGGCGACTGCCACGTCCTGAACACCGCTGCCGCATGAATCGAAGATGACGAGTTCTTCGGCAGCGTTGCGGCCCGCCTTCTGCCCTGCCGCCAGGGCGGCGAGATCAGCGTGAACATCGTCGCGTGTCACGGTGCCCGCCCGCAGAGCATGCGAGAGATCGGCGCCCGCCGCGCACTGGTCAAGGTCGTCGACAAGAATACGAGCCCGCCCCATCAGGAGAGGATCGATCTCCTGTTTGTCTGGGTTATCCGCCCCGACGGCCGCCACAAAGCACCCATCGAGCTTCATATCTGATGTGAGCACGGGAGATTTCGACGTCGTGCATGTGATGACGATGTCCGCGCCATCAACAGCCTCGGCCACACTTGAACTCTGGCTGAATTGAAGTTTGCCCGTGCGAAGGGCCGTCGCGAAGGCTCGTGCAAGCGCCGTATTGACGTCGAAGAGCCGTACCTCTTCCAGCGGGAAGCAATCCTTGAACGCTGCAAGCTGGTAGCGCGCCTGAGCCCCGCATCCGATGATGGCTGCAACTTTGGACCCCTTTCTTGCGCCGAAGGTGGCGGCTAATGCCGCCGTGGCCGCGGTCCGCAAACCTGTCAATGCCATGGACTCCATGATCGCGAGTGGCCGCCCATTAACGGCATCCACAAGCAGCACGACGCCTTGAATCGTCGGTAGCCGATGAATAGCCCAATTGTCCGGGAGGTTGACGTTGACCTTGGTAGCGAAGGCAGCATGTAAGCCAGGCAGCAACCCGGCCTTGACGTGAATGGAGCCACGGCTAACCGCAAAGCCTATGGATCGGCCCTGGTCGGCTGGGTTGTTGGCGAGTTGCTCGTACGTGTGCCGCAACGCTTCCAGCGCCGCCGTAGGCTGTACCAATTGTTCGAGGTCGCGGCCCGATAGCAGGATTAAGTCGGTCGGATTGTCTGGGCCGGATGGAGACGGCAACGGCATGAGCGTCCTCCTCAGAAATTCAAGGAAAGACGCGATGTTTCAGCCGCAGCCTCACGGGGACGTCGCGATCGACCCCTTGTGAACAGACGACATTACGGCTGCTGCTTTGTCAACAGCGGCAGCAATGCGCGCATAGGCTTGAAGGTCGTCCCTCCAGGATCTCGCACGGCCCGCATTCCTGAGAGTTTCACAGTTCTTCCCGCGCCGCCCATAACGGGGCCGGACTCTCGCTCGATGCCGAGGTCTGCGTATTGGTCGACCAGCATGCGGCCAGCGCCATGGCATCGGCGCATATCCATTGCCGCACCGATGCGCTGAACCTAGCGACTTCGGCCTTGGCCACTTCGATCATCTGGCAGTCAAGATCCAAGGTGTAGACCTTGCCGCCAACCATCTTTGCTAGCCGTGCGGTGAAATACCCATCGCCACAGCACAGGTCCAATACGGTCATCTCAGGCTTGATGCCGAGGGCCTTGAGGTACACCGACTTCCAGCCGATCGTGCAGGACCAGAAGGTTGCGCCCGTGCGGGCGCGTGGATCGAAACCTTACATCCTCCACTGCCTGATGCTTGACTTGGCATCGCGCCCCTTGCGGGCACGTGTCGCGGGCATTCTCGTCATTGGCTTTTTGGCGATCTTGCGGACCGTCACGATTAGCATTTTCTCAGAAGGTATACCTTTGTAGAAATATGCCTTGACCCTCTCAAAACTACTCTCTAAAAAGCGTTCTCTAATGTATATGGATCTTTGGAGAGGTTATCGCACATGAATGCCGGCAAGACCGAGCGCAAAGGGCAGCTGGTGGCCTACCTACGGGTATCCGCCACTGATCAGAACTTGGCGACCCAGTGCGCGAAGATGGCGGCGCTGGGTAACGTCGACCGGGTCTTCGAGGAGAAGGCCAGCGGTCTGCAGGCCGACCGGCCGCAACTGGCCGAGTGCCTTGCCTATGTGCGCGCCGGTGACACCCTGGTTGTGACCCGCGCGGATCGCATCGCTCGTTCGGCTGCGCACCTTCTGAGCATCGTCGAAGCGCTTAAGAAGAAAGGCGTGGCCGTCAGGTTCCTTGACCAGCCCGAGCTGAATACCGAGGGCAAGTATGGAAGTTTCCTTCTCACTGTGCTTGCCGGCGTCGCGCAGCTGGAGCGGGACATCATGGACGAGAAACGTCGCGACGGCATTGCGGCTGCTCGGGCCAGGGGCGTGCGGTTCGGCAGGCCGAGGCTGGTCAACGAGAAGCTTCAGGCCGAGGCTCTCGCCCTGAAGGAGAGCGGCGTGACCATGCCGGAGATCGCTCGACGGCTGAAGCTCGGCGTGTCGACGACGTACAGGCTTTTGGCCAGCGCGGTGGAATAGTGGCCTGACGGATGCCGGCTACTGCCGACGGCTCGCCGCCCTCGCGAACTTCCGGCCCTCCTCGCCAGCCATCTTGTGGAGCCGAAGCAAGTCGGGATGACCCAACTCAGCTCCCGCGCTCATAGTTTCCCGAGCCGCCGCCTCGAATGCGGTTGCGCCATCTACTCCGGAATACCGGAAGATTGAGACATCGACCTTTGGTTGCCAGCCTTTTTCTGGCGACAGATCGACTACCAAGAACCGCCGCACCGGTTCCAGCGCGTCTTTCAGATAGGCCTCGACCTCCCCCGCGCGTGGATGGTCGCGCGGCACGAAGAACCAAATGAGCTCATCGCACTTGCTCAAATAGTTCACTCGTTTGTGCTGGAAAATCACCTCGGCGTTGAACGTCCGCTGTGCGCTAAGGCAGATACTCCAAAGCTCAAGCTGCACAGAAGACCAATAATGATCTCCATCTTCATACCTGCAAAGATTGGGTCCCTCTTCTGGAGCGCTCATTGTGGCCTCCCCTGGCTCTGTCCCACCATCCTCGTCGAGCGGGCGGACGGCGACGGCCTGCTGACGATGGACGAGATCCTTGCCCCTTGTAGCTCTGAGATCGTCACTCCGTCCCGCGCGCATGCGCGTAGTGATCCATCAGCCGGTCGAGGATCTTCAACTCCCGCTGCGTGAGATCTTCATCGCCATTGTCCTTCACCAGAAGGTCGAGCACGTCGCGGATGGTCCTCTCGCCGCGCATGCTCTTGGTTCTGAAGTGGTCCAGGAACATGCCAAGCTTGTCGGTGATGATCTTCATGGCTTTGCTTCACTCCTCGATTGAGCCGCTTCTTCGCTACACGTGAAAATCGGGGTGCGGAATCTGCCGCCAACGGCACACCAGCGCTTGGGCTTTATCGGCTGCGGCAGAGTTCAGAATTTTGCGGTGATACTGCTCGGCCACGACCAAGCCGCGCACCTGGACATCTTTGACTGGAAGGGCATGAGCGCGCTGACGACTGTCGCACCTTTCTCACGCACCCTTGGCAACACGGATGATCTTACCTTTGACGATGTGATCGAAGGGCCGTGAGTCGTCGTCCAGATTGATGATCGAGTTGGCGCCCTTGCAGTTGGTCATCAACAGGTTCGGCTTGATGAACTGCCGGAGCACGGACACCTGCACGCGCTCGTGCTCCTTATCGTATAGCTCGACCACTACTGCGTCTTCGGTGGCCAACTGCTCGCGCTCGGTGACGCGCGTGTCCACCACAAGCAAGTCGCCCGGCATGACATTGAGGCGGTGATTCTCGAGGGACGACGCCTGGCATCGGTAGAGCAATAGGCCAGGTCCGAGATTGAAAAATTCATCTGTTGTGGTCTCGGTTTCCTGCTCAAATGCTGGCGATACTGGCTGGGTAGCCTTTGCCATGGTGGGTCACTCCACTGTGTTGAAGGTCAGGCCTTGGCTGGTGCCACCAGCCAAGGCCGCTATAGGGGCGCTAGGCGGCCCGCGGTCGCCGCTGATGAGCCCCGCCCCAGCGCCACGTACCCTGAGTTCCGTATCGTTTTGCCCATCCGCGGCTCCAGTCTGCAATGTTGCTGGCTTCGGTAATGTTTGAGTGACGGACCTTAAGTGCAGCCGAGTTGACGCGCATCGATCGCCAAGCTGCCTCCGCCCTCATGGGGTCCGTAAGGCCGCCCCTCGAACAACCGGCCGTCCGTCAACCAAGCAGATCGCGAGCTGGGCGCGCTTGAAAAGCGTCAGTAGGGCGCCACCAATCTCTTGCTGCGAAAGTGGCACCAGGCCGGCAGTTCGGCACCAGGTCAGATAGGCCCTATACACATCGGCAAGCTCCGCTCTTCCTTCTTGAGCCGGTTCCAATCGCGCGACGGCAAAGGCAGCCGCATGGTCGATGTGCGGCTCGGACGGGGGTGCCGGCTTGGCTGGCCGCCTCTTCGGCTCCCCGGCCCTGTCCCAGTTCTTTGGGCGCTCAATAGGCACTCTGTTGTTGCGATGCGCTCCGAAGGCCAGCAACGCGCACGCCAAACCATTGGCAGCGATGCTCCCGAGCGCCGAATGGACAAGGTCAACAACCCAGGATGGCCAACCTATGCGATCGGCAAGTGGCGTGGCGGAGATCGGTGGTTTGGTGCCGTCCCGCGCTGCGCGAGCATCGTTGAGCTCTGCTTCAGCATTCGCTCTTTCTCTCGTCATCTCCGTCCTCGCGTCTTCAACCTCTTGCGCGGCCGCGTTGGCCTGCGCCTGCAGAAGTTTTCGGCAGTTCTCGGCACAACCGCGCTCCGCGCTTTTCTGCACGACGGCGAGATCCGACTGGGCCTTTGCCTCGAGCGCTCTCTTCAGTCGAGGTGTCTCCGGCGGAAGATTTTCCAGCCTCGCTTCCGCTGAGCGAACACGTTCCTCGGCTCTCGCACGATCGCCGACCAGGCCGCGCAGCGGAGCCTGCGCGGCCTCGCGACTAGTTATGAGGCGTTCGGCTGTGGTGATGAGCCCGTAAGCCTCACCGGCGCAAATAGCGATGATGAGGAGCGTCGCGACTCCATAGCGCTCTTCCGAGCAAGCCATGCCGGTGATTACCGCTCCAAGAGCGACGCCAACGGCAATGGCAAGCGCCAAATACGAATGCGCTGTTCCGTAGCCACCGGTCGCAGTCACATTCACATGCGCCACGGCCGCAAGGATAAGTGCGCCGACAAGGCACGCTGCCCATCTCATTGCTGACCTCCGAAGGTCACCTCGGTGAGGTTCTTGATGGCCAGGACCAGCAAGGCGGTCTTGTCCAATTTGTGGTGCGCCGAGAGTCGCGCGATGAGGGCCCGCGTCTCGTCATCTGCCCGAAAGTTCACTTGCTTCTTCGCGGATCCGAGCCGGGTACGTTGCTTCGGCGATAGCCCTGCGCGGCGTTCGGCCTTCAGGCGCGCGCGGGTGCGCTGGGGATTTGCATATTTCTCTTGCGTGAACATCCCCATGAACGCGTCGATGTTCGCCCCTTCATCTTCGAGATCATCCATTGGCGGCGACCTCCTGCTTCTTCCTCTTCGCCGCCGCGGAAGCTTCAGCGATCACCTCGCGCCACAGATTGTCGATCTCATTGATCGCGGCCTCATCGCGCCCCTTCGAGGTGCGCACTTCGGCCGCCGACTTGCCAACAGACATTGCGTTGATGTGGGACACCCGATGGATGACCTGCGTCTTGGCGACCGGCACGTCGACGTTGAAAAGGAACTGCCTTGCCGCCTTGACCGCTCTTTCATTCTTCCCGACGTCGTTGAAGACGCACAAAAACGGGACCTTGGCTTCTCTGGCAAGCGCAACAGCGTCCTGCGTGGCCAACAGGTCGACGGTGCTCGGCTTCACCGGGATCAGGGCGAAGTCGGCCGCGCGAATCATCTCCTCAACCACTGTGAGGAACGCCGGAGGCCCATCAAGGATGACAATGTCCCAGCCGTTGAGCTGGGCTGCCTCCACGGCGTCATAGGCCGTGTCCGGTCCCTCGAATAGCTGAGGACTATCTGCCTGGTTCGGCCCACGTCGGCGCCACCAAGCTAGCAAGGCCTTTTGCGGGTCCATGTCGACGATTGCTACACGCTTGCCGTCTTGCGCGGCGCGTATAGCCAGAGCCGCCGACAACGTCGTCTTGCCGACTCCGCCTTTTGTATTGACGACAGCGATGGTGATCATTGCGATCCCTTCGTGTTGCTCGGCATAGAGTGACGCGCTGCGTAAGTACAGACTGCGGCGTATAGCGATGACGCATCAGCTATACACGGGCAAATTGCTATACGCGCTCACACGGGAAGGCAGCCAAACAAGCGCGGAGCACCTGTTCAGCAATTATTCGATCCACCGGTATACGTCGCCACTTTCACGATCACATACACCGTTTCAAGGCAGCCCGGTGTGCGTCCGAGAACCAGCGCTTGCGCTCTTGCCAGTCTGCGTGACCCTCATTCTCGCCCTTGCGCGCTATAAACTCCGCGCCGACCAGCTCGTCTGCAATAAGAGTTCGCCTGATCCTCTCGGTTGAGCTCGAACCAGTTGGCCAAGAGGCGGAAACCCGGCCTGCGGATATACGTGAGAAAGGCTTGCTGCTCTGCGAGCCTGTAGCCTTCATCGTCCTTTCGCCGCTGCGCGTCGCCTAGGCATCCGGAGCCGCACAACGACGTCACCGCTTCGGCGATCAGGAGGTCCGTCTCCCTCGCAGGGAGCGCGTCCCAGGCGGCGCCGTACAGCGAACGCACCTCGGCCTCAGCGACGGGCTTAATCGCTGCTTCGACTCGCCGTCGCTGCTGCTGCGCTACTTCCGCCTGCCTTGCCCTCTCTTGCTCCCGCTCACGCTCCCGTGCAGCCGCCTGCTGGCGCTGCGCCATCAGCTCTTTGAATTTCGCCTCCGCCTCCTGTTGCAGGCCCTGGCCGTACCGCGCGCGGTTTGTCGTGGCGAAGAAGGCAACATGCGCCCACACTTGGGCTCGTTCGTCAGGGCGCACCAGCGGGCAGTCCTCCGTGACCGTGGCGACTAGGTCTTCACTGAAGGCAACCCACTCCGACGTCATCATGGAGGGGCTGCCGCCGCACAGCTGTTCGGGCGTGCCATGCTCGGCGTACGCGACCCTGACCTTGAGCATGTCGATGGCCTTGTCGACAATTGCTGCGATCGGCACGTCCGTCTTTGAGCGTTCCTGCTCCGGAGAAAATGCTCCGCTGACCGCGATCAGGATATCGAGCACGTCCTGCGCCGTTGCCCCGGGGACTTCGCGTAGGATCTTGTTGCCGACGGCGCCCGTGATGGAGTGGAAGCCGATGAGCAACAGCTTGGCATGATCAGCGAAAACCTGCCGGCCGTCGGCCCCCAGGAGATACCAACCGCCAGCCGCGATCGTGGTGGGCGAACGGGGCTCGTGCCTAGCCTTGAGGGCCTCCGCCCGGTTCGCAGCAGCCATCTGCTCGAACGCCGCAGGCCGGAGCTGCGCGATCTGCTCCTCGGCGGCTGTGTGAGCTGTCAGCGTTTTGAGCGCCGCCGCGTGCTTGGCCGCTTCCAGGTCGGGCACATGGCGCAGCTCTTCTTCGCGTTCCAGGCGGCTTTTCCTCAACTCGTGGAGCTGCCCCTCGAATGCCTTGGCGAAGAAGGTGGTAATGCGGCCACGTTTGCCTTTGTTGGTTGGCCGTGCAGCCTCTTCCTCGCAGAGCGCCAACGTCAGCAGGAGCGTCTTCTCCACGTCTTCGATAGTCACCGTCTTGCGGGCCTGCACAACCAAGTCGTGCAGGTACCGGCGCACCTGCGCGGCAGGGCGACCGGTACCACCCCATAGGGCATCCACCTCTTCGAAACGGGCACAATGCTCCTCGCTGAGAAATGAAAGAACGTCCTCCCTGCCAGCAGCACTATCTTCGGACTTGAAAGCGGGGTTCGCGTGCTCTCCCTCTCCTACTGCAACCGCAGCTAAAGGGATAAGGAGGCCATTCGGCCTCCCACTTTGGGCCGGAAATTCGATTATTCGGCCTCCTAAATCTGAATTTCCGGCCTCCCACTTTGATTTCGTGGCGTGCCGCTTTCGCTCGGCTGCCTCGTGACCGGCAAGTAGGACTGGAAGCGTGGTCTGCCATAGGTCGTAGGCACCCGGCCGGGAGACCTGACGGCGCATCGCATGGCCGTGCAAGCACAACGACTTCATGGCCTTGCGGTAGGTGCTCACATCCATCCCGCACAGTGCGGCGTAGTGGTCGCGTCCGCCGAAGTCGTAGCCCGAATCGTGGTTGAGCTGTTCGAGAATGGCTCGTATGAGCTTCATGCAAGAAGGGTGGAGAACAAGGTGCTTGTCACCATCGATGATCTTCAACGCGGCCTCTTTGGCCCCGTACCAAGCGCCTCCATGCTTTGGAATTGCCTGAATGCCAGCGGCGATCTCGTCGAAGGACCTCTTCTCTGGCGTGAAACGCGGCTTCTTTTTTGGCCGCCCGCGCCCGCGGCGCTCCTGAGCGTCAGCAAGTATGTTTGCGAATGTCGTGTGCATGAGTCGCTGTCCGTCAGGTCACAGCGATGTTGACTTTTCTTCCGCCCATTGCGAATAATAAGTCACATCGCGTTGCTTCTCTTCGAACACAGACGCGACTCGGAGTTTGGTTGGCTCCGTTACGGAATTTGGGAACGCTCGCCGCTCGCATCGGCGGGCGTTTTTTCTTTCGTGGTGGGCCTACGCGGCGTGCTGTGGCCGAGAGGCGATCCACGCCTGCACGTAGCTAAGCGCCCAGCCGACCCGCCGTGTCGACAACTGCCGCGGCTCGTCGAACTCACGGCGATCAACGAGTCTGTCCAGCGTAGAGATGGACACGCCGATCATCGCTGCGACCTGTTTTTTGTTGAGGATGGTGTCGGCGCCACCAGTGGCCACGAGCGCCAGAGTACGGTCGGTTTTCGTCTCTTCGCGAGCTGCTCGCATGTTCATAGTCCTATCGCTTGCTCCTGACGCACGATGCGCTTCGGAAAGATCGCGAGGGCTTTAGAGCGCGGAAAGCGTGGTTTGCCTAGAACAGGAAATCTAACCCTTGGCCGAACCTTTTTCCGTCAAGTCGCGGGGTAAGCCTCGGACGAGACTACCCAATTTCGGCAAGTGCTTATCTTTGCGCTCGCTATTTGTTGCCCGTCGAACAAACTCCGCCGCTGTTTTGCACCGCAAGTCCGCCGGCAGGGCTTCCCATATGACCTTTAGGAATTTGCTAAAGCCGCCGCCACCGACAGCTACCCGGCCGCCGATTTGGTGGTAGAGCTTAGCGACTTCTTCGATGATGCGATCGTTGTAGTTCTTTGGATGAGGTCCCGGCTTCTTAGTCTTTTTAGCCTTTTTAGCCTCCAACTCCTCTTGAGCTTCGCGCACGCTCAAGAGGAGGCTGCTCAATTCGGGACCGGGGGTATCAAAGAGTGTTTTCTCCAACACTTCCTCAGGGATGCATGGATATTGTTGCTGCGCATATTCCCTTAGGCGGAGCGGCAATTCGGTCATCGGGTGACGTATCCAAAAATGGTACTGTTGCAACTCCTCCTCAATTCGATCCGCAAGAAGCTCCGCCACCTTGGCGTTCAATCTCCTTTTCCGGAGCTCGTCTTCCCGATGACGGCGATCGAAGAGTTCCACGTAGCCCGTGCCGACAATACTTGACACTTCAAATCGCGCTTCCTGGGACAGGGCGTGGCCGCCGGCATCTTTGAGTTTGTCAAAGAAGCCGTCTTCTTCGAGCGTTATCCAAAGTGGGGGAGGACCGTCTTTAGACTTTTCCTTCAGCCACGATGGGACAAGGCCATCCAGCTCGTCGAGAAGCGGCAGCCCAGCCGGCTTCTTGCAATCACCAGTCATGGGCACTGCCCACGAAGCGCGCCCAATCGCCCATTAACTGTCGACGAGCCTCGAATAGATCGCTGCGCAGATAGGCCGCCTCGGTCTTGTCGGTTGACGCGTGCGCGAGCGCTGCTTCAGCTACGTCGCGATCCTTCCGCGTATCGGCTGCCCAGTCTCGGAAACTTGAGCGCAGACCGTGCGGCACCTCCTTCCGTCCGAGGCGCCGCATCAGCATCAGCAACGCCATGTTCGACAGCGGGCCATTCTCATCGCGGCCCGGAAACACGAACTTGGATTCCGGCCAGCGCTCGCGGCACGCCTGTAGGATCTGCAAGGCAGGCTCCGACAACGGCACGCGATGCTCGCGATGCCCTTTCATGCGTGCTGCGGGCACAGTCCATGTGCGGCCGTCGAAATCGATCTCCGGCCAACGTGCACCGATCGTCTCCCCTGTGCGGGCGGCCGTCAGCAAGGCGAACTCGAGCGCGAACCTGACCGCTTCCGTACTCGGTGCCTCGCGAAGTTGCTTCACGAAAACAGGAATCTCCCGCCAAGGAACTGCAGGATGGTGCCGGTTGCGCCGCGCTTGCTTGGGCAGACCAGCTCGAACAGCCTGGGCAGCATTGACGGTCAGGCTGGACCTGTGCCCAGCCGTCGTTGCCCAGTCGAGCACAATGCCAATGCGCTGCCTGACCCTGCGTGCGGTCTCGGGTTTGGTAAGCCAGATGGGCACCAGAACCTTAAGCACATCTGCAGCCTGCACGTCGCCAACCGCCATCTTCCCGATGGTCGGGAACGCATAGGTCCGCAGTGTCGAAATCCACTGTGCCTGGTGCTTGATGTTGCGCCAGCTCCCCTGCCGGCCGGCATGAACCTTCTCGGCAGCAGCCGCGAAGCTGAGATGCATGCGCCTGGCAGCTCGTCGATGCTCTGCCGGATCACGACCGGCGCGTGCTTCCCTGCGCATGAGAGCCGCCTGATCCCGGGCGTCACGCAAGCTAACATCGCGCGCTGACCCAAGCCCGAAGTCGCGGCGCTTGCCTCTCACAGTGGTGCGGAGGACCCACCGCTTGGCCCCATTCGGCTCGACACGAAGAAGCAAGCCGGGATTCCCTTTATCGCGGTACACGCCTGCTTTGCACTGGGCCTCTACGCCCTTAGCGGTCAGCGGTTTCGAATTCCCCATGCCTCGCCCCGACTAAGCCTGTCCACCCCAGCGTCCCTCTTTTGGCGCGCGGTAGCAAGAGGGCGTGTGGTGTGCCGTGAGTGATTTTTGGGACAGAAAAATATTGAAATTGCTGAAGAAACCGGGCTTCCTGAGGTTCGGAGAGGTCTAGTGAAGTGCTATGAAATTGATAGGGTGGCGGAGAGGGTGGGATTCGAACCCACGATACCCTTGCGAGTATGCCGCATTTCGAGTGCGGTGCCTTCAACCACTCGACCACCTCTCCGGACCGTAGAATTAGGGTTTTTGTGGAACCCCCTCGCGAACCCATGCCGTGTGGCCGCCAATCATGTAGGGCTCGCGAACAGAGCCGGCGTGATAGCAACCGCCGCCGGGGCGCGCAAGTCATGGCTGACAACTAAGACCAAGGCAAGCGGGCTCGGGCCAATAGTGGATGATGACGAAGCCCAGCGCGAACAGTACGCCCACGGGATGAGTCGGTGCGTACCGCTTCTGCGGTAGGCATCGACCCATCCGCTAATCTCATTGTGGTAAGGGAGGCGGATACAGCTGGAGATTTGCTACGCACTTAGCCTGTTCGGGACGCAGAGTGGCGCTAACTGCACTAGGTGCTGGTCAATTTGTGCGCAACGAGTTCGATGGCCATCTCGTAGGTCTTGGATGCGCCCGGCAGTACTAAGACAATGCCTGGCTTGTCACGGAGCTGGCCGGCAAAGCCAACCGGAGCAGCATATCCCTGCCAGGGTTCAATGCACACGAAGGGTGCACCTGGCTTGCTCCAAACGCCTAGATGCGGCATCTCCGGAAAGCGAACTCTCAGCATCGGTGCAGCGCGCGTCCCGTAGGTCACCCGGCGGCTGCGAAGTGCGTCGAAGACGATAGCGCCATTCTCGAACAGACCGTCACTTAGCTGCAGCCGCCGTTGGGCGACAGGCGAGGGCACACGTTGCTCCGAAAGCAGGCCATCGATCAATCGAGGTACGGGATCAGGCTCGTCAAATTCGAATTGAAGCTCATAGGCCTCGCGGCGCGGCTCATCAGACAGAGGCCAACGAAAGGCAGGGTGATAGCCGAACGACATCGGCATGGGCACCTCGCCTTCGTTACAAACCGTGGCGGTGACAGCCAGGGCCCGGTCCGAGATCCGGTACGCCACACGTAAGGCGAACGGGAACGGATAGCACTGCAAGGTCTCGGAGCTCGATCTCAACTCGAATAGGCAGCTCGAAGGGTCGGCCCGCAGGAGTGCAAAGTCCATTCTGCGGGCAAACCCGTGCTGCGGCATCTCATACTCCTTGCCGTCTATCAGGAGCCGATCGCCGGGAACCTTGCCGACTATCGGGAAGAGCAGCGGTGAGCGCCCCGTCCACCAAAGCGGATCGCCGTGCCACAGAAGCTCACGGCCCTGGCTGGTGGCGAGCCCGACGAGTTCCGCGCCGCGGGCCGCGATCTCGGCCGTCAGCCAATCGGAGGCGATACGGACAGCTGACGCTCTCACACACTCTCCGTTAGGGGCAGTGCACCTGTGTACCAGAGGCGGGCCCCGCCGGCGATGCGGACCATCCGGCCGCCGCGGCTACGATTGCGCTTCCACCTGCCGCGCCTTTGGAAACATGACAGAGGCGACAAGGGCGGCCACCAGCACGGTCACGATCACCGCCAGCGAAGCGCCCACCGTGATATCGACCGTTCCAGCCAACAGCATCTTGCATGCGACTAGGCAGACAATGATCGCGAGGGCCGTGCGCAGATAACGGAAGCGATGCACGAAATCGGCCAAGACGAAGTAGAGCGCGCGCAGGCCCAGCATCGCGAATATGTTGGATGTGTAGACGATGTAGGGATCACGGGTGACGGCAAGCACGGCCGGGATGGAGTTGAGCGCAAAGATCAGGTCAGTCGTCTCGATCAGGATCAAGGCAACAAACATGGGCGTAGCGAACCGCTTACCCGCTCGACGGACAAACAGTTTCTGGCCCTGACCAACAGGCGCCACCGGCACGATGCGAGCCACCCAGGTGCTGCAGGCCGAGCAGCTCTCCTTGACCAGGCGCCGCTCGGTGTTCTCGCCGAACAGGAGGCGGACGGCGGCAATCAGCAGGAGTGCGGCAAACGGGTAGATCACCCAGTGGAAGCGGTCGAGCAGGTAGACGCCAAGCCAAATCATGACGGCGCGCAGCACGAACGCACCAAGGATGCCGAGCAAGAGCACGCGGTGCTGCTGGCCGGCAGGGATGCGAAGCTCGGAAAAGATCAACACGAATACGAAGATGTTGTCGATCGACAGCGACTTCTCGAGCAGATAGGCGGCGTAGTAGGCCGTGGCCGCCTGGCCGCCCTGGATCGTCCAAACCCAGAGGCCGAAGCCCAGTCCAGCACCGATCCAAATCGCGCTCCAGATCACGGCCGCATGCAGGCTGCTGCCGCGGCTGCCGAACATCAGATCGACGACAAACAAGACTACGACGAGACCGATGAACGTGGGCCAGGGCTGGAGCAAAGCTGCAAGCATCGGTCTTCACAGTTGGCGGTGGCAAAAGGCCTGGTAGTGCTCGTATCCGCGGCCCTCGCACATCGAGGCTTCCGGCACAACGAGTTGCGGTGGCTAGTAGTAGCGTGGGATTGGACCGTTGTGCGGCGTCGCCCGGTCCGAGAGGTCGAAGAAGACCTCGTCGAGGTAGCACCAGCCCCAGCCTTCGGGCGGATCATAGCCTTCAATGATCGGGTGCTTGGTGGTGTGGAAATGCTTGGTGGCGTGCCGGTTGGGCGAATCATCGCAGCAGCCGACGTGGCCGCAGGTGCGGCAGAGCCGAAGGTGCACCCAGGTGGCACCCATCTTCAAACACTCCTCGCAGCCCAGCGCGCTGGGCACCACCTCCTTGATCGTGTCCAGGTGTAAGCAGGTATCCGCCATCACGCAGCCTTTCCATCAGAGGGTTGGCGATTTGGAATCGGCTAGAAACGTGTGCAGCGCCGCCACCACCTGGGCACCCTCGCCGATGGCCGCCCCCACGCGCTTGGTCGAGCCGGCCCGCACGTCGCCAACTGCGAACACGCCAGGTATGCTCGATTGCAGCGCCGGCACGCGCCGGCCCTGGTCGCGGTCGAGCTTGGCCCCGGTTATCACGAACCCTGTCCGATCAAGAGCCACGCCACAGCTCTGAAGCCAGCTGGTGGCGGGATCCGCGCCGACGAACAGGAACAAGTTGGCGATGTCGGCCATGGTCTCGGCTTGGGGCCCGCGCGAGCGCCAACGCACGCGCTGCAGGCCCGCGTCACGTGCGCCGTCCAAAGCAAGAATCTCCGTCTGCATCATGACTTCGATATTGGAAGCGGCACCAATGCGGTCGATGAGGTAGCGGGACATGCTGGCGGCCAGTCCATCGCCGCGGATCATCATGCGCACTTCGCGGGCGTGCCCGGACAGGAAGACGGCGGCCTGGCCCGCGGAGTTACCCCCGCCGACGACAATGACCTCCTGTCCCGCGCAAAGCTGCGCCTCGATGGGCGAGGCCCAGTACCATACGCCGCGCCCCTCGAAAGAGCTTAGGTTCTCGATGGCCGGCCGCCGGTAGCGTGCGCCGCTGGCCACCACGATGGAGCGCGCACGCACGCGCTCGCCACCCTCCAGCATCAACCCGAACGTCCCATCGCGCAGGCTGCAGTCAAGGGATCGGATTTCCACAGGGATCATCATGTGGGCGCCGAACTTCTGGGCTTGGACGAACGCGCGCCCGGCGAGCGCCTGGCCCGAGATGCCGGTCGGAAAACCCAGATAGTTCTCGATGCGAGCGCTGGCCCCGGCCTGCCCCCCGAACGAGCGTGCATCAAGCACCGCGACCGACAGGCCCTCCGAGGCGGCGTAAACAGCCGTCGACAGGCCGGCGGGCCCGCTGCCGACCACCGCCACGTCGTAAACGCGCCCTCTGCCTCTGTCGTCGAGCATGCCGAGCTGCCGGGCGAGCTCCCTTTCGCTCGGATTGCGAAGCACTGTCCCGTCCGGGCAGATCACCAGCGGCAACTCACTGGCGGCAGGCGCGTAACGGGCAACCAATGCTGCGGCTTCCGGTTCGGTGTCCGGGTTGAGTACGTGATGCGGCAAAGCGTTGCGGCTGAGAAAGCCCTGCAGCCGGATCAGGTCGCCCAATGCGGGCGCGCCGATCAGCACCGGTCCGCCGGCGCCCTCCTGCAACAGGCTGACGCGACGGAGGATGAGGGCCCGCATGATGCGTTCGCCGAGCTCGGCCTCGGCGACCAGCAGCGCGCGCAATGCATCGGGCGGAATGAGGATCGTCTCGACAACGCCCTCCGCGTGACCATCGACCAGCGCAGGTCGGCCGGATAGCTGGCCGACCTCGGCCAGAAACTGGCCCGGCCCCTGCTCGACCACCGGCGTGACATGCCCGAGTCCGTCGCGCTGCGTGATGACGACGTGGCCCGACAAAACGATGAACATGCCGGGCCCGGGCTTGCCGGTCTCAAACAGGCATTGGCCATCCGCATAGTGGCGCCGCGCCCCAAACCTGCGCAGACGATCTATCTCTTCCGCGCAAAGCGTGGGAAATGTCTGCTCGTGACGCGGGTGCATCTGCGAATGCGATGCCGTGTCGGCCCTTACGCCCAACTGATGTGCTCCCGCCGACGATGATCCTCGAACTGGACGGCTCGCGGAGTTTGCAAGCGCCACCCGTGCCATACCGGCCACAGGCGGGCAAAGCGGTCAAGTCTTGAACGGCGGCTGCCGGCACCTCATCTGGCACGCAGAACATCGGCAGCGGGATCGCCTAGCGGGAGAAGAGCAAGATGCGCGCGTCGGCCGCAAGAATGCCTTCGAGAAGATGTGAATCAATCTAGAGCGATTCCGTTTTGGGGAACCTTGGGCGCCAATGCGTCGTTTGCCGTGCTTACGGCCGGCTCACGCCTGGGGGGAAGAGCTTTTTTGTTGCCAAAATCCAGCGAGGTGCACCATGACGGTACAGCAATCAGTGCAGCGCACGACCATCGAGGGGCGACGCGCGCTCGAAAATCGCCTACTGGATGCGCGGCGCTTGTCACAGGAGCTTGCTGCGCCGCTCAGCGCCGAGGACATGACTGTCCAGGCCATGGAGGACGCCAGCCCCACCAAATGGCACCTTGCCCACGTGACGTGGTTTTTTGAGACTTTCATTCTTTCAAAGCATTTACCGGGCTACCGCCCCTTTGATGATGCGTTCAACTACTGCTTCAACTCCTACTACGAGAGCCAGGGTCCAAGACAGCCGCGCCCCCGGCGCGGCGTACTTACCCGTCCGTCGAGCGAGCGCGTCATGTCGTACCGAGCGCACGTGGACGAAGGGCTCACCAAACTGTTTGCACAGGACTTCCATCCCGAAATCGACCGCTTGATCGAGATCGGCATCAATCACGAGCAGCAGCACCAGGAGCTATTGCTGACCGACATCCTGGCGCTGTTCGCGGCCAATCCGCTTCGCCCCGCCTATCGCGCCCGACGCCCCCGCGTGGTGCAGCCCGAGCCCGATCCGGTGGGCTGGGTCGACTTTGCGGGCGGCATCCGCACGGTTGGGCACGGCGGCATCGGCTTTGCCTGGGACAACGAGGCGCCGCAGCACGATGTGCTGATCCACCCATGCCGCCTCGCCGATCGGCTGGTGACCAACGCGGAATGGCTGGAGTTCATGGCTGACGGCGGCTATCGCACGCCAGCGCTGTGGCTGGCCGACGGCTGGGCAACCGTCAATCGCGAGGGCTGGGAGGCTCCGCTCTACTGGGAGCAACGCGACGGCCAATGGCTGTCGATGTCGTTGGAAGGGCTGCAGCCGGTCGAACGCGCAGCACCCGTCGCGCACGTCAGCTACTTCGAAGCCGACGCGTTCGCGCGGTGGGCCAACAAGCGCCTGCCGACCGAATTCGAGTGGGAGGCGGCCGCACGCAACCTTCCCGTCTCGGGCAACACGCTTGGCACCAGGGCGCTGCGCACACAGCCCGCCGAAGCGCACAACGGCTCGTTGCGCCAGATGTTCGGTGACGTGTGGGAATGGACGCAAAGCGCCTACCTACCCTATCCGGGCTATCGGCCGCCGGCGGGTGCGCTCGGCGAGTACAATGGCAAATTCATGGTCAGCCAGCATGTGCTGCGCGGCGGCTCCTGCGCAACCCCGCCGGGACACACGCGGGCGACCTATCGCAACTTCTTCTATCCGCAACAGCGTTGGCAGTTCACGGGCCTACGCCTGGCCTCGGAGGCCGTGTGATGCTGGAACCGAGATCGCGCCAACTGCCGAAGCAGGTTAGGCCTGACGATGAATTCGCATCCGCGGTCATCGATGGTCTGTCGAGGCCGAACAAGACCCTGCCCTGCCGCTTCTTCTACGATGCGCGGGGCAGCGACCTGTTTGAGGAGATCACCCGTCTGCCGGAATACTATCTGACGCGTACGGAGACAGGGATACTTGAGCGGTATGCGGCGGAGATGGCCGCCGGCGTGCCTGCAGGAGCGGTGCTGGTCGAATTCGGCTCCGGTTCGAGCCGGAAGACCGAGATCCTCCTGCGCGAGCTGCCGCATCTTGGGTCGTACGTTGCGGTCGATGTGTCCGACAGCGCTTTGCTGGAAGCAAAAACGCGCTTGGCCCGGCGTTTTCCCAACCTCGATATACGACCGGTGGTGGGCGATTTCTCATACCCCGTGAGCCTACCCGGCGGTCTCGCCGCACGACACAAAGTGGGTTTTTTCCCGGGCTCGACGATCGGCAACGTGACGCCCGCCGAGGCCGCGCAGCTGCTGGGTGTATTCCGCACCGTGCTGTCGCCTAGCGGGCGCCTGATCGTAGGCGTCGATCTCAAGAAAGACGCGCGCCGACTGGTCTGTGCCTATGACGATGCGGCCGGCGTCACGGCCGCCTTCAATCTCAACCTGCTGGCTCGGATAAATCGGGAACTCGGTGGCTCGTTCGATCTCGCCGCATTCGCGCACAAGGCCGTCTACAATCCGCGTCACGGCCGCATCGAAATGCACCTCGAAAGCACGCGACGTCAGGAGGCAAGCATACGAGGCCGCATCTTCCGGTTCGGGGCCGGCGAGTGCATCCATACTGAGAATTCCTACAAGTACGCGATGGGCGAGTTCCAGGACGTGGCGCGCTCCGCCGGCTGGCACCCGCAGCGGGTATGGACAGACAAGGACAATCTGTTCAGCGTTCATGAGCTGATGTCGGGATAGTGCCGCCCGAACTTCAGCGGCAATCCTTTCGTGCGGGACTTAATTGGGATCTCTGCCCGTGCTAAAGGCCACTATGCTCGACGACACTGCGGCGATCAGCTTCGAGAAGGTCACCAAGCGCTTTGGCGATGGCCCGCCTGCTCTCGACAGCGTTTCGTTATCGGTGCCGGCGCGGCAGTTCCTAGCCATCGTCGGTGCATCCGGCTCCGGCAAGACCACGCTGCTGCAGCTTATCAATCGCCTGTCGGAACCATCGGCCGGATTGTTGCGTGTGGATGCGGCCGATGTCCAATCACTCGATCCCATCGTCTTGCGACGCCGTATCGGCTATGTGTTTCAGGAAGTCGGGCTGTTCCCGCATTTGACGGTGGCCGAAAACATCGCCATCACTCCGCGGCTGCTCGGCTGGGAAACGGAACGTGTAAAGCAGCGCGTCGACGAGCTCCTCGAGCTGGTGCGCCTAAACCCCAAATACGGCACGCGCTACGCCCACGCATTGTCGGGTGGCGAGAAACAGCGCGTCGGCGTCGCGCGTGCCCTGGCAGCCCGCCCCGATATTGTGCTGATGGATGAGCCGTTTGCTGCTGTCGATCCGATAGTGCGCGACGGCCTGGGTCAGGACTACCGCCGCCTGCATGATGAACTCGGTCTGACCACGGTCATGATCACCCACGACATACTGGAGGCTCTGGGGCTCGCCGATCGCATCATCGTGCTGCGCGCCGGACGCGTCATCGCCGATGGGCCGCCATCGGCGCTCCTCAATCACGAAAATGCCCACGTGCGAGAACTTATGCAGATGCCGCGCAAGATTGCTGAGCGTGTCGGGGCTTTGCTCGCTGCAAAGGAGCCATAGGTGGCGGACGCGCGCATCGCAGACGCGCTGGCGCGGCTGCCCGACTACTTCGGCAATCACATTCTTGTCAGCGTCACCGCGTTGGCGCTGGGCCTCGCCGCAAGCCTGCCGCTGGCGCTGATATCATACAGGCGACCGGCGTTGCGCGCCGGCCTGCTCGCCGCCACCAGCATCGTGCAAACCATTCCAGGTCTGGCGCTGCTGGCCTTGTTCTACCCGCTTCTGCTTGGTCTGGCGGCGCTATCGGAACGCGTGATCGGCGTCGGCTTCTCGGCGCTGGGCTTCCTGCCGGCCGTGCTGGCACTGGCGCTCTACACTATGCTTCCGGTGGTACGAAACACCATCACCGGCCTGATGAGCATCGATCCCGCGATCAAGCGGGCCGCGCGCGGCGTCGGCATGACGGAACGGCAGTCGCTGCGGATGGTCGAGCTGCCCCTGGCGCTGCCCATCATCATGGCCGGCGTGCGAACGGCGTCCGTGTGGGTGATCGGCACCGCAACACTGTCGACGCCGATCGGCCAGACCAGCCTCGGCAACTATATCTTTACAGGCCTGCAGACCCAGAACTGGATCTTCGTTCTGTTTGGTTGCGTGTCGGCCGCAGTCCTGGCCCTGACCGTCGACTGGCTGCTTGGGCAAGCGCAACAAGGGTACTCGGAGCGCAACCGCAGCCAGGCATGGATAGGCGCGCTGGGACTGAGCCTCATCGTGCTGCTCGGCTTCGTGCCATACCTGTCGAGAGCACAGAGCGGCTACGTGATCGGGGCAAAACCGTTCGCCGAGCAATACATTCTCGCCGCCCTTATCGAGCAACGACTCGGCGCCAAGCGGCTTGCTGCGACGCGCCGGGACGGACTCGGCTCGGCCATCATTTTCAACGCGCTCGTGGCAGGCGACGTCGATGCCTACGTCGAATACTCGGGAACGATCTGGGCCAACCAGATGCAGCGTACCGACGTGCCACCGCGAGCGGAAGTGTTGTCGCAAGTCACAAGCTGGCTCCAGCAGCAGCACGGCGTCGGTGTGGTCGGTGGGCTGGGCTTCGAGAATGCCTACGCGCTGGCGCTGACACAGCGCCGCGCCGACGCGCTCGGAATCACCTCTCTTGCCGACCTGGCCCGCCACGCACCGACGCTGTCGATTGCCGGCGACTACGAATTCTTCGGCCGACCGGAATGGAAGGCGCTCAGTGAGATCTATAACTTGAAGTTTCGCCAGCAGCGCCAGATGCAGGCTGAATTCATGTATCCCGCCGCGGCGGCGGGCGAAGTCGACGTCATCTCAGCCTATTCCAGCGACGGCCGCATCGACCAGTTCGCGTTGCGCACTCTCGGTGATCCAAAGCAAGCAATACCGCCCTATGATGCGATCCTGCTGATCTCGCCGAAGCGGATCGGTGACGCGGCATTTCTCGATGTGTTGCGTCCTCTGGTCGGAGCCATACCCGTCGAGATCATGCGCGAGGCCAACCGGCGCGCGAGCGAGGGTGCATCGGCAGAACAGACGGCGCGTTGGCTGGCCGAGAAGCTCGGACGCTAGGTTTTCGGCCGGGTCCTTGACAACCGCCCAGACCTCTCGCGAGATGAACCAAGAACACGGTCAGGGAAACGCCATGCTCACGCGCCGCAGAATTCTGCTTGGACTGGGCGGACTTGGATTGACGCCGCTGCTCAGCACCGCGTCCGCTCAACAGGGCCGCACGGTCCGCCTGGTAGTCCCAGCGGCGCCGGGTGGTGCCATCGATGCCATTGGGCGCCTCTACGCGGACCGCCTGAAGGACACTCTGGGCCAGACCTGGATTGTAGAAAACCGCGCAGGCGCCAACAACACGCTGGGCGCTGCCGAGGTGGCGCGTGCCGCGCCCGATGGCACGACGTTTCTGACCAACGCCGACATCCATCTGATGGCCAAGCACGTCATGAAGCAGGTGCCTTATGATCCCGTGGCGGACTTCACGCCCATTTCGCGGCTGGCCACATCGCCGATGGTGTTCGTCGGCCACCCCGGCAAAACCCCTGCTGATCTGCAGGCCCTTGCCGCCGAAATGAAGGCCGCCCCCGATAAGCACACATTCTCCAATTCAGGGCTTGGTGCGATGGGACACCTTGCCAGCGAGAGTTTCAACAGCCGCATTGGCGTCAAGACGGTGATCGTCAGCTATCGCGGGACCGCGCCCGCCCTGACCGACGTCATAGGCGGACAGACGACCCTCATGGTTGCGCCGCTCGGCAGTGCCTTTCAGCAGATCCAGGCCGGCAGCCTGCGCGCCTTCGCGGTCATGTCCGAGCAGCGCACGCCGCAGTTGCCGTCCGTGCCGACCGTCGCAGAGGCGGGATTCCCGGGCCTTACTTTCATGCTCTGGTATGCGCTGTGGGGCCCGAAGGGCCTGCCAGCCGACCTAGTCGCCCCACTCAATGCTGCCGTACAGGCAGCCTCGCAGCATCCCGAACTCGTGCAGAAGGTGACGACACTCGGCGCCGAGCCGGTGACCGAAACAGCAGAGGCTTTTGCGAGCTTCCTTGCGGCGGAAGCGGCACGCAGCGCCGAACTCGCCCGAATTGCAGGTATCCAACCGCCGGCCAATTGAGAGTGCCTACATGACCCCGAATCCCGACCTGATCCGCGATCTCGTTTCGGCCAATCACATTCTCTACGACCATGGCGTTGTGGATGCGTTCGGCCATGTCAGCGTCCGCCACGACAAGCAGCCCGACCACTTCCTACTGGCGCGCAACATGGCGCCCGGCAGCGTGACGGCCGGCGATATCCTCGAATTCCATCTCGACGGCTCGCCCGTCGATCCCAAGGGGCCGCGGCCCTATCTCGAGCGGTTCATTCACAGCGAGATCTACGCGGCCCGGCCCGACGTGATGGCCGTCGTGCACAGCCATTCGCATTCGATCGTGCCGCTGTCGATCTCAGTCGAGCATCGCCTGCGCGCGGTGTTGCATATGGCAGGCTTCATCGGCACCGAGGCGCCGCTGTTTGAGATTCGCGATGCGGGAGGCCCGGCGACCGACCTGCTGATCCGCTCACCGGAACTTGGCCGGGCGCTGGCCAAATCGCTGGCCGCAAAAAATATCGTCGTCATGCGCGGGCACGGCTCGACCGTGACGGCGCCGTCCATTCCCCTGGTCGTTTATCGCGCCGTCTATGCCGAGCTCAACGCCCGCTACCAATCCGAGGCCATGCGCCTTGGCCCGATCACGGCGCTGACCGCGGCGGAAGCTGCGGCCTGCGTCGCCTCCATCGAAGGCCAGGTGCATCGGCCGTGGGATCTTTGGACCCGCGAAGCCGCCGAGCGCCGCCGCAACTAGCGCGCATTAACCCAATCGCCGGCTTGACTTGATACAAGGACGGGGGTCGCGCGCGATCTTGCGAGTTGCGCGACGGGCCGGGTGCCCTGACCTGCTGGAGGCCGTAATGAGCCAGCGTACTATCCGTATGACCTTCACAGGTAGTCTCGGGCATGAACTTGCCGCGCGTTTGGACATGCCGCCGGGCGATGTGCGCGCTTATGCGCTGTTTGCTCATTGCTTCACGTGCACAAAAGACATCTTTGCAGCCCGTCACATCGCGGCGAAACTGGCTTCTCTCGGCATCGCCGTTTTGAGGTTCGACTTCACGGGGCTTGGCTCTTCCGAGGGCGAGTTCCAGAACACGAACTTTTCCTCGAATGTCGAGGACCTGGTGCGGGCCGCCGACCACTTACGCGCGCACCATCAGGCGCCCGCCATTCTCATCGGCCATTCGCTGGGTGGTGCCGCGGTGCTGGGCGCGGCGCATCGCATTCCGGAGGCAACGGCAGTCGTCACCATCGGCGCGCCATCGGATGTCGCCCACGTGCTGCACCAGTTCCAGGCGCATCTCGATGATATCGAGCGTGACGGCGTCGCCAACGTTACGCTCGCCGGCCGCACCTTCCCGATCAGCCGAGAGCTGGTGCAGGACGCAAGAGGTCAAGCGATCGAGGGCCACGTCGCCAATCTGCGCAAGGCGCTGCTGGTGATGCACGCTCCTCGCGATCAGATCGTCGGCATCGAGCACGCCACTACTATCTTCAGGGCGGCAAAACACCCAAAGAGCTTCATCTCCCTCGACAGTGCGGACCATCTGCTGTCAGACGGCAAGGATGCCGCCTATGCTGCCGATGTGCTTGTGGCCTGGGCATCACGATATATCCCGCGCCAGCTGGAGGAAGCGAGCGCCGCCGAGGATCGCCATGACGGCGTCGTCGTGACCGAGACGGGCGCAGGAAAGTTCCAGAACGCAATCGTTGCAGGCCGCCATCGTCTCCTAACCGACGAACCGGTGTCGGCGGGCGGCCTGGATGGAGGACCGAGCCCATACGACTATCTGGCAGCGGCGCTCGGTGCGTGCACCTCAATCACGCTCCGGGTCTATGCCGAGCAAAAACAACTCGCGCTCGGCCGCCTGACCGTGAGCGTCAGGCACGGCAAGCTGCCGGTCGATCACTGCGAGGATTGCGGTGAAGCCGCCGAGGGCCGAACCGGGAAGATCGATCGCTTCGAGCGCGTGATCAGCGTCGAGAATGGCGTCGATGCGGCGATGGCCGCCAAACTCAAGGACATTGCGAACAGATGCCCGGTGCATCGCACATTAGAAGCGGGTTCGGCCATCGTGACAAAGGTTGCCGACAACCAACCGTCCGTCTGACGATGCAATGACACTGTAGCGGGGCGTGCGTCGCGCTTTCGCGACAGGCACCGGTCCTTCCATGCGCGACACGAGGTTCCGCGTGTCGCGCGCTCAGCGGCCGTGCGCGAAGGGGCGACGCGGACGGCCACGGGGCCCGTCCGATTCCTCGCCGGTCACCTCGACCGAACTGGCACGGCCCTTCGCCTTGAGGGCTGCGCGCCGTTTCCTGACATCGTCGAGTGCCTGCCGTTGGCTCACAAATAAGCCTAACCGCGTGGCGCCATCCCTCACGGACCAGCCGTATTCGGTGGGCTCTACGGAGAAGATGGTGATTGCCTGTGCTTTGACCACAATTCAGCATAGCAGAAAGCTTGCGTTTCAGCGAGGCTTCCCCTTGCCGCATGCGGGCCAACGTGGCGAGCGCCCATTCTGGCACGGCCCAGGGCATGGCCGGCGCGGAATTTGGCTAGGATTCGCCGCGTCGGCGAGCGAAACTGACGCTCGCGCAATAGCGCATCTTACAACGAAGTCCGGAGGAAGCAGGTTATGGCATTCGCAGGTAAGCGGCTGAGTCGTCGGCAGGTAGCAAAGCTGTTGGGCGCAGGCGGCGCAGCGTTGTCGGGGTTACTGCCAAAAAGTGTCCTGGCCCAAACGCGCAAGAACACGCTAGTGCTCGGCATCGACATCAGCGACACAATCACGCTCGATCCGGCCCGTCTTGCGCAATACACCTCGCCGATGACCGTTTCGGCGGCCTACGACTCGCTCGTCACCCTGACGCCCGGCGATTACATCAACGTCAAGCCGTCTCTCGCCACGAAATGGGATCGGACACCCGACGGCAAGGGTTGGCGCTTCACGTTGCGCGATGGCGTCAAGTTCGCCTCCGGTGCGCCGATGACGGTGGAGGACGTGCAGTGGTCGTTCGAGCGCGTCATGAACCTGAAGGACCAGCCCTCGCAATACATTGCCAACATCGAGAAAGTGGTGGCGGTCGACAAGAGCACCTTCGACATCATCCTGAAGGTGCCCGAGCAGCCGATTCTCAGCGTGCTGTGCGCGCCGGAATTCGTCGCACTGGAGCGCAAGGTTGTGGAAGCCCAAGGCGGTTCGGCCGAGGCTGACGCCAAGGAGAAAGACAAAGCGACGCCCTGGCTCAACGCTAATTCGGCCGGCACCGGCGCCTATCGCATTGCCGCCTGGGAGCGCAACGCGCAGATCCAGCTGGTGCGCAACGAGCACTACTGGGGGGGTAAGCTACCGTTCGAGCGGGTGATCATCCGGCACATCAGCGATGGCGCGGCACAGCTTCTAGCCATACGTCGCGGTGACATCGATGCGGCGTTCAACCTGATCCCAGAGCAGATCAATTCGCTCAAGAGTGAAAAGGACGTCCGGCTCGACCCGCTGAAGAGCCTGGATTTTGTCTATATGGCGCTCACGCAGGAGCCGGAGTTCAACAAGGCGCTGGGCGTCAAGGAATGCCGCCAGGCGATCGGCTACGCCATCGACTATGACGGCATCAAGAACGCCATGCTGGGCGGCGCGGCCCTGCGCCCGGCACATTTCCTTCCCATCGGCGTTGAGGGCTCAACCGAGGAAATCGCGCGCCAGATCGGCTTCCGCAACGACCCGGCGAAGGCCAAGGAACTGCTCGCCAAGGGCGGCTTCGCGGACGGCTTCGAGTTCGAGATCGCCTATGGCAACGCCGCCGTGCAGGGCGTGACCTATCAGGACCTCGGACAGAAGATCCAATCCGATCTGGCCCGGGTCGGCATCAAGGCCACCTTGAAGCCGATGGATCAAGTGAACCTGCGCACCGAATTCACCGGCGGCAAAGCGAAGGGCGGCGTCCTGACGTTCTGGAACCCACCGGCCGTCGACAACCTGCTGTGGGCTGCCGCCGTCGTCCAGCGCGTCGCCAAGCGCGTGCACTGGGAGGTGCCGAAGGAGACCTACGACATCGCCTTCAAGGCCTACGTCGAGCCGGACGCCAAGAAGCGAGCCGATTTGTGGGTCGAGTGGCAGAAGGTGCTGGTCGACCAGGCCAACCACTTCATCCTGTTCCAGCCCGCCTACCAGATCGCGGTGCGCAACGCGATTGGCGATTTCCCGCTCACGGCTTCGGGCTGGATGCTCGACCTGCACGGGGTGAAGCCGAAGGCGTGACCCTTGCGAGACGACGAAGGCGGCCGCCCTGCGCGGCCGTCTTTCGACCCGCAGCTTACTGCTTGTCCGGGCTTGTCGTGACGAGCATCGACGGTAGAATACGCCGCCCCGCCGTCCGTCGAGATGGCGCAGAACAAGCTTTTTGGGAGGACGTCCTGATCGAGAAATTCGCCGGAGTTGCCGGCATGGTTCGGAGCGAATTCCTCGATCTGAATCACACTAGCACATTCACGATTCTAGTGTCCCTTTTGCTTCGTAAGTTCGCTCGGGAGGCGAGCGGCGAGGTCATGCAAACTTTGGAATCGGGACAGTAGAGAAATGTTCCGCTACGTCGTCTCGCGTCTCGCCGCTTCCGTGGTGATGGCGGTTCTTGCCACGCTGGTGATTTTCCTGATTGCCAATACCGTGCCGGGCGATCCAGCCCTCGCCCAGCTTGGCGACCTGGCCGCCTCCAACCCGGAATTCCTTGCGGCTTTCCGCGCCAAATGGGGCCTCGATCTGCCGCTGTGGGAGCGCTACCTGATCTTTTTGAAGGGACTGCTGCACGGCGACCTCGGCATCTCGATTGCCTCGCAGCGGCCCGTGCTCGACGACATCATCAGCTACGCACCGGCGACCATCGAGCTTGCCACGGCAGGCTTCCTCTTGTCGGTGGTGCTCGGTGTGCCGCTTGGCGTGCTGGCTGCGGTTCGGCGCGACAGCTGGATCGATCATGTTGCCCGCTTCATCTCGCTGGCCGGTGTTTCAGCACCGACGTTCTGGCTGGCCTTCATCGTGCTCGCGATTTTCTACGGAGGCCTGCAGGTCGCCCCCGGTCCAGGCCGCCTCGACACCATCGCTTTCCCGCCGGAACGGATCACGGGGTTGTATCTGGTCGACAGCGTGTTGCGGGGTGACTGGAGCACGTTCGGCGATGCGCTGGCGCATCTCGCGCTGCCCTCAATCGTGCTGGCCGCCGCCACGCTCGGCCTCATTACCCGCACAACGCGGGCAAGCATGCTGGAGAGCATGCAACAAGACTACGTGCGGGTCGCGCGCGCCAAGGGGCTCAAGGAGGGCAGCATCGTCTGGGGACACGTGCTGCCGAACGCATTGATTCCGGTCGTGACGCTGGGCGGCCTGGCCTACGCCAACCTGCTGACCGGCGCCGTCATGACGGAGACGATCTTTTCCTGGCCGGGGCTCGGCCGTTACACCTTCCGCAGTGCAGCGGCGCTCGATTTTCCAGCCATCATGGGCATCACGCTGGTGGTTGCGATCACCTACCTGCTGATCAATCTGCTGATCGACATCAGCTACGCGCTTCTTGATCCGCGGGTCGTGCGATGAACGCTACGGCCACCGTCACGCCTGTTGCATTCGAAGCAGTCCCGTCCAAGCGACGGCGGTGGCTCAGGCGGTATGGCTTGGCGAGTCTCGGCGCCCTGATCATTCTGGCCTGGGTTGCGGTGGCGATCTTTGCTCCAGTGCTCGCCCGGCATGCGCCCGATGTCGTGGATGTCACCCAGCGCCTGCGCCCGCCATCGGCCAACAATTGGCTCGGCACCGACGCGCTCGGCCGGGATGTGTTTGCCCGCCTCCTGTACGGTTCGCGCATATCACTCACCACCGGCGTCATCGTTGTGATGCTCGCCGCTGCTTTCGGCACGCTGGTCGGCGGAATTGCCGCCTATGCGCGCGGCAAGATCGAAGAGCTGATCATGCGCATCACCGACCTGGTGCTGTGCTTTCCCCCGATCATCCTGGCGCTGGCCATAGCCGCCGCGCTCGGCATCGGCGCGGTCAACACCATCATCGCCATGCTGGTGGTGTGGTGGCCGAAGTTCGCACGCCTGGCGCGCAGCCTGATTATCGTGCAGCGCTCGCAGGAATACGTCGAGGCGGCCGTCGTGGTGGGCTTGAGCCCCGCGCGCATCCTGGTCCGCCACATCCTCCCGAATTCGATCGGACCGCTGATCGTGCTGGTGACGCTCGACATCGGCAATGCCATCATCACCTTCGCCGGCCTGTCCTTCCTGGGCCTCGGCGTCGTGCCGCCCACGCCAGAATGGGGGTCGATGGTGTCGGAGGGGCGCGAGCTGATCGAGCAGTGGTGGGTGGCGGCATTCCCGGGCCTCGCCATCCTCACCATCGTAGTCGGGTTCAACTTCCTGGGCGACGGCATACGCGACTGGCTCGACCCCAAGTCGCGGCGGCGGTGAGACACATGCAAGAGCCCGTTCCGGCAGCGCGCGTATCCGCCCAGGCCGACGCCGAGCCGATCCTCCAAGTCAGCGATCTGCGCACGCAGTTTTTCACCGACGCCGGCGTCGTGCGCGCGGTGGATGGGATCAGCTTCTCGGTGGCGGCCGGCGAAACGCTCGGCATCGTCGGCGAATCGGGATCGGGCAAGACGGTCGCCGCACTGTCCCTGATCCGCCTGCTCGAGGATCCGGCGCGCATCGTCGGCGGGCAGATCCGCTTCCAGGGCCGCGACATCGTCAAGATGGGCCAGGAGGAGCTGCGCAACATCCGTGGCGACGGCATCGCCATGGTGTTCCAGGATCCGATGACGTCGCTCAATCCGGTGTTGAAGATCGCGCGCCAGCTCGCCGAGACCATGCTGGTGCACGGCCGCCTGGACGAGCAGCAGGCGCTCGATCGCTCGGTCAGCCTGCTCGGCCGCATGGGCATCACCGCACCCGAGCGCGCTATCGACAGCTACCCGCATCAATTCTCCGGCGGCATGCGCCAGCGCGTCATGCTGGCGATGGGCTTTGCCAACGAACCCTCACTGCTGATCGCCGACGAGCCGACCACCGCGCTCGATGTGACCATCCAGGCGCAGATCCTCGACCTGATCGCCGAGCTCAATCGCGATTTCAACACAGCGATCGTGCTGATCAGCCACGATCTCGGCGTGATCGCCAGCGTGTGCGCGCGCGTCGTGGTGATGTATGCCGGCGAGGTGGTGGAGGAGGGTCCGACAGAGGCCATCCTGTCCGATCCGCGCCATCCCTACACCTGGGCCCTCATCAATGCGGTGCCGCGCATCGACCGGCACGTGCCGGGACAGCGCCGGCTCGTCACCATCGAGGGCGCGCCGCCCGATCCGATGGCGCATCCGGCGGGCTGCCGGTTTGCCCCGCGCTGCCCGTTCCGCATCGCCAAGTGCACCGAGCACCCGGACCTCGTCGAGCTGGAGCCTGGCCGCAAGTCGCGCTGCTGGGTGACGCAAGCCGGCGATGCCCTGCCGCCGCCTTCGACCCGAGCAACAGCGCCAGCGCAGGCCAAGGCCGGCATCGACCACGGAGCCGGCGCCAAGCTCGAGCGCGGCGAGCGCATGCTGCAATTGCGCGGCGTGGTGAAGCATTTCCCGCTTCCCAAGACCAGCTTCTTCGGCCGCAGGGAGATCGTACACGCCGTCGATGGCGTCGATCTCGACGTCGCGCAGGGCGAGACGGTTGGGCTGGTGGGCGAGTCCGGCTGCGGAAAATCCACCCTGGCGCGGGTGGTGGCGCGCATTCACGAGCCAACCGCCGGCTCGGTCATCTTCCATGGGCAGGACATCGCCCACGCCGCGCAATCGCGCATCCGGCCGCTGCGCCGCCACATGCAGATGGTGTTCCAGGACCCTTACGCCTCGCTCAATCCGCGCATGACCGTTGCCGACATCCTCGGCGAGCCGCTGCGGGTGCACCACATCACGAACTCCGAGGCCGACACGCAGAAGCGCATCGGCGAGCTGCTCGATGTGGTGGGATTGAGCCCAAACGCCGCCCAACGCTATCCGCACGAGTTCTCCGGCGGCCAGCGGCAGCGCATCTCGATTGCGCGGGCGCTGTCCGTGCGGCCGGATTTCATCATCGCCGACGAGCCGATCTCGGCTCTCGACGTCAACATCCAGGCCCAGATCATCAATCTGCTGATCGACCTGCAGGAGCGGTTCGGTCTCACCTATCTGTTCATCGCCCATGATCTGGCGGTGGTGCGTCACATATCCGATCGCGTGGTTGTGCTCTATCTCGGCAAGGTCGCCGAGGTAGCACCCGCCGACGAGCTGTTTGCCAAGCCCCTGCACCCCTACACGCGCTATCTCATTTCGGCGGTGCCCATTCCCGATGCCGCGGTGGAAAAGCGCCGCAAGCGTCTGCCGCTGCAGGGCGAGCCGCCAAGCGCGCTCAACCCGCCGTCGGGTTGTCGCTTCCGCACGCGCTGCCCGATCGCCAAAGCCGTCTGTGCCGATGTGATACCGCCGGTGGTCGAGCATCAGCCGGGGCACTTTGCGGCATGCCATTTCCCCGGCCAATTCTGACTGGAAGGAAGGGACGACCGCAGAGGGGTAGTATGACGTCCGCGCTGTTCGTGACGGGAGCCCTGGCGCAGGGCGTCCGGCCGGAGACTCAGCTGATGGACATAGCCGGGGACCGGTTGATGGACATAGAGGAGTATCCCTGGGGCCTGCTTGCACGCAAGCCATGTGCTCCGGGCAATTTTCTGGCCGTGGCCCTGATCGTGGTTTTGAGCTGGTTGATCCTGCGCGGGTTGCGAGGCAGCGTGGCGGAGCCCGCTTTCGCATTTCTGGTCCTGGCTGCCGCGACCGGCACCTCGCTGCTATTTCTCGAGTGTTTGTGGTCGAGAACGGAGATCGATTGGGAAAGACGCGTCATCGACTTCTTTACATTCGGCCGTCTGTGGCGAAGCATTCGTTTCGATGAGATCCGAGACATCGCTGCCAACTGGGATGGCGAGGGGTTTCTCATTCCGATGGTGCGATTGAAGAATGGCGCGGTGGTCCGCTTCTTCCTAACGCAGGCTCCAACACGTCGGAGCAAGGCAAATGAGATCCAACATGGCATCGCCGCGATGCAACGCGCCCTTAGTGCCTGAGCCTGTTTGCAACCAGTTGCCGACAATCGAGGAACGCCAGCGCCATGCTTGACCTGCTGAAGGGTATCCGGGTCGTCAGCTTCAATCACTTCCTGCTCGGGCCGATGGGAATACAGGCGCTGGGCGATCTCGGCGCTGACGTCATCTCGATCGAGAACAACGAGGGCGCCTGGCAGCGCCACTGGAGCGGCGGTGACATCTGGCATGATGGGCAGAGTGGGCTGCACCTGTGCGCCAACCGCAACAAGCGCAGCATCGCCATCGACCTGAAGTCGGCCAAGGGCCGCGAGCTGGCGCTACGGTTGATCGATACGGCCGATGTCGTGGCGGAGAACTTCCGGCCCGGCGTGATGGATAAGCTGGGCCTCGGCTACGCAGCGCTGAAGGCGCGCAAGCCGGGGCTGATCTACGCCGCGGCGTCGGGCTATGGGCCCGATGGCCCATACGTCGAGAAGCCCGGCCAGGACCTGCTCGCCCAGGCTCTGTTCGGCATGATGGCCATCACTGGCCAGGCTGCGACTGGTCCGCGACCCGCCGGCGCATCGGTCATCGATCACCACGGGGCCGCGCTGTTCGCCATGGGCATACTGGCGGCGATCGTGCGTCGGCAGCGGAGCGGGCAAGGCTGCCGGGTCGATGCCAGCTTGATGCAGGCGGCCCTCGACCTGCAGGCCGAGTTGCTGGTGGCATGGGCCAACTCGCCGACGAGACCGCAGGTGACGCAGGCCTTTCGCCATGTCGCCGGCTGGTACTACGCGGCCCCCTACGGGGTTTATGCCACCGAGGATGGCTACCTTGCCCTGTCGCTGTCGCCGCTGAACGTGCTGGCGGAAGTGCTCGGCGAGCCGCGCCTGGCAACATTCACCGACAAGGACACCTGGAGCCGCCAAGACGAGATCACGGACCTGATCGCGCTGCGGCTGAAGACGGCCACAACATCCGAGTGGGTTGCGCGCATGGAGCCCCTGAAGATCTGGCATGCACCGGTGCAGGGCTACGCGCAGATCGCCGAAGACGCGCAGGTCAAGCACATGAAGTCGCTGGTGACCGTGCCCGGCGCCGGCAAGACCGGCGCGCCCGTCACCCTGGTCAACCACCCCATCAGCTATGACGGCGAAACCGCCGAGGTACGGCTGCCGCCGCAGCAGCTGGGCGCACAAACGGAAGAGATACTGAGTGAGCTTGGCCTCGATACCGCGGAGATCGCGGCACTCGCCGACGCCAAGGTCATCAAGCTGTCCAGCCGATAAGAGGCGCCGCCCGCGACGCAAATTCGCTCGCATCCTTTCAGCCAGCAACCGCCGCCGCCAGTGCGGATCAGGGAGAAAACTCGCCATGCCAGAGTTCTACGTAAAGCCCGGTGACACTGTTTCCTTCGCCAAGACCGTCGGCGAGACCGACATCTATCTGTTCGCCGGCATCACCGGAGACTTCGCGGTCAACCACGTCAACGAACAGTACATGGCGCGCTCCAAGTACGGCAGACGTATTGCGCATGGCGTGCTGATGCTGGGCTTTGCCTCGACCTGCTCCACACTGATGATCGAGAAGTGCAACGGCATCGCCGGCGACGAGACGGCGGTTTCACTCGGTTACGACAAGGTGCGCTTCCTCGGTCCAGTCTTCATTGGCGACACCGTGACCCTCACCTACACAATCACCGAGATCGATCCCGTCAAACGGCGGTCTCGCAGCGAAATAAAGATCGTCAATCAGAAGGGAGAGCTGGTGGGCGTGGCCCAGCACATCCTGGCGTGGGTCAAGGACCAGGGCTGATACGAGCGGGATGGAGAGCATGGTCGGTTGGGGGGCTGCGGCTCGTTTTGACAAAGAACGGCTATAAAGCCGTCATTCGCGCGCCACGTCGCATCGGTAGACAGATCGCAGGCCCAACGTCACGCACTCTTGCGTGTGGAGAACCAGTGCTACCACCGAACCGACTGCCACTGATCCAGCCGGACCAATGCCGCGGCCGATCGGTCAAGATTGACCTAGCGAGTGTCTTTTGGATCCTTTCGCGTCGCTCCAGATTTCGGGATAGTGGAAAAATTCAAGTAGTTTAGCTGTTCGCAGGGCGCGATCGTCAGTCGCGGCGTTTCGTATGAGCAGGACGAGGGCCGGTGCAGGCGTTGACGCGCATGCCGACGCCGTCACGCCTTTCAGTGGGTCCACACTTGATCGCTACCGGCACGGCTCTTATCCCGGTCACTTGCGTGGCATTGCCCGCCATCGTCCGGTAGGCGGCGCCGCAAAGCGCAGTATGGACGTCGTCATTGCGCTTATGGCGCTCGTGCTGCTGGCACCGACCGTCCTGATGATCACGGCGCTGCGCACCCACGCCGGACGCGCCATCTTCGACAGCGAGGACTACGTCGGCTTCAATGGCCGTGCTTTCACAAGCTATACATTTGGCACCCTGCCGGAGGAGCATGCCAGCTACTGGGTGCGCGCGTGTCTTCGCATCTTGCACGACTCCAGACTGGACCGCTTACCGCTGCTTTTCAGCGTACTGCGCGGCGACATGAGCTTGGTTGGCCCCCGGCCGCTGCGGGTCCGCGATCTTGATGGTCAAGGACGCCGCGCTCAAGTCTACTTCGCCGCGAGGCCGGGATTGATCAGCTTACGCCACGCCGGTCACGGCGGCCGACTGGCCATCGACCGCTACTATGTCCGGCGCTGGTCGATCTGGCTCGACCTAGTTGTGCTCGCGAACGCCATTATGGCCGTGCATCGAGACTGAGCAATCTTGCGAGGCAGCATTTTACGTGCCTCAAAACCGAGCAGATTTCAGCGCGCCCGAACCCTGCTCTGAACGAGCAGCTCATTGTTGGCGAGCACGGAACGATTGTGAGCCGAAAGCTTGGCCCTCGTCCAAACGCAAGACAGTACAAGACCCGCGAAATAGCCGGCCTGAAGCACGCCGAGAAACGCGAACGTTATGGCCACGGTGAGCATCGCTCCAAATCCCTGGAACGGCGCGGTGAAAAGAATGACCGCAGCAGCCACCACCGAGGCCGCGACCAACGCCGGCACTCGAAACCAAAACCCCAGCAACAGCCCTATCAAGCCACCCGCCGCAAAGGCCAACAACATGTGTCCTCTCCTGCCGTGTGCCTGCCACAAGACGCCCCTCGCGCGCTTGCGACAACCTCGGAGAACGCTTTTTCCACAGTAGTCAGGGAGCCTTACCAAACGTTAACTGCTGATTGTGCAGGAATTTCGATGGCTTCCTCGTTATTACCGTAGATGCCAGGACCGACGGGGCGAAGCCAGATCCTTCCTGGTACGCAAAATCGCCAACTTGGGAAACGCCGGACGCGCAATTGGGTTCCCTTTTTTTTACCGTGTAGCGTTCCCGTGCCGGTGCGGTGTCGGCTGTCGTTTGTCTATCGACCGATGCGGCTGAGGATTGCGCTGACGACCTTGACCGGCCGCACGCGGCTGACCTGTGCGCTGTAGCGCCCTGAATAGATGAGCCGAATCAGATCGGGCTTGAGGGCGGCGCTGTTGTCGAAGCTCACCGCGAACTCGCCGGCCTTGATGCGCGCCACCGTGGCGGGTAGCGACAGTCCGGCGATCGAGACGGTCACTTGCGAGCCGAGCCCGCCCGGCGCGAGGCCGGCCAGCAGCATGCCCGACATGGAGATGTCGCGCACGGCGAAGCTCTGCGTCGCATCGCTGAAGCGGATATCGGCGTGCTCGTTGGCCGTAACGCGCTCGGCGGTGCGCAGGCGCGGCTCCTCGATGCAAACGACGCAGGCGATCGTCAGGATGACGATGTTGTACCAGCTCCAGAACAGGCACAGCGCGCTCGAGTCGCGCAGCTTGGTGCCGTCCTCGAAGAAGAACGCCCAGATCACGCCGGCGATGGTGAGCAGGAGGTAGAGCCCGAAGCGGATCAGCATAGACCACTGCACGGAGCGCTTGCTGCGGTCACCGCCCTTGGCCGTGACCTGGAACTTGTGGCCCTTGGGCCAGAACAGGCCGATGGTCATGGCTTTGAGGATCGCGGATGCACCCAAGAGCTGGGACACGTCAGACATCACGGGCACGATGCGGCTCTGCGACATCCAGCCCACGATGATGATCTGCGCCATGAAGCTCGGGAAGAAGTAGGCGAGTGTGGTGACGACGTCGGCCTGCACGGAGCGGACGTCGAGCAGCCAGTAGAGGATCGGAATGATGATGCCGAACACGCGGAAGGCGTAGCTGGCGAACCAGTAGAGAAAGGTGTCGATCAGGCTGATGCGGTCGATCAGCGACAAGCCGTTGCCGGGCCGCAGCGGTCCGAGCGGACCGCTGCAGATCTGCGCAAATCCCAGCGCCCAGCGGCTGCGCTGGGTGATGTATTCCTTGATGCCTTCGGGCGCGAGGCCGAGCGAAAGACGCTCGTTGAGGTAGACGGTGCGGTAGCCGTCGGCCTTCAGGCGCAGCGTCAGGAGATAGTCCTCCGTGACCGATCCGGTCGGCATCCCGCCGATGCTCCACAGGGCAGGGAAGCGGATGACGGAGGAGGTCCCGCAGCAGAAGGCGGCACCCCAGGCGTCCTTGGATGCCATGACGACGTCGAAGAAATAGCGCTGCTCGTCGGGCCATACGCGCGTGGCCGCCAGATTGTTCTGCAGAGGGTCGGGATTGATGAAGTGCTGCGGGGTCTGGACGATGCCGACGTCCCGGTCGCGGAACAGCGGCAGCGTGCGATCGAGGAAGTTTGGCATCGGCACGAAATCGGCATCCAGGATGGCGACGAAATCGGGCGGCTGATCGAGGCTCGCGACGTGCAGCAGGCCGTTGTTGATGTTGCCGGCCTTGGCATTGGCGCTGCTGGTGCGAGTGAGATAGTTGGCGCCGAGCTGGCTGGCGAGTTCGCGCAGCCATTCGCGGCGTCCGTCGTCGAGCACCCACACGCGCTTGTCGGTATGGTCGAGCGACAGCGCCCCGATGATGGTGCGCTCCAGGATGGCCTGCTCCTCGTTATAGGTGCAGATGAAGACGTCGACGAGCGGCTGCCGCGGCTGGCTGGCCAGCCAGGCGGCATTGCCATCGACCTCCGCCGACCTGTCCTTGATGCGCGATGCGAACATCAGGTTGATGGTCGAGCCGATCACGGCCAGCGTCTCGATCATGACGAACAGAACACCGACGGCGAAGTCGAGCGAGATTGCCGGCGCGGGCAGCGTCGAGAGCCAGCGCCAGAACATGTAGCGCCAGAGCAGGACGACCAGCACGACCACCATGGCCGAGCGCACACGCTCGTCGCGTGGATCGAGCCAGGGCAGCGCGACCAGCAGGGCGCCGAGAACCAGGAAGCTCGGCGCCAGCGCCTCGATCAGGATGCTGGCCGCGGGGCTCATTGGCCGAACGTCACGCGGCCGGTGCGGCCCACCTTGCAGCCCTCGGTGGGATCGTTGTCCACGAGCCGCACCGTCACGCGATAGGGCTCCTTGGACAGCGCGCTCGGCTGGATGGCGAGGTTGGCTGGCGCCGAGGCGACGCCGGTCAGGCCGACGATCTGGCCGGCATGCACGTCGCTCTCGCCGCGCAGAACGAAAGACCCGATTGGCCGATATGCAGGCGATTGTACACCGACTCGCTGACGCCTGCGGTGACGACCGTGCCCGAGCAGTCGAGCAGGCGTACGAGGTCCTGGCCACGCACCACCGCCTCGCCGGGAGAGGTGAGAACCTCCCACACGGTGGCGGCGACAGGCGTGGTCAGCACGGCCTCGGCTCTCTCGCCGAGCCGCTTCTCTTCCTGGGTCAGCTCCTTGCGCAAGGTGATCATGCGCGTGTCGCGATCGCGCAGATCGGCGTTGAGCTCGTTCAGGCGCTGGCCGATCTCGTCGATGCGCTGGGCGGAACGAGGCTGGTCGTTGTAGGTATCCCCGATGAAGGTGCCCGACTCTGCCGCCTTCAGCTCCACCTGCAGCGCCGCCAGGCGATGCTCGATCGCGGTATAGGTCTCGGCGGTCACCTGGGCATCGCGCCGGTAGCGTTCCGGCGTCCCGGCAGGAATGCTGCCCGAGCTCGCCATCGGCTCGACGCGTGCGAGTGCCTTCTGGGCCGCGTCGCGGTTGGCGCGGGCGACGGCCAGCTCGCTGACGATCTCGGCGGAGCGGGCCTTGAGCTGGCGCAGGCGTCCTTCCTGGAAGGTCCGCAGTGCCGGCGCCTTGGCTGCGTTTGCCTCGAACTCCTGTCGGAGGCGCTCCAGACGGCCGATCTGCGCAGCCGTATGCGCGATGCCAGCCGAAACTTCAGGCGACTCGGAGGCCCGCTCAGACAGCGCCTCCGGCGCCGCAGCTGGCAAATCCTTGCTGACGGTTTGACTCATTGTGACCGGCCTGGCTGGAACATGGGCTGGCGCCACGCCAGCGCGATGACGCAGGCCCATAACTCAGCAGAATGACGATCCATCCTTTAGGGGCAGTTAATGATGCAACGTAGCTAAACGCCACGCGCCAGGCGGCGGACTTCTGCGCGGCCGGCGACCCCGCGTCGGCCATAGCTCATCCGCTGTCCGATGTTGCTCTGGTCGCTCGGCGAGCAGAATACTGACCAGCATCTCGGTTGACCGCTGCTGGGCAGGCCTGTGGCGCTACCGGATCTGGTCGGCGTCGACAGGGGCGCTCGGCATCTAGCTCGTCACGCGCGCGGCATGAAGTTCGGCGCCCGAGGCATCGCCGTTTTCTGCAAGCAGGTCGCATTCGACCTCAAGGCGTGAGGTTGCGAGGTTGCGCTCCAGGGAATGGTCGAGGCAGACGTTGAGCAGAATGAGGCTGGTCTCGATGTCGCCTGCCCGAAAGCCGAGCCTGTGCGATGCGGCCGCCTCGGCTGCCGCATCGCTGCGTGGAGTGTCGAGCGGCGCCGCGCTCGGGAGAGCCGCGCTGCCCGCAATCAACGCGGCATGCTTTCCGGCCTGTGCCTCAGCACAGATCAAGAGGACGATGAGGGCCGACAGCCAAGCCAGGAAGCAGCGCATGGTCGTATCTCCACGCTATGGGCGAGGGCGCAATCTGGCGTCCGCTTTACTGGGCGGAGCGCGACAGATCATCCCAGAAGGTTTTGGTGTTCCAGGCCGCGCTTGCAGGGGCTGCAACGCTAACCAGAACCGACAGGACAACCAGGGCAGATACGATGGTCCTCATGACTGGTACTCCCTTGATTGGGCGGCGGACGACACCATTGTCGCCGTTCGCCAGCCACCTACGGCTGCCGCTACCTTGCGACCGCCCGCGATGCCGGTCGTTGGCATTTGCCAAGCCCGATCAGCGCGCGGCGAACTCGACGAATCCAAGGGTCGCCTGGCGCACCGGACGCGATGCGAGCAAACACCCCAATACCCTCGCGGCCGCCCAGCTCGTTGGTGTTGCCCTCGATGGTCTGGAACTCATTGCCGCTCGCGGCCGACCACCAAGCCCGTGTGTCCGTGCCCCTGGCCGGCGTCGATGAAAAACACGTGACCCGGCTGCACCTGGCCCGGATCGCCGATAGCGGCCTCGTAGGGAATCCGCCGAAAGCCGGCCCGGCCCGCCTTCTGCCACATGTCGTGGACGCCTGCCGTGCGCGGCACGGGAGAGGCAAGGCCCAGCTGGCGCGCGGCGTTGTCAAAGCACCACACAATAAAACTGGCGCACCAGGGATAGCTGCCCGTACTGGGATCTATGCCGGCGGCGCGCAGATACTGGTCCACGCGAGGTCCGCGGTTGGAGCCCAACGGCATCTCGCGGACGTGCTGTTGCTCCTCACTCGCCGCCACATTGATGACTGCTGCAGCAGATTATTGGGTGGCGTGGTCGCGGCGACCGGCGCAACACTCGGTGTGCCGAAGAGTGCGGCCCAGGTCGTGCGGCCAACCACGCCGTCAACCGACAGCGGCAGGCCCTCACCGTCCAGCGAGCGCGCCTGGAACAGCTTCACGGCTGCGACTGTGAGATCCCCGAAATCACCGTCCACGTCGAGCGGAACCGTCTTGCCGCGGGCGTCGACCTTAGACCAGCAGCCAAGCTGATTGAGCCGCCGCTGCAGCACCATGACCACGGCCGGATCGGGATGATTGAGACGCACCACCACGCCCGGAAAGGGCTGCACGATGAGATCGGTTTCGCTTGGCAGCGGCACGGCGTCGGGAAGGGGCACGTCCTCCTCTAGCTGGGACGTTGATGCCGGCTACATCGATGAGGCGCCGCAGCAATGCCATGGCGCCGATTTGCCCGCTCACGGCGTTCGCATCGAACACACCATCGCGGACGAACTTGCCTTTTCGGTAGTTGCTGGTGGCGCTCCACAGGTAGGGCGTGTTGACGCCGGTATCGCGCGAGCGATAGCCCCAGCCGTTGTAAGCCTCGAGCTGGTAGGCGATGCGCTCGACGATCCATAGTTTGACCGCGGAAAAGCCCTCCATCGCCAGCGCGTCGACGGCGCTGTCCTCCCACTGGAACGGAGGAATGCCGGTGGGCGGGCGCCCGGAGGGGACGTGCACCGTACGAGCGGTCAACGGGTCGCCGTTGTGAAGGTGGGTCGCAAAATTCATTCCACCTTCCATTTCGTGGATCATGCCGATCACATACCAGGGCACGCCGGTGGCATTGGCAACCTGGTCGTAGCGTGGTTTGGCGTCGGCGATGGCGCGCACGCGAGCATCCGTGGCCTGCACCCGGACGCCCGCAGGGATCTGCATGGCCTTCCACAGCTCTGTGTAGGATCGTTGCAATTCGCCGTAAGAATATTTGGGCATGGCTGGTCCCCCTGGCTCGCACCGGACCACGAGCCCTAGCTGAGTCGGGGCGGGGCGGGAGCATGACGGGGTGTACCATCCACGTACACGTCGCACGGGACGGGCAGCCAACGTTGACAAGGCCTGCCGTCATGCTCGCTTATGGGCTACAGCACAGAGCGAATCGGACATGGCCAAACAAAAGGGCAGCAAGCTCGGCGGACAGCGCCAGCTCAAGGTGCGTGTCAAGAAGACGCTGCAGCGCTCCAGCTCGTCGCAACGCTGGCTGGAGCGCCAGCTGAATGACCCGTATGTGGCCGCCGCACAGCGCGAGGGTTACCGCTCGCGGGCGGCCTACAAGCTGATCGAGATCGACGACAAGGAGCGCCTGCTCAAGTCGGGCAAGCGGGTCGTCGATCTCGGTGCGGCACCCGGCGGCTGGAGCCAGATCGCGACCGAGCGGGTCAAGGCGGTGGAAGGCAAGGGCCAGGTGGTGGCCATCGACCTGCTCGACATGGAGCCGATCGCAGGCGTGGAGTTCGTCAAGCTCGACTTCATGGACGAGGCGGCGCCGGGCAGGCTGAAGGCCATGCTGCGCGACGGCGGCGCCGACATCGTGCTGTCGGATATGGCGGCGCAGGGCACCGGCCATGCCCGCACCGACCATCTGCGCATCATGGGGCTGGCGGAAGCTGCCGCCGACTATGCCTGCGAGGTGCTGACCCCGGGCGGCGCCTTCGTGTGCAAGGTGTTCCAGGGCGGCACCGAGCGCGAGCTGCTGGACCTGCTGAAACGCAACTTCGCCAGGGTCAAGCACGTGAAGCCGCCGGCCAGCCGGGCGGAATCGGCGGAGCTGTACGTGGTGGCTCTCGGCTTCCGCGGCGGATAGTTTCCTGTCTCCGAATTGCCGCCCCCTTTGCCGCACTGGTCTGTCAGCAATTCGGAGACAGAAGGGACACTAGCCTACTTATTGTTTGCTAGTGCGATTCGGGCTCGCAAATGCCGAGGCTTGCCAAGCCGCGATGTCGGTCGGCATTTGCGAACCATCGCACTAGTGTAAGCTGTCGGCAGGGAAGGTCTGGGGGCGGACATGGGACTCTGGTCCGAAGAGGATTGCGGGTGCGAGCGCGCTGCTGCTCGCATGCATGGCGCTGGCCGGGAGCGCGGCGGCCAAGTGCTCACCGGCAACCGAGCGCCTGTTGCCGAAGGCCGGCAAGCAGTTCATCAGCGTGTTCATTACCTGCGATGACCAGCCTGATGCGCTCAGGGCCTTTGCTGATACCTCCACCAAGCATCCGCAACTGCTCGGCTCTCTCAGGATGAACGTCGAGCAGGTCAGCCTCGGAGCCAAGGGCGCCTACTACCGGACGCTGATCGGCGAACCGGGCACCAAGGCCTCCGCTGCGGCCACATGTACGGCACTCAAGGCGGCCGGCTACAGGTGGTGCAGGGCCATGCCGTATTGATCCGCTGCAGACGTGACTGAAACCTCCGTCGCTTCCCCTCCCTTCACGTGGGCCGGCTTCCGGCACGGCGCGCTGCTGTCGCTGGCGTTCGGCGCCAGCTCATTCGTGTACGGCATCGCCTTCGGCGTGCTGGCGCGGCAAGCGGGGCTCGGCATGCTAGACGCGGCCGTGATGAGCGCCACCGTGTTTTCCGGCACGGCGCAGATGGCCGTGCTGCAGATGTGGCACACGACGCTGGCGCTGCTGCCGGTGTTCTTCACCGTGCTGATGATGAACACGCGTTACTTCCTGATGGGTGCGGCGCTGCGGCCGTGGCTCGGCGGTCTGCCGATCGGCAGGGCCGCGCTGTCGCTGTTCTTCCTGGTCGACGGCAGCTTCGTGCTGGCCATGCGCGAGAAGGCAAGAGGCATGGACGACGGGGCCCTGCTGTTGGGCTCCGGCGTGGTCAGCTACGCGGGATGGGTGGTGGCGACCGTGATTGGCTATGCGATCGGCCACAAGCTGGGCGATCCACGCGTGTTCGGTCTCGACACCATCCTCGTGTTGTTCTGTGCGTCCTCCGTCGCCTTCATGTGGCGGGGCCGCGCGCTGCTGGCGCCGGCGGCAGGTGCGGCAGCGGTGGCCATTCTGGTCGACCGGATGGGCGGCGGCGCGTGGGCGATCGCGGTGGCGGGCGTGGTCGGCGCGCTGATTGGAGCGGTGATGCATGACCGCAAGCTATGACACGCTCACCATTCTCGCGGTGATGGCGCTGGCGGCCGCCATGTGCCGGGGCGGTGGCTTCTGGCTGATGCGGTTCGTCCCGATCACGCCGCGCGTGCATGCGGCATTGAACGCCATCCCGATCGCCGTGCTGATGGGCATCATGGCGCCGGCCCTGCTGCGCGGCGGAGTGCCGGAAAGCGCCGCCGTAGTGGCGACCGCCGGTGTGGTGAAGGCCGGCGGCAACGACCTGCTGGCGATCCTTGCGGGGCTGGCGACCGTCGCCCTGCTGCGGCAGGTGATGTGAGGGTGCCAGATCATCCCGGCTCGGTTTTGCCTCCCCCTGGAGGGGGGAGGAAGATGCGTCCGCGGTTTGGTCCGGCCATCGCCGCCGGAGATGCAAGTATTGACGGCCGGGCCAAGCGCTGGACGCATCAGGTGGGGGTGACCGGCAGCAGCTCGACAAGTACACCCCCACCAGCAACGCCATCGAACTTAGCTCGCCTGATGCACCTGGCGATCGCTTGATCGTAGCGAGCTAAGCTCGTGGCGTTGCAACCTCCCCCCTCCAGGGGGAGGCAACAAACAGCGCAAGGCCCGGGATGACAACTACGCGCGCCGCCAGAGGATGCGGTGGGAGCGCGGCGAGCCGGCCGAGAAATCGGCACCGGTGAGGATGAGGCGCTCGCCGTCGAGCTCGACCTGGCGCAGCGAGTTAACACCGGATAGAGCGGGGTTCGTGCCGAAGTCGATCTTGTGCACGACGGCGTCCTGGCGCACCTCGAAGCGGCCGGCATAGCCGAAGAATGCGTCGAAGGCCTGCGCCTTGCCGGCCGGGCTGGTGACATCGAGCGGCGGCCGGTTGGCACGGGCGAGCGCGGCGCTGACGTGGCCGTCGCTCGTGTACATCAGGTAGCCGACGGCATCTTCTCCCAGCGGAAATTCCGGCGGCCGGCCGTCCTCGTACACCAGCGACCAGCTCTCCAACCGCCACGTGCCGACCAGCCTTGCGGCGAGGTCGGTCACTGCGGCTTGCCCGGTAAGAGGGGCTCGGCCCACAGGTCGTATTCGTCGGCGTTGGTGACGGTGGCCTTGACGATGTCGCCGGGGGCGAGATCGGTGGCGCCGTTGAGGAACACCGAGCCGTCGATCTCGGGCGCGTCCCATTGCGAGCGGCCGATCGCGCCTTCGGCGTCGACCTCGTCGATGATGACGTCGATGCTGCGGCCGACCTTGGCGGCCATCAAGTCGCGGCTCACCTCCTGCTGGGCGGCCATGAAGCGGTGCCAGCGCTCCTCCTTCACCTCGTCGGGTACGACCGCTTCGATGGCGTTGGCCGGCGCGCCGGCGACGGGCTCGTACTTGAAACAGCCGACGCGGGCGAGCTTGGCCTCCTTCAGCCAGTCGAGCAGGATCTGGAAGTCGGCTTCCGTCTCGCCGGGGAAGCCGACGATGAAGGTGGAGCGGATGGCGAGGTCGGGGCAGATCTCGCGCCAGCGCGCGAGCCGTTGCAAAGTCTTCTCATTATGCGCGGGGCGACGCATGGCTTTCAGCACCGCGGGCGAGGCGTGCTGGAAGGGGATGTCGAGATAAGGCAGGATTTTGCCCTCGGCCATCAGCGGCAGCACCTTGTCGACGTGCGGATACGGGTAGACGTAGTGCAGACGCACCCAGGCGCCGAGCGAGCCCAGCGCCTGCGTCAGGTCGAGGAAGCGGGCGGCGAGCGGGGCGCCCTTCCAGGTGCTGGTCGCATACTTGATATCGAGGCCGTAGGCGCTGGTGTCCTGGCTGATGACCAGCAGCTCCTTGACGCCGGCTTTCACGAGGCGCTCGGCCTCCGTCATCACATGCGCGGCCGGCCGGCTGGCGAGGTCGCCGCGCAGCTGCGGGATGATGCAGAACGAGCAGCGGTTGTTGCAGCCTTCGGAAATCTTCAGATAGGCGTAGTGGCGCGGGGTAAGGCGCAGGCCTTCCGGCGGCACCAGATCGACGAACGGATCGTGCAGCGGCGGCACCGCTTCGTGCACGGCGGCCACCACCTGCTCGTATTGATGCGGGCCGGTGACGGCCAGCACGTCGGGATGTGCGGCGCGAATGCGTGCCTCCTCGACGCCGAAGCAGCCGGTGACGATGACGCGGCCGTTCTCGGCCAGCGCCTCGCCGATGGTGTCGAGGCTCTCCTGCTTGGCCGAGTCGAGGAAGCCGCAGGTGTTGACCACCACCACGTCGGCGCCGGCGTAGTCGGCGGAGAGCACATAGCCCTCGGCGCGCAGCTTGGTAATGATGCGTTCCGAATCGACCAGCGCCTTGGGGCAGCCAAGCGAGACGATGCCGACGCGTGGCGCGGCCTTGGCCTTGGTAGAGGCCCTCTTGGGTCCCTGGGCGCGGCGAACTTTGGGGGCGGCCTTGGCGGGCTGCCTGCGGGCGGACTTGGGCGCGGCTTGCGGCATGGCCGGCTTGTAGCTGGCGGCGGGCAAGGGCGCAATCGGGGACGGCTACGCCATCTCGCCAGCTAAGGCTCGCGATCTACCCCGCCGATCTGCCGTTGGGGCAGGTGGTGCCGACTGATCTTACTCCGGCGTAATTCCGGCAGCCTTGATGATCGGCCACCATTTCTCGATCTCGGCTTTGTGGAAGGCGGCGAGCCCGTCCGGCGTCTGCTGCTCGCGCGAGGCGACGTCGAGGCCCAACTGGGTGAACCGGACGCGGATCGCCGGATCGGCGAGCGTCTCGACCATGGCGGCATTGAGCTTGGCCACCACGTCCGCCGGGACGCCCTTGGGCGCGAAGAAGCCGAACCAGCCCGACATGTAGAGCCCCGACACGCCGGACTCATCGGAGGTTGGCATGTCGGGTAGCGCCGCCGACCGCTTTGGCGACAGGTTGGCGATCAGCTTGACCGTACCGGACTGAATCTGTGGCAGCGCCACGGCGGCCTGCACCACCATCAGGTCGACTTGCCCCGCCAGCAGGTCCGTCATGGCCGGGCCGGCGCCACGGTAGGGCACGAAGCTCACCTGCGTGCCGGTGGCCTGTTGCAGCAGGATGCCGCTGACCTTGGCCGCCGCGTTCTGATTGACGAACAGGGCCGCGCCCGGGTTCGCCTTCATCCACGCGACGAGGCTCTTCAAGTCATCGGCGACGTGCGCCTTCTTGGCGATCATCAGCTGCGGATTGACGGAGATCAGGCCGATTGGCGCGAAGTCCTTCTCCAGATCGTAGGTCAGCTTGTAGATGATGCTGCCGACGTGCGTATCCCATTGCCCGATGTCGATGACGTAACCGTCGGGCGCCGAACGCGCGACCCGTCCCACCGCGGTGCTACCGCCCGCACCGCCGACGTTCTCGATGATGACGGGCTGGCCGAGCAGCTGCTGCATGCGTTCGGCCATGATGCGCGCCACCGCATCCGTCGAGCCGCCCGGCGGGAATGGAACCACGATGGTGATGGTACGCGAAGGAAAGGTCTGCGCTTGCGCGCCGGACAGGGCGGCAAGCACCGTCAGCGCAATGGCGGCGAAAAGCTGTCTCATGATCGACCCCGTACCGCTTCGTCGGCGATAATGCTTAAGAAGAAATCAGCTTACCCGCTAATTTGCCTGGGTACAGAACTTCCGCAGGTCGCGATTTGCCGACCTCGATCTGCACTAGTGACATGCTGTCCAGCACGGCCGATAGTGCAACCGCAAACAGCGGAGGTGCGATGGGAGCCGGCAAAGACAGCGGGGGCGGAGATGTTTCGCCAGTCGAGTACATGATTACGGCGATTGCCGACATGCTGGATGGACTCGGCCATGTGGCAGTTGGGGCGCGCTCGCCGATTCCCGGCAGTGCCGCACATCTGGCCGCGGCGCGCTCGGGCGGGCGGCTGCGCGTGTCGATCCTGGGCAGCCGCAAACACAGTTCCTTCACAGACGGAGCGCGCGAGCTGTTCGATTGCGCCGGGCAGGGACGGATCGACGCCTTCTTCCTGTCGGGCGGGCAGATCGATGGCGGCGCCAACATCAACCTGGTGGGCGTCGGGGATATCGCCGCCTATCCCCGCGCCGAGGCGCGCTTTCCGGGATCGTTCGGCTCGGCCTATCTCTACTACGTGGTGCCGCGCGTGATCCTTTTCACGCAGGAGCACTCGCGGCGCGTGCTGGTCGACAAGGTCGACTTCGTCAGCGCGCCCGGCACCAGCGCGCCCGGCGTGCACCGTCCGGGCGGACCCTATGCGCTCGTCACGCCGCGCTGCGTGTTCCGCTTCGATCCCGACGGCGCGCGGTTCGTGCTGGCGAGCGTGCATCCCGGCGGGACCGCGGACCAGGTGCACGAGGCGACAGGGTTTGCCTACGACGCACCCGACAGCGTGCCCGTCACGCCGACGCCAGACACCGACACGCTGCGCACCTTGCGCACGGACGTGGCGCGCACCATCGCCGACACCTATCCGGCCTTTGCCGCCAAGGCGTGGGGGGATCGGCCGTTGAGCGCGTGGGATTGCTCGGCGGGACTGTTTCATGTGCGACAATTGCCGCTCTAGACTATCCGCATGCCAAGCTCAGCCCGTCCCATCTTCCGCTTCGCGCCGAGCCCGAACGGCGAGCTGCACCTCGGCCACGCGCTGTCGGCGCTGGTCGGGTGGGATGCGGCGCAGTCAGCCGGCGGCGACTTTCTGCTGCGCATCGAGGATATCGACATCGGCCGTTCGCGCCCGGAGTATGTAGCCGGCATTTTCGCGGATCTGCGCTGGCTGGGCCTCACCTGGGCGGAGCCGGTGCTGTTCCAGTCGACGCGCTTTGCGGCTTACGCGGACGCGGCCCGGCGGCTGGAAGCAATGGGCCTGCTCTATCCGTGTTTTGCGACTCGCGCCGAGATCGAGGCGGCGGCCACCGGCGGAGCCACCGACCCGGACGGCGCGCTGCTCTATCCGGGACTGTGGAAAGGCCGCTCCGCCGACGAAATCCTCCGGCGCAAGACGGCAGGCGAACCGTTCGCACTGCGCATCGACGTCGACAAGGCCCTGGCGGCAGCGCACATCCGGCTGGCCGGCCGCGCCCTCACATTCACCGAGCGCGGCGAGGACGGGCATGCGCGTATGGTTGCCGTCGATCCGGCGCTGTGGGGCGATGCGGTGATCGTGCGCAAGGATGTGCCGACCAGCTATCACCTGGCCGTGGTGGTGGACGATGCGTGGCAGGGCGTCAGCCATGTCACGCGCGGACGCGATCTGTTCGCAGCGACCCACTTACACCGCCTGCTGCAGGTGCTGCTGGACCTGCCGGAGCCGCTCTACCAACATCATCGCCTGATTACCGACGCGCAAGGCCGCAAGCTCGCCAAGAGCGCGCGCGATGCCGGTCTGCGATCGCTGCGCGAGGCCGGAGCGAGCCCCGCCGATGTACGGCGGCTGGCGGGACTCGCCTGATGCATGCTTGGCCAACGCGACCCGGCGCACCATCGACCGGGTTCGCGGCGCTGCCTGTGGCCCGGGCGGCGCACCCCCACTACGATCAGGTGCAAACCACGGCCAATCTCAATTATATCTACGGGCTGTAACCCCCGTGCCTTGCCAGGCTCGGTTTGTACTCGCAAAGTCGACATCGTTTGTCGACAGATTGCGTATTGAAAAGTCCATGTAGAATGCGGGCCTGCGATGTTTCGATGGATATTTCCGACGATTGAGGAAAACGTCTACGATGTCTTCCTTTCCTACGCCCGCGAAGACGCCGAGCGCATGATTGAGTGCCGCCTCTGCCTCGAGGAGCGCGGCTTCAGCATATTCGTCGATGACCGCATCCAGGCCGGGGAGAAGTGGCGCGACTCGTTGCGGCACCACCTGTCGCGCTGCAAGCGCATTGTGGCGCTGTGGTCGGCTGCAGCCAGTCAATCGGATTTCGTGAAGTACGAAATCTCGCTGGCCGAGCAGGCAGGAAAACTGGTGCCGCTGCGATTGGACGACACGCCGCCGGCTGCTCCATTCAGCGAGTTAAATCATGTGCTGATAACCGACTTCGCGTCGGAGATCGAAAAAATCACATCGAGGCTGCCTGCCCCGTCAAGGAAGTTCGCCCCGCCGGCGCCCAAACCCGCGACCCACCTGCGCGTCGACCTGGGCGATCTGCCGGACAGTCCTCGCTACCTGGTCGGCCGTTCCGCCGAAATCGAGATGCTGAAGGCCGCATGGCTGAGCAGGAAGACCAAGCTGGTCGTCCTGCATGGCATCGGCGGAGCCGGAAAGTCTTCGCTGGTGCGCCACGTCGTCGACGACATGATCGCGGCGGGCGGGCGCGGTGCCAGCCGCATCTATGCCTGGTCGGCCTACAGCCAGGGGAGGACGGAGTCGAACCGCGCCTCGACCGACCGCTTCTTTGCCGATGCCCTGCAGTTCTTCGGACATTCGGGCAGGGAGCTGGTCGATCCGGTGGCCCGCGCGCGCCGGCTGGCCGAGCTTGTCATGGCCGAGAAGTGCCTGCTCGTGCTCGATGGGCTCGAGCCGTTGCAGCACCCGACCAGCGTCAAGGGCGGCGAGCTGAAGGATCGCGGGATGGCCCGCTTCCTGAAGGTGCTGAGCCAGCAATTGGAGACGCAGTGGCCCGGCCTGTGCATCGTAACCTCGCGGCAACCCCTGGTGGAGGTTGCCAATACCGCCCAGGTGTGGCCCTGGCCGCTGGACCGGCTGTCGGAGGAAGCAGGTAGCCAGCTCTTGCTCAACCTCGGCGTACGCGGCCTCAAGAAGGACTTGCGCAAGTCCGTCGCCGAATTGGAAGGCCACGCGTTGTCCGTGACGTTGCTCGGCACCTACCTCTCCGCGGTGGAGGGTGGCGATATTCGACAGCGCTCGAAATTCAACTTCGGCCTGCTAACGGACAAGCCCGAGGAGTGGCATGGCGACGACACCACCAGTCGGCTGGCAAAACGAGCCAAGCGCATCCTCGAAGGATACATCGACAGGCTGCGCGACATGCAGTCGGCGTCGGGCGGCGGTGTCGAGCTTGCACTATTGAATGTCGTCGGCCTGTTCGACCGCGTGGCCGACGGCGGTGCCGTCAAGGCGCTGTTGCAAGAACCGCCCATCCCCGGCGTCACCGAGGGACTGTTCCTGGATCCAAAGGATGGTGCGCCCCTGTCGACCCAACAGCGGGCCCAGCGTCTCCGGGTCGCGCTCGACAGGCTTCGCCGACTCAATCTCCTGGCGCCCGCCGGCGCCGTAGACCCCGACGCGATCGACGCCCACCCCATTATCCGCGCGGCCATGGCGCAGCGGCTGATCGAGAGCGATCCCGCGGGCTACAAGGCCGGGCACGAAAGACTGTTCAGACACTATGAAGCGTCGATCGCGCCGAACGCGAGCGACTACGAGATCTGGGCTTACAGCATCAACCACGGGGTTCTATCGGGCCGCGTCGGCGATTCTTGGAACCTGCTCTACGGCAAGCGCGACAAGACACGACTGGCCTCGCAATTGAGGAATGCGGGCTCGCACAGCATCCTGCTCGGGCTGTTGAGTCACTTCACCAACGGCGTTTGGTTGGCACCGCGCGCGGATTTGAGCGAGGGCGCACAGTTGAACGTGCTGAAGCTGTCGGCCAATTGCATGATGGCTTTGGGCCGCCTGGAGGAGGCGGCAGAAATATTCGACGCCATAAACACCAAGACCGACGAAGAATCGACGACCCTTGCCAACCTGGCGAACCTGTCGGAGGCCTACTATGTGCTTGGTGACATTCCGCGGGCATTGGAAATCGCGGAGAAGGCCAGGGATGCTGCCGAGGGCACAGCGCACATCGCGCGGCGCATAAGCGTGCGCTTTCGCCTGGCGCACCTGTACTTCCAGACCAACAGGGCAGAAGACCTCAACCAGATCCTGAAATCCATAGAGCACCTCGTGTCGACCACCGGAGGCGCGCTGTCGCGGCTTACGCATACCGACGTCTTCCGTTACTGCGACATGCTCTCGTCTACTGGTTTGGAGCAGTACGCGATCGCCATTTGCAGGCAGCTGATCGATTCCGGATCGCTGCTGAGCTCGACCCTGTCGGGTGCGGTCTTCTCTCTAGCGCTTGCCCAGGCCGGCGGCCGCGATGCCCTGCGGCGCGAGGAAGGCGCAAGCCCTCGCGAGCCATCGCGGACCCCGCAGCTCAGCCCGACTTCAGGGTGCGCGAGGCCTTCGACACCGCAGTTTTCAAGCTCAGGAACGCGAATTCGGAAAGCTACCTGGCGCAAGGCTTGATCGAAAGGGCGCGCCATCACCGTTGGCTCAACGAGCCAGGCGACGCGGACGCAGCCAGGCAGGACCTGGCAGAGGCGCAGGAGATTGCGGCTTTCAGCAACATGAAGTTGCATCTTTTGGACATTCGCCTGGAACAGGCCGTATGGGCACTGCGGGAAGGCAGGAATGCGCGAGCGCTGCTTGACGAAACCGCCGAGTTGCTCGCGCAAACGCAATGCACCCGACGCGCACTCGAGCTGAAGGCCCTGAAGGAAATCGTACGCTGAAGCCTGGTGATCGCCTTCGCCGCACGCCCCAATTCCACCATCGCCCGCCGGCACATTAATGCTGCGGGCCGCTGCATTTGCGGCGCGCAAGGACGGATCGACATGAGCCGCGGGGCTGTGCGTCTTCTGGTGTGTCTCGGCATTACGCTCGCCGGCGTCGCAACCGCGGCGGCGGGTCCTCGCGAGGAGCGCGGCCGCGCCAATCTGGGCGCCGCCGATGCGGTGAAGGCGCAACGCGGCGAGTTCGGCAAGGCGCTGGCCGCGGCCGCCCGCCAGCAGATCTCCTACTTCGTGCTCTACAACCCGGCCTACCAGAAGATCCCCTACCCGATGGGCGACGTGCCCTCCTACTACGGCGTGTGTACCGATGTGGTTGTGCGCGCCTATCGTGCGTTCGGTATCGACCTGCAGGTGCAAGTGCAGAAAGCCGGCGTCGGCACCGGCGACACCAACATCGACCATCGCCGCGTCGAAGGGCTACGGCGCTATTTCGCTCACGCAGGCACCAGCCTGCCGATCACCAAGAGCCCTGACGACTACCAGGCCGGCGACGTCGTCACCTACTACATGCCGAACGGTTGGTTCTCCAAGACGCACATCGCCATCGTCGCCGCCGAGAAGAACTTCGGCGGCGTGCCGCTTGTGATCCACAACCGCGGCTGGGGCGTGCAGGCCGAGGACTGGCTGTTCGCCGAGAAGATCACCGGCCATTTCCGCTACAGCGGTCAGCGCTGACGCGCACGCTTTCGCCTTGCAGCAGCACCGGCCGGCCGGAGACATCGCTTAATCGATTGTTCAGCCCCCTGCCACATGCTGCGCGACTGAGCGGCGCGATGGCGCAGAATGATTCGCCTTGCCGCGGTCTTTGCTTGTCTGCGTCCGCGCTTTCCCGTCGCTGCTGCCGACGCGTCGAGCAAGGCCGGCAGCACGTCCAGCACCGGTTTCGACATGTCATTGCTACGTCTCGATGTCTACCAGCTTGCCGCCGATTGGAGCCTATGGGCTGCCGGCATCATTGGTCTGGCCGTGTTCGTGCACGTGCACAAGGCGGCGCCGCGGTTCTTGCCGACGCTCGATCAGAGCCTTGCCTGGCTGCGCCGTCCCGAGCCGAGCGAGCCGGCACTGGCGGAGCCGATGCAGCCGGTCGTCGAGCCGCTTGAACCGGACGACGACTGGCAGCGCGAGGATTGGCTGCTCGCGGACTGGCAAAACGACGATTGTCAGAGCGTAGACTGGCAGCGCGAATTGCTCGAAGCCCAGATGGACAGCCTGGAAAGCATCGAGGCGGCGCGCGACCGTGCTGGGCAACTCATAGATGCTGCAGAATACATGCTGGACCGCACGTTCGAGGAATGCGCGGCCGTCATGCACCCCGAAGCCGTCGCGCAGATGCACCGTAGCCGCGCCGTCGCTGCCGAGCCGCCTGCAGCCGAGCCGGACACGAGAACGGATACGGCACCCACCTCGGTCGCAGCCTAGATCGGCTACTCGCCGGGCGCCCCTTGCCGCGACGTGCAGCCCATGCCCGCGGCCAAGTATCCGGCATCCTATCAACCGCTGGCTGGCGAGCTTGCTCGCGGCTAGACTGCCGCGCTGTTCGATCGGACAGAGGTGTGTCGGTGCCTCGCTGGTCGGATCAACCGTGGAGTGCATCACATGCGCATGGAGCAAGTCGAGCTTCCCAACAATGTCCTGAAAATCAAGCTGCAGGGATCTTTGGATATCGCGGGAGCCGGCGAGATCGACATGCCCTTCAGTGTCATCTCGGGGAGCCGAAAGAAGGTGATCGTCGATCTGGCTCAAGTGACCTTTCTCGCCTCGATCGGCATCCGGGTCCTGGTCAAAGCTGCGCGGGCCATTGCCAACAAAGGCGGGCGCTTCGTCATCTATAGTCCAACCGAGGAAGCGCGCAGGGTGCTGCGCACCACGGGCATCGACGCGATCATTCCAATCGTGGCCGACGAGGCAGCGGCCGTTGCCGAGTGCAGTAAGTGACACTCAGGGATCGCATTGTTCTAAAGCCATGCGTGTCCGATGTTGTGCGCCTCAATGAGTGGCTGGACGATGCCTTTGCAAAGGCCCAGGTCAAACAATCCGTCGCCGCCGATTTGAAGCTGTGCATCAATGAGGCGTTTGCAAATCTGCTGAGCTACGCCTTCGAAGCCACCGAGAATCCCGAGATCGTCGATAGACATCGAGTTGCAGCGCGAGCAGGCCAAAGCCCTCGTGCTCGACAATGGACAATTTTTCGATCTGCGCACCTGGCCGGCGGCAGAAAAGCCCAAGGATCTGTTTGCCGCGAAGGAAGGGGGCTTCGGCATCACGCTGATCCGTGATCGCGCTACGCGCATCGAATACAACCGGATCGGAACCACCAATCGCCTCGGCATCACGTGCTCGGCCGGAACTGGACAGCAAGACACGTTATATCGTCGGATTGCTCGGCTCGGTGCGCGAATCGTGCAACGTCGCTGATCAAGACCTCGACCAAATCTCGCGCGGTTTTCTCCTGCCAACACTGCAACACCGCCGCGACACGCTCCGTGCCGTACACCCGACCTGCGACGTCGAATGCCTCCGTTACGCCATCCGTCAGAAGCAGCATCATGTCGCCGGACGCCAAGTCCCGAATCTCGGTTGGATAGGTGATGCCCTCGATCAGCCCAATCGCGGGGCCCATATGAGCGATGCATTCTGGCGCCTCGGTGCGCCTCAGCAGGTGCACATTGTCGTGGCCGGCGCTGGCAAATTCGATCCTGCCGCTGTCCAGATGGAGAACGGCATAGAAGAGCGTGACAAACATGCACTCGGCGTTGTCGCGGGCGATGATCTCATTGGTTCTCGTTAGGGTGCTCCCGGCCGCCCCTCCCTCGAAAGCCAGGGTTCTCAGGACGGTGCGCGAGACGCTCATGAACAGCGCCGCCGGTACGCCCTTGCCGGAAACGTCGCCAATGGCAAATGCCAGGCGGTTTTGGTCTATCAGAAAGTAGTCGTAGAAATCGCCGCCGACATGCTTTGCGGGCTTCATCGTCGCAAAGATATCAAAGCTGTCCGGGTGATCGGTCGCCGGTAGCAGAGGCTGCGGCAGGAACGACCGCTGGATCTGTACAGCAGCTTCCATCTCCCTGGCGATCGCCAGCAGCGTCTGGCGATTGCGGTTCCGCTCGCTCTCGGTCTGGTAGTACAGGAAGCCGGTGCCGGCGACGTAGGTGGCGGTAACGGTGAGAATGGGATGCGTCGCATCGAGCAGGACACCCTGCTTGGCAAACAGCAGCCACACGGCAGCAAGGCAGACGACTACGGATGCCGCTCCGACGATGGCCGCTACCATCGCACCCACCCAGTAGACGATCAACGCAAGCCAGGCCGCCGCAAGCACGGTGACGGCGATCTCCATGCCTTTGGCGTAGTCGGGTCGCGCGAGAAAGCGTTGGCTGAGGAGTTGCTCGATCGCCTGTGCGTTTATCTCCACTCCGGCGATGACCGGATCGAGCGGGGTGGCGCGCAGGTCGAGAAGTCCCGGCGCGCTCGTGCCGATCACCACGACGCGGTTCTCGATCTCGCTTCTAGGCACCCTTCCCGAGAGCACATCGGTCGCCGAAAGCGTACGCTTTGGATCGCGTCGCGAGAACCAGAGCCACATCTGACCATCGTTGTCAGTCGGGATGACAGTGTCGCCGATGCGCACCGCCATATCGCGACCTTGCGAGAAGCGCACCTGGATCGTCTTGCTGCGTGAGTACAGACGAAACGCCTCTGCGGCCAGCGAAGGGTACAGCTGGTCGGATATGCGCACGAACAACGGCACGCGGCGGAGTATCTGGTCATGTTCCGGAAACCAGTTCATCGCGCCGACGCCGCTCGCGGCATTGTCCAGGATCACCACGTTGGTCGTGGCGCCCGGGAAGCGGGGAACGGATCCGTTCACGTCCTGGCCGATGGTCGCCAGCGAACCGGGGACCGTGGGCAGACGCTGAGTGCGCTGGCTCTTGGCGATCACGCCCAACACCACCTGGCTGCCCTGGATGGCGCGCGCGAACTGCTCATCGGGCGTTCCCGTCACGGCCAGTTTCTCGGCAAATTTCTTGAACTCGGCCGAGCGCCGCAAACTCTCCGGTACGTCGTCCAGCGGGCTGCGCTCCGCGTCGGGAAACACCATGTCGAACACGACCACCCGCGCGCCCATCCCCGACAATCTCTGCACGAGGTTGGACAGGATTTCGCGTCGCCACGGCCAGCCACCGACTTCATCCAACGAGCGCTCGTCGATATCGACAATGCGCACCGGGTAGGAGGCATCCGGCGCGCGCGGCAAGGTCTGTTGCAGCGTGTCGAAGCCGAGCAGGCGAATGCGTGCGAGAAAGCCGGGATCAGTCTGCCGCAGCGCAATGCCGCAGGTGATCACTGCGGCGATGATCAGCCAATACGAAAGCCGTACGCTCACCCCACCCCCGGGAGTCGGTTGGCTGGTTTACTTCCCCAGCACACAGGAATGGTTGTGTTGCCGGCCGGCCAACATGTTACAAACTCGTCGCAAATGAGAGCAGTAGCATAGATTGGTCAGACATGGCGATTTCCAGGCTGTCGGTGGCACTCCGGTGCTGTGCCGCATTCGTTTGGTCAGCTTTGCCCATCAGCGCAGGATGCCCGGCATGGGCCGGATCGGGAGACGGGGTCGAGATCGGCACAGCGGTTTCCATCAAGCCCACCGTCACCGCCACCCTCGGCGACGACAAGCACAGCCTGCGTGAGGGAGGCCGGGTTCGCCGCAGCGAATATCTGGAAACAGGACCGGACGCGCGCGCGGAATTGAAGCTCGACGACGAAACCAAATTGGCGCTCGGTCCAAACGCCGCTTTGCGGCTCGACGAATTCGTCGTCGGGCAATCCGCGGGAGGCAAGAGCGTAGGCCTCAACTTCGTGAAGGGCACGTTCCGTTTCATTACCGGCACGCAGAAAAGCGAATCCTACAGCCTCGAAACGCCGTCGGCGACGATCGGAGTAAGGGGCACGGTGTTCGACATTTACGTGGATGGCAATGGCGACACTCTGGTGTTGCTGCACGAGGGAAAGGTCGAGATCTGCTCGCGCAGCCGAAGCTGTCGGCAACATGACGCCATCGGCCGCCTGGTGCATGCGTCGGTGGCCGGAGTTATCTCGGCGCCGATCAAGTTCACGAAGGGGATCATCCCCGGCCTGAGCGCCGGGAAGGCGTTTCCATTTCTCGGGCGCAGCTTGCGCATCGATCCTGTCCGCCGGCTCACGCCTTCGGGGATCATGGAAGGTCCGGCCACAATCGAGCGCACGATCCGCAAAGTGATCCCGTTCTAGAGTCCGTCCGGCTCATCAAGAAGCAAAACCCCAAGCCCTGAGCTTGTCGAAGGGCGAACCAGTCCTGCAATGTCGTGCTTCGACGGGCCCCGGCTCTGGGTAGTGGTGTGCTCGCTGATCGGTATTCGATCCGGGTCGGAAGGACGTCAGCCGCTGCCCGCACCAACCTAGCCGGCCAGCTTCGCCACATGCAGCGGCGGCACGCGATCGCGCCACGGCATAGCCTGCTCCAGCACGGTGGCCAACTGCAGCACCAGATGCTCGTCGGCGGGGCGGCCCGCCACCTGCACGCCGATCGGCACGCCCGTCGAATGCATGGCGAGCGGCAACGACATGGCCGGCGTGCCCATGATGTTGTGGGCAACCGTGAACTGGCAGGGTTCGGCCAGCAGCAGCTCGACGTTGTTGGCCGCCGACACGCCGGGCCGGCTCAGATTGTACTTGCCCCAGGGCTCGGCGACGCGCGATGTGGTCGGCGACAGCCAGATGTCGTGCCGGGTGTAGAAGCGCGCAAGCTTGCGGCGAGCGATGTTGAGCGCGCTGACGGCAGCCAGAAAGCGCGCCGGCGTGATGCCCTTGGCGTATTCGTAGAGGCTGAGCGTGACCGGCTCCAGCGTGTCCGGCCCCGGCTTGCCGCCGGACCGCTTGGCGTAGCCGTCGAGGCGGACGTCGTAGGCAAAGAAGAACACGTCGTTGCAGTTGCGCATGGCGTCGAGGCCGCCGATGTCGACCTCCGCCTCCTCCACCTCATGCCCCATCGCGGCCAGCGCCTGGCCGGCCGCCTGCACCGCACGCCGCACCTCGGGATCAATCGTCACGCCGAACAGCTCCGACAGCACGATGCCGATGCGCAGGCGCGGTGGTGCCTTGGCGGCGAGGCTGGCATAGGGCTCGGCGGGCTTCGGAATGAGGAACGGATCGCCGACCTGCGGCACGGCCATGCAGTCGAGCATGGCGGCGACGTCGCGCACGGTTCGCGCCTGCACGAGGTTGGAGGTCATACCGAAACCGCCCTCGTCGAACGACGGGCCGCTGGAGATGCGCCCGCGCGAGGGCTTAAGAGCGACGCCGCCGCACCAGCTCGCAGGAATGCGCAGCGATCCGCCGATGTCGGAGCCGTGCGCCAGCGGCACCATGCCCGAGGTGACCGCCGCCTGGCCGCCGCCGGTCGAGCCGCCGGCTGAGTAGCCCTGCTTCCAGGGATTGCAGGTGTTGCCGAAGAGGACCGACTCGGTGGTGGCCGCCATCGAGTATTCCGGCGCCGCCGAGCGGCCCAGGATGTTGACGCCGCTGGCCCGGAACAGCTCGGCGACGTGGGTGTCGACCTCGACCAGCATGCCGCGGCACAGCCGGCTGCCGAACTCGATCTTGCGGCCCTTTTCGTGGCCCAGCATGTCCTTGATCAGGAACGGCACGCCGCGGAACGGGCCGTTGCCGAGCGCCGACTCGTCGAGGCCTTGGATGCGGTCCGGGTAGGTCTCCACGACAGCGTTGATGACCGGGTTGGCGACCTCGATCGCCTTCAGCGCGGTCTCCGCCAGCTCCTTGGCCGACACCTGCCGCTTCGCCACCAGCTCGGCCAGCCCGAGGCCGTCGTATGTGCTGTACTCGCTAAGGTTCATGCGTGGCCTCCAAGATCAAGCGGCTGCGGCATTCTGGGAAAAGAACCCGATCAGGGCATCGAGCACGGCGTCGGGCGCTTCCGCCATCATCATGTGACCGCAGTCCGGAATGGTGACCGTGCGGCTGCCGGCGATCATGCCGGCCAGCTCGCGGCCGTTGCGGGCGGGCGTCATAATATCCTGCGAGCCGAGCAGGACCAGCGCCGGGCAGGCGACCTTGCGCGCGGCATCTGCTCCCGTCTTCCAGGCGTTGCAGGCATCGAGGTCGGCGAACAGCACGCCCTCCGCATTGCGCGCGAACAGCGCCATGGCCGAGCCCGTCATCCACAGGCCGGGCGCCGGATTGCCGCCCATCTTGGCGCGTGCGCCGAACGCCCAGGCGGTCATCATGCGATAGGCGGTATCGGGCTGCTCGCGGGCTGCAGCCAGCAGGTCGCGATGCACGGGAATGGCAGCGGCCGTGCCGAGCAGCGCCACGCGCGAAATTCGCGGGCCCATAGCCCCGGCGGCCTCCAGCGCGATGGCGCCGCCCATGGAGTGACCGACCAGCGCAGCGTTGCGAACGCCGGCCGCATCGAGCAAGTTGGCTGCCCATGTCGCCATCGCCGCGACCGAGCCGAGCGGCGGCCCGTCCGAGCGGCCATGCCCGGGCAGGTCGGGCGCCAGCACGGAATGTCCGTGCCAGGCGAAGGAGCGCGCCGGCAGCTGCCAGACCGTGTGGTCCATGCCGGCGCCGTGCAGGAACACGATCGCCGGCTTGTCCGCATCGAAGGTGCGTCCGCCGGTTGCGGCATACACCTGCCTGCCGTCCACCTTCAGCTGCATGCTAGCCTTTCTACTCGTTGTCATTCCGGCCGAGAGCAAAGCTCGAGAGCCGGAACCCAGGCCTCATTAGCGCTGGATGCATCTTGGCTCTGGGTTCCGGATATTTCGCTTCGCGAAATTCCGGAATGACACTTTGGGGCATAGATTCAGCCCTTCTGCGAGGCGGCCAGCGCCTGCGCCAGATCATCGATCAGATCCTGCGCATCTTCCAGGCCGACCGACAGGCGCACCAGTTCCTCGCCGACACCGGCCTTGGCCAGATCTTCGGTGCTCATCTGCTGATGCGTGGTGCTGGCCGGATGGATCACCAGCGACTTGGCATCGCCGACGTTGGCCAGATGCGAGAAGACGCGCAGCCGCTCGATCAGCCTGGCGCCCGCCTTGCGCCCGCCCTTGATGCCGAAGCTCAGGATGGCGCCGGCCCCCTTCGGCAGCTGGCGTAGGCTGAGCGCATGATCGGGATGGCTTTCCAGGCCCGGATACTTCACCCAGGCGACGGCGGCGTGCTTCTCCAGGAACTCGGCCACGGCCTGCGCATTGGCCACATGCCGGCTCATGCGCACCGGCAGCGTCTCGATACCCTGGATCAGGTAGAAGGCGTTGGCGGGGCTCATGCAGGCGCCGAAGTCGCGCAGGCCCTCGGCACGCGCCCGCATGATGAAGCCGGCCGGCCCGAACTCCTCCGCAAACGAGATGCCGTGATAGCCGGCATAGGGCTCGGTCATGGTCGGGAACTTGCCTGACGCCGCCCAGTCGAAGCGGCCGCTGTCGACCAGGATGCCGCCGATGGCGATGCCGTGGCCGCCGAGAAATTTGGTGGCGGAGTGCATGACGAGATCGGCACCATGCTCGAACGGCCGGCACAGGTAGGGCGTGGCGAAGGTGGAATCGATCAGCAGCGGCAGGCCATGCTTGTGCGCGACGTCGGCCACCGCCTTGATGTCCAGCACTTCGAGACCCGGGTTGCCGAGCGTCTCGGCGAATAGCAGGCGCGTCTTGTCGGTGATGGCGCGCGCGAAGCTGTCGGGATCGCGCGGGTCGGCCAGCGTGGTGGTAATGCCGAAGCGCGGCAGCGTGTGCGTGAACATGTTGTGCGAGCCGCCGTAAATGCGGGCAGACGCCACGATGTGCCCGCCCGCCCCCATCAGCGTGGCAATCGCGAGATGCAGCGCCGCCTGGCCGCTGGCGGTGGCCACCGCGCCGACGCCGCCCTCCAGCGCCGAGATGCGCTCCTCGAGCACGGCGACGGTGGGATTGGAGATGCGCGAATAGATGTGCCCGGCGCGCTCCAGATTGAACAGCGCGGCGGCGTGCTCGGTGTCGTCGAACACATAGGACGTGGTCTGGTAGATCGGCACGGCGCGCGAGCCGGTGGCCGGATCCGGCCGCTGCCCGGCATGCAGGCTGAGCGTGTCGAAGCGAGGCGATTTGGGCGCGGTGGTCATGGTGGCAGCTCCGCGTTCGCCGCGGCGCTGCCTCCCCCATGAGGGGGGAGGACGGAACGCCACGGGCTTAGTTCGCCTATGGACACGGTCGAGCAATCTGCGACAGGCGAGCTAAGCCCGATGGCGTTACTGGTAGGGGTGATGTTGGCGCGCGAAGGGACACCCCCACCCGGCGCGCCACGATCACTTAGCCGCGCAGTCGAGCCTATCGGTCGGTCGGCAAGGGCGGGGCTAAGTGATGGCGCGCCGCCCTCCCCCCTCAATGGGGAGGCAAGAGACGTGCTGCGCTCGATCATGAAAGGCACTCCGGCCGAAATACGCTTGTCGGGCAGGGTACACGCTGGACATCGCGCGCGTCCACGTCAGCGCCGCTACATCACCTCGAACACCTTAACACGCACCTGGTTGGGCAGCCGCGCGGCGGTGGCGAGGAACACGCTTTCGTTGAGCCACGCGTAGGGACCGGCCGGCGCCTCGAAGACGGGCACGGTGCGGAAGTAGACCAGCGCCGGATCGACGGCTTCCTCGCGCGACATGCGCTCCATGATGTCGGGCACCGCACGCCGCAAACCGCGGTTGGTGACGGCGATCTCGGTGCCGTCGCCTGTGCGGATGCAATAGCGCGCTTCGAGCTCGATAACTCCATCGGCCCGCACGTACTGCCAGTCGGCGCCTCCGGGCACGATGCTTCCGGCCAACCGCGGGCCACTGACTGCGCCCCCGGTGATGTCGACCACGCGGCGGCGGCCATGCGGAACCGGGCCAAGATCGCGGATCGGCCCGACCAGTGCCTCGATATCGCAAACGTGCCGCAACTCAGGGTGCATGCAGGGCTCGGCCCCCTCGTATGTCCGCGGCGCAGGCTACACGCCGGCGCTTGCCCTCGTCCACCTCAGACGTCGCGCTTTATCTCGAGGGACGCGAAATGCCCGCGGCGCTGCAGCCAGCCCATCAGCAGCAGTGCCGGCACGGCGGCGAACGCAGTGGCGACGAAGAAGGCGGACCAGCCGATGCTCTGGGCAACGAAGCCAGTGCCGGACGACAGCAACGTGCGCCCGGTCGAGGCGAGCGCAGTGAGCAGTGCGTATTGCGTCGCCGTGTGCAGCGGATTGCGGCACAGCGCCGACAGGTAGGCGACGAAGATCACCGTGCCGATGGCGCCGGTGAAATTCTCGAACACGATGGCGACGGTCAGCGCCCACGCGGTCGGTGTCTGCAGCCCCAGCCAGACGAAGGCCAGGTTGGAGATCATCTGCAGGATGGCGCCAAGCCACAGCGCGGTCGCCAGCGGCAGCGCCTTGGCCACAGCGCCGCCGGCGAAGCCGCCGATCAGCAGCGCGGCCAACCCCACGCCCTTGACGATCGCCGCGTAGGTGCCCTTGTCGTAGCCGAGCGACAGCACGAACGGCGCAGTCATGGCGCCGGCCAGTGCGTCGCACAGCTTGTACAGGATCACAAAGACCAGTACCGCCAGCGCCGCGTCCCGCGACAGAAAATCGACGAAGGCATCGCGCGCCGTACGGGCCACGCGAGCCACCGCCGCCGCCTTGTCCGCCGCGGCACCCGGGTCAGCGCCCGTTGCCGGCTCGCGCGCCATCAGCACCGCCGCCAGCCCGACCACCACCAGGGCCGCGGCGACCGCGAAGGCGATCGGCCACACAACGGTCTTGCCGAGGCCGCGCGTCTCCAGCCAGGCCGTCAGTCCGATCACACCCGCGCCCGATGCCAGCATGCCGATGCGATAGGCCGCGACGTAGCTTGCCATGCCGGCCGCCTGCTCGTCGGCCGCCAGGCTCTCGACCCGATACGCGTCAATGACGATGTCTTGCGTCGCCGACGCGAATGCGACCAGCAGCGCGCCCAAGCCGACCATCAGCGGCGCCGATACGGGGTCGCGGGTACCGAGAAACAGGATCGCCACCATCAGCAGCAGCTGCGAAGCCACCAGCCAGCCGCGCCGCCGCCCCAGCCGTTCGGACAGCCACGGCACGTCGAGCGCATCGACCACCGGCGCCCACAGGAACTTGATGGTATACGGCAGTCCGGCAAGCGACAGCAGACCGATGGTGCCGAGGTCGACGCCGCGATCCGCCATCCACACGCGCAGCGTCTCGCCGGACAGCGCCAGCGGCAGGCCCGCCGAAAAACCGAGCAGGAGCACGATCAGGACTCGCGGGCGCAGATACACCCTGAGTGCCTCGGCCCATGCGGCTGCTTTGCGCCTGACGGAAAAGGAGGTCTGCAGATGATGTCTCCTTGCTGCGGTGTGGCCGCCCTGACACGCGGCCGGCATTCGAATCGCTCTAATATTGCTGCAACGCAAGCTAAGCAATTGGCGAGAGCGAACGATGGCAATTGTTGGCGGCCGGCCCCTCGACCGTCTCAAGGCCGAAGGCAGGTTTGATCTTTTCGGCCGCAGAGAACCTGCAGGTCAGGTTGTGCTGCGTGCACAGTCGGGGTGCGCCTACCCATTCGAGGTGCATCCGCAGGAGGCTGTGTCCGAGCTGGCCGAGGTCGCCGCGGTCTACTGCTACGCCCGCGCCGTTCCGGCGACGGCCGCCGATGCCAGCGGCACCGGCCTCGAGATCGGCTACGTCGGCAAGACCGGAGACATGGGCCGGCAGGATGCCGAGCACGAGGCACGAGGCGATTTCGCCGGGTACGGGTTCGACATCGTGCTCATCCTGCGCAATGAACCGGCGCAGGCCCGCGCCGACATCAGGCGCGACCTGATCGACACGTTCAATCCCGTGTTGAACGATCTACTCCGCAGCATCGAGTGCGGAGAGGTGTCCTGAGAGGCCGAGTTGGCGGCGCGCATCCTCGCGCAGCACATCGATCGGCTTCCGGACGGCCCTCTACTTCGTAGTGCCAGTAGGTCCAGCCGTTGCAGGCTGCCTTACCCTGGACTTCCGCGCCGAGGCGATGGATCGACCCCTGTCGCCCGGCAATCGCGAGAGTGCCGTCGGCCCTCACCTCGGCGCGGATATTGCCTCGCTCGTCGGTCAACGTGATGCCGGGCTCGATTATGCCGAGCTCGATGATGGTGCCGAACGGCACGCGCGGCTCCTGCCGCTTGGACTTGGCCGTGTCCAGCGCCGATGGTGCATGCGGCTGAACGCGTGAGATGCGCTTCTCGGCAACCGCTGCGTAGGTGGCATCGCGCTCGATGCCCAGCCAGCGCCGGCCGAGCCGCCTGGCGACGGCGCCGGTCGTGCCGGTGCCGAAGAACGGGATCGAGCACCAAGTCGCCGGGATTGGTGGTGGCCAGCAACAGGCGATGCAGCAGGGGCTCCGGCTTCTGTGTCGGATGCGCCTTGCGGCCCTCGCCGTCCTTCAAGCGCTCCGGTCCCGAGCAGATCGGAAACAGCCAGTCGGAGCGCATCTGGATGTCGTCGTTGAGCGCCTTCATGGCCTCATAGTTGAACGTGACGCGCGACTTCTGATCGCGGCCTGCCCAGATCAAGGTCTCGTGCGCGTTGGTGAAGCGCTTGCCGCGGAAGTTCGGCATCGGATTGGTCTTGCGCCAGATCACGTCGTTCTGCAGCCAGAAGCCCAGATCCTGCAGCGCCACGCCGAGGCGGAAGATGTTGTGATAGGAGCCGATCACCCAGATGGCGCCGTCGGGCTTCAGCACGCGCCGGCATTGCTCGAGCCAGGCGCGCGAGAAGCGGTCGTAGTCGGCAAACGAGGCGAACTTGTCCCAGTCGTCGTCGACGCCGTCGACCCTGGTGTTGTTGGGCCTGAGCAGATCGCGCTCGAGCTGCAGATTGTAGGGCGGATCGGCAAACACCAGATCGACGCTTGCCGCCGGCAGCTTGGCGAGTTCCTCGAGGCAATCGCCGACCAGGACGCGGTTGATGGGCGATGCGGCACGGGCACGCTGACGCAACGACGACATGGACGCAACTCTCGATCGAAACGCAACTTTGATGGCCACAACCATAGCATGCCGCAGGCCGCAAGGTTGCTGATCCACCCGTCAGCAGCCACTACCCAGTGCTGAGCCTGTCGAAGCACGGCATTGTCGAACTCATTCGCCCTTCGACAAGCTCTGGGCTGAGGGTCTTTGCCTCTACATAAACTGGAAAGACTCTAGACCTTGCCGGGACCCTTGGGAGGTTCGCCGTTGGAGGCCTGCTGGGGCGTCTCTCCGGATGCGGGCTTCGGGCCGCCCTTGGCGACAGCCACCATGGCGGGACGCAGCACGCGGTCCTCGATCACGAAGCCGGCCTGGAACACCTGCACGACTGTGCCAGCCGGCACGTCGGTGCGCTGCATCTCCATGACGGCCTGGTGCATGTGTGGATTGAACGGCTCGCCGTTGGGCACGATCTTGCGGATGCCGTAGCGCTCCAGCGCGTTGAGCAGCTCGCGCTCGGTAAGCGTTACGCCATCGAGGAAGCTTTTCAACGCGGAATCCCGCTCCACCGCATCGGGCGGCACGGCGTCGATGGCGCGCTGGAAGTTGTCGCCGACGTTGACGATGTCGCGGGCAAGCCGGGTGATGGCGTACTTGGCCGTCTCCTCCTTCTCCCGCTCGCTCCTCTTGCGGATGTTTTCGACCTCGGCATGCGCCCTGAGCAGGCGATCCTTGAGATCGGCGGTCTCCGCACGCAGGGCGGCGATGATGTCGTCATGGTGCTTGGGAGCCTCGCCCGCAGCCTCTCCGGCCCGGCCCTGGCCGGGCTGCGCCGGGAGCCGCCGCGCCACCTGCCGCGGACGGGGCGTCCGGCGCACCCTTGTTCGGCCCGGAGTTGTCTGGCGGTGTGTTGGCCATTGCTCATCCCGTATTTGTGGTTGTCGCCGCGACTGGTGGAGAAGAAATAGGGAATTATCGGCTCACAAGGTCCCGTCGGATATCATGCAGAGCGGCAAAAAAATCAAGTCAGCACGCGCCCGACCAGACGAGCCGTATAGTCGACCATCGGGATGATGCGCGCATAGTTGAGACGCGTCGGCCCGATCACGCCCAGCACGCCGACGATCTTGCGCCGCCGGTCCTCGAACGGTGCAACGATTAAGGACGAGCCCGACAGCGAGAACAACTTGTTCTCCGAGCCGATGAAAATACGCACCCCCTCGCCACGGTCGGTCAACCCGAGCAGCTGCACCAGATCGCGCTTGCTTTCCAGATCGTCGAACAGCTGGCGGATGCGCTCCAGGTTCTCGAGCCCGTCCACGTCGTTGAGCAGGTTGGCCTGGCCGCGCACGATCAGGCTCTTCTGGTCGCCGAGCGCGCCCGACCAGGTGGCGAGCCCCGCCTCGATGACTTTCTGGGTCAGCACGTCGAGTTCGGCCTTGGCCGTGGCAAGCTCCCCCTCGATGCGCGCCCTGGCCTCGCCGAGCGTCAGGTCGCGCACGCGCGCGTTGAGGTAGTTGGAGGCCTCCGACAGGCTCGATGGGGTAATGCCCGGTGGCAGGTCGATGACGCGGTTCTCGACGTGCTGGTCGTCGCCGACGAGCACCACCAGGGCCTTGCCCGGCTCGAGTTTGACGAACTCGATGTGCTTGATCCGGCTGACCTGCTTGTCGGTGAGCACGACGCCGGCGCAGTGCGAGAGGCCCGAGATCATCTCGCCGGCCTCGGTCAGGACCTGCTCCATCGACTGTTCGCGCTTGATGCCGACCTGCGCCTCGATCTGGCGGCGCTCGTCGTCGGTCAGATCGCCAAGCTCGAGCAGACCATCGATGAACATCCGCAAGCCCATCTCCGTGGGCAGGCGGCCGGCCGAGGTGTGCGGCGCGAAGATGAAGCCCAGATGCTCGAGGTCCGACATGACGTTGCGGATCGAGGCCGGCGACAAGGCCATCGGCAGGGCGCGCGACAGGTTGCGCGAGCCGACCGGCTCGCCGGTGGCCAGATACGTCTCGACGATGTGCCGGAAGATCATGCGCGAGCGCTCGTTGAGCTTCTGCAGCTCGGACAGGCTCTCGATCGATGACGGACGGCCGAACGGTATGTCTTTGCTCATCGCCTGCGAGATGTAGTGAGCATTGCCTCACGAATCTACGGCGAAGGCTCCGTGGGCGTCAAACCGCATGGTTTTGCCGCCTCAGTCTGGCCCCGCTGCTTCAGATATATGCCGCCTCCCCCTACTACTCCAGCATTGCAGGAGCGTGCCATGGCCAGGAAAACGCGCAACTTCGACGAAATGCCGAGCTTTTGAGGTCTCGAGCAAGCGGCGCAAGTCGTTCCCCTCGGAAACACACGTCAAGCGCGGCGACCGCGTCGTGCACGGCGATGTCGAACTGCACGAGAAGCTGGGGCGCAATGACCTGTGCCCGTGCGGCTCCGGGCGCAGGTTTCAAGCGCTGTTGCCTGGCGGGCGGGCATTATGACGGATCGCCGCGCAATCACTTTTTTCAGGGCGAAGAAATGAAGGCCGGTTCGTCGTCCGATCTGGCTGAACCGTCACCCCATAGGTCTCGTGTCATCCCGGCGCTCGTCGCCGGGATCCAGCTATCCATGGCCCGGGTGATGGATGGATCCCGGGCACAAGGCCCGGGATGACCGCAGCTGCTTTTGCGGTTGCTGGCGCGGAGGGGCTCGCATAGGGTGCGCGCAACCTGAAACAACAACCAGCGTCAACGCCAATGCGTCCGTCCAAGCGCAAACCCGACGAGCTTCGCCGCGTCAGCATCGACCGAGCCGTGTCCATGCATGCGGAAGGCTCGTGCCTGATCAAATTCGGCAATACGCACGTGCTATGCACGGCGAGCCTGGAAGAGCGGTTGCCGCCCTGGCTGAAGGGCCAGGGGCGCGGCTGGGTGACCGCCGAGTACGGCATGCTGCCGCGCGCCACCACCGAGCGCACCCGTCGCGAGGCTACCGTCGGGCATCCCTCCGGCCGCACGCAGGAGATCCAGCGTCTGATCGGCCGGGCATTGCGCGCGGTGGTCGACCTGCCCAAGCTCGGCGAGCGGCAGATCTCGGTCGACTGCGACGTCATCCAGGCCGACGGCGGCACGCGCACGGCTGCCATCACGGGCGCCTGGGTGGCCCTGCACGACTGCCTCAAGTGGATGCAGACGCGCGACATGATCCGCGACGGCGTGCTGCGCGATCACGTGGCGGCCGTGTCGTGCGGGCTGTATCAGGGCAGCGCCGTGCTCGACCTCGACTATCCGGAGGATTCCTCGGCCGACGCCGACGCCAATTTCGTGATGACCGGCTCGGGCGGCATCGTCGAGGTGCAGGGCACCGCCGAGACCGTGCCGTTCAGCCAGGAGAGCTTCGATCAGCTGATGACCCTGGCACGCAAGGGGATTGCCGAGCTGGTGTCGCTGCAGAAGCTGACGGTAGCGTAGTCACTCTCCCTCTTCCCGTTCTTACGGGGAGAGGGTCGGGGTGAGGGGCAGCAACAAGCGCCGGAGCAAGCGGCTGCCCCTCACCCTAACCCTCTCCCCACGAAAGGTGGGGAGACGGGACACGGGCGGCTGATGCATCGAGGTGCTTTGCATGATCCCTGACGGCATTCTCGAGACCGTACTGTATGCGAAGGACCTGGCAGCCATCGAGGCGTTCTATCGCGATGTGCTGGGACTGGAGCCGTTCGCCAAAGCCGACGGACGGCATCTGTTCTACCGCTGCGGCGGAGCCGGGCGCGAGCAGGTGCTGCTGATCTTCAATCCGATCGCTACCAGCGTGCCGCCGGCCGCCGGCTCGCTGCCGGTGCCTCCGCACGGCATGGAGGGCGAGGGGCATGTGTGCTTCCGCGCCGGGGCGGCAGAGTTGGACAGGTGGCGACAGCGGCTGACCGAGATGCGCGTAGCCATCGAGGCGGACTTCGAGTGGCCGGCGGGCGGCCGCTCGATCTATTTCCGCGATCCGGCCGGCAACTGCCTGGAGTTCGCCGAGCCGCGCATCTGGGGTCTCGAGTGACAGCAACAGGTCAGGGCTGGCGCTCCTGCAGGCCGGCCAGCGTCTGCCGCAAGAGCGGAATCAGCAGCCAGCAGCCGGCGGTGAACAGGGCGCCGATGCCGACCAGAATTTGGAACGCCGTCACGCTTCCCCAGCGCTGCGCCATCGTCTCGTAGAGCGATCCGCCCAATCCCTGCGACAGCAGCACGCTCAGATTGATCAGCGACATCAGCAGCGCGAAGGTGGTGCCCGCGGTTTGCGGGCGGCACACCCGGGCGGCCAGGTCGAGCTGGACCAGAGTGCCGACGATCGAGACGACGCCGACCAGCAGGCTGACCAGCACGCCGCTGGTGGCATCCACATAGCCCCAATAGGCGAGCGTGGCCAGGATGCCGGCCACGATCGAGCCATGCACGAGCCAGCGCACCGCAATTCCGCGGCAGACAACGCCGTACAGGATGCTGCCCGCCACCGCGCCGACGGCCTGCCAGGAGCCCAGCGTGCCGACGAACTGCTCATCGAAATGCAGCGTCTCCGTCGAGTAGTAGTACAGCACCGTGGAGGAGAACGGATTGAAGTTCCACATGAAGAGAAAGGCGCCGATGGCCAGCACGCTTGGCTGACGGAAGGTCGCCAGCATTTCGCCGACCGCGCGACCAGCCTGCGACCGCGCCGTTGCCGAGCCGTCGTAGACGCCAGGCGGGGGCGGCGGCTCGCGCACCAGCAGGCACACGGCCACAAAACTCACCCCGCAAAACACACCGGCGATCGAGGAAGCCCGCCTGCTGCATACCCCATTGGCTGAGCGCCCCGCCGACCACGCCGGTCAATATGCCGGCCGCGTAGATCGAGCCCCATTGGATGGATTGCAGCCGGCCGGTCATGCCGCGCGGCTGTCCCTCCTCGACCATCAGTGCGTCGACGACGACGTCGGAGAACGCGACCGCCACGGCCGACGGCAGCAGCAGGACCAGCAACAGGAGGGCCATGTCCTTGCTCAGCGGCATGAAGTAGACAGCCGTCATGCTGATGCATGCGGCAGCCGTGGTGATCTGCAGGTAGCTGCGGCGGCGCGAGCCCGCCAGCGGCACGAAATCGGTGAGCAGGCCGTACAGCGGCTTGATGGTCCAGGGCAGCGTCAGTGCCGACATCATCCATGCCGTCGAAGCCGCGGAATAGTCCCAGTGCCTGAGCAGCGATTTGATGGGCTGCGACAACAGTCCCTCGGTCGGCTCGACGATGCCCTGCACGAAGTAGAGCAGGCCGAACAAGGCGCCGAGGCCGGCGATGTGGCGCCGGTCGGCGTTGCCGGCAAGCGCCGAGATGGTCTTGTCGTCGGGCAACAGAAGGGTTCCTGCGATCCAGCCCCGATGCTATTGGGTTCCGCGTGCAATGGGTCCTGAACATCGTGGCGAGATGATGCAGCACTGCGAGATTGGTTACCTGCGCCCCCGGTTGTCTCGATGACGCGCACGCTCGAGCGCGGCACCCGGCTGGTGGTCGCCAGCCACAATGCGGGCAAGGTCAGGGAGATCCGCGACCTGGTGGGCCCGCATGGCCTGGCCGTGGTGTCGGCCGGCGAGCTGGACCTGCCGGAGCCGGAGGAGACCGGCTCGACGTTCGCCGCCAATGCGGCGCTGAAGGCGGTAGCCGCCGCGCAGGCGTCAGGCCTGCCAGCGCTGTCCGACGATTCGGGCCTGGAGGTGGACGCCCTGGACGGCGCGCCCGGCATCTACTCGGCGCGATGGGCGGGCGAGGCCAAGGACTTCGCGGTCGCCATGCGTCGCGTCGCCGACGAGGTGCGCGCCCGCGGCGCCTGGGGGGAGCCCGGTCCACGCGCCAACTTCATGTGTGCGCTGTGCCTGGCCCGGCCGAATGGGGCCGCCCAGCTATTTGAAGGAAAAGTTTACGGCCATCTCGTGTGGCCGCCGCGCGGGGACAAGGGTTTCGGCTATGATCCGATGTTCGTCGCCGACGGACAAGCGCTGACCTTCGGCGAGATGGAGCCCGATGCCAAGCATGCGATCTCGCACCGCGCCCGCGCCTTCGCCCTGTTTGCCCGCGCCTGCCTCGGCGAACAGGCGGCCGGCTGACGTGGCGCTGCCGATTTGCGTGGAGCCGACGGCATGAGGCCACCCAGGCAGAGGACCGACAACGCGGCGCGCTGGCTCGCTTTTGCGGTAGGCGTGCTATTGATCGTGATCGCGGCTTCGTTGCAATCGACGCTTGGCGAATTCAATCTGAAAGCTGCCATCGCCACCTACGCTGTCGTCGCCATTGCTGGCTTTGCCCTCATGTCGATCCTGAGACGATCCCGGCGACCGCATCCGCCCAACAGGTACCCGCCGTGAGCGAATTCGGCATCTACGTGCATTGGCCGTTCTGCGCCTCCAAGTGCCCCTATTGCGACTTCAACAGTCACGTGCGGGCGGGCGGCATCGATGAGGCGCGCTTCCTCGCCGCATACCGGCGCGAGTTCGGCCACTGGGCCGCCATGCGGCGCGGCGCTACCGTCACCAGCGTGTTCTTCGGCGGCGGCACACCCTCGCTGATGAGCGCGGCGACGGTCGGCACCATCCTCGATACCATCGGGCACCATTGGGCCATCGCTCCCGGCACCGAAATCACGCTGGAGGCGAACCCATCGAGCGTGGAGGCTGCCCGCTTCCGCGGCTACCGGGCGGCGGGCGTCAACCGCGTGTCGCTCGGCGTGCAGTCGTTCGACGACGGCGAGCTGAAGGCACTGGGCCGGCTGCACACCGCCGCCGAGGCGAAGGCGGGGATAGCTGTTGCACGTGAAACATTCGAGCGCTTCAGCTTCGATCTGATCTATGCCCGCCCCCGCCAGACCTCCGAGGCCTGGCGCCGCGAGCTTGGCCAGGCGCTTGCTTTGGCCGGCCGGCACCTGTCGCTGTACCAGCTGACCATCGAGCCGGAGACGCCGTTCGCCCAGCTGCATGCGGCGGGGCGGCTCACCGTGCCCGACCCCGACGCGGCGCTGGCGCTCTACGAGATCACCCAGGAGATGACCGAGCGGGCCGGGCTGCCGGCCTACGAGATCTCCAATCACGCGGCGCCCGGCGAGGAAAGCCGACACAACCTGCTGTACTGGCGCTATGGGGAATATGTGGGCGTGGGCCCCGGCGCACACGGCCGCCTCATGCTGGATGGCCGTCGGCATGCGACCCTCACCGAACGCCAGCCCGAGCGCTGGGCCGAGCGAGTGGAGGAGATGGGCCATGGCGCCCTGGAAACTACGCCGCTCAGCCCGGCCGAGCAGGCCGATGAAGCGCTGCTGATGGGGCTGCGGCTGGCCGAGGGCCTCGACCTCGACCGTCTTGCCGCGGTCGGCGGCCTCGAGCCCGCCGCTGGCGCGGTCGCCGAGCTGATCGAGCTGGATCTGCTGGAATGGTGCGGGCCGCGCCGCCTGCGCGCGGCCAAGGACGGCCGCTTCGTGCTGAACGAAATCGTGCTCAGGCTGGCTTCGGCGCTCGAGCCGGTCTGCGCCGGCACACGTCAGTTGAAGTTGAACAGGCTCTTCATCAGCGAGGTGCCGACGCCGGAAGCCGCGGGCGAAGGCAGCGAACGCGGCGAGGTCGCGGGATCGATCGCGCCGGTGCCGAACTTCTGCACCTCCAGGATGGCCAGCGCCCGCTCGGTCGTTCCATCGGGGAGCAGGCGGAAGGCGCCGTCGACGCCGGTGAACCCGCTGGCCCGCGTCAACGCCGCGGCTGTGAACCGCTGCCCCTCGCCCGAAGACAAGGCAATCGCCATGCTGACCGCATCGTAGGCGAGGCTGGCGATGCGCGGCGGCGACTGGTTGTAGCTCTTGGCATACTTCTGCGCGAAATCGCTCCAGCCGCGCGGATCTGGTCCCGGATACCAGGCGCCGACCAGGCGCGGGTCGCGCCCCGCATTGGGATAGTCCATGCCGCCGGTGCCAATCAGCTTGACCTTCTGCGTGTCAATGTCCGCCTGCGGCAGCAAACGCCCGATCATCTCGAGGTTGTCCTGTCCACCCGGCAGGAATAGCGCATCGACCGGAGATCCTTCCGCCTCGGCCGCCTTGATGGCCTCGCCGATGCGGCGCAGCGGCTCGAGCATGCCGTTGGCGGATGCCGGATACCTCTCGATCGCCACCAGCGTGACCTGCGATCGGCTGGCTGCCTCCTTGAAGGCTGCCTCGACGATCTTGCCGAACGGATCCTCCGGCACCAGTGCCACGAAGCGGCGTTTGCCCTGGGCGGCCGCGTAGCTCACCACGCGCTCGACGTCGGGTCCGGGCTGGAAGCTCAGCAGATAGACGCCGTTGCCGGCCACCTGGCGGTCGTTGGAGAAGGTGATGACCGGAATATTGGCCTGGCGCGCCACCGGCGCTATCGCCGTCACCGACTTGGCAAACAGCGGCCCCAGGATGAGCGCGGCGCCGGCCCTGACGGCCTCCTCCGCTGCGGCCTTGGCGCCCTCGGGCGTGCCTTTGTCGTCCTTGATGAGGAGCTGCAGGGTCGGGTTGTCGCGCTCGAACAGCGCCAGCTCGGCCGCCTGCTTGAGACTCTTGCCGATCAGTCCCGGGTGGCCGGCCGCCGAGACCGGCAGGATCAAGGCGACCTTCACCAGCTCCTTGCTCGACGTAGCCGGCGCATCGCCCTGGCCTTGCAGAGCCGATGTTTGGCCCTGCAGCTCGGGAGCAGTGCCGCCGGCACACGCCCCAACCAAGGCCATGCCGAGACAGCTTGCCGCCGCTTTCAGCATCCAAAGCCTGGTCACGGCGCCTCTCATCGGCGCTGGCCCCCGAATCACGCTGTCATCCCGACGCCATCCCCTGGCACCCCTCCCGGTGGTAACCTGCACATCAAGGCGGGGCCAGGGCAAAACCGCCACAAATACCTAATTTTGACCGCCGACGGCCCGCACAGCGTAATCGTCCGTAGCAGAAAGGATAATGGCCCGATGACGTCGGATGAGCACGACCGGACCGGTCAGCGGGCTGCCGAGGTGCTGGCGAGACTGGTCGCCGTGCCCTTGCGGGCGGGTCTGTACGTGGTCGCAACCCCGATCGGCAACCTGTCCGATATCACGCTCAGAGCTCTGGCGGTGCTGGAGCGGGCCGACACCATATACTGCGAGGATACCCGGCACAGCCGCACGCTGCTCTCCCACTACGCCATCTCCCGGCCTCTGCGCGCCTACCACGAGCACAACGCCGAGCGCGAGCGGCCGCAGATTCTGGCTGAGCTCGCAGGCGGCAAGCGCATCGCCTTGATCAGCGACGCCGGCACACCTTTGATCTCCGATCCCGGTTACAAGCTGGTGCGGGCGGCGATCAGCGCAGGCCACGCCGTCACCAGCCTGCCAGGGGCCTCCGCCGTGCTCACCGCGCTCGCTGCGGCCGGGCTCGCCACCGATACCTTCCTGTTCGCGGGTTTCCTGCCCTCCCGGCAAGGTGCGCGCCGATCGCGGCTGACCGAACTGAAGACGGTGTCAGCGACCCTGGTGTTTTTCGAATCACCTTCGCGTCTCGCCGACAGCATCGCCGATATCGCCGCCGTACTCGGCGATCGCGAGATGGTGATAGCCCGTGAGCTGACCAAGCTTCACGAGGAGATGCGGCGTGGTTCCCCTGCTGAGTTGGCGCAGTGGGCCGAGACTTCCTCGCCACGCGGTGAGATGGTCATCCTGATTGCTCCGCCGGCACCCGCCGAAGTTACGGATGAGGCCATTTTGTCGAGCCTGCGCCCGTTGTTGGCCGAGCAGAGCCTGCGCGACGCGGCAAAGGCCGTAGCCGACGACCTCGGTGTGGCGAAAGGGCGCGTTTATGACCTTGGTCTCGCCCTGAAGCGCGACGATCACGACTAGCGGCACAGGCCGGGTCTTGACCTGAAGCTCGGGCGCGGCATTTCGGCTCGACACCTTGAGCGCGAGCGTCAGCGGTGTAAGTCGCGATCACAATGCATTGAGGCTGAGCCTGATGTTCAGCCTCGGGAGTTTCCTGGCATATGGCCCTGGGTTCGAAAGCGATGGTTGCTGCACTTCCCCCTGGTGAGCGGGACGCTCGCGTCGATTTCTTCCGTGGCCTGGCGCTGCTTTTCATCTTCATCGACCACGTCAAGGAGAATGCGCTGCAGTCGCTGACCATGCAGAACTTCGGCTTTGCCGATGCTGCCGACGTGTTCGTGGCCCTGGCCGGCTATGCCTCGTTTCTCGCCTACACGCGCGTCTTCGACGGCCAGGGCTGGGGCGCCGGCCTCGCCAAGGTCGGGCGCCGCATCGGCCAGCTCTATCTCGCGCACATCCTGTTCCTGATCGCCTGCGTCAGCGCTCTCATCCTGGCCGCGCTGCTGATCGACAACCCCATCTACCAGGACGTCGTGAACCTGGAACCGTTTCTCGATGAGCCGCTAAAGGCGCTGCGCGAGGCCCTGTTGCTGGTGCACCAGCCGGACATGCTCGACATCCTGCCGTTGTATGTCGTGCTTTTGCTGTGGTTCCCGGTGCTGCTCTTGCTCATGCGCCTGCATGTGGCGGTGGCGCTCACGGTGTCGGCGGGTCTGTGGCTGGGAGCAAACCTTCTGGGCTGGAACCTGCCCAGCTATCCCGAGAACGACGGCTGGTTCTTCAACCCCTTCGCGTGGCAGCTCCTGTTCGCCCTCGGCGCCGCGGCAGCCTACTTCGCACGCCGTGAGACACTGCCGCCGGCCTCGATCTGGCTGATCATACCCGCCATCGCCCTTGTTCTGTTTGCCGTTGCCGTCGCCGCGCCATGGACGGCCTTGCCGAACTGGGACGAAGCGAGACTGATTCCGACCGAGACGCTGCTGGGTCCCGAAAGCAAGCAGCACCTCTCTCTGTGGCGCGTCGCACACCTGATCACGCTCGCCTATCTCGCCTCGTCGCTGATTCCAGCGCGTGCAGCCTGGCTGGCAAATCCGATCGCGCAGCGCATCGTCGATTGCGGCCGTCATTCCCTGCCGGTGTTCGTATTGGGGACGGCGCTAGCGATGGCGGCCAACCTGCTGATGGCCCAGTACGGCGAGGGCTGGACGGTCCAGATCGGCATCAACGCGGTTGGCCTCGCGCTGTTGATCGGCATCGGCTGGATGCTGGCCTGGCTGGCGCAGTCGCGCAATCAGGCTCGCGCGCCAGGGTCAGGGCACAGGCTGTCAGCATCGGCGCGAGGTACGGGTTGAGGCAGGCGCCGCGATCCTAGCGGTCCTTCGCCTCCGGCACGGTTTGCGCTAGGCTGCGCCATCATGCGCAGCACTCCCGCCGACCCTGACCGCCTCGCCCGCTACCGGCGGGGCCGGCTGTCCGAATGGATGGCCGCTGCCCTCCTGATCGCCAAGGGCTACCGCATTCTGGGCCGGCGCGTGCGCACCCCCTACGGCGAGATCGACCTCATCGCCGTGCGCGGGTCGCGCTTGGCCTTCGTCGAGGTCAAGCGGCGCCCGACACGCCTGGAGGCGGAGGCGGCCCTTACCCCCCGACAACGCGTTCGCATCGCCCGGGCCGCCGAGTTCTGGGTGAGCCGTCATGTTGCCTACACTGGACACGAGCAGGGTCTCGATGCCGTGCTGGTGGCGCCGGGTCGCCTGCCGGCACATCTGCCGAACGCGCTGCACATGTCCTTCCCCGACCTTTCGAATTCGCGTTGACATAGCCTGCGCGAAGCCGCTTGTTGCGCACCACTGTAGGCCTCGGCCCATGAAGTATTGGCAAGGCAATAGGGCCTGACCCCCGCGAGGACCAGCACGCATGCCGCTGAACGTTGCCTGCCAGATGGACCCGATCGACCGCATCGATATCGGCGGCGATTCCACCTTCGCCATCCTGCTTGAGGCGCAGAAGCGCGGGCACACAATGTTCTACTACACGCCGCCCAATCTCGCCCTGCTCGGTGGTCGTCTGCTCGCGCACGGGCACACGCTGCACGTGGAGGACAAGGTCGGCGCCCACTATCGCGTCTCCGACCCCCGCACCGTCGATCTGTCCGATCTCGACGTCGTCCTGCTGCGCCAGGACCCGCCGTTCGACATGGCCTACATCACCACCACGCACCTGCTCGAGCGCATCCATCCCAAGACCCTGGTTGTCAACGATCCGGCGCACGTGCGCAATGCGCCGGAAAAGGTGTTCGTGCTGGATTTCCTCGACCTGATGCCGCCCACGCTGGTCACCCGCAATGCCGCCGACGTCAAACTGTTCCGCGCCGAGCACAAGGACATCATCATCAAGCCGCTGTACGGCAACGGCGGCTCCTCCGTGTTTCGCATCAGGCCCGACGACACCAACCTCAACTCGCTGATCGAGCTGTTCCAGGCCGTGTTCCGCGAGCCGTTCATGGTGCAGCAGTACCGGCCCGAGGTGCGCGGCGGCGACAAGCGCATCATCCTGGTCGACGGCGAGCTGGCCGGCGCCATCAACCGTGTCCCGGCCGCTGACGAAACACGCTCCAACCTGCATGTCGGCGGCACCGCCGCGCCCGTGGAGCTGACCGACCGCGACCGCGAGATCTGCGCACGCCTCGGCCCCGAGCTGAAAAAGCGCGGCTTGCTGTTCACTGGCATCGACGTGATCGGGCCCTACCTGACGGAGATCAACGTCACGTCGCCGACGGGCATCCGCCAGCTCAAGAAGTTCGGCGGCGCCGACGTCGCGGCCCTGATCTGGGATGCCATCGAGAAGAAAAAGACCGCCCGCTGACACCGTGTCGACGACCAGGTTCTGCGAACCAGTCGACCACTTCAATGTGGAGCGCCGCGGTCGATCAGTCGTTCGGCTCGACTAGGTGTGCCCGAGATGGGCCACGCTTGAATGGATCGCCGAAATACTGGGTCTCGCTGGCGACCTTTCCGTCGCGGAATTCCATGATGCTCACCGTGTAAGATGGCACGCCGTCATAGCTCAGCACGAGCTCGCTCACCCAGAGATCACCGCAGCCGATGATCCGCTGGACGGTGAAGCGCTTTTCGTTCGGCTGCACCGTTCTGCTTTCTTGAATCTTCCATCGGCCGCGAATGCGTTCCCCCGACTGCGGATAGTGAAGCAGCGCGTCCTCGCGATAGATCTCGTGCTCGACCGCGAAATCATTGGCATCAGATGCGGCCCAGTGGCGTTCGAGCGCAGCCCGTATTTCGCGATCTTCCATCTCCATCGGCCCGGTTAGCGCCCTGGTTTGCGAGCCGATGGCGTCGGGCTTGGCGTGTCGACGACCACCGAGATGCGCAAATCACCCTTAGTACGCAGCACCTCCAGCGCGATGCCGCCGGGGCTCGGATGTACGGTGAAGTCGGCGCTGGCCTTGCCCAGTCTGACGTTGCGCAGCGTGATGGCGCCTGCCAGTGCAGGCACGACGGGGTTGTTCAGTCGGATTTCGGCCTCGTCCGGCCTGAACTGCAAGCCCAGCATCGACTGGATCAGCGAGAACGGCGCCGAGGCGGCCCAGGCCTGCGGCGAGCACGCGGCCGGATAGAGCGTGGGGCCGCGGCCGGGACGGCGCGCAAACCCGCAATAAAGCTCGGGTATGCGTCGGTGATCCAGGTAGGAGGTGGCCCGCATCAGGCTTTCGAAGATGGCAATCACGCCGGATTTGGCGCCGTACCTTGCCAGGCCGTGCGCCAGCATGGCGTTGTCGTGCGGCCAGATCGATCCGTTGTGATACGACATCGGATTGTAGCGCGCTTCACCCTTGGCGACCGTGCGAATGCCCCAGCCCGAGTGGAAATCCGTGCCCAGCAGCGTCGCAGCGACCACCCCGCCGCGTTCTGGGGAGACGATGCCGGTGCCCAGAGCATGTCCCGGATTGCTGGTCCGCACCCGGCAGGGCGACTTTCGGCCGTCGAGCGCGAGCGCATACAAACCGATCTCCTCGCACCAGAACGCTTCCTCGAAGCGGCGGCGCAGACGCTCGGCCCCAGCCGCGAGCACCTGCGCGTGCTCCACAAGTCCCAGCGAGCTGGCGCAGAAGGACGCGGCCAGCCTTGCGGCGTAGGCGTAGCCCTGCACCTCCACCAGGGCAATCGGGCCCTCGGCCAGGCTGCCGTCGGCGTGGAAGACGGAGTCGTGGGAATCCTTCCACCCTTGATTGGAAAGCCCGGTCTGGGAGCCGCGCGCATACTCGATGAAGCCATCTCCATCCATGTCGGCGGGGCCATCCAGCCAGGCCAGCGCCCGTTCGATGGACGGCCAGATCTGGCGGATGAGGGCGAGATCGCCGGTGCGCTCGAGATACTGTCCCGCCAGCATGACGAACAGCGGGGTCGCATCGACCGTACCGTAGTATTGGGCGAACGGGACCTCGTGCAGCGCAGCCATCTCGCCTGCGCGCATCTCGTGCAGGATCTTGCCGGGAGCGGCGTCGGCGTCCTTGTCGAGCTTGATGGCTTGCAAACGTGCGAGGCGCTTGAGGACGCCGGCCGCGATGGCAGGATCGACCCACAGCATCTGCATGGCGGTGATGATGCCGTCGCGTCCGAAGGTCGTGGAATACCAGGGAATGCCGGCGTACGGGTAGAGCCCGTCGGGCGTTTTCGTCATCAGCATGTAGAGATCCGCCATCGACCGGCAAAGGATCTCGTTGACCACGGAATTGGAGGTTTCGACTGCGGCGACATCTCGCGTTGCCGCACTGAGCTCGCGCTTGAGCGCTACCAGACCGCGAAAGAAATAGACTGTTGGATCGGGCAGGCGGCCGCGGCTGGCGGCCGTCACGAAAACCGCGCGCTTTTCCTGCGGAGCAAGGGTCACCTCGTAGGTGGCGATGCTCTCCTGCAGGATGGTCGGCGCCGGTTCGAAATGCAGCGTCGTCTGACGCATCACCGCGTCCAGTCCACGGTACGCCAGACGCACGCCGCTGGGCGGCAGCACCTCGCTCCAGGTCTGGCCGCGCCGGCTACGCCTTATGCCCCGCACCTCGAAGATGTCGGCGAAATCGCTGGCGAACGCCAGGGACAGCCTGAAGCTGACCGGCTGTGCGCCATGGTTCATCAGCCCTATGCGTTCGCGCAGTGAGCCTTCGCACAAATAGATCGTGCGCGAGATGTGGATCGTGTCCTTGAGCAGGGTGATCTTGCCGTCGGTGAAAATATCCGGATTGGTCAGGTCGACGTAATAATTGAGATTGTTGTCGTTGATGGCCGAGTGCAGCAGCAGGGGCTGGGTGCCATTGATGAGCAGCTCCAGGTGCGACAGGTAGCGCGTGTCGCAATCGAACAGCCCGTCCTGGCCGCCGGCGCTTGCCCCGATGTCGCCGTGGCTGTCGAACACGGCGAACGTGTCGTTGTGTTTCAGATTGCGGCGCGGTCGCGCAGGCGCATCGGTAGCAGGAATATAGAAAGGGGCCTCAACGGCCGCCGGCTCGAGGGCAACGGCGGCCTGTGCTGGCTGCGGTCTTGGCATGCAACGCGCGCCCTCTTGAGCTTTGCGCAGGCTGTCGGGGCGATGCGGCCGGCAGCGCCGGACGCTTACCATACGGTCCAGCCTGCTATTGGGCCACTGCGGTGTCGCTGGAAACAAGACGAAGCGCGCGCCGCTCGGCCGCCACGGGAACAAGGCTCTTGTAGATTTTGAGATAGTCGGCGGCCATGCGCGAGGCGGTGAAGCGCTCTTCGAAACGCCGGCGCACGCGACCCCGGTCGAGCGCCAGCAGGGCGCCGAGCTTGCGCACGGCCTCCTCCTCGCCGTCCACGACAAAGCCGGTGACGCCCTCGTCGATGACCTCAGGCACCGAGCCGTTCCTGAACGCGAGAACCGGCGTACCGCAGGCCATCGCCTCGATCATGACCAACCCGAACGGCTCCGGCCAATCGATCGGAAACAGCAGTCCGCGTGCCTCGCCGAGAAAGCCAGGTTTGCGGCGCTCGTCGATTTCTCCGATGAACTCCACATCCGGGCCGTCGAGCATCGGCTCGATCACCGCCTTGAAATATTCCAGATCCACCCGATCGACCTTGGCTGCGATCTTGAGCGGAATGCCGACAGCGCGGGCGATGCGAATTGCCCGGTCCACCCGCTTCTCGGGCGAGATGCGCCCGATGAAGGCGAGGTAGCCGCCGCGCGGTTTGAGTGTCGGCGAGAGCAGGTCGCGCGGCAGGCCATGATAAACGGTGGCGGCAAACGACGCGCTAGGAATTGGCTTGCGCTGTGCATTGGAGATCGACACCAGCCGCATCTCCGGAAAGCCGGCATAGAGCGGAAACATGTCCGGCAAGTCCTGGCGCCCGTGCAGGGTCGTGATCGTGCGCTGGGCGATATCGCGGAAGATCGGAAAATGGAACTGGTCCACGTGAAAGTGAATGACGTCGAAATCGGCGGCCTGCCGCCGCACCTTGTCGAGCATCAGCATGTAGTACGGGATGGGGTCGCGCACCGCCTTGTTGAGGCGCAGCGCCTGGGCACTGGCACGGGACGAGCTTTGCCGCCGTGATCGAGTCGCCGCTGGCGAACAACGTCACATCGTGTCCCTGCGCGACCAGCTCCTCGGTGAGGTAGGAGACGATTCGCTCGGTACCGCCATACAAGCGCGGCGGCACACTTTCCATCGGCGGCGCAACCTGGGCTATCTTCATGTGCTGTGGGTCCCAATCGCACCGGCCAGAGGTCGATCTCGAGAGTGTTAGACAACGGTCAGGCGCCGGGCGAGCAGCCTATCCAAATCTATGGTGTCTCGAGTGTTACTTCGCACCGCTTGAAAACGTGCGGCGTCACCTTCGGTTCCGCACCGCAGCAAAGCTCGAGCGCGGCATGGAGGCGGGAACTCCGGCGCTGCCCAAGTCGTTAGCATCCTGACTTCAACTCATCTCGGGAAGAAAGGGGTGCAACGTGACACGTGCATTGTGCAGCGTGGGCTTGGCCATGGCGTTGGCAACGATTGCCCCGCAGATGGCGGCCGTTGCAAAGGCCGCCGAGACCCAGGCCACCCAGATCGCGCCGGGACTGGAAAGCGTTCTAGGCAGGGATTGCACAACTCTTCGCGAAGGCGATAGCGGGCGCGTCATAGATGTGCTGGTGGACGGGCACGGGCGCATCCGCGCAGCCGTCGTCGAGTTCGGCGGCTTCCTCGGCATCGGCACGCGCAAGATCGCCGTCGACTGGGCGGCCTTCCGTTTTGCCGGCAAGTCTGTCTGGGTCGATGTGACGCGCGACCAGCTGCGCGCGGCCGCGGAATACAAGGCGAACGAGCCACCCTTCGTGGTCCAGCCCGTCAGCTCCGACTATTGAGCCTGGCCCATCGAAATACGACTCACCGGGGGCGCGACCGGCTTGAAGGCGACCGCAGCCGCCACCGTCGAACCTCGGAGGATCCGCGACCGGTGCGATCCGCTTCCCGAGCCAGCGAGCGCGGCCTCGATTGGTTTACCTTCTTCGTGGCCGATATCCAGACCGGCTTCGGCCCGTTCCTGGCGATCTACCTCACCACACAGAAGTGGAATCAGGCCGACATCGGGCTCGTCCTCGCAGCCGGCAGCATCGCCGGGCTGGTGAGCCAGCTGCCGGGCGGCTGGATAGTCGACATTGCGCCCTCGAAGAGAAAAGCCGCCATGCTGGCGGTGGCAGGCATCGGCGTCAGTGCGCTGCTGATCGCACTGTGGCCGTCGTTTGTTGGCATCCTTACTGCCAAGCTGGTGCACGTAGCCTCGAGCTCCGTGCTCGGACCGGCCATTGCCGCTATCACGCTCGGCCTCGTGGGCCACGCCGCGGTCGGGCCTCGCCTTGGACGCAACGCCCGCTTCAGCTCGGTCGGCACCGGGCTCGCCGCCGGGGCAATGGGTGCGGTCGGTTCGCTGATCTCACCGCAGGCCGTGTTCTTCGTTACTGCTGCGCTGGCCGTTCCAACCCTGCTTGTGCTGACCCTGATCCGCGAGGAGGAGATCGACCCGATCCGCGCCGATGGCGGCCTCAACGGCGCTCTGCCGGGCCATAAGCCAAGCAGTGTCGCGATGCTGCTGCGCAAGCCGTCGCTTCTGATCCTTACGTTTTGCGTGTTCCTCTTCCATGCGGCCAATGCCGCCATGCTGCCGCTGGTTGGAGCCGAGATGACCGTGCGCTCGGGCTACTGGGCGACAGCGTTGGTGGCGGCGTGCATCGTCCTGCCGCAACTGGTCGTCGCCCTCATCGCGCCGGGCATCGGCCGCCTCGCCGTGAGCAAAGGGCGCCGCCCCGTCCTGATCTTGGGCTTTGCCGTGTTGCCGATCCGCGCGGCCGTACTGGCGCTCAACAGCGACCCGGCCATCATAATCGGGGTACAGGTGCTGGATGGGCTGAGCGCCGCCGTGCTCGGCGTGCTGGTGCCCTTGTCGCTGGCCGACATCTCGCGCGGCACGGGCCGCTTCAATCTGGCACAGGGCATCGTCGGCAGCGCGACCGGCATCGGCGCGGCCGCCAGCACGGCCGTGGCCGGCTATCTTGCAACGCAATTCAGCGTATCCCTGGCCTTTGCCGGGCTCGCCATCACAGCCGTGTGTGCGTTCCTGACTGTGCTGGTGGCATTGCCGGAGACGAGGCCGGACGCGACATATCCGGCACGAAGCGAACCCAAATGAAGGCTTGCACGTTGCACAGCAGCGGCAGCGTGAGGGGTCGGCTCAATGGTGATCGTGGAAAACCTTGCAACGTTTGCCGATCGGCCCGGCGCATTCTTCCTGCGCTATGTTCGGCGGCACGGCAGAGCCCATGCAGTTATTATTGGTGCAGTGGCTTTGGCAGTAGTTTGCTCAATCTTTACGCAATACGCCGTGAAGCTGCTTGTGGACACGCTGTCTACGCAGGAGCGCAGCGTCGCGGCGGTCTGGCAGGGCTTCGCGTTGCTCGCGGCACTGATCGCGGGGGACAACGTCCTGTGGCGCGTCGCCAGCTGGGTCGGCAACTCGACCTTCGTCAACGTGACGGGCGACGTGCGCTGCGACCTCTTCCGCCACCTCACCGGCCATGCGCCGAGCTACTTCTCCTCTTCGCCGCCCGGTACTCTGACCTCGCGCGTGGCGGCCACCTCCAACGCGCTGTTCACGGTCGAGAACATGCTGGTGTGGAATGTCCTGCCGCCCTGCATGGCGACCGTTTGGTCGATCGCGCTGGTCGCCACGGTGAGCTGGGAGATGGCGGGCTGCCTGGTCGTGGTGGCGGCGCTGGTCATTGTCATGATGTTCCGCAGGGCCGCCGCCGGCAAACAGCTGCACCATGAGTTCGCCTCGCACGCTGCAGCGGTAGACGGCGAGCTGACCGACGTGGTCGGCAACATGACGATCGTCAAGGCGTTCGGCGGCATTTCGCGGGAGCATCGCCGCTTCCAGGCAGCCGTCGGCCAGGAGATGGCGGCCCGTCGGCGCAGCCTGCGCTACCTGGAGCAGCTCCGAATCGCGCACGCGCTGGTAACCGTGGCGTTGACCATTGGATTGCTGGCATGGGTGCTTCTGCTCTGGCAGCAGGGGCACGCGACCACCGGTGACGTCATCCTGGTATGCACGCTGGGCCTGTCCGTTCTGCATGCGACGCGCGATCTCGCCATCGCGCTGGTCGATGTCACGCAGCACACCGCGCGCTTTGCCGAAGCCCTGCAGAAACTGCTGGTTCCGCATCAGCTGTGCGACCGTCCCGGCGCCAAGACCCTGGCGCGCGGCGGCGTCAGCGTCACCTTCGACAAGGTGGATTTCGCCTATCCGGAATGCCCGCGGCTGTTTCACGAACTCAACTTCAGCATCAGAAACGGCCAGAAGGTCGGCCTGGTCGGAGCATCCGGCGGCGGCAAGAGCACGATCTTTGCCCTGATGCAGCGCTTCTACGACATCGAGGGCGGGCGCATCCTGATCGGCAGTCAGGACGTCACGGAGGTCACCCAGCAGAGCCTGCGCGAGGCGATCGCCGTGGTGCCGCAGGACATCTCGCTGTTCCACCGCTCGCTGATCGAGAACATCCGCTATGCCCGCCCCGAGGCCAGCGACGAGGAGGTGATGGCGGCGGCGGCGGCGGCGCGCTGCGACTTCATCGACAAGCTGCCGCAGGGGCTCGACACGATCGTCGGCGACCGCGGCGCGCGGCTGTCGGGCGGGCAGCGCCAGCGCATCGCGCTGGCCCGCGCGTTCCTGAAGGACGCGCCGCTGCTGCTGCTCGATGAGGCCACCTCCGCGCTCGATGGACCCTCCGAGGAGGCCATTCGCGAAGCGCTGGCCCGCCTGATGCAGAACCGCACCGTGATCGCCATCGCCCACCGCATCTCCACCGTGCGGCAGTTCGACCGCATCCTGGTGATCGGCGGCGGACGGCTATTGCAGGATGGCTCGCCGTCCCATCTCGCCGCCTGCCGGGGGCCCTACCATGACCTCGTCAAGCTGGAACCGCAGCGGCGCCGCCCGCGCCGGGCGGCCTAGAGCCTTCAAGCTCACCTGGATCCTGCTCAGCGCCACCGCAGCCCTGAGCTCGTCGAAGGCGAATGCGTCTGACACTGTCGTGCTTCGACGGCTCAGCACCGGGGCAGTGGCGGCCATTGCCGCGGCCGAATAGGCGCCGGTAGGGGTCGGATGGCAGCCACGATCAGGCCGCGCGAGCCTGGCGCAGCGTCTCGCCGCGATAGCTCAACGCCTCGGCGACGTGCGCGCGCGTGACCGCATCGCTGCCGTCAAGATCGGCCAAGGTGCGGGCGACCCGCAGCGTGCGATGGAAGCCGCGGGCGGACAGCTGCAACGTCTCGGAAGCCTGGCGCAGCAGGGTGAGGCCAGCTTCCTCCGGCATGGCGATATCTTCCAGCACGCGGCCCGAGCATTCGGCGTTGGTGCGCGCGCCCTTGATCCCCAACGCAGCGAAGCGGGCGCGCTGGCGCTCCCGGGCGGCACTGACACGCTCGCGCACCTGAGCACTGCCCTCGCTGGGAGCAGGCAGCACGAGATCGGCGGCAGACACGGCCGGCACCTCGATCTGCAGATCGATGCGGTCGAGCAGCGGGCCGGAGATGCGCGCCTGATAGTCGGACGCGCAGCGCGCACCGCGGCGGCAACTCTCGCCGGGCGCCGCGCCGCCACAGCGGCAGGGGTTCATGGCGGCGATCAGCTGGATGCGCGACGGGTAGGCGATACGATGGTTGGCGCGCGCAATAACGGTCTCGCCGGTCTCCAGCGGCTGGCGCAGCGAGTCGAGCACGTTCGGCAGAAACTCCGGCAGCTCATCGAGGAACAGCACGCCAAGATGCGCGAGCGACACCTCGCCCGGCCGCGGCTTCGATCCGCCGCCGACCAAGGCCGCCATGCTGGCCGAGTGGTGCGGTGCGCGGAATGGCCGTCGCGTCGCGAGCTTGCCGCCCATCAACTCGCCCGCCAGCGAATGCACCATGGAAACTTCCAGCATTTCCTCCGGCGATAGCGGCGGCAGGATGGACGGCAGGCGCGCCGCCAGCATCGACTTGCCGGAACCGGGCGCGCCAATCATTAGCAGGTTGTGACCTCCGGCCGCCGCCACCTCCAGCACGCGCTTGGCGCTCTCCTGGCCCTTGACGTCAGCGAGATCGGGCTGCGGCCCTTGCTCGGCCTCGACGTTGGGCTTGGGCCGCATCAGCGTCTGCAGCCCGGCGAAGTGGTTGACGAGAGAGAGCAGATGCGGCGGAGCCAGCACCGCCATGTCCTCGGCAGCCCAGGCCGCCTCCGGCCCGCACGCGGCGGGGCAGATCAGGCCTTTGCCTATGGCGTTGGCGCCGATCGCTGCCGGCAGCGCGCCCGGCACGGCGCGGATCGAGGCGTCGAGCGCCAGCTCACCGATAGCGGCATAGCCCTCGATCGCATCGGGAGAGATGGCCCCCATGGCCACCATCATGGCGAGCGCAATCGGCACATCGAAGAGGCTGCCTTCTTTGGGCAGGTCGGCAGGCGCGAGATTGACCGTGATGTGCTTGTAAGGCAGGCCGAGGCCGACGGCATGCAGCGCGTTGCGCACCCGCTCACGGCTTTCCGCCACCGCCTTGTCCGGCAGACCGACGATGGCGAACGCATGCGCGCCGGAGCTGATCCGCACCTGCACCTCGACGGGCCGCGCCTCGATGCCGACAAAGGCAAGCGTGGAAATCTGGCCGTACATGCGCACCCCCGAATAATGGAAGCGAGCCTAGGGGCCTCGGCAATGCAGGTCAAGAACGAAATAGGAACATCGCTCGGTTTCAGCAGCCGCCATATCGGAAGACTAGCCAGTCCGCCTGCGTGTCTGTCGCTCGGCACAACGCGCCCGAATTGTCGACCACCAGATCGACGTCGCTCCGGCTAAATTGGAGCGCAGGCCGATTTCGAGCTGCGCCCTTTTTCTGTCACGGCACTCGCAGTTTTCTTCGGCACTCCCTTCGCCATTCTGAGTTCCTGCAACGTCTGCCCGGCTTGCATCACGCAGCCGGTGTGCCGCGTTATGGACCCATTCCGTGCCATCAATAAGTACCCAGCAACGTGCCGCAGGTAATACCGCAATGGAGCTCTCGTTTACGCTCTACCGCTTCGAGACTAACGTCCGCTCGGCGACCGTACTCGGCATCTCGGCGCCGGCGACATCGGGCAGTCGCGCTAAGAGAACATCCGCGCCTTCCAGTATTCGGAGACCGCGACCATCCTCACCATTATAGTGCTGACCATGATGCTGATCGATATGCTAAGTGCGCGCCTTCGCAAGGTCCTGCTCTGAGGCCATGACCCGATGAAGAGGCTCGGGCTGGAGCCACTGATTGATCCGACCGCGACTGTCGAGCATTGCCGGATCGGCCACTACACCGCGGTTGGCGCGCGCACGCGTCTGATCGAGACCGAGTTCGGCGACTACAGCTACATCGTCAATGACGGCGAGATCATCTACAGCCGCATCGGCAAGTTCTGCTCGATTGCCTCGCATGTGCGCATCAACCCCGGCAACCATCCGATGTGGCGCGTCTCACAGAGCCACTTCACCTATCGGGCGAGTGCCTACTTTGAAGGCGAGCAGGACGAGGCTGAGTTCTTCGATTGGCGTCGGTCGCGGGCGGTCAGCATCAGCCATGACGTATGGATCGGGCACGGCGCCATCGTGCTGGCCGGGCGGACGGTCGGGACAGGAGCCGTGATCGCCGCGGGGGCCATCGTCAGCAAGGACGTCGCGCCCTATACCATCGTCGCCGGAGTGCCCGCCAAGCTCATCAAGCCGCGTTTTCCGGCCAACATAGCGCGGCGCATCGAAGCCCTGGCGTGGTGGGACTGGGAGCACGAGAGGCTGCAGGCCGCGCTCGCCGATTTCCGTTCCCTCTCACCCGAGGCCTTCCTCGAGAAGTTCGGCGGCTAGCGTCCGAAAAAGCATGAGTTGGGATTGAACAGCGCACGGGCCTTGCGCCATTCCCGGGCCGCTTCAATCGGCTGGCTCCGCGGCAGCAGGGACCACAGCCCAGCCTACGCCGCGTGCGAGGCAGCCGGCTCGGTCAGCACCGAATAGAGCGCCGCGCGGTCCTTGGCAGCCTTCAGCTTCTCGATGGTCGCCGGCTCGCGCAGCAGCCGCGAGATGCGCGCCAGCGCCTTCAGATGGTCGGCGCCCGCATGCTCGGGCGCCAGCAGCAGAAAGATCAGGCCGACGGGCTCACCGTCGAGGGCCTCGAAGGCGATCGGCTCCTCCAGCCTAGCGAACAGGCTGACGATACGCGGCAGCGCCGCAATGCGCCCATGCGGAATGGCAATGCCCCGGCCGACGCCGGTGGAGCCGAGCCGCTCGCGTTGCAGCAGCGTCTCGAACACGTCGCGCGCATCAAGACCCGTCAGGCCAGCCGCCTTCTGGGCGATTTCCTGCAGCGCCTGCTTTTTGTTCTTGGCCCTCAGGGAGGGAAAAACCGCTTCCGGCGACAGAAGATCACCGAGATCCATCGTTCTTCTCTTCAACCTGATATGCGCTGTATCCGAAGCCCCAACGCCTTCATGCACCTTTTGTGCCGTACCTGCGCTCATCCCACTCGGGCTTGGCGCGCTTGCGCTACGCGAATTGCTGGGCACCCCTGCGCCCATCTTGAGTGATATCCCATGGATATCCCCCGATTCCGTCCCGCAGAGCGTCCCCACGCAATCTGGGCAGGAACCCGAACGTCATCCGCAATGCTCCCCGATCGGTTCACCAGGTCTTGCCTGGGCATCTTCCGAACCGTGGGCCCACCATTGCCACTGCAAGATGACGATACTTGTGGCGCCATCTCGACCTCGCGAGTGGCCCAAAACGGGGCGGACCGTAGATCAGGCAGTACGGGGTGTCAAATGCGCCCTGGCACAACTTTTGTTGCAGCGGGATACGCCATGAAACGGCCTTGCAAGGAACTCCTCAGCGCCTTCAGACGCTTGCCTCCAGGCGGGCGGCCATCTGCTTCTCGCGCCGCCGTTGCACCGAGGACGGAATGCGCAGCGCCTCCCGGTACTTGGCCACCGTGCGCCGGGCAATGTCGATACCGTCGCGCTTCAGCTGCTCGACGATCTTGTCATCGGAAAGCACGGCTGCCGCCGATTCGGCATCGATCAACTGGCGGATGCGATGACGCACAGCTTCGGAGGAATGCGCCTCGCCATCGCAATCGGCTGAAGCGATCGCGGAGGTGAAAAAGTACTTCAGCTCGAAGATGCCGCGCGGGGTGGCCATGTACTTGTTGGAGGTCACGCGGCTGACGGTCGACTCGTGCATCGAGATGGCGTCCGCCACCGTCTTCAGGTTGAGCGGCTTCAGATGCTCGATGCCGTGCGTGAGAAAGCCGTCCTGCTGACGCACGATCTCCTCGGCCACGCGCATGATGGTGCGTGCGCGCTGATCTAGGCTTTTTACCAGCCAGTTGGCGTTCTGCAGGCACTCGACAAGGTAGCCCTTGTCCTGCTCGGAGCGCGCCGTCTTGGACACCGTCGAATAGTAGCCGCGGTTGACCAGCACGCGCGGCAAGGTCTCGTTGTTGAGCTCCACCAGCCAGCTGCCGTCGCGCGCCGGGCGCACCATGACGTCGGGCAGCACCGGTTGAATCTGCACAGAGCCAAACCTCAAGCCAGGCTTGGGATTGAGCTGCTTGATCTCGGCGATCATCTCGGACAGCTCTTGCGCATCGACACCGACCGCCCGCTTCAGCGCAGCCAGGTTGTGGCTACCGAGCAGGGCCAGATTATCGAGCAGCCGAGCGATCTGCGGATCGTAGCGGTTGCTGTCCTTGAGCTGCAGCGCCAGGCATTCAGCGAGGTTGCGCGCGCACACCCCTGTCGGGTCGAACCCCTGCAGCTGGCCCAGCACCTTCTCGATGAGCGAGTTCGGCGCGCCGAGCTTCTCGGCCAGATCGTCGAGGTCGCCCTGCAGGTAGCCCGCCTCGTCCACCATGTGGATCAGGTGGGAGCCGATCAGCCGCTCGGCGGGCTCGGTGACCAGCATCTGCAGCTGCTCGTTGAGATGGTCAGCCAGCGAGCGCCCGGCCGCCACGAAGTCCTCGAGGTTGACGTCCTCACCGCCGAACGAATTGTTGGTTCTGGGCTTTAGCGATGCCCAGCCCGACGCATCGGGCCCGGCAGCGCCGCCTTCGCGCTGTGCGGTGTCCGCGGAGCTCTCCTGCGCTTGTCCATTGACGAGCACGGGCACCTCTTCCGTGCTCCAGTCCCGCTCGCCGTCCGCGTCTTCGGCGTCGTCGGAGCGTTGCGCCTCGGCGCGCTCGGGCGGCTCTTCCGGAGCTTCCGTGCGCTCGAGCAGCGGATTGCGCTCCAGCTCCGTCTCGACGTAAGTGCACAGCTCGATATTGGAGAGTTGAAGCAGACGAATAGCCTGCTGCAGCTGGGGTGTCATCACCAGCTGCTGGCCCTGTCTCAGCTCCAATTTTGGCGTTAGCGACATTACGGCCCCGATCGTCGCCACGACACGCTACGGGGTCAAGTTATAAGCTTGCCGCATTAATCGAACATATCGCCGAGGTAAACGCGGCGTACGTCTGGGTTCGATTTGATTTCCTGAGGGTTACCATGTGTTAAGACCCGGCCGTCGTAGATGATGTAGGCACGGTCTATCAGGTCCAGCGTCTCGCGGACATTGTGATCCGTGATCAGGACCCCAATTCCGCGCTGCGTCAAATGGCGCACTAGATCCTGGATGTCGCCCACCGCCAGCGGATCGATGCCGGCGAATGGCTCGTCCAGCAGCATGAACGAGGGCCGCGAGGCCAGTGCGCGGGCAATTTCGCAGCGTCGGCGCTCGCCGCCCGAGAGTGCTAACGACGGCGACTTGCGCAGCCGGGTGATCTTGAACTCCTCGAGCAGGCTGTCGAGCTGCTCCTTGCGCTTCTTGCGCCGCGGCTCCACCAGCTCGAGGACCGCCATGATGTTCTGTTCGACGGTCATGCCGCGGAAGATCGAGGCCTCCTGCGGCAGGTAGCCGATGCCCAGGCGCGCCCGCCGGTACATGGGCAGGCGCGTTACATCGCGGCCGTCCAGCGTGATGTTGCCGGCGTCGGCGGGCACCAGCCCCGTGATCATGTAGAACACGGTCGTCTTGCCTGCGCCGTTGGGGCCCAGCAGGCCAACCGCCTCGCCGCGGCCTGTCGCAATGCTCACCCCCTTCACCACCTTGCGGCCGCGATAGCTCTTCTGCACGTTGACCGCGGTCAACCAGCCTGGTCCGCCATAGATTTCTTCTTCATGGTGAACCGGCGCCGCCGGGTGACCGTTGCGAAACTGGCGCGGCCGCCCAGGAACCGCCGGCCGATTGGGCGGCGGCTTGGGTTTGCTACGCAGATTGAAGGGGAATAGGCGCATCGCCTAGTGTCCTGATCGCGAAATTCGTCTGAGTGTGCGGCTAATGGGGAACGAATTTCGCCATCTGAGGGACACTAGCCAATTCATGATTCCAGTGTGATTCAGATCGAGAGATCCGCCTCCCGACCTAGCCCGAAGCGATGTAGCGGACTTCTCGATCATCACACTAGTTGCCTCGGATGACCGAGCTGCCGCTTGTGCTCGGTTGCCAGGCCTCGTCGATCGCCGGCCCGCCCCCCTTCTTGATCGCGCCTTGGGCACGCTCCTTGGCCTCCTGCGGGAAGAACAGCAAGCACTGCTTGCCGGGCGGACAGGCGCGACCCGTAGGCGTCTCTGCGGGGCTCGACGACAGAGCCGGCCCGGTGGCTTTGGCCGGCACCTCCGGCGTACCGGACGTAGACGGTCGAACGGCGGCCTCATTCTCTCCCTCGAAGCGGTAGAAGCCGCTGGTGAGGTCTATCTTCAGGCGCGGGCCCTCGGCCACGTCCTTGCCGCGCGACACGACCACGTGGCCGCCCAGCAGCACGGTGTTGGCCTTCACGTCGAAAATTGCCCAATCGCCCGTGGCAGACTGCCCGTCCTTGGAGGTGATCAGCACCTTCTCCTTGGCCTCGACTTTGGTCAGCTGCGAAGTGGGTGAGGAGCCCTTGGCATCCTCGCCTGTGCCGCCCATGCCGAACGCGGACTGGCCGGTATAGAAGGCCGTCAGCTCGACCGTACGGATGACCAGATCGCCCTGCTGTGCCTTGACGTTGGTCCTGAACACCGCCTGCTTGGTGGCGTCGAACAGGTCGAGCGTATTGGCCTCGATGTCCATCGGCGCATTGGGATCCGCCTTGAAGGTGCCGAGCATGCTGCCCTGGACGGACGCCGCCATCTCGGCCGCCGCCGACTTAGCCTTGGTCGGCTGGGCCGCCTTGGCTTCGCCCTGCGAAGAGCGTCGCGGCGATGCGGCCGACGGGCTGGCCACCCTCGCCCGGCGAGTTCGAGACGGCTCTTATTGTTCTTGCGGTCGACGAACAAGCGCCGACCCTGCAAAACGTTTTTCTGCTGATTGATGAGAACATTGCCGAGGAACAGCGCCGTATCGACCTTGGCGTCGAAATCGGCCTGATCGGCCGAGATGCGCCGGTCCGCGCCCATGGTGATGACCGCTCCCTTGCTTGCCACCATGCGCGACAGGCGTGAGCCACCACTCGCCGCATCGGCCTTGGGTGCGTCCGCCGTCGCGCTCGTCAGCGAATCGGCCGCCTTGCCCTCGTAGGCGATGCGCAACTCGGGCGTCTTGAGTGTCGTATCGCCTTGCAGGGCAACGACACTGCCGGTGAACAGCGCGAAGTGATCGGTGTCGTTGATGTAAAGCTGCTCGGCCGTGACATCCACAGGCTGTCGCGCGTCGCGACCAAAACCGACGGTGGATTGCTGGGCACCGGGCACGAGATTGACCGCGACATCGCCGACGAAGGTCGACTCGTGCGTGTCGGTCTGCATGGTCATGGTCGCGCCACGCACCGTCCCGGTCGGCATCACCAGCTCCACGGGAGACTTGGAGATGACCCGGTGCTCCTTCGAATAGACCGTGGCACGCGACATGCGCGCGCGCATGCCGTTGGACGCGTCGATCTCGATGTCGTCGTAGAGCTCCAGCTCGCCCTTGGTGTTGTCGAGCAAGCCGTTCTTGGATTTCAGCTTGGTGACGACGTTGCTTGTCTGGACCAGGTCGCCTTCGATATCCATCAGCTTAATGGGAGCCTTCGGATTGAGATCGAGCACGGCCCGTTTGGCACGCACCTCGTAGCGGCTGCCGTCCTTGTTGACCCCGAAGTACTTTGGGTTCTTCATCGTCAAGTCGTCGGGCGTCAGCTCGATCTGGCCGACATCGAGCCGCCCGGAACCGATCTTCCAGCTGGTCCTCAGCATCAACCCGTAGGCCAAACAGATGCAGACCGCGGATACCGGCAGCGCCATCCGCAGCATCTTCACCAGCTGCGTGTGCCGGCCGGCAATAGCGAACGCGCGCGCGCCGCTCCGACGCACCGGTCGCCCCCGCAACCCTGCGGTCGCGCATGTCCATTGTCATTGCCATCGGCGAGCTACCGGATTGCGGCGGAGAACCCCCACCCCGCCCGAGTCGCGCGGAAACTGCGGGCCAATTTGGGTTATATTGGGACCAGTGGCAAGCGCCCGCCGCCGCGCGATTGCAGGCATTTCGGCCTGTGAGTTAGTGCGCAAAGATGTCCATGTCTGCAAAGCCGGCGAGGTCCAAATCGGCGCGCACAGCCAGGAAGCGGAAGCAGGCCTCAGCCTCGGCCAAGCGGCCCTCCCGCTGCAGCATGGCATCGAGCTTTGCCTTCAAAGCGTGCAGGTGCAGGACATCGGAAGCGGCGTAGTGCTTCTGCTGGTCGCTCAACTTGTCTGCACCCCAGTCCGAGCTCTGCTGCTGTTTGGACAGCTCGATGCCGAGCAGCTCCGCGGACAGGTCCTTCAGGCCGTGCCGGTCGGTGTAGGTGCGAACCAGTTTGGAGGCGATCTTGGTACAGTAAACAGGCTGCGGCAGGACGCCCAGGTACCGCTTCAGCATGGCCATGTCGAAGCGGGCGAAATGGAAGATCTTGAGCGCCGCCGGATCGGCCAGCAGCGCCTTCAGCCGAGGCGCCGACCAGTCCTTGCCGTCAAACTGCACCAGATGCGCGCTGCCGTCGCCGGCCGACAACTGCACGACACATAGGCGGTCGCGCTGGGGGTTGAGCCCCATGGTCTCGGAGTCGATGGCGACGCCGTTCGGAAAGACGAGGCCCGCAGGCAGATCGTTCTTGTACAGCTTGATGGTGGGGCTCACGGGCATCGATCCGGCGACGACTGGAAAAGTGACAAGCTTCCTGCTTCTAACAGCATCAAAAGGTTATAGAAAGGTCGTCAGTCCGGCATGCACCTGAAAATTGGGCTGTCACCGGTCTTTGTCGCGTCGGCACAACTCGGCGCCGAGCTTGTCGAAGCGCGCCCCGGCGTCCACCAGCTTCGCTCGACCAACATACGGGGATTGAAGTTCACTTCGCCGCTGCGTCGCCCGGCCACGGCAGCATGGCAAGCCCGCCCAGCACGATGGCGTTGACCAGCACGACCGCGTGCAGGGCCAGCGCACTCACCACTGCGTCGTCCCACGGTACGCCCGTCTGAACCGTCGCCGCCACCCACGCCGCCTGCGTCGGACCGATGCCGGCAATGCCGTTGATCGGCAACGCGAAGGCCAGACTGCTGGCCGCACCTCCGAGCACCGCAGCGGCGGCCGGCACCGTATCGACGACGGCCTGCGCGGTCAGCACCGCCATCAGCGCCAGCGCCAGCCAGATGGCAAAGCCGACCGCCACCACCGCCAACCGCACACGCATGTCGCCCAGCGCATCGAGCGCGGCACTGAGCGGCTCGGCGATGGTTGCTCCGACATAAGGCAGCCGCACCAGGTGCGGGCGCAAAGCCTGCCCCGCCAGAGCCACACCGAACGGCGCAACCGCGAGCGCCACCGCACCGGCAGCAGCGATCAGATTAAAGACGCCAGACACCATTCCGAGCGCCCATGCCGACGCCAGAAAGATGCAGCCTACCGCCGCCAGATCGAACAGCCGGGCCAGCAGCAGCACGCCGGTCGCATGCAGGAAGCGAATGCCATAGCGGCGCTGCATGAGCACGGGATAGCCGAGTTCTCCCAGCCGGAACGGCAGCGCGAAGTTGAGGAAGTTGGCCTGGCAGGCGATGCGGACCATGGCATTGTCCGGGAGATTGAGACGCGCCGCCGTCATCATCGAATAGCGCCAAGCGCGCAGCCACTGCACTAGGGTGCAGAATAGAAACGCGGCGACCACTGGCAGGGGCTTGGCATCCGTGCCCATGCGGCGCAAGGAGTGCAGAGCCTCGGGGGTCAATAGGAACCAGAGGCACACGCCGGTGACGGCCACAGCCAGCACGACAGACACAGGACGGTTCATGCGCGACCCAGCTGCAGCCGCGCCGAGTATGCGGGCAGCCCCCTTCTAGGCCGTCTGCGCTATTGCCGCCAGCCTGTGCGAAAAACTGGCGCGGCCGGCATCAGCCGTGCAGTCTGTGAACAACGGCGCATCGATGGACCATCACTTCAGGCGCCCACCCTCAAGCGCCGATCTGTTGGGCAGCGCCGCCCAATGCGCCAACCGTGGAGGTCTGGGAGATAGAAAGTGCTCCGCGTCTGCCCCGAGGTCTCCCCCAAAACGGGCATGCGCCGATAGGTTGCCGTCCTGTAATCATGGGCTTCATCACACAGCGGGGGCTCTGCATGACCCAGACCGTGGCTGCTTACGCCTACGAGGTTGGGGAGGCTGTGGCGCCTTACCTCCTCGACCCTGCCCTCCTCGGCGTCTCCCTGCTGTTGGCAGCGTTCTGGATGCTTGTCGTCCTCGTGATCTTGCAAGATTAGCGGTGCTGCTCCAACTCGCCCTGCTGTACCTGATGGTCGCTTACCTGGCCCTCAACCTCGCGCTCCCTCCCCGAGACGACTAGTCGTGCTTGTTCGACTTTGTCGTCGGAGACGACAGCACCACCGTGGTTGCCGCCAGCTGTCAAGGCAAGGTAGGTGGCCGTCAGACGGTGCCGTCCCCGCGCGGCACGCTTCAGGTCAGCCAGCACGCGCTGTTGAACAGAATACTCAAGAGCCAGCCGCCTGGTCGGACGCGCCCTCGCAAGCACAATGCCTCAGCCTGTGAGCCAGAAGGCGTTGGTATTTGCCTTAGGTTGTGTATGAGAGACTTTAATCCGATCAGGCACTTGCTGATCGGATGGTGCCCAGGAGAGGACTCGCGCGGGCGAGCCACAAAACCCAGGTTCTCAAAGGGCTTCTGCCCCTGCTGTGCAGCGTATGTGTACCTGCGAAGTGTACCTGCCGCAACCAGCGGTCAGCCAGCGTTGTCTTAGTTTAGGAGGCCTTGTGCAGTACGCCCACCCTACTTCGTAGTCACCTCCCGACGCGCCCAGTCTGTGGGTCGTGTGCAACACCGATGGCGGTAGCGAAGTCTCTGACTACAACGTCCCGACACACTACAGGCGCGTCGGGACGGGAACCATGAACCACCAGAACTTGTCTTCCTCCATCTGGTCCGTGGCCGATCTGCTGTGGGGCGACTACAAGCAGTCCGAGTACGGGAAGGTCGTCCTACCGTTCACCGTTCTGCGTCCTGGAAGCCACCAAGGGTGCAGTGCTGGCTGAGCACAGCGCCATGGTGAAGGCCGGTCTGAACCCCCGAGCCGTTCCTCCTCAGGAAGGCTAAGCGGACCTTCTACAACACCTCGTCCCTAGACATGCGAAAGCTTGTGGGAGACCAGAACCACATCCGTGAGAACCACCTTCGCGTACGTGCAGGCGTTCTCGCCATCGGTTATGGGGGCACCGCATCTGGACGGCATCTGGGTGATGTAGATCAGGGAGGCAGAGGACGCCAGCTACTTGAAGAATGCGGTATCGGAACGGGATGTGCCGCCGCACCCCACGTGATCGAGTGCAGTTTTCCTGACTTCGCGAGGTCGCCTGATGACGGGCCACTTTTCTACGCAGGCCGCCCTTCGAAGACCTGGACGGCTTCCTTCGCGACACGCCTCCGTGGGCGTATCGAACCGCTTGAGCACTTGGATCAGAGACCTCAGGTTCAAGGACCCGCGTAAGGCTCCGAGCCACGCCTTGAAGCCCTGGTTCAAGACGGATTGCCAGAAAGCAGGAGTTCTCGACAGCGGCAGATGCCGTCCAGGGCCATGCCGGTAGTAGGGGCGAGGCTGACACCTATCGACATGGCGCACTGCCAACTCGGGCGAAGGCAATTCAGCGGCTGTGTATCCCGGGGCATTGTCGGGGGCACCGGCGCACGTCTGCGAGTGCCCACAGGCTTGAACCATCAACTCCGTACAAAAAAGTATACTAAGTCACTTTTGCTCCCCGTTACGGGTTGAGCATCTTGACTGGTTCCTTATAGGCCTGAGGCAGAAGCGGCATCCCGAAAAACATACATCAGATGGTCATTGCAGGGCGGGCTCCCTCCACGGCGGCGCTCTGTAGAAGAAAGACAAGCCTCACATTAAACCGGGACGCAGGTACACAAAAACCCATACATTCAGTAAGATAACACTCAAAGTTACGAATAAAACGGCATATGTCTCCCGCCAGCGCAGGAAGTTTCCAAACCGAGGCGCATCTCTAAAGTCCAAATCGAAATGCTTAAGCAATTTGACCTCTTCACGTCGATAATCCAACCAGGAGAACATTCCCGCAACCGAAACGACGACGATAAACCCGCCAAGGACAGTGATTATGCACGTGAACCCGGAGATAGCTTCACCAACAACGATGGTTGGCAATGTGCCATTCTTGGCCGCCGCCAGGCAACCGGCTATGACGCCGCCTATGCTGGCCAATGCCACTTGAAACATTCTCAGGTATTCGTGAATATCTTGGTTGAGCCGCCCCATTTCTGAAAGAATATATTTATACCGCTCAATTCCAAACTGCTGCGCTTCCGGCATCTTCCCCTCACCTGGTCCAATCCCGCGGCACGCGCGAAGCGCTTCAGCGTCCTAATCTTTATTCTCATGGCACTGAGCACGCACCGCACCTTGCGCGCTTCTGTGCTGGCGCTTGGAACCGAACGCAGATGAATGTGCAGTTGGTCCGTGCGCATTTCCAGCAGGGCGATCTCGTGATTTAGGCGTTCCATGACATGACTCGCCCTACCTGGCCAGCGCGATGCCTGTGGCTGCGGTCGTGGTGCTTGGCCGCTCCGATGCGGTCAGATAGCCGAGCAACAGAATGCCCGCGAACATCGCGACGAGATACCAAGCCACCATCAGGGCCAGCTCTTGAGAACCGGCGGCGCCGGGCAGTTCGGATTGCTCTTTTCGAGGAAAGTCCCGTTGATGCGGCGGCATCTGCTCGGGACGCATGTAGTTGATGCGAAGCATGCGACGGACCTCCCAGTCCCTGGCTTGCTTCTTTGGCTGCCAGGTTTTGATGCAAAACGCGGGACACCACGCCCCGTTCCAAGACATTGATTAACTTTTGTACAGAGCCGCAGGAACAAGACAAGAAAGCGTGGGTTGCTCGTCATGGATGCAGGGGAGGGTTGCCGAGGGTAGTTCAGGCGCGTCGTTAGTCGCCCTTGATTGGGGGCTCTACCATCGCAACTGAGCTTTGTTTGAGCGCCACCTCGCGCAGCAGGCGGCCGACCCGATCTTGCACTTCCGCCAGTGCCCGTTCCGCTTCCGCCCATTCTTCACGCGTCACCGCGGCGTTCGCCGCGACGAGGGCTTTCTCGACTTCACGCATTTCCAGGTTGAGTGCGGAACTCATGCGGCTACTTATTTCCTAGGCCCGAACCGCTATTTGGTGCTGTCGAAATGGGCTCGAATGCCTTGGACCTTCCGCAAGCTAGTCTTCAACTTCTTGACAGAAGAGCCCGTGCTTTGAGGTTGCTCAGCGCCGGCTTCGATGCGTTTGGAGAGACGTCGGATGATGGCGTCGAGTTGCTCGGCCATCAGCACTTCGGTGGCTTCCATGGCGGTCTCCTTTCCCCGCATGGAAAACAACGCCCACAACTCAGCCGTCGTTCCACCGCGCACTCGCGGCGAGTGTCTGGGTCAGGAATGCGGCGATTGAAACGCGGCGCAGCTCCCATTGCCGGCAACCGAGCGCAACAAAACCCCGGCCGAGGAGGATCGACCGGGGATCAAAGGAGCTGCGCTCGCCTTAGCGATTGCTGAGGATTGAAGGCCAGCGCGTAACAGAGCCTACGCGCAGACTGGCTTGCGCTGCAATTTCCTGCGGGCCACAGCAAGATTTTTTTATCCACCGCGTTGCCGGCGTCTTGGTGCCGGTGCCGCGCATTTCCGTTCTCTGAACTTGGGCCAGGCCGCTCTCGGCAACCACAGTGGGGCGACAGAGGTTTTTCTTGCTTTCGATCACCAGTGCCCGTGACCGCGCCAATGCTGGTGGCGGTAGAAGTAGCGCGGGCCATAGTAATAGGGATAGCCGGCCGCATAGTACCGATACACACGCGGACGCGGCGCGTAGTACGCCTCCGGCTCATCATAGTAGTAGTAGCGGGGTTCGTAGTAGCGATGCTCGACGATACGTTCACGCTCAATGATGCGCGCCGGCCGTTCGACGTAGGTGTCGCGCTCTTCGTATCCGCCAAGGTCTGCGGCTGATGTGGGCAGCGGCGCGAAACTGATGGTGCCGAAGGCAGCAACGGCGCAGAAAAGATGTTTCATCGGAGGGCTCCATTCCCGGTTGGAGCCGAAACGTATGATCAGGCAAAAGGTTGCGATTGCTCCCTGGGAGCAAAAGCACTCGTGGAACAATGTACGGCACCGCACGTTTGCGTGAGTAGGCGGGTATCAGCTCAAGGTGCCGCCGCGCGCCGTTATTGGCGCCTCTCAACGCTATCGGAAGGAACAGTGGCGTGGAGCCTGCGGGCGCGCCACAGGTGGCGCTTGTCGTCGAAGGCGAGTGGGTTTTGCGCGCGGCGATCGTCGAGGAACTTCGCGGCGCCGGGTGGGAGGTTGTGCAAACGGGCACCGCCGAAGGTGCCATCACCTACGCCCAAGCCGGTTATCGCTTTGACGTGGTGGTAACTGACATTGGCCTAGCAGGCCTATTGACTGGCTGGGACGTGGCAGAGCAGGTGCGGGGCATCCGTGCCGACGTGCCCATCATCTACATCTCAGGCAGTGTGGTTGACCCGTCTCGCGCTGTCGCTGGAAGCCTTTTCTTCGATAAGCCCTGTGATCTGGGGAAAGTGGTAGCAGCCTGCCAGCGCTTCATGTGATCGTGCTCACTTGTCAGCGCTTGCGCGCGTCGGCATTTTCCCCCGACGCACAACGGCGTGTGATGCAAGACGCGTTTGACCATGGCCAAGGTTCGGCGCCAATCGCTGCGCCAGCATCCGACTTGCCTGCAACCCACTGGCCCGTGACGTCGCGACGGCAGCGGTGACAACAGAAGCCGCCCAGAGATGAGCGCGCATCCGATGAGGTGTCGGGGGCCTTGGTCATGCGCCAGGGTCCTCATGCAAGCCTCACCACAGTGCCAACCAATTCGTCGGGCTTAGCGGGTTTCGGGATCACCACGCCTGCGCGACAGTCATCACAGACGTGGCTGTAGCCGCTGTGGAGGATGAACGGGATGCCCCGCTCCTTCAACCGCCGGCACAGCGCGGTAGCTTCACCATCGTGCAGGCCGAAATCGACCACCGCGGCGGACAGATCGGGATGCCCCGCCAAGTGCAGCCCGTCTTGCACTTTGCTTGCGGTGAGAATGGATGCACCGGCCTTCTGAAAGGAGTTGGCGATGCCGAGGGCAACGAGCGGCTCGTCCTCGACAATCAGAACGGCGTGACCGGCGAGCTCTCGCTTCATCCGCTATCCTTCGGCGCGGCGGGCGCGCCATTATGCTCGTGCAGAGCGGCCTCTTTGATGATTGCCGCGGATGTCCCAGCCGCCGATCCGTCCCCAACAACGCAGCAAACGCGACGATCGGCTCTCAGGGCCAAGCTCAACCCGCCACCGTTGGCCTGGTGCTGCGTGCTCCACCGATGAGGCTAATCTTGCAAAAGGAGCCAGTCATCGGTCGACTTGGTACGGTAGCGTGCTAGGCGTGGTCGAGCGGCGAGTAGGTGCCGCCGGCACACTGTTCCAGGGCTTCGCGGTCGAGGAGGGAGATGGAACCGCGCTTGGTGGCAATCAGGCCTTGGCGTTCCAATTCTTGCACCGCGGTAGTCACGCCGGCCCGCCGGACACCCAGCATGATGGAGAGGAACTCCTGTGTGAGGGGCAGTTCCTCGCCGTCGACGCGATCGTCGGCCATCAGCAACCACCGCGCGAGACGTTGCTCGATATTGCTGCGGCCGTTGGCCAGAGCGGTGTCGGATGCCTGCATTAGGAAGGTATGGGCGTACAGGAGCAATGCGCGCAGCAGATCACCGCTTTGACCTATGGCCCCGCGAAGGTTGGCGGCGCTGATGCGCTGGCCATCCCCCGCAGCTTGAATGAAGGTCTCGTGCCGCGCGCGGTCCTTGCCGAACACAATCGCCAGGCCCGTCATGCCTTCCCGGCCGATGATCCCAACCTCGATGCTACGCTCACCGGTGCCGTTGGCGACCACCGAGGCAAATCCGTGCTCTGGGAAGTACACGTGGTCGATCCGCTTATCGCGGCGCTCAAGCTGCTTCCGGACAGGCAGGTCCACAGCTTCAAGGTGGGGCTTAAGCAAAGCAAAATCCGCGCGCGAAAGACCGGAGAGAACACGATTGGGTGTGGTGGCACGCGAAACCGCTTCTGGCATCGCTCTTACCCTGTTGGGGCAAGAGCACCAGCCGTCTCCCAAGCGTCCGCGCCCGAAAACGTCGGCGAACGATTTACCACTGTACGCCTGAACGGCGAAAAGGCCTAATAATCCGAATGAGCACGATACTGTACATTTCTCGGGAACGCCGTTGGCGAGCGCACGTTCTGCCTACAGACCGCGTCCGGTTGGACGGCGCGACTGCCGTCGGGATGGCGACGTTCTCCCAACCAAAGTACCGGATCGCCCTGCATGCTTTGCAACGTCGAAGGCATCGTCCATGCAGTTCAAACCCAAGCATCCGCAGTTGGCGAATATCGTGTTCCTGGACCGGGTCGGCCAGACGCTCCGTTGGGTTACGAGTGACATCCCGCATGAGGAACTGCCCGACGACATTAAGCGGCTACTGCGGCGGCTTGAGCGGGTCGAGATCAGGGATGCTAGGAGGAAGGCGGGCGAGTAAGAACCGCTTCTTCGATGCTGCCACGCACGCTCATGCTGCGCCGGACACCTCCGCAACACAGTCCGCGCATCCCGCACTACATGTACGCTTTCGCACCCGGTTCGGTCTTGCGTTGCGACGAATATGCGTCGCACTCTGTCTGTTCCCGCTGCGCCCGTCCTACCTATCGCAGGATAGTCGGCAGCGGGGAATGACCGGCTTGGTCTGCCGACCTTCTTCGGCCGGTCTGTCGGAGCGGTGGCGGCCACGCCACCGCTTTTTGGTTGCATCCTTCTCACGCTTGAGTTTCACCACGTCGACACGCTGGCCGATGTTCGCACGCCAGCGGGTGCGCTATGCCGGCTGCTAACTGGCAGCGTCGGTCGCCGCGTGACCCGGAAGCACGCGCAGCAGGTCCCTCCTTCTGAGAGCAGGGCCATCAGGACGGTTCGCTCGCTCCTCAGTTGGGCCATGCGGACTGACCGGCCCTCTACCGTTTTGCTCTTCACCAGCGCGCTGTATTCGATGTTGATGTCGCGCAATCTGGTACGCAGCCCTGACGTTCTCCTCGGGTTCATATGTTCCTCTCCGGTCAAGCGCGAGCTTTACCGCGAGAGAACGTGCTGACCGCGAACCTGTTCCGTTCGGGCCCAGCCGAAAATCGGGGCCCCGCGCGTCGAAGCTGGAACCTAGAGGCTGTAGGCTCGTTGCACCTTTGGCATCGTCAGAACGCCATCAGCGTTCGCGAGTAGGGCGATTGTCTTCATGATCAACTTGGCGCCTCCCGTTCAGAGGCGCCATTTTCTGAGCGGCGCAGGACCAGCCCGGCCAGCGGGGAACTCCCTGAAGCGCCACGCGTTCTCGTGTGGGGGACTACCGGGACGATGCCATGTCATTTGGGGATGACGAGCCTGTCGCTCGCTGGCGCCACTTAGCGGCGGATGCCCGCGATGCAGCAGACGAGTTGACTGATCCCGAAGCCAAGGTGCTCTTGCTGAGCATCGCGCAAGCGTACGAACGCCTCGCCCGGCGTGCTGAAGAGCGCAAACCAAAAAAAAATCAGGACGATACCAAATGACATAGCGTTGGCGCGGGCTGGCGTGCTTCAAACTGGGCTGGATCGCGCCCAGTTTGGGTGCCCGTCACACATGAACAAGCCGAGCCCGATCGACGATCCTGCGCACTGGCGGCAGAAGGCGGACGAAGCTCGCCGCATGGCCGATCGGCTGGCCGATCCCGAGTCCAAGCAGACCATGCTGGAAATCGCTGCTGCATACGAACAGCTGGCCAAGATCGCTAAGGCGCGAGCCGGCCGCTGAGCCGGCCAGGCACGCTCGCCTTGAACGAGGGAAGCAGACCTCGTTACGCATCACCGACGCAGCACAACGCACCACAGACACGACGGCCTGCTTCCCAGACCCGAGTGCTTTGCGTAGGGGCACGCACTCTCGGTCGCGAAATAGAACGCGAGGATCTGGGCAGAGTTTCGCGGCAGACTGAAGCCTTCTGTGGAAAACGTAGCCAATCCGCGCGGCGCGCCATCGCCGTCGTCGGATGGGCGCTGTTCCCGACGTCGCTCAGATGAAAGGGTGGCCTTCAGCGCGGGGGATCGCTACCTTCAAGCCTCTTCATCTCCCACCATCCGCTGCTGCCGACGGGAAAGGCGTTGCTGTCCATCTCGTAGTAGTGGCCGGGGTGATCATACGCCCACGCATTTTGCCGTTGGCGTGGTGTCGCTGATGGATATTTCTCCGCTGAGCCAGCGTAATGGTAGGTGCGGTAACGCTTCTTGCTGGCGGCGTCGCTGGTATCGACTGAGATGGCCACTAGGCCCACAGACAGCAGGCCGACGATGACTGTTCTCATGGTTGGCTCCGTTGCGTGTCTATGCGAGTGAAGTGCGCGTCGGCGAGCCGCGCGCCTACCATCACCTCCGACGTAGTGCGCGCAACGCCGGAGTGCCAATCACACAGGCTCACAAAGTTGAGACCCCTACGCGATGCATCCCGTTCGCGCGTGCATTTTCCGCCATCCTCGAACGTCTGCAGCACCTTCACGTCCGCCAACGGGCACCGCATATTGGAGCAGCCAGAGGTAGGGTGCTGCGACCTCGCATTCGCAAGTTGCGATCTTGCGGGCGGATGTCAGCGCGCGCGGTGTACGGACGCGGCTGGGCCGCCGCGCTGGTGAGAGGGAGCGCGACGGCCACTTGAGATCGGGAAGCGACCGTGGCACGCTGGGCGAGTTCAGGATAACGCGAACTTAACCACTCATTTGACGATATCGGACGGCGCAACTCAGAGCTGCGCTCGCCTTCAACGCTCCCTGGCGCGGTGCGCAGCTATCGCCTCATCGGCTGCACATCCGATCCGCACTGACTGCACCGCAGCCGTGGCTGCAGGTCATCGACCTCGCACTGTTGGCCGTTCTGTTCGATCAATGGCGCGAGGTACAGCGTCGACGTGCAGCGCGATGAGTTGCCGCTCTCAGGTCGCCGTTGGGCAACGAGCTGAGGCGAGGCCCGAGAGGTCCACCTCGGTGCAACTGGCATCCATCTCTATGTCTTGGTGCGGGCGTCGTTGCACTTTCCTTTCTTCCAGTACATGTACGTGCCACAACTGCCCGCCGGCTTGGCCTTCGTTTGATCGTATAGCTTGGCAGAACCTGCGCCCATCTGATCCGCGGTCCTAGCAAACCTAACCCCCTGGGCCGTTGCCTCGGATAACGGAAGCGCAACTAGCGCGAAAAGAACGGCGGCCGATGCCAGAAGTCATAAGCAAGTGCATTGGCGGTGCTCCTTTTAGTCTTCGTGACAACTCTACAACGCAAAGTTCCGCCTACGGTTCTGTTCCGAGGCCACGTATTGATCTTTGCTCGTTAATGATGCGTTGCGCTCATCATTGCATTCGGAGCGACACCAGCGTGGCGAGGAGGTCGATGTGTTAACAGAGCCGACAGCGAAGGCTGGGAGCTTGTGACCGTCACCGGAAGTGGGGCAACGCGTACCCAATTGGCCGCCGCGCTTGCGGAGGAGTAAAGCGCGACGGCCGTTGGAGATGTCGGAACTGGGAGGCCGACCCCAGCAAGGTACGCGAGCCGGTGCTAAGGTCATCTTAACGACTTATCTATCTGACAACGGACTACGCTCCGCCCCCCCCGCTGTCGCCCCAGTTAAGCGACCCTGTGGTGCTGAGCCATCTGCAGCCGCAACTCCACGCGCCGCTGTCCCACGCGCACAGCCTGATGCTGCATCAGCCGGAATGAACGCCGCGTCGGCTTGCTCGGCTCGGGCGCGTGCGACCTGTGGACGGGACGGCACGATGGCGAGCGCGAGGCCGTCCACCGCCGGTGGCTCTTATCCACCGACATTAGCGTGATTCCACTATCCTATAGTTGACTGCTAAGCAGACTAGCCGGTGCGGGGCCGGCCAGCCGGGGCGACACAGCGGGGTTCGCCTCGGCCGATCAAATGGAAAGAGGCGCCACGGCGCGGCGCCTCTAGACCCTTTGGGCTTGCGGGTAAGCCCGCCGGGCGATGAGCCGAACGGCTCAGGCTCAGCTTAATCCCTAACACACAGCCGATGCAAGATAGCCGTTTGCTGGAGGCGGCATTGCGGCTCGTCCAACCGCGAGGCCATGACGCAGTCCGCGATCCAGGAGATGCTGGCTGCTATCGACGAGATCATCGCAGGCCGCTTGGACCGGCCCGATCGCAGCCAGGTCATCCGGGGAACTGGTCGCCGAGGGCCTCCAAGCCCGCAGCAAGCAGCGCTAGTATTTCGCCGCGACGCTGAGACTGCTCCCAGGCTTCCGCACGCCGCGACTGCGCGCCTCCCGCCGGCGGCTGCGCATCAGCCTCGGTTTCCGCGCACGGGACAGCACGCCATGCTCGCTGCCACTTTTGGGGATCAGATAGACCCTCAATCGGCGACGTTGCCCATCGACCTCTTCAACCCACTCGTAAGTTCGTTTGCCGCCAGTCGCCGATTTCAGGTGCTTGGCTACTCTGTTCCAGGGACGAGGACGCCAGCCTCTCTCATCGCAAAAGCTCGGGTACAGTTGGTCCTGCAAGTGGTGCGCAAAGACGCGCTCGCCGCCGTAACGTTGCTTCAGCCAAGACAGAAATTGCCGCGCCTGCTCAGCCTCGGCGGGGCAGGGTAGGACGGCCGCTTGAGCAACCTCCGGCCTCGCTGCCGGAGGACGCTCCTTCAACCTGGCGAGAGCTTCAACCAGGACCTGTCCCACCGGAGTGGGGACGGGAGCCGGTCCCGATGCCTCGGTTGGCGTAGCGCTTGACGCCGCGTGCGAAACCGATTGGCGTGGCGCTCCCGGAGCCGGTCTTGGAGCCGGTTTGAACCATGATCTCAAAGAGGAAAACATTGGGCGAGCCGTCCTGATGGATGCTCAGCCGACACAAGCAGACCGGCGCAAGATAAGGGAGAGGGAGCCAGCGCTTACGCACAAGCATTGTCGCCGACAACATCCGTGGGCTCAGGCAAGGTTGCAAAATTACAACCGTCAGGCCCCCCCACGTCGGGCCTCCCCGCCCACATCAGACGTGACGATCTAGTCGATCAGGCCAGGTCGGCCTGCGAGGTGGCTTCCCTGGCCAAGTTGTCCCGTTTGCGCGCCGTCGGCTGCGCCGGCATCATGCAGATCAGTGCGCCGGTACGCGCCTCGGCAAAAATCGGGGTCCCTGCCGTTATCGGGGACGGCCGCTCAACAGCATCGGGCACTTGACAACCCACTTCGCACTATTGTTTACCTGTTTTCAGCTGAAAAATCGGTGTCAGGCTAACGAACAAGGTTGGTTGGGGTCCCAAGGGGCTCAGCGGCCGGGGTTCCCTAGACGGTGCCAGCAGCTCCATCTCACGCACCGGGAGCCCCACGATGGCGCGCAAGCGTCGCGACTGCATGCCTATCATTCATATTGGCCGCACACCGACGCTCAAGGGCGGCTCGCCAGACGAGACTGGTGTGTTTAACCGCGTGTCGGTTCTGCCCCCAAACCTTCCGCCTCGCTACCTCTCTCGCGAGCAGGCCGCCGAATATTGCGGCGTGTCCCCGACGTACTTCGACCAGCTTGTCGACGACGGTCGAATGCCAATGCCAGTGCGCCTCGGCCGGCGTGTGCTGTGGGACCTGCGCAAAATCGATCGCGCTCTTGACGCGCTGGACAACGACAATGCCGCCAACGATCCTTACGAGAGGCAGTCGGTGTGAGCTTGGCGGCGGTGAGGATCGAGCGTAGATACCCCTATGTCCACGAGGACGTGGACCGCCACGGCAACGTGCGCACGTACTTTCGGCGTGCCCTCGGCCAGCGCAAGGTGCGCATTCTGGAGCGGCCGGGCACCGCCGAGTTTGATCAGCGATACCATGACCTGCTGACCAAGGCAGCCAAGGGCGCCCTCAAGCCGCCGCCGAGCACAGCGCCAACGCCTGGGACGCTGCGCTGGCTCGTTTGTCAGTGGCTAGCGTCACCGGACTATAAGCAGCGCGATCCGCGCTCCCAGCGCGTCACCCAGCTCATCCTGGAGGCCATCTACCGCGAGCCCATCGAACCCGGCTCCGGCTTGGTGTTCGGCGACTGCCCTCTCAAACGCTTCACTGCCACCTCAGTGCGCATCCTGCGAGACCGGAAAGCCGACAAGCCCGAGGGCGCCAACAATCGCGTCCGGCGCCTGCGCGCGCTGTTCAACTGGGCTGCAAAGCCGGAGAACAACGATCTCGGCGTCACGGTCAACCCGGCGCGCGACGTGGCCTTCCTGAAGCCCAAACGGATTGATGGGTTCCCGCCCTGGGAGCCTGAGCATCTCGAAAAGTTCGAGGCCCACCATCCGGTCGGCACCAAAGCGCGGCTCGCCTACGAGCTGCTCAACTACGTCGGGTGCCGGAGGTCCGATGTTGTGCGGCTCGGGCGTCAGCACATCCGCGATGGCCGAATCCGCTTCACTGCGTTCAAGGGCCGCAACAAGGCGCCGGTCGTTATCGACATGGAGGTCTCCGAGGAGCTGCTGAAGATGATCGAGGCGACACCAACCGGTGATCTGACCTTCCTTGTCACCAAGGACGGCAAGCCATTCACGGCCAACGGCTTCGGCAACTGGTTCCGCGAACGTTGTGACGAGGTGGGGCTATTGGGGCTTTCCGCGCACGGTCTCCGCAAGGCGGCTGCCACGCGAGCCGCTGAGGCCGGCGCCACGGCGCACGAGCTGCAGGCAATGTTCGGCTGGGTGACTCTTGCCCAGGCGGAAAACTACACGCGCAAGGCCCGGCGCCGGCTGCTGGCCGACTCCGGGATGCGCAAGGTAAGAACGAACCGGGTAGAAAACTTCCCCACTTCGGAAGCACCATTGGCACCGGTGGGGAAATCAGCGGCCAAAAGGTGAGGTTTTTCAATGGGCGTATTTGAGAGTGGTGCCCAGGAGAGGACTCGAACCTCCACGCCTTGCAGCGCTAGTACCTGAAACTAGTGCGTCTACCAATTCCGCCACCTGGGCAGGGGGGCTTGCATGGAACGGCATGAGTTAGTGCCCGCCCCCGGCATTGTCAATTGCGCTGCGCGAGGCCGGCGCCCGCTTCACAGGCGCGGCCCGCTTCGCTATTGCTCGGACCAGGGCTGATACGACGGCGGACTAGGGAGATTCAGCGCATGCCATCGCGGCTGGAGCAGGGCAGTCTGGTCACCGTGCTCGGGGGATCGGGTTTCGTCGGCCGTCATACGGTGCGGGCGCTGGCCCGGGACCGCTGGCGGGTGCGTGCGGCCGTGCGGCGGCCGGACCTCGCCGGCCATCTGCAGCCGATGGGCGACGTCGGCCAGATCCATGCCGTGCAGGCCAACCTGCGGTATCCTGACTCGGTGCGCCGCGCTGTCGAGGGCGCCGACGCGGTAGTGAACCTGGTTGCCGTCCTGGCCAAGTCCGGACCGCAGACCTTTCACGCCCTGCACGTGGCCGGCGCGCGCGCAGCTGCCAAGGCCGCCCGCGAGGCCGGCGTGAAAACCTTCGTGCAGGTCTCCGCGCTTGGCGCGGATCGCAAAGCGAACTCCCGCTATACCCGCAGCAAGGCCGCCGGCGAGGCAGCAGTACTCGAGGAATTTCCGGGCGCGGTGATCCTGCGGCCGTCGCTGGTATTCGGCGCCGAAGACCAGCTCTTCAACCGCTTCGCCGCCATGGCCCGCTTCGCGCCGTTCCTGCCCCTGATCGGCGGCGGCTATACTCGGTTCCAGCCCGTCTACGTGGGCGATGTCGCGGCGGCCATCGCCAGCGCCTGTGCCGGTCAGGCAAAGCCTGGCGCCGTCTACGAGCTCGGTGGCCCGGACGTGGTCAGCTTCCGGGAGCTGCTCGACGGCGTGCAGGAATGGTCGGGGCGCCGACGTCCCTACCTGCGCGTCCCATTTCTGTTCGCCAAGCTCGGTGCGCTGCTGACGCTACCGCTGCCCAACTCGATGCGGCCGCTGACGGTTGACCAAGTCCGCCTGCTCCAGCGTCCCAACGTGGTCAGTGAAGCCGCGGCCAAGGAAGAGCGCACGCTGGCAGGCCTCGGCATCGCCGCACCGCGCACGATGGCCTCGGTGGTGCCGGCCTACCTCGAGCGCTTCCAGCCGCACGGCCAGTTCGCGCACTACCGAGGGTGATGGGTCGCTGATTCGTCGCTCCAATTCGTCACAGGGCGAGGAACACTACGGCGCGATCTTGAGCGAGGCGACAAACCGCTCCGCATCCGGAGAGCCGGCCGCGTGCCAATGTGCACCAACGTGAACAGCTGGCGCCCTTTCAGAACCATGTACGAACGCACCTCACTGCCGCCCCGCTGACCCACGGCATTGACGCTGAGCGCTCCCTTCAGCTTGACGAAATTTGTGCTCGTCCACTTGCCGCCTTCCATGCCTGCGGCCGTGCGGTCGAGCGCCTGTTGCAGCACCCATTGCGGATCGGCGACGACAACGTCCTTGGGGTAGGCGACGAATTGCACAACGTAAGCCGAGCCGCCGTACTCGAGCTGGTACTGATGCGTAGTATAGGCCACGCCGGCGGCCGTCGCCGCTTGACCCTCAGTGTATTTGGGGATCGCCGGCAGGTCGGCCGTGAAGGCCTGCTCGGGGCCGGTCATGGTCTGCCAGGCTTCCTGGGCCGAGGCGACGCCCGCCAGAGCAACGAGCGTTATGCCGAGCACGATCGCCCGCAATCCCGATGTCCGTGATGTCATTGCAACCCTCTGTCTGCTGCCGCCCGGAGCAGGATCGATGCTGCTCCATTTCTTGATTGCGTTCCATGATGGAAGTGAAACACAAACAAAGTGCTGCGATCGGAGTTCAATCTTGCTGCAAGCGCGGCATAGGGCCTCGCCGGAAGCCGGTGAGCGTTTCATTCCGGCTGCCGCCATGATAAGCCGGCCGCGGGAGCACGGGGAGGGAGCAGCTCTATAATGACGCCGGCGCGTTGGTATCTGGTCGCGTCCGACATGGTGGTCGTGGCCTTCATCTATCTGCTGATGGGCTACGCGGTCCTGTCTCTGGCATTGCGCGACGACAACATCGTCATGCGCCTGCTACGCGCCGTAACCAGCCCGGTGCGCGCGCCCATCGCCGCCGTGACGCCGCGCCTCGTGCCGCGTGCCATTGTCGCCGTCTACGCGGTCGCCTGTCTGTACGTGATCCGCATTGCCCTATTCGTCGCTGCGCAGAGTATCCGGTGACAGGCATGGAAGCGTCATCAAACCTGGCCGCGGTTCTCTTCAAGCGCACGCTGCCGCTGGCGTTGATCGTCGCGTTGGCCGTCGTGCACGGCGCCATTTTCTCGCCGCTGTACGATTTCGTTTCCTATTTCGTGTCGGCCTTCACCCGCCGCACCATGTTCTATCATCCCCAGGTGCTCGAGAATTTTCCGAGCGTGCTGATAGCCGTCTTCACGCTGCTGCTAGGTGGCATCCCCGCCGCCGTCTATGAGCGCGTGCGGGGCTTGCGCGAAAGCACGACCGCCTCGCTGCTGATCTGGCTGGTGACGACGATCGTGATCACCGCGCCGGTGCTGACGCGCGCCCTCGGCCTGCGGTGAGTGATGCCTAGAGTGAGATCGTTCTTGATGGAAGCACTTCGGCTTCCACAACAACGTGTGTCTCACTCTACACTTGAGGAACAGAGCAGGATTCGCGCTTCGCCACAACGATCCCCCTCGGGAGATGTGCTTCAATCTGAATCGATCCTGCTCTAGTTCGCCGGCTTGGCGACGGCAACGTTGGTCGACCAGCCCGGCACCTCTTTGGATTGCTCCGGCGCCGCCGGTTTGAGTTTGGCAGCCACTTTGTCTTTCGCGGCCGCCAACTTCGGCATCGGCTTCGGGTCCAGCTTCACCATCTGCTGCAGGTAGTCGATGTTGGCACTCGCGCGATCGGGCGGCACATCGCGGGCAATCGCCTGCTTGGCCTCGTCGTACTTGCCCTGCAGGCCGAGCACGAGCGCCAGGTTCTGATTGACGCGGGGGTCGCCGGCGTCGAGCGCCGCCGCCCGGCGCAACAGCGGTTCGGCCTTCTCAACATTGCCTTCCATGGCGTAGGCAAGCGCCAGATTGCTCATCACCGACGCCTGATCCGGTGCGAGTTGCAGGGCCCGCTCGAACAGCGGCACGGCCTTGCTGTATTGGTTCTGCTTGGCGAACACCGTGCCGCGCGCCGAAACGATCTTCCAATCCGGATTGAGCGGGTCGTCGGCCTGCTCCAGCAGCTTGTCGGCTAGCGTCACATGGTTGAACTCGAGCAGCAGGCGCCCATACTCGCCGGCGATGCCCTTGTGCGTCGGATTGGCGGCCGCAGCCTGCTGCATGATGGCGAGTGCTTGTTGTTTGTCGCCTTGCGCCTTGAGATTGCGCGCGTAGTTGAGCGCGACCTGCGGGTCCTTGGGATCCTGCCCGTAGGCCTTGCCCCAATACTCGGTGGCTTTGGCCAGCTCGGCTTTGCCGTCGCTGGCTGGAGTGGTGGCTCCGGTCGTAATCGAAGCGGTTTTTGGGCTGGCGGCTTGCTGCTGCGTCGTCAGCGCATTGGACAGGCCCAGGTCTGTCTGCGAGCAGGCCACCAGCATCAGGCAGCACCCGATCGCGGCTACCAACCGGCGCGGGGTGCCGATCGCACCCCGGGTGCCTGCTCCAGACATTGTTGGACCCCCGCCCCGAATCATCCCGCTGATTCGCGGGTTGGCTCAAGTTTCTGGGTCCGCCGTCAACAATGTATTAATTTTAGCACACGTGTTGCACCAATGCCACTAGCCGATAACGGCTATCGGATAGCCGCAGCGCATTCGGCTTGCGCGGCGGCTCCCCAATCGCGCATCGCTTCATGGGCGAACAGATTGGCGACGTAGGCGGCAGCCGTGCCGTCATCGCCATAAGCAGCAAGATCGGGGACATAGGTGCGGAAGCGGGAGGCAACGGGCGCGTACATGGCATCGGCCGCCGTGAAGGCCCCGAACAGATAAGGGCCCCCGTCGCCGAACCGCCGCCGGCAGTCCTGCCAGATGCCTACGATGCGGCGCACGTCGGCAGCAACGGGGTCGGCGAGCTGCGGCCGTGGGGTTTGAGCCACGAAATCCATGGGGCAGTGCTCGCGCAGCTGCTGGAAGCCCGAGTGCATCTCGGCAGATACGGCTCTGGCAAGGGCGCGTGCAGGCCTTGAGGCGGGCCACAAACAGGCTTCAGGGTGGGTCTCGGCCAGATACTCGATGATCGCCAGGGTGTCCCACACCACGAACCCGTCACGCGCCGGATCGTCCACGACCAGCGCCGGGACCTTGCCAGAAGGGGATTGCCGCAGGATCTGCGCCTTGGTGTCCGGCTGCCGCAGTTTGATGTTGATTTCCTCGAACGGTATTGCCGCGTGTCGCATCGCGAGCCACGGCCGCAAGCTCCAGCTCGAGGTATTCTTGTTGCCGATCACCAGTCGATAGCTCATTGGCTTGCCCACACCCGATGCGCCGATGGCAATTGTCTTTCCAGCTTGTGCTGCCGATAATATCGGCTTGTCCAGCCCGCACGCTGCACCAACCTGTTTTTGAGCAAACTCCCCATGCCGGCAAGCAAAAAGACCAAATCCGCACCCGCGTCCGCCGGCGCGCTGGTACCCGCCGACGCCCATGCCAAGTCGATCCCTGTCTGGCTAGCTCGCGACCCGGGCTGGATGGCGAGCGCGGCGCTGACCGGTGCCCAGAAAGCCTGGATCGACGCGCAAGGTTTGAAGGGCGGCGCGCGCAGGCACGTACTGCTGCCCGGCGCCGATGGCAGCATCGCCGGCGTCGTGCTGTGGCTCGGCGAGGCACGCACCAATGATCCGATGGACCGGGCGGAGCTTGCCGTCGGTGCGCTGCCGAGCATGATGCCGCCGGGACGCTATCGGCTGGCGAGCGCCGTCGGGGACGCCGAACTCGCCGCCGTTGTCTGGGGCCTCGGCGCCTATCGCTTCCGCCGCTACAAAAGCAGCAATGGCAATGCCGACGAGACGGCCGCGCTCGAGATGCCGGGCGAAGCCGAAGGTGGATTCGCGCAAGCCATCGTTGAAGCCGTCGCCATGGGGCGCGATCTCATCAACACGCCGGCGAGCGACCTCGGACCCGAGGAGCTGGAGGATGCCGCCCGCAGCCTCGCCACGCGGCATGAGGCCAGCGTCGCCAGCATCGTCGGCGACGACCTGTTGGCCCGCAACTTTCCCATGATCCACGCCGTCGGCCGCGCCAGCCAGCGTGCGCCGCGCCTGATCGACATCGCTTGGGGGCGCACGCAGGCGCCGCGCGTCACGCTGGTCGGCAAGGGCATCTGCTTCGACACGGGCGGCCTCGACATCAAGCCGGCGAGCGGCATGCTGATCATGAAGAAGGACATGGGCGGCGCAGCTGCCGCCCTGGCGCTTGGCCACATGATCATGGCGGCGCACCTCGACGTGCGCCTGCGCATCCTGATCCCGGCCGCCGAGAATAGCATCTCCGGCAACGCCTTCCGCCCCGGCGACGTCTTGAAGAGCCGCGCTGGCAAAACCGTGGAGATCGGCAACACGGACGCCGAAGGGCGCCTGGTGCTGGCCGACGCCCTGGCGCTGGCCGACGAGGAGAAGCCCGACACGCTGCTGAGCTTTGCCACGCTGACGGGCGCCGCCCGTGTCGCGCTCGGCCCCGATCTGCCGCCGTTCTTTACCGACGATGACGGCTTCGCCGATGCGGTGTTGTCGGCCGGCCTGCGCGTCGGCGATCCGGTCTGGCGCATGCCGTTCTGGGCCGGCTACGAGGCTAATCTGGACAGTTCCGTCGCCGACATGAACAACGTCTCGGACGGCCCGTTCGCCGGCGCCGTCACCGCCGCCCTGTTCCTGCGTCGCTTTGTCAGACAAGCTCGGCGCTACGGGCATTTCGACATTTATGGCTGGCGGCCTGTGCAGAAGCCGCTTGGCCCCAGGGGCGGCGAGGTGCAGGCCGCGCGCGCCGTATTCGACATGCTGCGTACGCAGGCGCCCAACGCAAAAGCCACCAAGCCGTGACCGCCAAGCTCGACCCACGCCGCCATCCCTATCGCGAGGATCTCGCCGGCGAACACCTGCGTGGCCGCGTCACCGCCCAACGCTACGTGCAGGGCACGCCCGGTCAGGTCATCCATTCCGCCACCCAGCTGCGCGACCGCCCCGACCTCAAGGCCGGCTGGAGCACGGAGGCGCTATTTGGAGAGTCGGTAACCGTCTACGAGCGCAAGGACGGCTGGGCCTGGGTGCAGCTCGAGCGCGACGAATACGTCGGCTACCTGCGCGAGGGCGCACTCACGGATCAGGTCCAGGCACCAACCCACATGGTGCGCGCGTTCGGCACCTTCCTGTATCCTGAGGCCGACATCAAATCCCCGCCCTGGATGCACTTGAGCATCACCGCATCGCTGGCCATCGCCGAGGAAGGCCCAACCTTCTCCCGCCTCGCTGACGGCCGTTACGTGCCGACCCGGCACATCATCGACCGCACCCGCTTTGCTGCCGACTTCGTGGCCGTGGCCGAGCGCTTCGTTGGCGCGCCCTACGCCTGGGGCGGCAAGACGCGGCTTGGCGTCGACTGCTCGGGGCTGGTGCAGGTGGCCATGCAGGCCGCCGGCCAAACCTGCCCACGCGACAGCGACATGCAGCAGGCGGAGGTCGGCGAGACTGTCACGATTAGCGAGCAGCACGACAACCTGCAGCGCGGCGACCTCGTGTTCTGGAAGGGCCATGTCGGCATCATGACCGACGGCTTCATGCTGCTGCACGCCAACGCCCATCACATGGCCGTCGTAATCGAGCCTCTCAAAGCCGCCGCCGACCGCATCGCCCGCACCGGCTCGCAAATCACCGCCATCCGCCGGCCTGCGCGCAAGGTGGCGTGACAGCCGGCGCCACCTGCAGCTCGGCCGTTGACGCATGCGCGATGGGGTCCCGTAGAGTCCCCCGACCGTATTGCGGGTTAGTACCGATTGAAGTCGGTGGCTGACAGATGAAGGATCGGCCGAGCGCAAAGGCCGAGGGCTGTCGCCCATGCATGCAAGTTGGTCGCGTTGGCTGTTTGGCGCGTGGGCTGTGGTCGCCGCGCTGTGGGTGCTGGTGGCCATGCTGTTGCTGATCCAGACCTGGCCGGAGCCATCCACCAGGGTCGAGCACGGCGACCTCGTCGGAAACAGGTCGGACGAAACCATGTCCGGCCAGGCCGTACGGGGCAACGCCGGTGGCGCACCGTCGGCTGCGGGCGATCACATCAAGAAGTTCTTGCTGTTCGCACTTCTCCCCCCGGGATTCCTGCTCGTGCTGGTCCTGGTTGCGCTGCGAATCGGAGGGCTGCCGTTTCCCTGGCTTCGACGCGACCGGCGAGACCAACTCACCAACTCGCGACACGCGAGATGACCCTCACTCGCTAAAAAGGAGACGTGCCTTGCTTATCAAGAAGAAACTGGCCGGCCTTGGACTCGTGCTGGTGGGCGGGCTGATCATGACGCACGGCGCGGTGGTGCACGCGACCTGGGAGACCGTGCTTGGCCTGCTCGTTCTGCTGATCGGAGCGCTGCTCCTGGTGCTCAAGGTTGTGCGCCGGAACATGCCCGATGCGGGTGAAGTCAGTTGATGGGCGGCCGACGCCAGCGGTGCTGGCCAACTCGCATGGGAGCCGTGCCGCCTAAGGCGCCATCCTTGATTTCAGAAATCCGGCGAGGAGCGCGACAAGCCCTCCGCTGATACCACCTGTTACCAGGGCCGACACGACCTGTACCGTGCCGCTCAGTCCAAGAATGGCAAACAGCAACTGCCCACCGATGCCGCCGCCGATGGCACCGGCAACGGCGGCGCCAACCGTTCCCAAGTTTACGTCCTTCAGGAACCCGGCTGCGTACCCGCCAAAGGCGCCGCCGATAAGCTGGAAGATCAATGCCGTCATGTTCATGGCACGCCTCGGGTGAGCAGCCAGGATGCAGCTCCTGACGCGACCGCGGTATCGGGCAAACGCTTGAGGGTGGCACCCGCGAACCCTGAACGGGGATCAAAACGCCCGCCTGGTTTTCATCGGTCTGGCAAGGGCGGACCCCGCTCATACGGCGGTGAGGGCGGAGCGAAAATGCCCTACGGCTAGCCACACCGTCCACCTCGCCTCCGCGCAGCTTCTGGTCACCGGTTCTTGCGTAGGCGCCCAAGGCGAACGCGCCTCTTGACTAATAATACGTATGTACGTATTGGATGCGCATGGCACGACATTCGCTTCGCGACACCATTCTGGAGGCCGGCCTGAAGGTCATGTTCAGGTCGGGCTACAACGGCAGCAGCGTGCGCGACATCGTCGCCGCCGCGGGTGCCCCGCAAGGCTCCTTCACCAACCATTTCCGGTCCAAGGAGGCCTTCGCGTCCGAGGTGCTGGACCGGTATTTCGCCTATGTGAAGGGTCTGGTCGCTGAGGCGCTGAACGACAGTTCGCTCACCCCGCGCGGGCGGCTGCAGCGCTATCTCGACATCATCACCAGCAAGCTCGAAGCCGAGCAATGGAGCCGCGGCTGCCTGATCGGCGACCTCAGCCTGGAGGCGCCGGCCCACAGCGAGCTGCTGCGCGCACGTCTCGATGCGATCTTTCAGGAATGGCGGGAGCCGTTCGCGACCTGCATTGCCGAGGCGCAGGCTGCGGGCGAAATCGCGCCCGACTTCGATCCAACCGATCTCGCCGATTTCCTGCTCGCGTCGTGGTTGGGGGCAATTCTGCGCATGAAAGTGGAGCGCAGCCCAGCCGCCCTCGAGCGCTTCAAGACCATTGCCTTCCAAACCGTCTTCAAGGAGCAAACCTGATGCAAAGCGCAGGCGTCACCTTGCGCCAGCAGGCTGTACTGGATTCGACGATGGCCTATCGGGAGGCTGGTAGCTCCACCGCACCGGTTGCCCTGTTTCTGCACGGTAACCCGACATCCTCCTACATCTGGCGCAACATCATCCCGCACGTTGCCGGCGTCGCCCATTGCGTTGCGCCGGACCTGATCGGCTTTGGCCAGTCGGGCAAACCTGACATCGACTATCGCTTCGCTGACCACGTGCGCTATCTCAATGCCTTCATTGCCGCATCCGGCACCACATCGGCCTACCTGGTCGCCCAGGACTGGGGTACCGCGCTCGCATTTCATCTCGCCGCCCGCCGCCCTGAATTCATCCGCGGGCTCGCCTTCATGGAGTTCATCTGGCCAACGCCGACCTGGGCGGAATTCCTGCAGGCCCCGGCGGCAAGGGAAACGTTTCGCCGGTTTCGGACAGCCGGTGTGGGCGAGAAGATGATCCTGGAGGACAATGCCTTCGTCGAGCGGGTGCTGCCTGGCTCGGTGATGCGCAAACTCAGCGACGAAGAGATGGCGCAGTACCGCTCCCCCTTTCCCACGGCGCAATCGCGACGACCGGTGTGGCGATTCCCCAACGAGCTGCCGATCGAGGGCCAACCTGTTGACGTGTACGCCACTCTCGAAGCCGCTCATGCGGCGCTTGCGACCTCGCGCTACCCAAAGCTGCTGTTCGCCGCCGATCCAGGCGCGCTGGTGTCGCCGGCGTTTGCTCGCGCGTTCGCAGCCAGGCTCGAGAATTGCCGGCTGGTGACCCTAGCCCGGATACGCGCGGGTGTCTCGCGCTGGTAGACGAGTGCTATCGGCGGTCCATGCACGCCGGCAATTGTTCCCATGACGCCGGCCGCAGCGCTGGCTGCGAGAATTGTGCTGCTCGTCAGCGGCAACCGCACACCCAATGCCGTGATGGCGACACCGGCAACAATAAACAGGCCGAATACTCTCGGCAGGTAGTCCAAGGACACCAGCGTCAGCACGCATGCGGCCACTGTCGTGCCGGCGATGAGCCCGACGATGGACAGTGCGACCTCGTTCAGATTGATATCCTGTCGCAGGCGAAAGCTGGCGACGATCGAAAGCAGGAACGAGTGCATCAGGATCGGTGCCGGCACGAATACCGGATTGATCAGCGCCAAGATGCCCACAGTAAAAAGATTGAGACCCATACCGATGGAGGCCTGGGCCGCCGCCCCGCCGAACATGGCAGCGATGGCCAGCATCAAACCGGCCATGCCTATTTGGTCGATCAGAGACTGCAAAACCCCACCCTCATGGCAACAATCTGCCGCTTGTGCCGGGCGAGATAAAGACGCTCGCCGCTCTGGATTGATGCGCGCTTGGTCCCTATATAGGCGCAATTGCGCAATATCGGCGCAGTTGCCCAGCTCTGTCGGATATTCGGCGCAATGAGCACTATTTGGAGAGGACTTATGCTTACCCACGTCTGCCTCGTGCTCGACCGCTCAGGGTCCATGCAGGCGATCCGCGAGGACGCGCTCGGTGGCGTGAACAGTTACATCATGAGCGCCAAACAGGATCGCGCCCTCTATGAGAGTAAGTTCTCGCTGATCACATTCAGCTCCGAGAGCGTGGACACCATCCGCAACAGCGAGATCATGGAACAGGTGAAGCCCATCGGCAGCGACGAGTACCGCTGCGCCGGCTGGACGCCCCTCTATGATGCCATCGGGCGTGGCATTGGCATCCTCGATGAAGCCAGCGGCGCGGCATCGGAAAGCAAGTGCATCCTCGTCGTCATGACCGATGGCCAGGAAAATGCCTCGCGGGAGTTCTCCCACGAGAAGATTACTGGGCTGATCAAGACACGCCAAGAACGCGGCTGGCTCGTCACGTTCCTGGGCGAGGGCCTCGATGTCGCGCAACAGGGAATGCACATGGGCGTCCTCGCCGCCAGCACCGCATCGTACGTCGGTGCGGCAGGGTTGCGTGCAGCCGGCCGAGTCATGGCCTCCTCCAATGCCCGCTATGCCGCAAGCGTCGGCGACCTCATGCAAGCGCAAGACGAAGCAGCACTCACGCCCGAGGAGCGCAGCGCGCTGACTGGCAAGCCGTAACAGGTCATTTTCGCAATCCCCGATTGCGCCGCGAGGGGCCGCGTGTGAGCCCCGATCCGGATGAGTTTCGTTGTGTTTGTAGAAGCCTCAGCATTGATTGCAGAGCCGCGCGACGTGCCGGACAGCAGGGCGGAGCGCATCGTCAAGTCGTGGCCGGAGTGGGCGTCCGGCATCCGGCAGATGTGCTCGGCTCGCGCCAGGGCGAACGAGCTGCGGCTCAAACGTGCATGGGTTCGAATGCGTCACTCTGATGGGCGCGGCGGATAACGCCCGCGCTGAGTACAGGCTTGGAAGCCAGTCTTCATGACGGTGTTCACCGTCACCAACGGAGTGCGTAATCGTGAGTGATAACATCTACCTGTTGCCGCAGGATGCGAGGGCTCGGGTCATCCGTGCGTGCCATACCTGCAAACAATTCCGCCGAGACAGGAATGACAACCGCACGTGCGATGCCACAGGCTTCGACCTGGAAGAATCGCGGGAAGAGCAGTTCTGCGGCGAGGAGTATCGCTGGTGGGAGCCAGCCCCACCTATCCCGCCTGCGCTGCCCGAGCCGCCGAAGTTGTCGGTGCTCGCGAGACTGCGTCGATGGCTAGTGGGGTGAGACCATGAGCAAGAGATACGGCTACGCCCGCGTCTCGACGGGCGACCAATCACTGGAGATTCAGCACGATCTGCTGACCAAGCACGGCTGCGACATCATCCGGTCGGAGAAGGTTTCGGGCAAGAGCCTTGGCGGCCGCGAACAGCTGCGCATTCTGTTGGATTTCATTGGCAAGGGCGACGTGCTGGTAGTCACCAAGCTCGACAGGCTCGGCCGCAACCTGCTGGATATCCTCGTCGTCATCCAAGAGATCGAGGCCAAGGGTGCTCAGCTGGTGTCGATTGGCGAGCGCTTCGACACCACCTCGCCGATGGGTGTGGCGATGTTCCAGGTTGCAGGTGTGTTCGCTCAGCTTGAGCGCGCCATGATCAGGCTCCGCCAGCGCGAAGGCATCGAGGCGGCCAAGAAGGCTGGTAAGTACCGTGGCGGCAAGAAGCGCTTCGACCCGGCCGCGATCCGTCAGATGTCGGCGACTGGCATGAGGCCCCACCAGATCAAGGCTGAACTCGGCTGCAGCTTCGACACCATTACCCGAGCACTCAAGCCTCGACCGGAATTGGCGGCTCCTTAAGGTTTAGCCCTCCCCAGCTCGGCAGGTGGAGCATGGTCACCGTGCCCGGCTCTGTCACCGAGCCGAGCGGGTGGTGCACTGAATATAGCGGCGCGACGGGCGATGGCAGTTTGTTGTTATCGTTGCTGGGCAGCGGTCCGGGTGGGTCACTACATAGAAACCACGTCGCAACTCGATGAAACAGCCGATGGACGGCGTTGGTCAGGAAGACGAAGCTTGGGTAGCAGGGTCACCTTCTCCTGTCCCTCTCCCCCGATGACAGGCAGAAGCGATCCGCCCGAGCTTCCTCCCACGGACCTGCGCATTACTGCGCGTGACCCTGCCCCTCGGCCTCGTGCCGATGGACGGTGCACCCATGGCGCGGCAGCCTCAGGTCTTGCATGAACGTCGGCAGGGCGTTCGACGGCCGGTTCGCATTCCCGCGCTCTTGGACCGCCATGATGGGCTCAGTCGAAGCGTCGTAGTCGTGGATTACTTGCGGGGCGGCCTTCGCATCGACAGCCCCTTCGGGGTCGCAATCGGAGAATATGTAACGGTTGAACTGCTGTCCGGTCACCGGCTCCCGGTCGAGGTGATATGGGCCATGAGCGCTCAGATCGGAGTGCGGTTCCTCGGACCGATACAGCCTGGGCATCCTGCCATCATGGCTCTTGAGAAGGCCGCCAAGAAGTGCAAGCGCATCCACCGGTCGACGAAAGCGACCTGACCCCAGCAGCGACCTGCCCGCAGCCTCGGCTTTGAAAGCTGCATCAGTCTGTGCTGCGCGGAACCAGCACCATGAGTGCCGCGTAGGCGGCGATCAGCAACAGATGAAAGGGGCTACAGCCTCCCAAACCGGGCAGGCGTAGTCCGCTCATGCCACGCCGTGCGTTGGGAGCCGCCAACTACCAGCGGCCCCAGCCCCATCTGCGGGCGCCCAATCCCGCACGCCATCCAAATACTCGCGCACCATAGAAGCGTCGCGGCGCGTAGGAGTACCCATAGTAGCGCGGTGCTGTGTAGCCGTAATAGCGCGGAGAAGAATAGCCAGAGTAGCCCCAGCCACAGGCCGAGACCGTCTCGGTGGAGGCAACAAGAATTGGCGCGGCGGCGACCAGTCCGACGAGTAGCAGCTTGCGCATGGCGGCTCTCCTTCATCCGGTTTCAGGTTGCAAGAAAGACTGCCACTCTGCTCACCAGTAGGCACTCGGGAGCATCCCTGAAGGGACGCATGAGAACTACCTACTTGTCGGCACCTCAGCTCACGCTGGAGTCGCCTGCTTGCGGTGCTCCTACCGAGCGACCGCCTTCGCCGAATGGAAATAGGGGTAGGCTCGCCTTGCCTCGACGCGCCCTCGGTGATCGCCGCATCGCAGATGTCAATGGCATCCGATAGCAAGTCCCTGAGTTGCGCGTTCTGCGCTTCAAGCTCGTCGAGTCTTCTCACAGGCGCTGATGGCGGGCAGGCACCCGCCAAGCCCTATTGAAATCTGCGGCATATTTGGTCGTTGATTTGGGAAGTCATCGACCTATCGTTCAGGTCTTCGCCTGATGGCGGATGGTCTATTCGTTTGAAAGTCTCGGCGACAGGCGATGACGGTTTGTTGTCATCGTTGCTGGCCTGCGGTCCGATGGGTGACAACTGTTCTTGAGGAGACGTGGCATGTGGTCCAACTCAAAAAGAATCGAGCTAACCATCGCCGGGTTTGTAGCCTTGGCCGCTTTCGCTCCCGATGCGACGGCACAATTGCAAGGTCCCGGTCAAGGCCTGCCACAGGTCCAGAGCGAAGGCACCAAGCCATCGCCGATGCGGGATTTTGAGCAAATGATAGAAGCGCAGAGATCGCAGATGCATAGCCGCGTCACCGAGGCTGCCGAGCGCGTTCAAAACGCATGCCGCACGGAACTGCAGAAGTTCTGCGCCACAGTTACCCCCGGCGAAGGCCGGCTCTTGCTGTGCATGCAGGCGCATGAGGACAAGCTTGGCAACCAATGCGAACTCGCACTGTTTGAGGCTTCGCGCAACGTTCGGCAGGCCATGCGCCGCATCGAGCGTGTTGCTGACGCGTGTGGGTCCGATATACAGGCGCAGTGCGTGGGCAGCGGTTCCATCGCCCAGTGCCTGAGTGAAAAGCGCGCCGTGTTGTCGCCTGCCTGTCAAGCTGCGGCTGCCGAACTTCGCTCCCCATCTCAGCAAGCATCATCGCAGCCGCAGCAGCAGCGCTCTCTGGCCGGGCTGCCCATATTCAGCTCCGACGGCGTAAAGGTGGGCGAGGTGAGCACCGTTAAGACTGGCCTCGATGGCCGCCCGCAAATGATCCAGGCCGAGCTGGGCAGTTTCCTCGGTCTGGGCACCAGCACGGTGCTGATCACGCCGGATGAGTTGGAGTCGCGGTCAGACGGCTTGCAGTTGCGAATGCCTGCCGAGCAGATTCGGTCGGTACTACAGGAACAACGGTGAAGGTCCAGTTGCTGGCGCGCCTGATCGTCGACACGATAAGCCTTCTGTCTGGCGCTTGGCGTCATCATCACTATCGCCGCTGGTGAATTCTCCGAAGTGCAAAACTTTATCGGCCCGTCAAAAAGGCACGCACCTTAACGCGCCTTTTGCGCTGACGTGCGTCAACAAGCCGGCGGAAGACCTTCTTTTCATGGTTCACGGCCCCACATGAGGTGAAGGTGCCATGTCATGGAGGCGATCATGCGAACTGTATTGGCAGTGATGGCCCTGATCCTCATTGGTGGCGTGACGACTGCGAGTGCCCAGCGCGCCAGGGCGCCCGCGTCGAGGCCAGAGGTCACGAGGGATCAAGACATCTTCCGGGCTCCGCCCCGTTCACCGGCCACGCGTCCCGATCCAGCGCCACGGCCAGAAATCGGCCGTCCAATGGAGCGCGTGCAACCGCTGCCGGAGATGAAGCCGAGAGTGGGCAACTAGGAGACGGCCAAGCGGATCGATGCGTCGGCCAATTGCGTCGCTAACGCCCAGCGTTAGCGTAGCCTTCGGCATGCAGCATCGGGGTACTGGTGGGGATATCCACAATCGTGTTGCAACTCATTCGGCATCAGTGCGTTAGGGCGGCATGAACCCTTTTCGTGACCCCCTCATCGTGCTGCTGATCATCACCGCGGCTGCCACGACGTTCTTCTTCGTCTTTATGACCGCGTAGATCCTGGACGGCGAACTCGAACACCTGGCCAAGGCCCCGGCAGTCGAAGCAACTCGCTTGCCGACCTGCGGCACGGATCTGGAGCAGGGTATGAACTCATTTGTCCGCCTCTTCGTTCTCGCCGGGCCCCTCCTCGTGGCTGCATTGCCTGCTGTCCAGGCGCAGACCCCCGGCAAGCTTGACCTCGAGGCGGCGGAACACACCATCGCCAGCCTCATCGGCGCCACGGTCTTTGCCCGCGGTGCGGAAATCGGTGCCGTGTCCGACGTGTCCGTCGACGACAACGGGACAATCGATGCCATTCGCGTTCGGACCGGCTCACCGCTCGGGTTTGGCGAGCGCATCGTCGAGATACCGGCATCGGCGTTCGCGGTTCTCCACGGCACCGTCGTGCTGGATCTCACCCCAGAAGAAGTTGACCAGTTCCCGGACGCCGACAGCGCGGACGGCAACACCCGCTCAACGGATTAAGCCGCTCGCTGCCTATCATTCGGCGAGCGGCGTTGGCCGAAGTGCAAGACCGCGTTTGTCGGGGCGCTCAAGCAAACTTGAGATTGCCGACCCGCAGTAGGTCAGTAGGAGCGGCGGCCAGAGCGAGAGGTTCGCTGACTCCCCTCACCGTTTTGATGAGTGCGCAGCCGATGGGAGAAACTCACGAAGAAGCCGCTAGTGCTGAAACCGAGTCCAATCTTGGCAGGTTGGTGTCACGACGTCGAACCTCGGATCATAGCCGTGAGTGCAGACGATATTTTCGTTGATTCCAAATGGTGGCCGCTCTTGGCGGCCTTCGTCCTGGCCGCAGCATTGGTGATAACTGGGTTGACCTCGGCCGCCGCCCAGGACACCGCGACACACGGCACGACTTATGGGCCGCGTCTTGGGACGATTGACATTTCAGCGGGAGGCCCGGTGTTCATCCGCATATTCAAGCAAGAGGCTCAGCTCGAGCTATGGATGCAGGAGGCTGGGCGCTTCGAGCTGATTGACAGTTTTCCCATCTGCCATTGGTCAGGGACATTGGGCCCGAAGCTGTATGAGGGCGATCGACAGGCGCCTGAGGGGTTTTACAGCGTTGGCCCGCAACAACTCGTCCTGTCCGGCCGGCATATCCGTTCGCTTGATGTCGGCTATCCGAACGGCTTCGATCGGTCGCTGGGACGCACTGGATCACACATCCTGCTGCATGGCGGCTGCCGGTCGACCGGCTGTTTTGCCATGACCGACCCCGTCATGGAGCAAGTGTACGCTCTTGCCGAGCAGGCGCTACGCGCGGGCCAGCAGGAAATTCCCGTGCATGTTTTTCCGTTCCGTATGACCACAGCGAATCTTGAGCGGCATTCAAACAGCCCATGGCGCGCGTTCTGGAACAATCTCAAGGTGGGCTACGATGCCTTCGAGGCCACGCGAACGCTTCCTGTCGTCTACGTGTGCCGCGGCGCCTATCTTATCGAAGGGGATGACCCGACCAGGGAAGCGAACCCGCCCGCTGATTGCGCGGTTCAGACCCCGTTCATGGCGGAGGCTAAATCCAACCAAGGCATTGCTCGTGCATCGTTTCGGCCGGCAACCATTGCCAGATCGGGGCGCGCACCGACCGTATTTGTCCGACCGGGCGTGGCCGCGACGACCTTCCCGCGCGACAACGTCGCCGAATGCACCCGTCTTTGGAAACCAACCACTGGCACAACTCGGCAGGATTGGCTGACCATCTGCAAGCGGCTCGACTTTCAGCAAAGGCCCGCCTTGCATATGGTTCGCCGGCCCTCCTGAGTGCCATTGTTCAACGCTCAAATGTACAGTTGGCGTAAGAAAGATCATGGACGCCGTGATGGCGCGCGTCGGTTAAGCTAGGGTCGCCAGATTTGATCTGGTGCCCTTCTGGCTATCCAATCGAAGACCGGAGCTGAAGTTCGAGGCGTAAAATCACGAAGCCGACTGGTGTGGGCTTGTCCGGGGAGCTGACGCTGCCTTCTGGTCTATCGGACAGCGAATGCAGTGCCAGGTTCTCGCTACCAATCAAAGGCGGTTTTTGCTCAGGCTGTTGGCTGGAATCGTTGGCGTAGATCTGCTGAAGCTGGCCGGGCTTATCCGTTGGCTCGGACGGACTTCTGACCGCCCAAATAAATGTGACCTCCTCGTCAACCGAGATGCTGACCCCGTATGCCGTGCCAACATAGGTTTCCTCCACCCCCTCCTTGGGCTGAAAGGTACACGAGACCTCGCGGGTTCGATCCCCGCTTGCGGCCGCTGCGTCCGAAGCTTCGCTCAGGGAACACGAAAGCACACCGATGTCGTAGTCTGAGATCATCGCGCCGGCGGGGCAAGCCAAACACGATATTGCGATGGCCGCTGTGATTGGGCGGTACCAGGGCGTGCCTGATGGACGCCAGCGAAAGTCGACCATCCTCATAAACGGTCGGTCGGCGATATCGTTTCTCGCTGCGGGTGAAGGGACTGGAGCGGCGAAAAGCCCATAGGGTAGGGGCGCGCAGTCTGCTGAGGAGAGGTGCGCATCAGCCGCTCCCGTGATTCGACCAGACAGCATAGGCACTCGGGGCTGGCGTTGAGTTTTGTCAACCGAACATCGGTTCCAATCCGCCTACATGGTGCTCAAAGAGCCGACCCATGGCAGGCAGATCGCGACGACGCCGACGGTGAGGCACAGCGCCTTGCAGTAGAGCACCAGCGCTCGCACCCAAGCCGGGTCTTCTCCATCCCAGCCGAAGACGGCCGCTATCAGGGCCATCCAGAGCAGCGGGCCAAAGGTGAGCAGCAGCCACATGCCGTCTATCATCGATGGGTATCCTGCGCCCTCAGCCAACGGGTTACTACGCTCTATTTTGGAGCCCCCTAGACATCGGCCGCGCGAGGTCCGCCAAACAGCCAGGTCGAGCAGGTCGTGGTTGTCCAGACCGGTAAGTACTTCCCGAGTCTCCAGATCGAGCGGCAAGGTGTGCGCCTATGTACCCTGCAGGGCGCGTCGCGTTTGTGTGGAAATGCGTTTTCACGTCGATGGCCCCCCGAAACCACAGGTATACCGATGCACATGCGCATACTCGTTTACGGGCTGTCACTGGTGGCTGCCAGCGGCGCAGCCTATGCCCAATCTGATCCGCGGCCGAAGAGCGCAAACTCAACCGATGTAAAGGTCCACGCCGCTGCGATGTATTCGCAATGCATGCAAGATTGGGACTCGGGAACGCACATGACCAAACAGGAATGGGAACGCACGTGCCGACGGCTCATGCAGGAGCGCGGCAAGGCCGCGCTGTGATCGGCCGTTTGTCCGATACCGTATCGCCCGAACCTCTCGGAGCCAGCGACAGGACCATTCATATGGCCGGCGCCTCCCGCCTGATGATGTCCATCACTGTGTTCTTGCTCAATCCGACGTTACGGCCGATCAGGCGATAGCTGAGTCCGTCCGCGTGCAGTTGGAGTACCTTCTTCGCCTTCTTGTCGCTGGGTCGCTGGCCAACTTGCCGGCCCAGCACGATGCCGCGGGCTTTGGCTGCCGCGAGTCCGGACTTCACGCGTTCACGGATGAGATCGCGCTCGAACTCGGCCAAACCAGCCATGATGGTGCGCATCAGCTTGCCGCTGGCGGTGCTCAGGTCGAAGCTCAGTCCGGTCTGCGCAAGGACGCTGACCTTCCAGCTGTGAAGATCATCGAGGGTCTGCACCAGGTCCTGCGTCGAGCGGCCCCAGCGGCTGAGCTCTGTGACCAGGATCGCGTCGATCTTGCGGGCCTGAGCCAGGGCCATGACCTTCTTGCGCTCGGCACGGTCATTTTTGGCTCCCGAGGCGGTCTCCTTGAAGACGGCAACGATCTCATGCCCTGCTCGCGTGGCGAACCCCCGCAGGTCGCGTTCTTGTCGTTCGCAAGATTGGTCGTCGGTGCTGACCCGGCAGTAGATGGCAACCTGTCCCAATTGAACCCTCCTGCCGGTTGGCCCGTTTGAGCCAGCGAATGCGTTGCCTTTTAGTGTATCAAATAGACTACTGTCTATCAAGGACACATCTCGGTCGGGACAGGCGGGGGCGCGGGCGGCTTTTCTAACCTGCTGAGCCAGCCAAGCTTTATATTGATTTGGCGCGATCCCCAGCCTGCTCGGTTCGTCTGTTGCACTAGCTGCCGCGTGGCCCGCCTGCGCAATTGACCGGATCAAGGCGACAAAGGCCGCGTTGGATGGACAAGGGCATCACCGCCCGGATCTTCCCAACGGAGCTCGAACATGAAAACCGCATCTCTTGCGTTGGCTGCCATGCTGCTTGCCGCCCCGGGGGCCTTTGCCCAGACCACGACCCCCGCTGATAAGCCGGCCGTCTCGACCACCACGACGGCTGATGGCCAATTCTATAGTCACCAGGCCGGTGAAGTGCGCGCCAGCAAGCTGATTGGCAGCAAGGTCACCAACCCCGCCAACGAGTTTGTTGGCGACATCAACGATGTCGTGCTCGGCAAGGATGGCAAGGTCGCCGCTGTTATCCTTGGCGTCGGCGGCTTTCTCGGCATGGGCGAGCGCGAGGTCGCGATCAGTTACGGCGGTCTGACCTTCGTTAAGGACTCCAATAACCGTGACGTCATCACGGTGAATGCCACCAAGGACCAGCTGAAGGCAGCCCCTGCCTGGAAGTGGGAAAACGCCACGAACCAGTGACAGTCTGGTGCGATCGCCCGAGCGCCAAAAGGTGCTCGGGCGTAAGCTTGAGAACCAGCCTAACCGGTGTCACGCCCGCTCGATCTCGCTTTGTTTGTCGGGCGCCGAGGATATCGAACGATCAAAAGGACTAGTCAGCATGGGACATCCATGCGGCGCGGGCAAACGCGCAATCGCCAAGGCCAGTGCAACCTGCTTGAGAGCGGTCGCTGAATGTCCCGGGTGTCGATCAATCCCCTATGGGATGCAGCAAGCGTGATGATCGACTGCGTTGAGGTCCACTGCGCACAGCTACGGCGCGGGATACTACGTACTACACAACGGACAATGTCACTGTTAGGGCCTCAGCGGCAGGCTGGTACGTTCTCCGTTACCATCATGCCGGAAGGGCGGATGGAGGCGAGCGCTCCTGATGCAGGCTATGGGCTTCGACGCCGTTCGAAGGCAAAGTGCGCGCTTCGATCCCCGCAACGGCCTGAACGACGCGAGCGGGATCGAGGTGGTGGAGCATGTGCCCAGCGCCCTGAAAGACGTCGAGGGTGCTTCCGCGCAATTCCTCGTGCAGCCGAAGCGCCTGGCTCTCAAAATCGACGATCTCATCCGCGTCGCCCGCCAGAATACTAACCGGACAGGAGAGTTCGCCATAACGAGCCGATAAGGTCTTTGCCGAAGAGGCCATCTGCGCGGCATCCTGCGAGAAAGCATGTATCTGCGAGGGCCGGAGCGTGAGCCCGACCGGAAACTCACGGTTGAAGCGGTCCGTGACCTCTTGCGGCGCGAACATTTTCTTGATCATACCCGGCGCCATCACCTCGCCGAGAAGGGGCGCTGCGGTGTGACAGATCAAATCTCCCAACCAATGACTTGCCGCCGGCGCAGACATGAGGGAGTCCGCTCGCAGCGTCGGATAGTAGTATCCTGACGCGAGAACGAGGCCCGAGACCTGTTCAGGATGATTGAGTGCCAGGGCGAGTGCGACGAGAGTTCCCCAGGAATGGCCGACCACGATCGGGCGTTCGATGCCAAGCCGGGCGAAGGCCGCGGGGAGCAGGGCGGCTTGTTCGGTTGCATCCCATGAGTGGCCACGGGGACGTTCGGTATGGCCGAACCCCGGTCGGTCGAAGGCTATGGCGCGATGGGATTGGGCCATGCGGTCGACAAGGCCACTGATCAGCATGTCGTCGACCATCGCGCCGTTGCCGTGCAGAAAGACGATAGGCGCGCCGCTGCCGCATTCCACGTAGTGTAGTCTCACGCCACTCGCCGTAACGAAAGCGCCCCTGGCAGGGTAATCGCGCTCGGCCTTAACCGCCCTACGATTGGCCAGGAGCGCAGCGCCAGCCAGAGCAAGAGCCGCAACCACCACGATGCTGCTCCCGCGTTTCGCGCCAGGTGATGTCGGCACAAATGAACTCAGTGCGTTACTACGCGCCACGAGGCACCTCATTTTGGGAGTAGAAAAAGCACCGGCGTGGTGCGGCGACGCTCTGCAATCCGCATGAGCGCTGAGTTAGGTTTGCCGTACGAGATCCAGTTAGTTCGGTTGTGTTGGCGTGGTCTTCGGCGTCACCGGGTTTGCCGGCCTCTCAATGCCGATCTCGGTAGCCCGTTCGGGGGCGCGATCGAGGAACATGTAGCCAATGACGGCAACAGCGCATGCGCCAAGGATGAGGGGCATCATATTCCAACTGCCGTCGGCGCGGCGCACGTAGTTTCCGCGCGGTTCGCGTGCCAGGACGGGTCTCTCTTCAGTCGTGTCGTTCGGGTCTTTTTGGTGCGTCATTTGCTTTTGTCCTTATTCCCGTCCAAGGACACAACCGTTCCTAGAGGCTGGCGTTCCAATTTGTCGAAGCGGGCGCGATACGCTTTGAGCTTATCGAGAGCCTGCATTCCGACAGCCAGCGTAGCTTTAGCGGAGGTGCGTCGAGTGCCGCCGACTTGGAGCTCCGCGACGTGCAGTCGTTCTTGTTCCAGACGCAGAGCGGAGCGGCGAATTATCTCGTCCAGGTTTTCGCTAAGGACGCTTTCCGTCAAATCCATCGCACGCCTTTATTTTTGGGGGTATTTCGCAAATGGGGCCCGCTCATCGCAAATATAAGAGGCGGGCAGGATTTATCTGCGCTGCCGCTTCAGCTACGCGGCCAAGACCTGATAATCTCGCCCTCGCCATCATGCGCGGTGCCCAGCCTGCACTTCCAGCTTTGAGCGCGAAGTCGTCGTCAAGGGCGATCACCGCAAACACCACGCGGTCGTCCGGCTACAGTGCTGGCGCGCAGAACACACGGAAGGAATGCCACATGGTCAATGAGCCCAATCCGGACTGGCTAATGGCGGCGGCAACGAGCGCCCACCTCAAACCGGCGATCGATCACATCGACGCGGCTCTTGAAGGCATGCGCCGCAATCCCAGCCACCCGGCCTGAAAGCGCAGCGCGATGAGCTTGGCCGGATCCGCGAGCAGCTGCGGGGTCTGATGGATCGGCCGCTCGACAAGGAGAGCAAGCAACACTGACGGCTATGCTGTAGTCGCCACCGACGGCGACGAGGAAAGTTGGCAGACCCAGTGAAAAGGTCGGCAAAAACACAATCGCCCCGACCAACCGCGGTCGGGGCGTCGAGATGGTGCAGATGTGAGTTCTAAGCAGCGCGAACGTCGTTAAACATGCTAGGCGAGCCCGACGAGATCGTCAGCAAGGCTGAACGCATGAAGTCGCCACGGTGGGCGTGCAACACCTGCTCTGAGATCGTCGAGAGCGACGAACCGATCCAGGTGCCGGCGCCATGCAAGCGGTGCGGCGGGATCGCCTTCAGGAAGGCCTCTTCCCGGCGTCGGTCTTAGCTAACTCCTTGTGCGCGTTGGCGAGCGCGGGGCCACCGATAACACTCGCTATGACGCTCCTTGCCGGAGTAGGTTGCATGCATGACCGAAAAAGCACCCCCAGCAGGCTGGGTAGTCCAGGTAACCCTCGCAGCGCCACTCATCCAACCGAAGCCCGATGCTGTGCGTTGGCTCGGCCCTGCGGTCAAGGATGCGCCGTCCTTCCAATACTTCAACGTGGCAATTGCAGCCGCCGACAAGGCCGTGGAGGCGACCAAGAAGCTCATGGCCAAAGCCGACGCGTTAGCCATGGATTGGGAGACGGACGTCGTCAGAGGACTTTCCTCTGCGGAGATCGTTTCGCTGGGCCTCAAGGCCGGCGAAATCGTACCCGCATGACCTCCCACGCGAAGTAATCGCGCTGGCGACCCGCAGATCGCCAGGCCAGAGCGCGCGAAGGTTCACAAACATGCCCGCGCATCGGTTCGCCTTAGGCACGCTGGGCGTACTCTACCTTCCGCGCCAAAACCACAGCACGAGGACCGCACCAATCGCTGCGAGGACGTAGTGCATCAGCGGAGAAGGCAACAGCCCGAGGATCACGCTGATATGGAAATGTCAGGCGACGCTACCTGAAGAGTGCGCTCAATTTGGTCGTTGCTACTTCAGCCCCATGCTTTGGGACGCCTCCATCATCAACCGACCCAGCTCCTGGGCTTGCAAGGCATAGGTCTGCATCGAAGCCTGCGCGTGGCGGGCTTGAATGCCCATCACATCCGTTAGGTCTTTGGCGCTGGCAAGCTCGCTCGCCAGGTTGAAGTACGCCTCGGCATTCTGCTTGGCGAACTTGATCGCGCGATCCTGCACCACTTTGAAGCCGGCAGTCATAGGATGCGCCCGCGCTCCCTGGGCCCACATGCCCATCGCTTGCGTCATCGCATCCAGGAACTGGCCATACCCCGCCCGTGCCTGTTCCAGGTTTTTCTCCGCGAGTTCCCGCAGCTGCTGCGGGATTTCAAAGTTGGGTGATAGTGCCATCAAGTCCTCCGAGCGGTTAGAAAGACTGCTACCAGATCGATTGCGACGTCGACCGCCGCCCCGAAATAAGAACCCGTGAATGATCCGAGATAGGAAGTGCTTTGTGCTTTTGATGTGTCCGAGGAAAAGTTAAACGGGCCAGCCTAGTGTGGCCAGCCCGCTATGAAATCGTTCAGTGGTTCAGTCGCGATGACGACCGCGCCGATGACCGCGCCGATCTCCGTCACCGATGTACACGCCAACGCTCGGTCCGTATCCGAAGCCTTCGACCCAGCGACAATGCTTGCGCCCATTGTACCAGCGGCAGCTACGATAACCGACTTGCTCTGCGATCGCCGTGCCGTCCGCTGCCTGCAAACCGACGCTTCCGATCGGGGCCGCCGATGCGGGTGCCGTGATGAAACCGAACGCGAGCGTCATCGCAGCAATTGATACCCATCTACTCATTTCGTCTCCATTTCGGGGCTCGACTGCGGCCCAGTGTGTGGAGATACGTGTGTGTCGCACTCTTGCTTTGCCAGGCTCGGAAAGTACTCAAGCACCCGCGGTCCTCATTGATCCGCTACCTGATGATCAGACGAAATTAGCACTGCGGGACCGATGGGTGAGAATGAACCTGCCATTCATCGGCCGCGCCTCCCCTTAGGCGATTGATGCATGGAACCTAAGGCAACAACCGGAGGTTCAAACGACCTAGCCACGGAGTTCTTCCGTCGGCATCGTGACTACTAAAGGAGTTTTCCCATGATCCGTTTCGGTTCGGTATTCGCCGCCGCTGCTCTCGTTCTCACGAGTGCTGCGTTCGCTCAGACCCAGAACGTTCCCACCGGCCAAGGCGTCTGCGCTGCTGGTTACGAGAAGTCGTCCAAGGACGGCATCATCACCGGCATCAGCGCTGAAAACCTAAAGGTGGTTGACACCAACAGCGACGGCAAGGTTAGCAAGAGCGAGTTCGACAACGCCTGCTCTAAGAAGCTTTTCAAGGAGCAGAGCGCCAAGTAGGGCGATACTTTTGAGTGCAAGCCTGTTCGGCTAAGCGCTGCAGCGTTTGGACGAACAGGTCCTGGATGGAGGCTTAGGCGACGCCCTGCGACGCGATGCAGGATCGGAGACCGGCCCTTGGTTGACGTTTCATCGGCAAGCGTGACGATTGCGCAACTCCCGGTTTCCCCTGCCGCTTTGTATAGAGAGAGCGCCCCACGCGGGCACTCTCGTCCACGCAGACGCACATTGGCAATGCCCAACCCGCTGGTGCAAGAAGTGGGAAGGCCGTCGGAACGGCGGGACGCGCATCAAACGGCGTCCGAGCGCCTAGGCATGGCGAGCCTTGATGAGAGCCTCCAGCTGTTTAGACAGAGCACGTCCGCTGATCTGGTTGGCTGAGTAGCCTTCGGCCATCAGACGCGCTTTGATGTCTTTGACGCAGGTGCACGCGCTAGACTTCGCCAGTTGGAATGCGCGCTCCACCGCCGTGATGGCATGATCCATAGTGCTAAGCATATAGGAGACAGGCCCGCGCATCGATGCTGCTAGTACTTTGCGATCAGGCAACAAACTGATCTTGGTATTAATCCACATCAGCGCTGACCGGACACCGTTCGGCTACCGATCTGCTTCGCCGGTCGCCCCAATTCGCCCCGTTTCCCTCAGGCGCATGACCGGTACGACGCGGAGCGGAGACGTGGGCACTTCCCCTAGCTCCCTACGTCGCCGGTGAGCAGGGGCTCTAATTTAGATAGTGAACCTTCCCGCCCGAAGGCGCGTTGTTATCGCATATACGCAACACCATGACCGTCCCAGCTACGCGCTCATGGCCTTCTGCCAGTCGATCATCACGCTTGTTGCGCGCTGAGGATTGATCGACGGCTCGGGACCCTGCGGCCCCATCAAATCGAGACCGCCCCGGCATTTGCGCTTAGCCGCGCATAGGTGCCGCCATGGAGTTCCCCGCACTGCGCGGGCGCTCAATCCTCGTTGTCGAGGATGAACCGCTTATTGGATGGGATATACGAGAGGCGCTTGAAAAAGCAGGCGCTAACGTGACCGCAACGACGACTGCTCGCCACGCGCTCATCTTGATCGAGCATGACGGATTGGCGGGCGCGATCATGGATCATGCGCTCGCTGACGGCGACAGCGCAGAGGTGTGTGTCCGGCTGAAAGCCAGGGGCATCCCATACGTCGCCTACAGCGGCTACGATCCGGTGAAGGGCGCTAGTCTTGATGCAACGCACGTGAGCAAACCTGCGACCATGGATATCCTGCTGAGCACGTTGGAGGCCCTGCTCCCACGCTTGCCGAGGATCTCGTAGACAGCAGCGCCCACGGCGGGAACGTGCGGATCAGCCAACTTTGCCGCGCACAGGAACTGCAGTGCTGGCGTCGGGTTGTAGGGGTGCTCACGCATCTCCCCCGTTGCGTGAATGTGGCCAACCGGTCGCTTTCCTCACAGCGCCGGCCACTTTTAGATTACGCTCGGTCTTCCCCCTCGTCGGCCGGGCGTTTCTTTTGCCCACATCGTCTCAGGCGCATACTCTCGTGCCAGTGGACGCGGAGGAAGAGCGGAAGCGCCAGAGAAAGTCTGGGAATGACAACGCTGAACGCTGGCCACGCTATATTTTCCGCGCCCAAGGCTCCGCTGGATATTTGATCCCGTGATGGCGCTATTTTTGCGAACGTGATGCCGTTTGTAGTTCCACTTGAAGAACCATTGTCATGTCAAAGCTACGGGCCGCGCAACAATGTGAAGCCACGCAACAATGTGAAGAAGAATGGTGATGACAGGACGCATACCACTTTTGCTACAATGCCGTGCGGCAATCAGTGGGGCGTCATGGCAGTCGAGATCGAACGAAAGTTCCTCGTGCGCAGCGAGGCGTGGCAAAGCACTGCTACCGCCCGAGCGAGCATCCGGCAGGCCTATCTAGCGTCAGGCGAGCGCTCGACCACGCGCGTTCGCATCACGAATGAGACCGAAGCTACGGTAACTATAAAGTCTAAGCGGGCAGATCTGCGTCGACTTGAGATTGAGTATCCAATTTCTGTTCTCGATGCTGAAGCGCTCATGTCGCTGCGTCACAGCGGCCTGATCGAAAAGACGCGCTTCACAGTGCCCTGGCAAGGTCATGACTGGGAAGTGGACGTCTTTGCCGGTGAAAATGTCGGCCTTGTCATCGCCGAGATCGAACTTCGGCATGAGAGCGAAACCTTTGACCTGCCGCCGTGGCTTGGGGTCGAGATCACTGGACAAACGCAATACTACAATGGGTCCTTGGCACGGCACCCATTCAGCGGGTGGTCGATATCTCGCTCGGCGGTCGCTGCGAGTTGAAGCGACGAGGTGTCGGGCGCTGGCCGAGCTGATTGCCGCTGCCGGACTGGAGCACCCACGCGAGTTGCGCCCACATTACTTCATGTGCCGCGCGGCCCGCCGTCAAAGCCCCCGGCCGCCAACGCGGTGCGGGGGCTTTCTCGTTTTCAGGAATGCCCGGTGGGAACTGCCCGCTCACGACAACCTCCCCGCGACACCCGACCCGGTCCACCGTGAGAACTGCGCCGAACCTTTTGGCAGAGGGCCGACTTGTTAGGCGGGAGTAACCAGGCCCACGACGCGCCAGATCTGCGTGTCCTTGTCCTTCAGGCCCCATATGCGCGTGACGCCCTCGTTGCCATGAGCGTCCCGGTAGCCGATCACCAAATGCCTGTGGGCCAGCGGTCTACACCGCCGATGCAAGCTTTTTGGGAGCATGGCTCCAGCGTCCAAAGTTCCACATGACCAGCGGCGACACAACTTCGCTGCCGTAGGACGGTCAGCACCCAGCGCGTTCTGCTAGGCGACAGCCGTCTTGAGTTGTTTCCGGGCGAAGACGTCGGTAGCAAAGGTCACAATGGCGCCAGCGAGCGGTCGCAGAGTATCCGACCTTGATAGGGAGCAACGTCATGCCGGATCGCGGGCTGCGGCTACTCGTATGGCTACTCGGCGCCGCGCGTTTACGGATACAGCAGCTACGGATACGGCAGCTACTACCGTGGCGGAAAATGCACGCGCGGATGGGATGCATCGCGTAGGGGGTCTCACCTTTGTGAGCCTGCGTGATTGGCACTCCGGCATTGCTCGCACTACGTGGATGGTGAGCAAGACAATCGCAATGGAGCCAACCATGAGGACAGTCATCGTCGGCCTTCTGTCTGTTGGCCTAGTGGCCGTCTCTGCCGATACCAGCGACGCCGCGAGCAAGAAGTATCACCGCACCTACGAAAGCTACGCGCAGAGATACCCATCAGCCACACCACGCCAGCTGCGAAATGCGTGGGCGTATAATCACGCCGGCCAGTACTACGAGACGGACCCCAACGCTTTTCCCGTCGGTAGCGCGGGCTGGTGGGAGATGAAGAGACTTGAAGGTGGCGGTCGCGTGCGCTGAAGGCCGTACCCCTTTTCAGCTGAGCGGCGTCGGGAACAGCGCCCATCCGACGTCGCTGCCTTCCCAGCTCGGATGCTGAAGCGTGGCGCCCTTGCGCCCGCAGGCTGTGCGGCGCACGAGCGATGGCGCGCACTTGCGCGCAACGCGATGGCCGGCGCTGTCGAAGCACCCAATGAGGCAAACAAGGCCACGCTGCATCTGGGATGGCACGGCGATTAAATAGGCGCAGAGAGGGTGAGCACGAGGAAACGGAGCTAGAGAAGGTTGCACGTCTGGCACAGCCACGTGGCGGCGGACAGCAGTCACCGCTGACGGCTAGCTCTGTTCGCTCGCCCTAGTCGTTGCCTACTCTCGGCTTCATCTCCGGCAGGGGTGGCAGCGGCTCCATCGGACCGCCGATCTCCGGCGGTGGCAAACGATCTGGGCGTGCGGCCGGTGAACGCGGAGGAGCCCGGAAGATGTCTTGATCCCTGAGGATGATCTCTGGCCTCGACCCGGGCGCTCTAGCGTGCTGGGCACTCGCAGTCGTGACGCCACCAACGAGGATCAAGGCCATCACAGCCAATACAGTTCGCATGATCGCCTCCATGAGTTGGGCACGTTGATTACATATGGCCCGCGGAGCTTAGCGAAAAGAATAGGTTACGCAGACTTGATGACGCATGGCAGCGGGCAGCTGGAGCTTGAGCACCGGTGTGAAGCTAGAACAATTCACCCTGCGCCTTTGTCTTCTGTGGCATGCGCGAGCGGTGGCGCTCTTGCTGAGGCGTCATAACCCAGTTGCCGCCATCCTCGTAAGTCCGCGGCAACGCCTTCACATCCGACAACGGCGCGTCCGTCTCCCCATCGGGTGGCCATTCTGAGACAAGAGCCTGTGACGGGAAGAAAATCCAATGGGCACTCAGAGAGCCAGGAGGCATTTTCAGTACGCTGGTCCGCGCGGCGACTGGGCGAAGCACTAGGAAGCGGCGCGAATGCGCCCTCATCCTGTACGCAACTTCTGCTCTTCCACCGCGTTGATGGCCGAGTTCCAACTCGCCACCGGAGGCTGCGCGCTGTCCAAACTGACACTTATTGCGCTCTGTACGGCACTTGGCCTCTCTGCGGGCCAAGTGACGCCATTGGCGAGCACGACCAGCTTTCACAATGTGCGCGCGCCGTCTGCAATGGAGCATGTCGCCTACCGCCGATGCTGGAAGCGCGACGGCAAGCGGGTTTGCAGGTTGGTGGGACGACAGCGCGCCATTGTTCAGCGCAAACACGATGAAAACAACCTACCGCCCAATCTCGGCCCAGGGTTCGGATCAGGGATGTAGCAAGAGCGGAGCGTTTCCTTCTCGGGGTATGCGAACCGCGCCCCGTCAACGCGACATGCGTTGCGCCGCTGCATGCAACTGTTCGAGCGGCCTCAAATAGGTGTCCTGGATCGAACGGAGCAGCCGCTTCTCAGCCGATGACGGACAATTTCCGCTCGTGCGCGCCTCCACTGGCCGCAGCAGCATGGCCCTGCTTCATGCGGCCTGCATGGGTCGAAAACCAACCCTGTTGCGGCTGGATTTGCGGCACATCTGGAAGCCGCGTCAGGGAGTACCCAGTTGCAACTATCCGCCTTCTTCCAAGGCGGTGGCAACTCCGAGGGCTCACCGCCTCTGCGTCATCAGCGTGCCGATCACGATCAGCGCGGCACCGGCGAAAGTCGCGAGGCCAGGCACCTCGGCAAAAAATAGGAAGCCCAGCAGCACACCCCAGACCAGCGTGACGTAGCCTATCGGTGCCAGCTTGGCCGCCTCGATGCGCGCGAAGGCGTGAGCCAGCATGGTATGCGCCACCACGCCCAGGGCGCCGCAAATGGCGAACTGCACGAGGTCCGCCAGCGTGGGTGTGACCCACACGCAGAGCGCCGGCAGCAGCAGGATCAGCGTCGGGCCGACGTTCTGAAACAGGATGATCTGCGCCGCGGATCGCGCGTGGCGCGGTGGCGCAGCATGATGATGTTGAGCGAATAGGCGACTGCCGAGAACAGCACGGCGGCCGCGCCGATCAGCACCTCAGGGCCGAGCCTCGCGCTGCCGAGCTTGCCGTCGACGATCAGCAGCATGCCGAGGAAGCCGGCGGCCAGTGCCACCACGATACGCCAGTCGAGCCGCTCGCCCAGGATCCGCGCCCATCAGCGCGGTAAGCAACGGCGAGATGAAAGACAAGGCAAATGCTCAGGCAGGTACCGGCTGGCCCAAAAGTAGCGCAGCCGGAGGAATTAGATGCTTCTCCAGTCTTGCCAGCGCAGCGTCCTCACCGCTCGCCCTCACCGTGTACCCGGCACGACGGGCAAGCCCTATCATCAGCCCGTTGGTGAGGTGTGTGTCGGCAACCATGCGGCGGATGCCTGATGTGGCCGCCTGCCGCTCCAAACGATCTAGCAGGGCGCGGGCGATACCGAAGGCCTGCCAATCGTCGGCGACGGAGATGGCAAACTCGCAGGTGGCGGGGTTGCCGTCGTCGATAACGTATCTCGCTTCGCCGATCATGGTCTCGTGCCCGCCATCGAACACCTCGGCCAGCAGGGCGACGTGGCTGTCGTAGTCGATGCAGGCAAAGCGCTGCGCCAGTACCTCGGGCAGCTCGTTGAGGCGCGTCAGGAAGCGGCAGTAGCGCGCCTGGGCTGACAGGGAGCGGAAAAACGCACGCTGCAGCTCCGCGTCCTGGGGCAGGGTTGGGCGAATGGTAACGCGGCTGCCGTCAGCCACACGCACCACGTCGATCAGGTGCACCGGATACCGGGGGATGGTGTAGGTCACGACGCGGCCTCTGCCGGGTGCGAAGCGGTGCCGAGGATGTCGGCCAGGGTGCGTGGGCGCCGGCGCCGAGGCGGCCGTACCGCGGCCTCGGCCGCTGCGATGTGCTGCACGATCAGCCTCGACACCTCCGGCGCGTGCGTGAGAGGACCCATGTGGCCGGCTCCATCGACGGTGCTGAGCCGGCTGGCCGGCAGAAGCTCCGGCAGGCCTTCGGCAATCACGCGGGTCGGTGCCGGCGCGTGCTCCCCGCGCAGGATCAGCAATGGGAACGCCAGCGCGCGGTAGGCTTCCACTGGCGTTGGGTCGTCGATGAGGGCGCGGAAGTCGAGCGGTCCCTTGGGCGCCCAGCGGATCAGGGCGCTCTGCACCGTTGGACGCAACGCCTCCCATGTCCGGGCCCATTCCAGTAGTCGACAAAGGTGGAGGCCTCAGCAAGTGTGCACCACTGGCTGGCGCCAGCGCCCGAGCAATGCAGTGCTATGACCCGCGCGCGGCGCCCCCGCGGTGGGGATATAATATTGGCGTTCATAGCGGCACGCTTTCTAAGGAAAGGCTCGCTTAGCAGTAGCGGCTGAACGCGCCATCGCGCGCCGCCTCTTTCCTCACGGCGCCTGTAATCCGAGAGCGGGTGAGCCCAATGTCCTTGAGCTCCCGGTCGCTCATCAACCCGAGCTGGGCGATCACCGCCTGCTCAATGCGCCAAGTCATGTAGGCCACCCACCAATGCGCCAGCGTAGCCCGCAGGCGGCTGAGGCCGGATGGGACGAGCATGCCTTGCGCCGCATTCAGCGCGTTCGACATTGTGCTCATTACCGTCTCCATCACGCAGTTTCTTCGTCGATATTTGGCAGTTCCGGGCTGAACGAATGCTGGAACAGACCCGGTCGGAGCGAGCGCCTTGTTGCGCCCGCGCACGCATAACCGCGCATTGCCTCATCAAACAGAATTTGACGCTGACCGAAATCAGCCGGAGGTACTGCGACGTTTTGGGTCGGTAGCGGCGATGTGCGCCGAAATAACCGCAATTCGGCGCAGGACATGGCCGCCCTGATGCATTCGGCCCATCGCCTGCTTTCCAGTACTTTCGTATCGCCTGCTTTTTGCGAGGGTCTACGCAGATCGTGTCAGCGCGCATCCGCGATGAATACTGTGCGCTCTTAAATTATCGGGGATAAGGGGAAGGTGACGGGAAGCGGCGGCGCTGCCAGGTCGAGGACAGCACCTTGGCGGCCGCTGGACGTCGAGGTCGGCAATTCGCAGAATCGACGTTACCGTCGTGCACGGCATTGCGCTGGAAAGTCGACCCGGAACGTGCTCGCTGTGCCACGTCGGCGAGCTACCGACGAATGCGACCGCCAGATGCGGGTGCGCGCCTGAGCCGTCGCGCTGATGCACCGCGTCGCCACAGAGCGTATGCTTGCACATCAGGCGGCGCCTCGTCCGCGCCGCAAAGGCCTGCGAGGTGCAATCCATTGCTGACTCGGCGATCGGAGATAGCTGTGCGTTTGTTTTTTGCGAGTGCGCTTGCTACGGCCATGACCGTGGCGACCTTGCTCACCCCCACGTCGGCGCGTGCCCAAAGCGAGGCCGAACTCAAGGCGCTTAATGAGCAAGTCGTCCAGCTCTACCAGGCCGGCAAGTACGCCGAGGCGATACCGCTGGCCGAGCGCTATGCCGAGGCCATGAACGCCCGGCGTGGCCCTGATAGCCCTGAGTACGCCACCGCCCTCAACAACCTGGCGCAGCTGCTCCAGGCCACCAACCGGCTGGCCGAGGCCGAGCCGCTGATGCGCCGCGCGCTGGCGATCGACGAGAACGAGCCTCGGGCCCGAGCATCCCAACGTCGCCATCGACCTCAACAACCTGGCCGCGCTGCTGCAGGCCACCAACCGGCTGGCCGAGGCCGAGCCGCTGATGCGCCGCGCGCTGGCCATCGACGAGAAGAGCTACGGCCCCGAGCATCCCGACGTCGCCAGCGACCTCAACAACCTGGCGCGGTTGCTCCAGGACACCAACCGGCTGGCCGAGGCCGAGCCGCTGATCGCCGCGCGCTGGCCATCGACGAGAAGAGCTTCGGCCCCGAGCATCCCAACGTCGCCATCGGCCTCAACAACCTGGCGCAGTTGCTGCAGGCCACGAACCGGCTGGCCGAGGCCGAGCCGCTGATGCGCCGCGCGCTGGCGATCGACGAGAAGAGCTTCGGCCCCGAGCATCCCAACGTCGCCATCAGACCTCAACAACCTGGCCGCAGTTGCTCCAGGCCACGAACCGGCTGGCCGAGGCCGAGCCGCTGATGCGCCGCGCGCTGGCGATCGACGAGAAGAGCTTCGGGCCCGAGCATCCCGACGTCGCCAGCAGCCTCAACAACCTGGCGCAGTTGCTCCAGGCCACGAACCGGCTCGGCCGAGGCCGAGCCGCTGATGCGCCGGGCGCTGGCGATCGACGAGAAGAGCTTCGGGCCCGAGCATCCCGACGTCGCCAGAGACCTCAACAACCTGGCGCAGTTGCTCCAGGCCACGAACCGGCTGGCCGAGGCCGAGCCGCTGATGCGCCGCGCGCTGGCGATCGACGAGCAGAGCTTCGGCCCCGAGCATCCCAACGTCGCCAGCAGACCTCAACAACCTGGCGCAGCTGCTGCAGGCCACGAACCGGCTGGCCGAGGCCGAGCCGCTGATGCGCCGCGCGCTGGCCATCGACGAGAAGAGCTTCGGCCCCGACCATCCCCAGGTCGCCATCCGACCTCAACAACCTGGCGCAGTTGCTGCAGGACACGAACCGGCTGGCCGAGGCCGAGCCGCTGATGCGCCGCGCGCTGGCCATCGACGAGAAGAGCCTCGGCCCCGAGCATCCCAACGTCGCCCAATGCCTCAACAACCTGGCCTACCTGCGCGCCGAGCGGGGCGACTGGGCAGAGGCGGCGCGCCTGCATCAGCGCGCTAAGCCAATCATGACGGCGCCGGCAGTCGGCCGGAAGGTGTCGACCGTCCCGATCTCGCCAAGGCGCGACTGGCCGCCAACACCTGGGACCTGCGCGCCGCGGCGCGTGCCATCTACCGTGCCAACGCCGACAGCGCGGACGCGCGCGAGGAAGGCTTCGAGCTGGCGCAATGGGCGCTGCAGACCGGGCGCGGCCGATGCGCTGGCGCAGATGTCGGTGCGCTTTGCCAAAGGCACGGGCCGCTCTGGCCAGCCTGGTGCGGAAGCGCCAGGACCTGATCGCGCGCCGCGCACGGCGAGGACAAGCGCCTGCTGGCCGCCATCGGTGCGGCAGACGCCAAGGCCGCGGTCGCCATCCGCACGGCCATGGCGCGACTCGACAAGGAGCTCGACCGCCATCGATGCGCGCCTGGCCGCCGAGTTCCCGGACTACGCCGACCCTGGCAACGCCAAGCCGCTCACCATCGCCGGGGTGCAGAGCCTGCTGCGGCCGCGACGAGGCACTAGTCCTGTTCCTGGATGTGCCCAAGTTCGGCAAGCTTTGCCGGAGGAGAGCCTGGTGTGGGCTGTGACCAAGGAGGCCGCGCGTCTGGCGCACCATCCCGCTCGGCACGCGACGCGCTTTCGGATCGCGTTGCGGCGCTGCGCTGCGGGCTCGATGCGTCGAGCTGGGAGACGGCTTCCGACTGGCCGGATACGACCGCCGTCGACAAGCAGCGCATCGGCGAACAGCAGGCGCGCCGGGCCCGCTGCAAACAGCTGCTCGGGCCTGGAGGTGTCGCGCCGAGGCCTGGCCGCCGTTCGACCTGGCCAAGGCCCATGAGCTCTATCAGGCGCTGTTCGGCCCCATTGATAAGCTGACCAAGGACAAACATCTGATCATCGTGTCGTCAGGTCCCCTGACCAGCCTGCCCTTCCAGGTGCTCGTCACCGTGCCATCGAGGGCCGGCTCTCACCGGCATGGCGCGCATACCGGCAGGCGGCCTGGCTGGCGCTACGGCAGCCGGTGACGGTGCTGCCGTCGGTGGCGAGCCTTGCAGGCCCTGCGCAAGCTGACACCCTCACAGGCGACCGAGCCCTACATTGCCTTCGGCAATCCGCTGCTGTTGGGTGCCAACGGCACCGACAGGCGGGCCTGGGGCAGGCAGGCCTGCAAGCCGCCAGCGGGGCAACGCGGGTAGCCGATGCCAGGGACCTGGCTCAGCCGCGGTATCGGCCTGCGTGCCATCGATCTGACCGAGCTGCGCCTGCAAGAGCCGCTGCCCGAGACCGCCGATGAGCTGTGCGCCGTGGCCGAGGCGCTAGGCGCGCTCAAGGCTGAGGTCAACACGGTCTGGCTCGGCGAGCGCGCCACCGAGCGCAACCTCAAGGCGCTGTCGCAGGAGCGACAAGCTCGCGCGCTACCAGGTGCTGCATTTTGCCACCCATGGCCTGCTGGCCGGCGAGAGCGAGGCCATCCTGCAAGGCCAAGGCCGAACCGGCCTTGATCCTGACCCCGCCCAACGGCACGCCCTCGGCAGCCGAGCTCGAAGAGGACGACGGCCTGCTCACGGCTTCCGAGGTGGCGCAGCTCGAGCTCGATGCCGACTGGGTGGTGCTGTCGGCCTGCAACACCGCTGCCGGCGACAAGGGCGATGCCGAGGCCCTCTCCGGTCTGGCGCGCGCCTTCTTCTACGCCAAGGCGCGGGCCCTGCTGGTGTCGCACTGGTATGTCCACTCGGATGCGGCGGTGCAAACTGACGACCGGCACCTTTGCCGAGCTGAACGCCAATCCAATCATCGGCCGTGCCGAGGCGCTGCGCCGGTCGATGGCGCGGCTGATCGGCAGCGGCACCCCCGCCGATGCGCACCCAGCCAATTGGGCTCCATTCGTCCTCGTCGGCGAGGGCGGCCGCTAGACGCGACCGGTAGGTGACGCTTGTCACTCTATTCCAAAGCTCATCGCTATCAATATACTGGCACGCGCTGCGCGCGAATGGAATCCACGACCAGTTTTCTGGTTTCGGCCGGCTGCTCGAAGCTCACTGAGGGGGCTAAGGGCGGCGGGCGTCGATTGCGCATGTTCGATGACATCAGCTTTCCAGAGCCGATGCGGTGAGACTGAACCCGCGATAGTCCTGGGCGAGCGCTTCCGTTTGGCCTAAGCAAGCGTCAGACACCCGCACAACGGTCATCGGGGACGTAGGCGCTGACAGCGCCCACGATGATCACTAGAACTCAGCCCAAGATAGAAGGGTCATCTCGTGGCTGTTCCCGCGCTACAAGACTACGAACGCAGGGTTGCTCAAGAGGGCATCGAGACCCGCACCTCATGGATCGTGGCGGGTGTTGTCCTATTCATATTGACGTTCTCCTATGGCGCTCCATTGCTCGTGGTGGTTGCCCTCAAGCCGATAGCTGCCGACCTTGGTAACGCACGCTCAGTCCCAGCACTCGCGAACTCGCTGGCATGGTTAGGTTCTGGTGCCGGCGCGATTGGGTTTGGTTGGATAGCCGAACGCTTCGGGGTTGCACGCACTGTCCTCTTTGGAGCAGTGATGATGGGAGCTGGTCTCGCCTTCGCATCAATTGGCGGTTCATGGGAGTTGCTTGTCGGGCACGGTTTGTTGGTCGGCATCCTCGGGGGAGGGGCGATAAACGTGCCTCTTATCATCTACATCAGCCGTTGGTTCGATCGGCGTCGTGGCTCGGCAGTGGCATTGGTCTCCAGCGGACAATACATCGCCGGTGCGCTGTGGCCGCCCTGCATTGGGCTGGGGATCGCGCACTTCGGATGGCGTGTGACCATGTTTGCATTCGGCATCGCCACGACGGTAGCGATCGGTCTCGCAGCGCTGATGCTTTTCCGACCCGCGCCTGAGTCGACGAGTTCTGCATCAGAGCTGCAACGGCAGATTTGTGAACCTGACCTCCGGCTTTCTTCTCGAATGACATTTGCCCTCCTGTGTTTCGCCGGCTTTCTGTGTTGTACGCCGATGGCCATGCCGCCGACCCATCTTGTTGCTCTCTGCAGCGATTTAGGAATAGCACCCGCCGAAGGCGCACTGATGCTGTCGGTCTTGCTGGGCAGCGCATTCGTCAGTCGCCAGTTCTGGGGTTGGCTGACCGATCGCATCGGAGGCCTCCTTACGATCGTGCTCGCGTCCACTTGTCAGGCGGCTGCGATGCTTGCCTTTGTCTTCACTCAGGATGAAGCAGGCCTGTTTGCCGTATCGGCGGCTTTTGGACTCGGCTTCAGCGGAATCATCCCTGCATACGTTGTGGTGTTGCGGCAGCTCTTTCCCGCTGACCAAGCGGCATGGCGTGTGCCGGTTTGGTTTTTCGCCAACATATGCGGAATGGCGCTCGGCGGTTGGCTGGCGGGCATAATCTACGACCAGCTTGGGTCCTACGGGCCGGCTTTCCTTGTGGGGCTTGCATTCAATCTGGCCAATATCCTTTTGATTGGCTGGATGGCGGCTCGGCTAAAGGTGGGATCATTGCCGCAGCAGCAGCAATGACCGGCGCGGCTAGGACTAAGTAGGTCACAGTACCTTGGAGCGTGAGAGCGAACTCCCAAGCCCCGTAGCAGCCCAAGCCAGCACATGTCAGACCGAGTAAGAACGCACCCAGTCGATCAGAAAGGGCCATGGAGAGACCTCTCTCAGTGCCTGCTGCGGTGGTCGCAGACAGGCCATCAGCGCGAACTGATGGGCTCCGTTTTGTCGCGCTTGAGAGGTCGCGTTAGGTGGTCGTTGAGGTGCCCGAGCGGTCGGATACCCAATTTCCAAAAACACTGGGAAGCGCTTGGGTACTCTCGAAGCCGCGCTCGCGGATGGTGAGGTGGTTTGGCGCAGGCCCCTAGCCTCACCCAAACTGGGGATCACCGTCTGCCAGCCTTACCCCACATGTGGGTCGCTTAGGCTTGGACCTCACATGCGGCGGACCATCAAAGTGTTGCTCTGGATCGTGACGTTGCTCCTGGCAGTCGTCAGTGCGGGTATTATCGCGACCCTCCTCATTCTCGAATGGCCCCGTGCTGCGAGCGCAGGAGATGGCGTTGCCGAGCACACGAAATTGTCCAGTCAGGGAAGTGCCGCCGTCGTGGCGTAAAGCCTCGCCGGCTTCACCGAACAAGGCGAGAGCGACATGACTGAGGATCTAACTGCTCACGTCTACCTCGTGGGAGAAGCTGTGGCCCGCTACATCCTCAATCCTGCCCCGATTGGCTCGCCGGCATCGCCCTCTTGATCGCGGGGATCGGGATGCTGATCGTCATGACCTTTATGAAAGACGAACAATGATGCTGGACCTCATCGCCATCCTCCTCCTCCTCGTCACCTACGGGTCGCTCGCCCTCACGATGCGCCACGCGAACACCACTACCACCGCTCACGCATCCCCAGTCCGCACTCCCCTTGCCACCCGCGGGGGTGCTGACCCTAAAAACATTGGGGAGCTGACGGGGACACGACTATACCGGCGGTCACGATGTAGGAGCGACGCTCGCTACACGCTTGGGGATTACAGTAGCGCCCGCGCATTCATCGGCGAGCCTCACGCTCCCCGAATGGATCACATAGGGGACCTTCTTCTCGTTCAGCAAACGGCATAGTTGAGCGCTGTCACTGTCTAAGACAGCGGCGGCAAGATCAGGATCGTCTGCAAGTTCCAACGCGGCTGCGGCCCCACGCACCGACAACACGCGCGCTCCTCTGGTCTCAAACGCGCGTACTATCTCGCGAGCGATGGCCCATTGCTTTTGGACGATCAAGATCGAGCGGCCAGCAAGCGTGCTGTGCATTGGGCATCTGCGACGCGGCAAAGCGCAACTGCCTGAGGCAGGGGGCGGCCTCTTGAAGGGCCGCACGGTGTCCCGAGTTCGTCGATCAATCCTCAACGCGCAACAAGCGTGATGATCGACTAGTGAGAGGCAAAGCCCGCGAAGCTAGGGCGGACTCGGTGCTGCGTTAGCAATCAGAAGGCTAGCACGCCATAGGTTAGAGTTCGCACTAAGCGGAAGCGTCAGCGGTGCTGGTTTAGCCAACGGTCTTATCCCTGAATTCGCTTTCTGGCTAGGGCGGGCAACAACGCATCCCCGCAACGCGCATAAGCGGAAGCGATAGCGGCAGTCACCAGTGCCGTTTTCAAGAAGCGGTAAGCCTACAAACGCGAGCGCGCCAGTCGATGCGAGCCAGCTTGCCCATATCGGAATGGCCCCGCCATTCAGCGTGAGTTCCCAACCCGAAAGCGCGCGCACAAGCTGCAAAATCGCGATGATCCCAAAAATGATAGCAGCGACCCGCGAGTAACTCTTGGCGTCCATGGTGGTTTTCCCTTTCGCACCCTGCATTTCAACTATGCACCCATCTGGGTTGGTTTCAGCTTGAAATTTCAAGCTACATCCAAGCCTTCAAGGATCGGGGGGCCATGATGCCGCCTATCGGTGGAGACTTGTCGTGTCCTTGCCCACGATGACTAAGGCAGAAGCGCGCAGCAGAAGCAGCGCTTCCATGCTTGCCCTACTACTTCATTAGAAAATATTCTTTGGTGAGCGTTATGCCTTTCTCTGCTGCAGCCTCTATCTCGCGCGTCATCCACTTAGGCTTTAGCCCGCGCCCTTGCCAGACTTCAGCATGATTTTTGGGGTTGCGGTATTTATTTTCAGGTTTTTTCCTTGTCTCTACACTCTCTTTTTTGGTGCCAACCTTTTGCGGTGTAACGGCAAGCATTCGGTTAATCTCAGAAACCTCAATTCCGAGCTTCCTAGCTTCAGCAAGCAATCCCGGCTTTAAATTCTTCTTTGGCTCGCTCTTGGCCAGCTACAATTAGCTCGCTGAGCGTAGCCCTGGCAGCAATCATATCTTCTTGGGTGTATTGGCCACGCTTAACTGCTTCAACTAATGTCATACCCTTTATGCTGACGACTTCGGTCATAAAGTTGTAATCCCCCTTTGAGGACGAGGTTGAATCAAATGATACCTAAAGCCACAGTCATATTCGTTATTTACAATCGCACCCCCATCTCGCCCTAGCGAAACATAACTCGATCAAATCCGAGGAACTTTCTCATCTGGACCATGCCGAGAGAACCCCACATCACATGGGCCAATCGTGTCGATCGTTAGACGCAGTCACGGAGATACTGATTTTCATCTCTACTTCGGGCGAGTCCGTGCGAATGGTGCGCGACTTGTTAGCAAAGTAAGGCGACCACCGACTGTCGGCCGTGCCGCTAACAAGCGGTGGGCGCTAGGTCGGTTACCATTGCGCCCGCCCTCGCGCCGTAGGCTTCACGGGTCCCATCCTTTGAGTCCCATTAGTTCCTTTGGGCAAGGACAACTTCCCTAAATTCCGCACTCTGAAAATTTTTTCGCGGCAGGGGACGCTCGAAAAGTCGTCTCGCCCCAAACAGTACTCCGCGACCGCATATGGTCTCGCGGCGCCTTGAGCCCTGGGAAATGGCAATGAGCCTCGCCCTTGAGCGTCTGCCCAGCCCCTTGCCGCAAGTAACTTCCCCCTACCGTTGACTAAAGGCGGGCACTGAACGCACCACCGAAACATTCTATCAACGCTATGAATACCTCGACCACCCCAAGCGTGCGCCGCATCCGTGGGGCAATCGCGTCGTCTGATGCCTGATAAACGATCACTCGATAATGGTGTGGCGCTGCGCGGTTGTGTGATTTAGCGTGCTATTTCTAATTTTAGGGCTTCCCGTAATCGTATATCAATGGTTCTTTGAGGCGACCGCAATATTTGCGGGGTACGCTGATCGCTCCTGCAACTCACAACGGAGCGATCCAATGCGATACGTACTCAATGCGACGAAAGCAGTGACCCGCGCGTTCATGTCAATTGGCGCGCTGTGCATTGCAATCGTCGCACTTTGCGTAAGGCCTCTGAAGAAGCGGAGCGCCGCTTAAAGCTGCCGAAGTCCATCAGAATAAGGGCTGGGCGTTGGCGTTCGCATGAACCTGAGCATCGTAAGATGCGAATCCGCGCTCGGCCTTTTTCACATTCCCACTAGGCGAAGTAGCTCTGCTGCGGAAGCGGCCTAGCCACAGGATGAGCGCCGCCTTTTTGGCTGTCTGTTTGCTCCGAGGCGTCGGGGAAAATCCACCCCACCGTCATCGCGGCTGGGGCGAGCAATATCACCGCACGATACACATGAGCGAAAGTGAGCGGGCACCAGGATAGCTCAAGAAGCGGTAAAGCATATAACCGCAAGTCGCGCCAGCGACCACCGCTGCGAGCCAGCTTGCCCACACCCACCGCCGCGCAACGCGCATAGGCAGAAGCGATAGCGCGGGGTCACCAGGACCGTTTTCAAGAACGCACTATGAGCCCCACGCACGCGAGCGCGCCAGCGACGACAGATGCAAGCGCCAATAGGCTACTTGACCAAGAACTTATCGAATTTCTTCTTGTCGCCGTCAGTCTCTTTGATGAGCCACTTTGCTGGCCTTCCTCGGCCTGACCACGTTTCGCTCGGATTTTTAGGGTTGCGGTATTTGACCGCTACAGGAGCCCGCGCACCATTACCCGCTCCGCGCTTGCCACCAAAGAGCGCTGCCAAATCCAGCCCCAGCATAGAAGCCTTCGCTTCCATCTCAGCCTTGAAGGCTTCGCGCTCAGCGGCTTGCTTCTCTGTGATGGCTGCGTTGATGTCCTCCCGCTCTGCGATTAGCTCTTTGAGCGACATCTTCTGATATTTGCTAGCTGCTGCCATAACCTGCATCCCTAAGACGTGAATAACGATGCACTAGTATAGCGACAAAATTTCGCTATTCACAGTCATTTATAGAACATCTCACAAAAAGGGTTTTGCGCTGCAACGGATTATACCATTCAGCACTCGTGCATATGCAGTTCGCGCCTCAGGGAGCCCGCAGAAGCGGGGTTAGCTTTGAAGGCCTCGCGTTCCGCTGGCCGCTTTTCTTCAGATGCTCAGCTCCCACACCAATTAGGCGGGCGGTGTTAATTCGGAACAAGTCTTTCTCGAGTAGGTTCCGCGCTCGACCCGTAATGGTGCGCTAAATGTTCAGCAGAGGGCTGGGGGACAGTGGACCAGAACAAATCCACCCGTGTCGTTGCTTGCGCGCGATGCCACTTGGAAGTGTCAGTGACCGCTGACCATCGCGGCCTGAAGCTGTCCTATGACATCGACCATTGGATCAAGCGATGCTGTTGCAGCCACCGTTCAAGCCCCGCCGATTGTTGTTCATTTCTAGCGCTTGAAGGCATGGTCAATACGTTGCGGCAACAGCCTAAGCGCCGAGGCTAGATTCCCAGCCTCGCCATCAATCGCGCCACATTCCTTGGTCCAAACAGTAGGTTATGCGCCACTCAGCTGGGCGACCGTCGCGCAGATACACCACTCGGTCCGACATCAAAAGCGGCACTCCTTCCATCACATCAAGTGCTTGTGCAATGCTCGCGGGGGCAGGGACAGCGCGGACACTTTCTAGCGCTTCACCAAGCTGCAGGTCGTAGGTTTCGGCGAGACCACGGATGCTCGGCACGGGCTTCTGAAGGTTCGGAAATAGCGCGGCCGCTAGCCGTATGTTCTCCACCATGAGATGCTCGCCTTGGCCGCGAACTTGATCGACGCGGCAGACCATCTCCCCTGGAAGTAGGGCCAAACGCTCCCGCTCTTCATCATTAGCCACAAACTCGGCGACCAGCACAGGTTCTGTCAGCATCTTCCCTCTCGCAACGCATCCCTTATGGTGCAGAGGAAGTCTGATGTTCTCCAGTAAATTTCCGATGAAGTGCAGTGAGGTCCCTGAGAGATTAAACGACGACACGGCACGGGAGGGCTAATCCCGACCCTCTGAACAACAGAGCCAACGCGCTCTCACATAGTCGAAACGATTAGCGCGGCGGGGTCACTAGGACCATTCTGAAGCGCGCACCGTGAGCCCTGCCCACGCGAGCGCTTCCACTGATCGTCAGTCTGCCGCGATAATGAATACTGATGACGGCGGATGAACTAAGCACTCTTGTGACACATGCGTGACATTAAGCCTATTTTATTTGCCACTAAGCCTTTCTTCTTTGCCGCATTGTGAAAATTAGCGCGAATATAATAGATAACACCACTCAGGCATGACCTTATCCGAGTCACGACCTATGTTCAGTGGTGCATCCGCTATGGAGAAGTTCCATGGACAACGAGCCTGTGACATGGCGCAAGTTCGCAGCCGAAACACGTCGTATTGCAGCCGATATTTGCGACGAGGCGGTTAGAGAAAAGTACCTTCAGTTGGCCGCGGGCTATGACAATCTGGCGCAGACCGCTGCAGCAAGGATCGAAGCCGACACCGAAAGCTATCGGCTGGCGACGTTATCATTCTGCCAGCCCACGTGAAGCACTCCCTGAGAAATCCTGGCAGCGCTCCTATTCGCCAGATTTGCGTCTTCCAGGAGACCTGCCACAAGCCAGATTATCCTGGTCAAACCGTCGATGTCTTCAACCTGAGCGATTGGGCCAAACCAAATCCTTAGCTCGTCGCATTGCTCCAAGCGTTGTGCAATTGCTTGCTTGCGATGCGGACTGGAAGTGTCAGTAACCACTGACAGTCGTGGCCTGAAGCTGGCCTACGACTTTGCCCATTGGAGCAAACGATGCTGTTGCCCTAACGGTTCGGGTCCTGTCGATTGTTGTTCATTTCCAACACTTGAGCGCATTGTCGATATGTTGCCGCACGCACCCAAAGGTTGAGGCTAGATTCAGAGCCTCGCTATCAATCTGGCCAGATTTTCCAGGCCCGAGCTGTACGTTATGCGGAGCCACTTTGCTGGGCGACCGTCGCGCAAGTGCACTACTCTGTCCAACGTGAGAAGCAGCGTGCCTTGCGTAACGTCGAGAGCTTTTGCGATGCTTGGGGAGGCAGGGACAGCGCAAACTCTTTCTAGCGCTTCCCCAAGCTGGATGCCGTAGGTATCGGCCAGATCACTGATGCTCGGCACGGGGTTCTGAAGGTGTGGAAATAGAGCGGCGGGTAGCCGTATGTCCTCCACCAAACGCTGCTCGGCTCGGCCGCGAATTCTATCAACGCGATAGACCATCTCCCCTGGAAACAGGCCTAAACGCGCCCGTTCCTCATCATTGGCCGCAGACTCGGCGACCAGAATAGGTTCTCTAAGCATTCCCGCACACCCCCGCTGCTTGTCCACTATCGTAAACAGGAAATCTGATATCCTCCAGTAAATTCTGTGATGAAGTGAGAACGGGTGCCACGGCCGCAGGGGCAGCGCAACACTAGCCCTCGCCTTTCTACCCAACAGAGTTGGCACGCTTGATGCGTCAGTCCGACACGGTGTCTGGCCGACTCCTCGAGGAGTACGCGGCGACTGCGAGCACCTGACTTTGTGAAACCACCACATACGACGCTGTTAAGATCATCGTGATGGGCTCGCTAGCCATCTCGATAGAAATTCTCTGCCAAGCAGCAAACATAAACCGCTGACGGATCGTGCCTTAGCGGTTCAACGGGACGAGCCTTACAAATTGACCATCACGATCTAACTGCGATCTGTCAGCGACTGCTTCGATGAGCGCAACGTCGCCTTTGTCGGGATCGACCAGTGGCGCGGCCAATCCTCGTATCCAAGCATTAATCGCCTTTCCAAAGCCCCTGAACTCTGCGTAGGCAATCTCGCCCCTGAGCCATCTTGGGTCTTTCTGGATGTCCCTGAGGCATCGCACCGTGCTAATCCCGTAGATGCGCTCATTCGGGCGCGCCCATAGCTCTCTGCCTTGGCGCGTAAGGAAATCCCTGGAAGTGTAGCCAAGCTCACCCAAGACCTCGGTCAAGCCCTTGGATATCATCAGCGGCGTGGTTAGGTCGTTCAACGGCGCCAGGAACTTGATGACGGGTGAGGCCATGATCACGTCCTCGGAGCGGAAGGGGTCCGTCTTGGTCGCGATCTTGGTAATCTCAGCCAGGGCCTTTGGACGAGGCTTCACAAAACCCCGCTCCCAGCGCGACACGGTTGATGTCTCGACGTCGAAACGATCGGCAAACTGACTTTCGGGTCTCGCCCAGAAGCAGGCGAGCGCGTCTCACTAGGAATGCGGAATTTTTTCTAAATGCAATTAAGTGCTCTTTGCTTTGGGCGCACATTGACCTAGGCCTCCCTGGGCCCTCACCACTCCTCAATGTGGGGACTGTGGAGGGTGGGGGGAAGACGACGGGGGTCTACGGAGCGAAAGGGGGCGGCTGCCCAACCACCTCATTCGGCGAGGGCACGACCTTGTCCTACTTCGCTCCTCTAGGCGCTGGGAGGCACCGTGGTGGAGGAGGACAGGGGCACCCGTGTCATCAGTTGTGTGCGATGCGGACTGGACGTGTCAGTGACCACTGCCAATGGGGGCCTGGAGTTGGCCTACGACATCGAGCATTGGAGCAAGCGATGCTGTTGCGCTCACCTTTCAGGCCCGACTGATTGTTGTTCGTTCCTTACGCTTGAGCGCATTATCGATATGTTGCGGCGACCACCCAAGCGTTGAGCTAAATTCCCAGCTGGTCCCTCTTTCACAAGGCGGTGCGCCAGGGGTGCGACAGGGAGGACTACCATGGACGGCAAGAGTTATTCACGGGTCGCCGCCATCATTTTTGCGATCATCGCGCTTTTTGCAGCTTTTCCGCGCGCTCGCAGGCTGGGACATTACGGTGCACGGCGCGGCTGTTCCTCTGTGGGCAAGCTGGCTCGCATCGGTGGTCGCTGGCGCGCTCGCGTACGTGGGGCTCATCGCGCGTCGTTGAAAACAGACCCACTTCGCTAAATGCCCAGGCACTGCGCCAGCAAATGGGCTGACGCATCGAAGTCTGTCCAGTCGGCGAGCGCCACTCGTAGTGTTTCCATTATGACGATTGTGACAGCTTTCCATGGAGGATAGCCCCACCCAACGTGCATCCAGGTGCGTCTGCAATCAGACAGCGCAGACGTAGGGGCTCAGCCCGCGAACGTATTGGGGTTTCTACCGACTTGCCAAGGTGTTGCATACGGAGATGATGAAAGGTCACGTTTATGCGTAATCAGTAAACGGACGTGTTCAGCGCTAACAATTCGGAGGGGCAACTGATGTTAGCTAAGCACACGTACTTTGACCAGGAAACGGAGCGAAGTTCATCGACTATTCGATGGATGTGGAGGGCTTGAAGACCCCCGACGAGGTGCTGAGTAGGTTGGATGAAATCACCTCGGAGAAAAACCCCATTCGCGTCCATGGCGCCAACCGCTTCTCCGTCAAGGTTGGCGACTGGCGCCGCATCGAAGTTGGCAAA
>CAWIZC010000020.1:0-44556 GCA_963840445.1 uncultured Alphaproteobacteria bacterium | reverse complement strand
GTGGTGGAGCGTGCTGCCGCGTAACGATGGCCCGAGCGCAATCGCCTGGCTCATCGCGCTGATCAGCCTGGCCCTCCCCTGGGCCGGCATCGGCGCGGGCCTCGCCGGCGCCTGGCAGATCGCGCAAGGGGACAAATCCGGCTGGTGGTTGGTCGGTGCGGGCGCGGCCATGCTGGTTGCCGACGTGCTGATCGACTTCGTCTGGGCGCATCCCTCGATCTCCAAGAGCGATCAGCCCGACCTCAATCGCCGCGCCGAGCAATTGATCGGCCGCGTGCTGCTGCTCGAGGAGGCCATCGAAGGCGGCCGCGGCAAGGTTCGCGTCGGCGATACGCTGTGGCTGGCCGAGGGCGCCGACTTGCCCACCGGCACCCGCGTCAAAGTTACCAGTGTCCGCCGCGACGCGTTGCAGGTGGAGGCAGTTTAGCTCCCTACGCCACGCCCACCCGCAGCAGGTCGTGCACGTGCACGATGCCGACCGGCTTGCCCTTGTCGACCACGAACAGGGCGGTGATGCGCGAGGTGTTCAGCACCTCCAAGGCTGCCGAGGAGAGCATGTCGGGCGCCACCACCTTCGGCTTTCGGGTCATGATGGTGCCGGTGCGGGCGCCGAGCAGGTTGGCACCCATGTGACGGCGCAGGTCGCCGTCGGTGATTACGCCGACCAGCTTGCCCTTGCCGTCGACCACGCCGAGGCAGCCGAACGACTTCTGCGTCATGGTGACGAGCGCGGCGCTCATCGCCACGTCCTCGCCTGCCAGCGGTAGGCGGTCGCCGGTGTGCATCACATCGGCGACGAACCTGAGGCTCGCCCCCAGAGAGCCGCCGGGGTGGATCACCTTGAAGTCGTGGGCGGTGAAGCCTCTACTCTCCAGCATTGCAATCGCCAGGCAATCGCCGATGGCGAGCTGCATGGTGGTGGAGGTTGTGGGCGCAAGGCCGTGCGGGCAGGCCTCTTTCACACGCGGCAGCTCGAGCACCACGTCGGCCTGCTTGCCGAGCGCGGACTGGGCGCGCGATGTGATCGCCACCAGCGGCACCTTGAAACGGCGCGAGTAGGTGATGATATTGCCGATCTCCACGCTCTCGCCCGACCACGAGATGGCGACGATCGCGTCGTCCTTGGCGATCATGCCAAGATCTCCGTGGCTCGCCTCGCTCGGATGCACGAAGAACGCCGGCGTGCCGGTCGAGGCGAAGGTGGCGGCGAGCTTCTGTCCTACATGGCCACTCTTCCCGATGCCGGTCACGATCACGCGCCCCTTGGCGCCGGACAGCATCTCGACGGCCTCTCCGAATGCCTGCCCCAGCTGCTGTTGTTGCAGCGCCGCCTGCAGCGCGCTCAAGCCTTCGCTTTCCAGCTCCAGGGTGCGCGCCGCCGACTGCACGGCGGCCAGCCCGTCGCGGGGCACCGGACGCAGCTTTCCCTTCGCCACAGCTTTTTGCATGTCGCCTCGAATTGACCGGCCCTCATTGCGGCCGGCGCGGCAGTCTAGACCTGCCGGCGGCGTAGGCAACCCCAGCAGGCCGACAGACAGTGGACGTGGCGTTCCGCCGGCCAACTGCCAGCACTAAGGGGACTTTTCACGGCCAGTCCGTTCGCGCGGCTCGGCCATGATGGCGATGCCGCCGTTGGGATACTCGAACAGCCGCAGGTCGTCACGGATTTCCGTCATCTGCCTGAGCAATTGCTGATAGGCTCTGCGGCTGCGGAAGCGCCCCGAAGTTACGTCGGGCATCAGCTTGGAAAGGTGTCGCACCACCGTGTCCTTGCCGAGCGGCAGGCCAGGCGTCTCATGTGCCAAAGCCGCCACGTGGTCTGCGGCCACTCGCATCCAGCGCCGCTCGCCCCGGTGCCGAAGGCGCCGCAGCAGGCTCTTATACCGCTGCCGCATGTCGGCTGCAGTCTCCCGCGCGAAGCCGGAAAGTCGTCGCCATCGGCTGACGGGCCGCTGGTAGGCCAGAGCCGCCCTCAGGCTCTCGACGGGGAACACGATCTCGGTCCGCGGGGGAAAGGTGGCGGCGCAGGGAGCCCCGCTCGATGGTGGCAACGCGGGCCTTGCCGCGCTCGCCCAGCCGTTCGAGCAGATGCTGGAAATCGTTGTCGACGGACAGCAGAACATACTCCGCGATGGTCGGCTGCTGGTGCACCAACTCCACCAGATCAAGGGCGATAATCAGGTCGGCTGAGGACAGGATGGTCTGGAAGCCATTGGCCTCGAGCGGCTTGGCGAAATGCAGATACGGCTCGCCGAGATACACCCGCTTCTGGATGAATGTGCGCTTGCGTTTCTTCGGATCGAACAGGCCGTCCTCGAGCCACGCCAGCCAGGCCGCCGACGCATCGCCGAAGCCGCCGCCCACGATCTTGGCAACGATGTTGTTGAAGTCGACGTAGAGCGCGCTCGGAATCCTGCGGGCAAACATAGACAATCTCCAGTAAGGCAATCGTTCCTCCGCCCATCAAATGGCGGGGCGGGCCTGGCGAAATGTGTCACACCGACGAAATAGCTCCGGTCAGATGACAGTGAGATGTCAGCCTGATCGGCTAGGTTTGCCCGGGCGCCAGCAGCTTGGCGAGTTCGGCTTTGAGTGGGCCGGCCAGATCGTCCCGCTCCAGCGCGTAGGCGACGTTGGCGGCCAGGAAGCCGATCTTGGCACCGCAATCATAGATGGTGCCGTCGAAGCGCACGGCGTGGAACGGCTGCTGCTTGGCCAGCGTCTTCATGGCGTCGGTGAGCTGAATCTCTCCGCCGGCTCCGCGTTCCTGGTTCTCCAGGATGGGGAAGATTTCGGGCTGCAGGATGTAGCGGCCGGAGATGTGCAGATTGGAAGGCGCCGTGCCGGCCTTGGGTTTCTCCACCATCTGCGTGATGCGCGACACCTTGGCCTTGGCATCCTCCACGCCGACGATACCGTATTGATGTGTCTGTTCGTCCGGCACCGGCGCCACCGCCATGTGGTTGCCGCCGTGCGCCTCGTAGGCGGCGATCATCTGGGCAAGGCAGGGCGTGCCCGGCGCATGGTGCAGGACATCGGGCAGCAGCACGGCGAACGGCTCGTCGCCGACGATCTCACGCGCGCACCACACGGCGTGCCCAAGCCCGAGTGGCGCCTGCTGGCGCGTGAAGCTGGTCTGGCCCGCACCCGGTAGCTCGCGCATCAGCTGATCGAGTTCCTTCTGCTTGCCGCGTTCGGACAGCGTGCGCTCCAACTCGAACTGGCTGTCGAAGTGGTCCTCGATGACCCCCTTGTTGCGGCCGGTGACGAAGATCAGATGCTCGATGCCGGCCGCGCGCGCCTCGTCCACCACATGCTGGATGACCGGCCGGTCGACGACTGTGAGCATCTCCTTCGGCATGGCCTTGGTAGCCGGCAAAAATCGGGTGCCAAGCCCCGCCACTGGGAATACGGCTTTGCGAATGCGCTTCTTCGGGCTCGACATTCTGGGATCCCCGCTGCGGCTAGGCGATGAAACATTGCGAACTTTTCATTGTATCGCATCGCACATACCCGCGATAATGCGCGGCGGCCATGCGGCAACCTGCAACATTAACCAGCCGCTGCTGGTTCCCGGTCTGCTCCGCGCCGCGCGCGAAGGCGCCGCAAATTGGCCGATAAATTGCTTGACTAGTGTCCCGATTGCGAAGGTGGTCAAACCCCGCCTACAAGATCGCGGGACGCACCACCGGTCAAGAAGTAGTCCGGGCTAAGCTCAATCCGGAGGCCAAGGGGGCTACGTGTTTATTGCCGTCGCCAGACACATGGCCATTGCGGCGCTGCTGCTGATCGCTGCCGCGATCGGGACGCCGCCTGTGTTCGCACAATCCACCGAGGCTTTCCGCCGCTTCGTCGAGGAGGTGTGGCCTGAGGCGCAGGGCATGGGCGTGTCGCGCGCTACCTTCGACATGGCCTTCCGCGGTGTGGAGCCCGACCTGTCGATCCCGGATCTCGTGTTGCCCGGTCAGAGCAAGGAGGTGAAGGGCCAGGCGGAGTTCACGCGCACCCCCGCCGAATACCTCAACGTGGCACATCTGAGCCGGCTCAGCGAGCAGGGGCGATCCCTGCTTACGCAACACGCCGCGGACCTTGCCAAGATCGAGCAGGTGATCGGCGTGCCGCGTAACGTGGTGCTGGCCATCTGGGGTCGCGAGACGGCCTTCGGCGCGCACCGCTCGCCCCACTACGCCGTGCAGGTGCTGGCCACGCAGGCCTGGCTTGGCCGGCGCAAGGAGATGTTCCGCACCGAGTTGCTCTATGCCTTGAAGATGCTCGAGGACAAGGTGCGCACGCGCGAGACCATCAACGCGTCGTGGGCTGGTGCCATGGGGCTCACCCAGTTCATGCCCTCCGAGTACTACACGCTGGCCTACGATCTCGACGGCGATGGCCGCAAGGACATCTGGGGCTCGGTCGGCGACGCTCTGGCCTCGGCCGCCAACCAGCTGAAGGTCAAGGGCTGGGTGTCCGGGCAGCCCTGGGGCTACGAGGTGCGGCTGCCGCAGAGCTTGAACTGCCTCGCAGAAGGGGCCGACAACACACGCCCGCTGCGCGAATGGGTCAAGCTCGGCGTGGTGCGTACGCGCGGGCGTGAATTTCCGGCCGACGTCTTGGACGCACCGGCCTTCCTGTTGACGCCGGCCGGTACCTACGGGCCGGCTTTCCTGGCGCTGGAGAACTTCCTCGTCATCAAGCGCTACAACACTTCGGACCTATACGCGCTGTTCGTCGGCAACCTGTCCGACCGCATCGCCGGCGGTGGCGACTACGAGACGCCGTGGGCCAGCGTGCGTCAGCTCCCGGCGAAAAGCATTGAGCAAATCCAGGAGCGCATGCAGGGGCTCGGCTACGCCGTGGCCAGGGTCGACGGCAAGGCCGGCATGAACACACGCTCGGTGGTCGGTGCCTACCAGAAGGCCAATAGCCTGAAGGTGGACTGCTGGCCTTCCGAGGCCGTCCTGACGCATATGCACGGCAGCGCGGCGCGCGGGCCTGATCCGGCTTCCAAGCCGGCCAACAGCAACGACGGTGATGCCTCGCGAGGCAGAAGTGGGCTTGGCGTACAGTAGTGCGATGATCGAGGAATTCGCCAGTGTTCGACGCATGGTCGGCAGCGAACTTCGAAATCGCGAGACTAGGCGGGTGCGAGCCTGTCTCGCCGCGGCGATCCTGCTGTCAGGTGCAACGGCCATTGCGCCTGCAGCGTTGGCCGAGTCCCGGGTCGCCGCGGTCGTCACGGGCGACACGCGTTCCCAGCTTGGTGTCCAGCTGGATGCGCTGTGGCCCACCGCGCAGGCCCGCGGCATCTCCCGCGCGGTGTTCGACCGTTTCACGGCCGGCTTCGTGCCAGACCCCGAGGTTGTCCAACTCGCCACCAGCCAGCCCGAGCATTACAAACCGCCCGGAGCCTATCTCGCCGACCTGGTGACGCAGGAGCGCGTCGAGATCGGCCGCGCGCTCGCAGCGGAGCACAGCGCCATGCTCGCCGCCATCGAGTCCACGTATGGCGTCGACCGTCACATCCTGCTCGCCATCTGGGGCGCCGAGAGCGGCTATGGCACCGCCATGGGCTCGCGCAGCGTCGTGCGCTCGCTGGCTACGCTCGCCATCACCGACACGCGTCGTGCCCCCTTCTGGCGCAACGAGCTGATCGCCGCCCTGCGCATCCTGCAAGATGGGCAGACGGCGCCCGAGACCTTCGTCGGCTCCTGGGCCGGCGCCACGGGCCACACGCAGTTCATCCCCTCAGCCTACGCCGCCCACGCCGTCGACTTCGACAAGGACGGCCGCCGCGACATCTGGGGCACGGTCGCCGATGCGCTCGCCTCGACGGCCAACTACCTGCGCACGGCTGGCTGGTCGGCCGGCGCTCCATGGGGCTTCGAGGTGATCCTGCCGACAGAGTTCGACTACGCCTGGTCGGCGCCGGGCCGGTCGCAGACGCTGTCGCAATGGCTGGCGGCCGGCGTGCGCATTCCCGCAGGCCCCGCCAATCTGCATCTCGGCCTGCCGCTGCAACTGGTCCTGCCAGCCGGCGCGAGGGGCCCGGCGTTCCTCGTCACGAAGAACTTCCGAGCCATTTTGCGCTACAACAATGCCACGGCATACGGGCTGGCCGTCGGCCATCTCGCCGACCGCATCGCCGGCGGGGCACCGCTGGCCGCCTCTTGGCCGGTCGGTGACAAGCCGTTGGGGCGCGGTGAGCGGGAAGAGTTGCAACGCCTGCTGGCCGCCCGAGGCCACGACACCGGTGGCTTCGACGGCATCATGGGTGATCAGACCCGCGCCGCCATCCGCTCGACCCAGCGCACCCTCGATCTGGCTCAGGACGGTTATCCGAGTTTGGAGCTACTGCAGCGGCTGCGCGCCGACCCGCTGCCCTAACTGATTGATTCTGCGCCTCTCTTGCGATGGGTCGGAAAGTGCCCCATGCTTGCTTTCGTCGACTCGCAGCCGACTTGGCGCGCGCGACACGCGACTGGTGTAAGACTCTCGTAAAGAGTACGAAACCGGTCTGTGCTAGCGGAAGACCTCCAGGCGATTCGATGTTCGGCACAGGCACACGAGGCGGGAAGCGGCGGTGAAGCGGATGCGCGCTCCAGGTTCAGCGCTGGCTGTGGCCCGGGCTTTGGTCCCGGCGCTGATCTGGGCGATGTCTTGCGCCATCGCACTGCCGGCGCGAGCCCAGGACGACGCTGCCGGAACCAGCTACGTCAACCCGTTTCCGCCCGGCGACGTCTACAAGCTGCAGGCTTACGGCGACGCGTTTGCCGAGGGCCTGCTGGCGGGCTTGAGCGAATCGCTCGCCGGCGATACCCGACTGCAGCTACAGCGCCGGCATCGTTCGATCAGCGGCCTTGCTCGCTACGACTTCGAGGACGAGATGCGCACCGAGGAGGCGCCCGGCCGCGAGGTCGTGCACATCGGCGTCATCATGATCGGCTACGGAGACCGCATCTCCATCCGCAATCCCTCCACCGGTCGCCGCATCGGCATGGAGTCGGAGGAATGGCGCGAGGAGTATGGCCGTCGCGTCGATCGACTCATCAAGGCCCTGAAGCGGCAGGGCATCGCCCTGTACTGGATCGGCCTGCCGATCCTGCGCCGCAGCGACGCCAACGACGATGCGCAGATGATCAACAACATCGCGCGCGAAAAGGCCTACCTGAACGGCATCAAGTTCATCGACATCCAGGCCCAGTTCGCCGACGAGGCCGGCAATTACGCCGCCTACGGGCCGGACCTGACCGGCAAGAGCCGCCTGCTGCGCGAAAACGACGGGATCCTGTTCACGCCGGCTGGGTATCGCAAGCTTGCGCACTTTGTCGAGCAGGAGATCAAGCGCGATCTTACGCAGGCGCGCAACGAGCGGGCCATTCCGCTGGCCGGCACCGAGGCCGAGCAGAAGCGCATCGCCAACCAGCGTCCGCGCGGCTCCACCGACGGCGACGGTGGCTGGAAGGGCACCGTAAACGCGGTCAAGGAGGCGAAGGCCGGCGGCCAGCCGAAGAGTTCGGGCACCACCCAGCCGGTGCAGACACAGCCCGACCCCGAGCAGAAGGCAGAGAACGGCCGCATCACCTTGAAGAGCATCGGCGCGAACGGACGCGAGGAATCGATCACCCTCGACATCCCGCGCCCCGCTATTCCATCCGCGGTCATCGCGCTGATGACGCGCAAGGAATTGAGCGACCGCGCCTCGCAGATGGGCGACGTGGTGGCCGATGATGTCGGCGGCGGCCTGGTGGTGCTCAACTCCATTACGCCCACGGGCTCGGGCCCCGGTGGCGTCGCCCGCCGTATGGCGCCGAGCCAGACGCCCTACTACCAGGTGCTGGTAAAAGGCGAGCGCGCCACGCCCAAGCCCGGCCGAGCCGACGATTTCTCTTGGCCGCGCACTGACGCCGATCTCGGCCTGTCGACTTTGACCAACCAGCCGGCGCGTCGCGCCCCGCCGCGCCTGCCGCCGCGCAGCTGACGAAATCGTTCGCTGGAATGCGGGGCTGGGCGGCTTAGTGGCCCGGGAGTACCAGAACCTTGGGCTCGCTCGGCAGCGTAGTCTGCGAGACGACGATGGTGGCCGTCTCGGACATCTCGACGGGGAAATCGCCGCGGATGCGCTCGACGAAGCGCTCCAGCGTGTAGGGGTTGAAGTAGTGCATGGGCAGGATCAGGCGTGCGCGCAGGGCCCGCAGAACCTCGACCATGCCGGTCACGTCCATGGTGTAGCTGCCGTCGACGGGCACCATGACCACGTCGAGCTGGCCGATCTGGCCGATCTGCTGCTCGGTCAGCGTGTGGTGCAGGTGGCCGAGATGGCCGATGCACAGTCCGGCGATCTCGAACACGAAGATGGAGTTGCCGTAGGGGATCGAGCCGCCGGCCCAGTCGCGGATGTTGGTCGGCACGTTGCGCACGCGCACATCGTTGTAGGCTAGGTCGTGCTTGGCCGCGCCATCGTCCGTGCTCCAACCCTTGAGCACGTACTTGATGCTGGGGTCCGGAAAATTGGAATAGTGGGTGGTGTGCGCCCGGTTCATGGTGGCGATATCGGGCACGGTCGGTGGCCGCACGTAGTCATTGTAGTCGGTGGCGATGCTCACGCCCCCAGCGCTTTCGATTAGCCAGGTCGAATGCCCGATGAACGTGAGGCGCACTTCCGACGTCTTCAGCGCGACCGGCTGAACCAGGCGCTGCGCCTCCGAGACGGCGAGACAGCGGTCGGCCACCTGTGCGCCGGCTGCAGCGCTCCAGGTGGCAATGACAAGGGCGGCAACGACGGACAACAGCACACGTCCAGTGAGCATGCAGGGCTTCCGCGGGTATTTCCGGCTGCGCGACAATAGGGTGCCCCACCGAGCCGCGCTACCTGGTTTGTCTGGCTCACGGCAAGTGCAGGGGCCTTGGCAGCCGGCCATCTGGCCGACGTGGCCCAAGAGCAGGTGAGCGCAGATGTCGCACGACCAGTCGAGGGGTATGCGGCCCTATGGGGCTGCGCAGTCTGGGAAAAGCTTGCGTGTAAAAGACTTTATGACCCCTTTTTGCTGACCCGCCCATGACATAATTTGCGGCAAGGTTGGGTGTATCCGACTGCAGCCATGGACACAGGGCGCCGCGCGCTGCTGCAGGCGCCGAGCTTCGAAGCAATGACCGATCCCATAGTGCCGAGACCGAGAGACGCCGATGCGCGCGATGCTGCGCGCGTCCGGCCAATAGGGGCGGACGGGCGTCCGATCCCCATGCGCGTCCCACGCAGGGAAGCGCCACACCGTCGATCGTCGTGGGCGGGGATCGCCGGCTATGTGGCCCTGAGCGTCGGCTGCATGGTGGCCGGCGCCGTGACGTTTCTGCTGATCGCCGCACCGGTCGATTTCGTACGCGACCGGGCCGTCGAGCTGGTCAAGGCGCGCACGGGGCGTGACCTGGTGATCGCCGGGCCGACCAAGCTCACCTATTTCCCGCGCTTCGGCGTCGCCTTTTCGCAGGTGTCACTTGGTGCGCCGGCTGACATGGGCGGTCCTCCGCTGCTGGCGGCGCGGACGTTGCGGGTCGAGCTGCCGGTCTGGTCGCTGCTGTCGCGTCGCGTCGCCCTGCAGCAGGTTCGGCTCGACGCTCCGGTGATTGAGCTGCACGTCGACGCACAGGGACGGCGCAGCTGGGATTTCGCGGCCTGGCAGGATCGCCCAATTCGCCTGGCGCAGGCCGGCGGTCGGACCAACGATGCCGGTTTGGAGCCAAGGCAGCAGAGTGGCCGGGGCGGTCTGCTGCCCGCGTCTAGCGTGCGCATCCTCGATGCGACAGTGCGCTATATCGATGAGCGGTCCGGCACGTCGCAGGAGTTGACGGGGCTCGACGCGGATCTGGCCGCCGACGACGCAAGCAATACGCTCGACGCCAAGGGCAGTGTGACCTGGAGCGGGGAGAAGCTCGGCTTCGAAGCCAAGCTCGCGTCAGCGGACACAAGCCTCGGCCGGGGTCCAGCCAGCCTTTCGCTGCGTATTTCCGGACGGCCGTTCGAGGCAACCTACGACGGCAGCGTCGGGCTTGGCCGGGAGCTCGAGGCCGACGGCACCGTCAACATCCGGGCGGCATCCTGGGCCGAGCTGGCGCAGCGGCTGGGCAGACATGGGGGGGCGGGCGTCGAAACGGGCGCCCTGGCGGTTTCGGCCCGGGTGGCGGCGGCCAACCGCCGCGTTGCCCTGGACGATCTGTCGGCGACGCTGGGCGACAGCTCGCTGACGGGCTCTCTATCGGTAGAAACGGGCGGGGCTCGCCCGCACGTCAGCGGTCGGCTGCAACTGTCCGAACTGGATTTTGGCAGGCTGCTGTTGCGTCCGGGCCGGCCCGAGCCTGGTGCGGGCGCGACCGCCGACCCGATCGGCGACCTGCTGCAGAGCAAGAGCGCCGCGCCCGACAAGGCGCCAGAGGGGCGCGGCCCCATCAAGCGATCGGCCGTCAAGGACTGGAGCGACGAGATCATCGATCTGGCTCCGCTCGGGCTTGCCGATGCGGATCTTGCCCTGTCAGTCGATCGGCTGGTCTACAAGAACGTCGCCACCGGCCGCAGCCGCTTGGCTCTGGCGCTGCAGGACCGCGTGGCCAAGATCACTTTGGAGGACGTGCAACTCTATGCCGGCCGTGCGCGTGGCATGCTGACGCTCGACGGCCAAGGGCAGGTAGCCGCCACTACGGTCAATCTGGCCCTGGACGGCGTCTCGACGCTGCCGCTGCTCAGCGACACCTTGGACTTCGGCTGGCTCGACGGGCACGGCGCGATTGCCGTCGCGCTGGCAGGACAGGGCAACTCCGAGCGGCAGATCGTCGAAGCCTTGCGTGGCAAGGTGCAGCTGTCCGTCACCGACGGTGCCATTGTCGGCCTGGATATCGGCCGGCTGCTCGGCGGCATCGAGAAGGGACGCTTTTCGGGCCTGCGCACGAACCCGGAAGATAGGACACCCTTCAGCGAGTTCGGCGGCTCGTTCGTGATCGCCAATGGCATCGCCCAGAACCAGGACCTGAGACTGGTCAGCCCGCACCTGCATGTCAGCGGTTCCGGCTCAGCTAACCTTGCTCTGCGACAGGTCGACTACATCGTGCGCCCGAAGGTTGCCGCGAGCCACACCGGCGACGGCTCCGTTGTCAGCCTCGCCGGCTTGGAGGTGCCCGTGCATGTGGAGGGCCCGTGGGACAAGCCGACCTTCACACCCGATTTGAAGGGCGTGCTGGGCTCGGAGCAGGCCGGTGAGGCGATCAAGCAGATCGGCAAGAACCTAAAATCTCAGGAGGTTCAGGATGCGATCCGTGGCCTGCTCGGCGGCGGCGATGGGCAGCAGAAAGTGAAGCCGCGCGAGCTGCTTGAGAAGCTCCTCAAAAAGGATTGACGGCTACTCGCCTACGTCGTTGACGGCGCTCGACAGAAACCAAGTTCAAAAAAATTGGTCGCAGGGGACATTTTCTCTTGCGTGGGGGGGCGATTGCCATCATATGACCCCTCTCCGTTCGTCTCTCTTCTCATGCCGAGTTGAGAGGCGGCGGGTTGGCTGTCTACTGGTTGGGGAGGGGTCCTATGGCCTACACCGATTCCCTCTTCCAATTGGGGATGGACTTGACCCGTTCAAGCACCGCCCAAAAGGAAGATCATGGTCAAGCCGCGCTAGGCGCGCACGACGACAGGAAAGACTACTTCATCGAGCGTGATGGAGTCCGGTTCGCCGGTACGCATCTGCTCATAGACTTGTTTGGCGCCAAGCGGCTTGATGATCTCAAGCACATACGAGAGACGTTGAAGCGATGCGTGGACGTCGCCGGAGCTACGCTCCTGCACATCCATCTGCATCATTTCACGCCCAACGGCGGCGTCTCGGGGGTAGCGGTGCTATCCGAGAGCCATATCAGCATTCATAGCTGGCCGGAGGTCGGTTACGCGGCCCTCGACGTATTCATGTGCGGCGAAGCAAAGCCGCATCTGACGGTCGATGTGCTGAAGGCTGCGTTCAAGCCCGACAACGTGGTCGTGAAGGAGTTGCTTCGCGCGCACACGCTGGACGAGCGGTCCTGGACCATTGGTGCCAATAAGAAGGCCCCGGTTCGGGTGCGCGAGACCAAGGCGAAGCGAGCAGCCTAGCTCCTCGGCCTCATCAAGACGAGCGCGCGCCCTCTGTTAAGAGCGGCGTGCGCTCGTGCTTGCGCCTGCGCATCTAGCTGTTGGGAGGTCGCGCATGACCGACTGGATCGAAGAGACGTTCCACCCGCACTGGCGCGTCCGCCTTGAAGCCGCCCGCGTGCTGCACGAGGTCAAGACCGAGCACCAGCATCTGGTGATCTTCGAGAATCCGACTTGGGGCACCGTGCTGATGCTGGACGGGGTGTGCCAGCTGACCACCTCGGACGAGTTCGTCTACCACGAGATGATGGCGCACGTGCCGCTGATGGCGCTGGAGAAGCCCAAGCGTGTGCTGGTGATCGGCGGCGGGGACGGCGGCGTGCTGCGCGAGGTGCTGAAGCACCCCTCCGTGGACAAGGCCACCCTGTGCGAGATCGATCGCACCGTGATCGATACGGCGCTGGAGCACTACCCAGGCATCCCGGGCAAGGTGTTCGACGACAAGCGGGCCGACATCGTCATTGCCGACGGCCTGAAGTACGTCGCCGAAACCGACGAACGGTTCGATGCCATCATCGTCGACAGCTCCGAGCCGATCGGGCCGAGCGCCGTGTTGCACACGCGTGAATTCTTCACCGACTGCAAGCGCGCGCTCAGGAGCGGCGGCGTGCTTGTCACGCAGAATGGGCTGCCGTTCCTGTTCCCGGAGCATCTGCACGGCACGACGGCGGTGTTCGCCTCGCTGTTCAAGCGGGTGGCGCCGTACATGTGCACGCAGCCCTGCTACTTCGGCGGGCCATTCGCTCTCAACCTGGCGACGGACGACAAGCATCTCCTCAAGCTCGACGCAGACGACCTCGCCAAACGGCAGAAGAAACGCGGCATTGACGGCTTGCGCTACTGGACCCCGGCGGTCCACGTCGGGTCGTTCGCGTTGCCGGCGTATGCCCTGCGCGTAGTTGAGACGGCCATCCTGGAGGCGCAAGACAAGGGCAAGAAAGCGAAAGCTTACGCCGAACTGCCCAAAGGCAGGGCGAAGGGCAAGAAGAAGGGCGCGGCTGGGTTCTAGCCTGCCCACACATCGTCGAGCCGGAACGCTGGTGGCGCTTACAGCCAGCCGCGGCGCTTGAACCAAAGGTAGGGCAGAACCGCGGACATGATCATCAGCCCGATGGCCATCGGATAGCCGTATGCCCACTTCAGCTCCGGGATGGAGTTGAAGTTCATGCCGTAGATCGACGCCACCAGAGTGGGGGGCAGGAAGATCACGGCGGCGACGGAAAAGATCTTGATGATCTGGTTCTGCTCGAGGTTGATCAGCCCGAGCGTGGCGTCGAGCAGGAAATTGATCTTCTGCGACAGGAACGTCGATTGATCGCTGAGGGCCAGCACGTCCCGGTGCAAGGTCTTGGCGCGCGCCTTGGCGGCCTTCTTGTCGGTTACGTCCATGGTCGAATGGTAGGTGAGAAGCCTGTTGATGCTGACCAGGCTTTCGCGCAGCTTGGTCAGCAGGTCGCCGTTGCGGCCGATCTGCTCCAGCGTGGCGCGCAGATCGCGCGAGGCGTTGAGCGATGCGGCCTGCGGCGCCTTGGAGCGAAATACATCGCGCGAGACGGCGTCGATCTCCACGCCCACACGCTCCAGGGTATCGGCCATGCGGTCGATCAGCGCCTCAATCAGGCTCAGCATGATCTGCTCGCCTGTTGCGCAGGCCACGCCATTGGCTTTCTGTGCCCGCGATGCGAATGACAGGAAAGCCCTGGGCTCCAGGTGGCGCACGGTTGCCAGCGTCGAGCCCTTCAGCACGAACGTGACGGGTGTGTGCACCGGTTCGTCGCTATCCATGTTGGCGAGAGCGGTAATGGTCATGAACTCGGCACCCGCCTCGCTGTAGAGACGTGCCGAGACCTCGATCTCATGCATCTCCTCGCGCGTCGGTAGGGAAACGCCCAGCTTCTGCTCGACCACGCGGTCCTCATCGGTCGTGGGGTTGAGCAGATCGAGCCAGATTGCCCCGTTTCCCGGTGGCGCGGGAGGCGTACCGCCATTGGCTACGAGGCGATCGCCGGCGTGATGGTAGATGCGCAGCATGTAGGGCTCCATGGGAGGTCGGCCGTCGTTGCGGCCAACGTGAGCCCGATCAAGTCAGGCCAACGCGGCCGCGCGCGACGGCATCGAAGATCGACTGGTACTGTCGCTGTTCATCGAGTTGTTCCTGACAGACATGGGTCGGCGCATGTCTATCGAAGAGATAGTGCGGCCGCCGGCGAAAGCCAAGCTGCAAATGCGCCGCGGGCCAACGGCGGCTTTCCGCGACATTGCGCTGAAGATTTCGACCTTGCGGCTGACCAACTAGCGTTCGACCAGGCATAGGCGGGAAAAGCGTGGGGCGCGCCTTGACGGGCGCCCCACCGCGCGCACGTTTGAAGGAAGCTTTTGGCGGAGTTGCTCACCTGGAAGCCCACGGTAAAGACTTCGATCTTCGCCGCATTGCCCGAGCCGAGGGGTGTCTTCAGCGCCGAGCACAAACTGCCAGCCTGCGCCAACGACTTGCCGTTTTCCGAGTTGCAGTTGATGTCCGGGCTCTGGTCGGAGTTCTTGGCTTCCACGCCCTTGCAGTAGTTGATGTTGTAGTCGCCGTCCGTCATCAGCACCGCGATCTTGCGCAGCTTTGGGGCACCCTTGGCGTTGGTGGTGGTCAGGTCGCTGTAGGAACCTGCCGGCTTGGCGGCAGAGAAGGCCTGACCGAGCACGGAATTCCAGTTGGGCGACAGCAGATACCAAGCCCAAGCCGTGCCAAGATGGCCCGCCGTGGATCCCGAGGTGGTGAGCTTGTCGATGCGGCGCTTGAGGGCGTCCTTGTCGGAGGACAGCGGATACACGGAGTTGACCTCGTCGTCGGTGAAATTGCCGACGCCGCAGGATGTATCGGTGTTCGTGCCGAAATAGCCCTTGCCGACATAGGTTGCGGTCGAAGTGGGCGCGGCATCGGTGTATTTGTCGTTGCCGATCCTCTCAGTCACGCACTTGGACGAGATAACCCAGGTGGTGTTGCTGCCGCTCACGTTGGGATATTTGAGGTTCTGCTTGTTCGGCTGCACCGACGTGTTGGTCATGTCGCTACTGGTGAGAGTTCTGCGTACCCGACGTCACGGTACCCCGCACCAGCGGCGCCAGCGTCTTGCCGACGTTCAGCCTCGACGTTGCTGCCGCCATCACCGCCGGCCTTCAGCTCGGCTGTGGAGGTGGTGGTCATCTTGACGCAGCTGAAGTAGCTTCCCTGGCACGCCGACGGCGCGCCTGATTGGGATTGCTTCTTGATGACGAAATCCAGCGCTCCGAGAAACGGCGTTCGCACCCAAGACGTCGCTGTCACCGTGAACGCGGTTTCAGTGGAATTGGGTGAGAACTGCAGCGTCGAGCTGGCGACGTTCTTTGGTTTGGCTTGGTCGAAATAGGCTGTGGCTGCCGCAGACGCCTTGTCGATCACGCTGTCCGTTTCCACTTGCGCCACGTCGGCCGGCGGCCAACGCAGCCGCATCCAGGGCGCCCTGGGTCTTGGAATTGGCCGCGTAGACGCGCCCGAAATCGACGGCTAGGCCGATCATGGCGACCATCGGAATGAGCATCAGGCCGAACGTCAGGGCTGCGGCGCCAGATTCCTCGCGCCGGAACCTTCCAATCAGGCCGGGCCGCTCGCCGCGGGCTTTCCTCGGCAACGCTGCCGACCCGCTCCGCGTCCGCCAGCAGCCCGTGTGTATGACGCAGACATTGGCAACTCCCTGCGTGAATTCATTGGCATGATCGGCAACCTAGGGAGCATTAGTTGCGTGCCAGTAAAGAATGTCGCTTAATAATATGATATTTTCGACCAAGTTGGTGCTTGATTTATTCTAATTAAGTTCAAATGGATACTTGAGAAACAATAAGTTGTTCACCGCGATTGCTTGTTCGAGCTTGAGAGTATCGAGGAGCGCGAAGCGTCGGCTAATAAGCGAGAGAGGACCGGCCAGACGTAAGTCTGGGTCGGCCCTCTCTCTACAGGCTGCCCGGTGCGGGGTGCCGGGCGAGCCCAAGGTGCAATTCTGATCACTTGTTGACCCTTACGTAAACCTGGCCTGTCGGCCACATTTTTGCTCTCTCAAGTCCTATATAGGACTCCCGACGGTATCCTTGTGTGCGCACGGCGCGCGCAAGCAGCGGGGCTGGGGCGTGGTCAGGTCACTGACCACGCCTCAGTGATTCTTGGCCGCCACTAGTCAGGTGGCGCAGGGGACATAACGACTTCTTTATATCTTTATTGCGCCGGATTGCGCTTGCCGGTATGAAAGGCTGCAACGGCTCGAAGGCGTGGTTTCGGCAGCCCCCGGGAGGGGCTGACACGGTCTATACGCCAAAGAAATATAAACGATATCAATAGGATGTGGCATGACGCGACAGAACGACTATGTGGTGAAGGATATTGGCTTGGCCGACTGGGGGCGTAAGGAGCTGTCCATCGCCGAAACCGAGATGCCGGGCCTGATGGCCACCCGCCAGGAGTTCGGCAAATCGCAGCCGCTGAAGGGCGCCCGCATCGCCGGCTCCCTGCACATGACCATCCAGACGGGTGTGTTGATCGAGACGCTGAAGGCGCTCGGCGCCGATGTGCGCTGGGTGTCGTGCAACATCTACTCGACGCAGGACCATGCTGCGGCCGCGATCGCCGCCAACGGCACCCCCGTATTCGCCATCAAGGGCGAGAGCCTGAAGGAATACTGGGACTACACGCTCCGCCTGTTCGAGTGGGGCGATGGCGGCATGCCCAACATGATCCTCGACGACGGCGGCGATGCCACCTTGTTTGTGCATTTGGGTGTGCGCGCCGAGGCCGGCGACACGGCTTTCCTCGAGAAAGCCTCCTCCGAGGAAGAGGAGATCCTGTTCGCGCTCATCAAGAAGACGCTGAAGGACAAGCCCAAGGGCTGGTTCGGCGAACTCGGCCGCGCCATCAAGGGCGTTTCGGAAGAGACCACCACGGGCGTGCACCGCCTCTACGAGATGCAGAAGAAGGGCACGCTGCTGTGGCCCGCCATCAACGTCAACGACAGCGTCACCAAGTCGAAATTCGACAACCTGTACGGCTGCCGTGAATCGCTCGTCGACGGCATCCGCCGCGGCACCGACGTGATGATGGCCGGCAAGGTCGCCATGGTCGCCGGCTACGGCGACGTGGGCAAGGGCTCGGCCGCCTCGCTCAGGCAGGCCGGCTGCCGCGTAATGGTGTCCGAAGTCGATCCGATCTGCGCCCTCCAGGCGGCCATGGAGGGCTACGAGGTCGTGACCATGGAGGATGCCGCGCCGCGCGCCGACATCTTCGTCACCGCCACCGGCAACAAGGACGTGATCACGCTCGACCACATGCGGGCCATGAAGGACCGCGCCATCGTCTGCAACATCGGCCACTTCGACAACGAGATCCAGGTGGCGGGCCTCAAGAACCTGAAGTGGACCAACATCAAGCCGCAGGTCGACGAGATCACCTTCGCCGACGGCAAGCGCATGATCCTGCTGTCCGAGGGCCGCCTCGTGAACCTCGGCAACGCCATGGGGCATCCTTCGTTCGTGATGTCGGCGTCATTCACCAACCAGACGCTTGCGCAGATCGAGCTGTTCACCAACCCCGGCAAGTACGAGAAGAAGGTCTACACGCTGCCCAAGCACCTCGACGAGAAGGTGGCGCGCCTGCACCTGGAAAAGATCGGCGCCAAGCTCAGCACGCTGCGGCCTGACCAGGCCGAATACATCGGCGTGTCGCAGCAGGGCCCGTACAAGTCGGAGCAGTACCGGTACTGAGGGCTGCATTCATTTTGAACCGAGGGCGGCGGACCTAGACCGGTTCGCTGCCCTTGGCGTTTGTGCCGGCTTCGGTGATGATGCGCGCGACATACCCAGGCGCAGCGGAATCGGCACATGACCTACGACACCCTGAAAGTCACGATCGGCGAGGACAAGGTCGGCGTCGTCACCATGAGCCGGCCGGATGCGCTGAACGCCATGAACACGCGCATGATGGAGGAGTTGCGCGATCTGTTCTCTGGCTTCTACGTCGAGCCGGATCGGGCCGCCTGCCTGGTGCTGACGGGTGAAGGCGCGCGCGGCTTCTGCACCGGCGCCGACCTCAAGGAGCGCAAGGGCATGAGCGATGCCGTCTGGCGCCGCCAGCACGCCATCGTCGAGCAGATGATCCGGGCCATCATGGATTGTCCGGTACCGGTCATCGCCGCGGTCAACGGTGCCGCCTACGCCGGCGGCATGGAGATCGCGCTGGCCTGCGACTTCGTCTACGCCGTGCCGTCTGCCCGCTTCGCGCTGACCGAGGTGACGCTCGGCATCATGCCGGGCGCGGCCGGAACCCAGAATCTGCCACGTGCGGTTGGCGTGCGGCGCGCCAAGGAGATCGTGCTGACGGGTGAGCCTTTCACGGCCCAGCAGGCGCTCGAATGGGGGATGATCAACAGGATCTGCGAACCGGACCAGCTGATGGCCGATGCCCTGGCGACGGCGGCGCGCATCGCCGGCAACGCGCCGCTCTCGGTACGACAGGCGAAGAAGTCGCTCGACAAGGCGACCGAGACGGACCGCGCCACCGGCTATGCCTTCGAGATCGAGGCCTACAACCGCACGGTCGTCACGGAGGACCGGCAGGAAGGCATCAACGCCTTCAACGAGAAGCGCAAGCCCAAGTATAAGGGGCGGTGAGCCGCGGGGCCGGGTCAATATTCGTTGAGGTTACACGACGACGTGGCCTGACTATCGTTGAACCAACCCTACGATCGAGTTCAGCGGAGGCATGCATGCCCGACCTGTCCATCTTTGCAATTACCAAGCGCTGGCCGGCCCAGCATCCGGATCGGCTGCAGCTCTACTCGCTGCCGACGCCCAATGGCGTGAAGGTCTCCATCATGCTGGAGGAGATCGGCCTGCCCTACGAGCCGCACCTGGTCGACTTCAACAAGGACGACCAGCGTACGCCCGAATTCCTGTCGCTGAACCCAAACGGCAAGATCCCAGCCATCATCGATCCCAATGGGCCGGGCGGCGCGCCGCTTGCCTTGTGGGAGTCGGGAGCGATCCTGCTCTATCTGTCCGACAAGACCCTCAAGCTGGTGCCGGCCGATCCCGCGCGGCGCTACGAGACCATCCAGTGGGTGTTCTTCCAGATGGCGTTCATCGGGCCGATGTTCGGCCAGGTCGGCTACTTCCACAAGTTCGCGGGCAAGGACATTCCGGACAAGCGGCCGCTGGAGCGCTATCGCAACGAGTCGAAGCGCCTGCTCGGCGTGCTGGAGGCGCGATTGAGCAGCCGGCCTTGGATCATGGGCGAGGAGTACACGATCGCCGACATCTCGATGCTGGGTTGGGTGCGCAACCTGGTCGGGTTCTACGGCGCACGCGACCTCGTCGAGTTCGATACCCTGCAGCATGTGCCGGCCTGGCTGGAGCGCGGACTTGAACGACCCGCGGTCCAACGCGGGCTCAATATTCCAAAGCGGCCTTAGCCTCTCAGTGTGATGGGTTGTCTTTGGATAAAACCGTAGGCAATTCGCCGACGGTCCAGTAGGCCGCGTGTGTCAAGCAGCGCATGTGGGCAAAGCGGCAAGAACACGCATGACATCTCTGCTGTTCCTGATGATGGCAATCGCCATGGTGCTGGCCTGGCGCGGCAACCGGCGGGCCAGCGTCGCAGTGTTCGCGTTGGCCGCGGTCTTGTCGGTGGCCTGGTTCAACCACCACCTGACCGACCCGCTCGATCTGGATTTCTGATGTCGGGGCGGCGGTTCGATATCGCGGAGCTTCTAAACGCCGCCGGGCTGGCCGGCCTGATCGCGGTGCTGCTTGTCGCCTATGCCGATCAATTCGCAGGCCACGACCTGCCGTGCCCGCTGTGCCTGCTGCAGCGGGTGGCAATTACCGGGGTGGCGTTCGGGTTGCTCTTGAACCTGCGCTACGGTGCGCAGCCGTCATCCTACGCCATCATGCTGCTGGCGGCACTGTTCGGCATGACGGTGGCGGGACGGCAGATCCTGTTGCACATCGCACCCGGCACCGGTTCTTACGGCGCGCCACTGTTCGGGCTGCACTTCTATACGTGGTCGTTTCTGCTGTTGCCGCGGTGATCCTGGGAACCGCCATCCTGCTGCTGGTGCCGCGACCGACGGCTCAGGTGCGGCCGCTGCCGCGCGGGCTGCAGTACGGCCTGGCCTGGGCGGCGATCGGCCTGACCGCGCTCAACGCCGTGACGACCTTCCTGCAGTGCGGACCGCTCGAGTGTCCAGACAATCCAGTCAACTACTGGGCGTTCGCGCGCTGAGGCGTCGATACACGGCTTCGGCGACGCATCTATTGTCTGTGCTCGAATTAATCGCCCGTAAGGATGTGCGGGACGACACCTTCAGGGCCCCGCTTGCGAAACGGTCCGCTGTTTCCATGGGCCTGTGGATATCACCGGAGGAAAGCCACCCATGTCGAAATATGCTTGGATCATTGTGCTCTTGGCCTTCGTGGCGCCTGCGGCAGCCGACAACGCAGTTCCTGACCTTCGCGGCACCTGGAAGGGAGAGAGTCAATCGATCGTGCTGAGTGGGACCCCGCATCATCCCGAACAGAAGACCGACCAGCCGCGGCTGACGAGCGTTGCCTTCACGCTGGTGATCGACAAGCAGGATGGCCGCCGCTTCTCCGGAACATTCTCGTCTGCGCGCCACAGCGAGACGGTCATCGCGGTCATATCGCGCTCCGGTACGATCTATATGGTCGACGACGACGGTTATGACGTGGCGACGATGCTGACGCCTGACCGGATGGAGATCTGCTATCTGCATTTGTCATCGGGTTCGCGCATCGCGTCCTGCACGGAGCTGTCCAGGCAACCGCAGTAAGCGACGGTGTGCGGTCTCATGCGGTCCTGGACAGCAGCGGGCGCAGTGACCACAGGCCGAGGATCGGGCCGGGCACGAGCAGCAGGAACAGATAGTGCGCTGGGATTCTGCCGGCGACGGTGTTCAGGACCTGGATGCTGACGATCGAGATGCCGAAGCCGATGCAGTTGGCAATAGTCAGGGCCGACCCCACCTGCTCGGGCGGTGCGTGGCGCGCGTTGAGCGCGGAGAACTGCGGCGAGTCGCCCACCACCACCACACCCCAGAACAGCAGGAACGGCAGGAACAGCATGGGTCCCGCGTAGAACATGAGGGGCGACAACAGGCAGCAGACGCCTGATGCCGAGAGCTGCGCAAAGGCGACGCGGGGGCTGCCGGCGCGAAGTGAGAGATATCCGCCGACAACGCAGCCGACCGCGCCCGCAGCGATGACGGCGAACGCCAGCAGCGAGATATTGAAGCTCGCGTTGCCCGTTCGTGCGGCGTAGGCGGCCAGGATCGGCGGCACGAAAGCCCAGAATGCGTACAGCTCCCACATATGTCCGAAATAGCCGAAGGACGATGCCCGGAACCCGGCCGATCGGAAGATGGTCGCCAACGACTTCGGGTTGAACTTCGCGCCCGCTACCAGGAACGGGCCATCGGGCACGAGCGCGTACATCAGCAGTCCACCCAGCGCCGCGATCGCAGATACGCTCAGCATGACCGCTTGCCAGGGCAAGGATTGGCCCAGTCCCCTGATGAGGTGCGGCAGCGCCGTACCCAGCACCAGGGCGCCGACCAGAAATCCGAGAGCCATTCCGAGGTCGCGCCGATACCATCCGGACGCGATCTTCATGCCTACGGGGTAAATGCCGGCCAGGAAGAACCCGGCCGCAAAGCGCGCGACGACCAGCAGCGAGATGCTAGCTTCGAGAAAATAGGTCGCCCCGTTGCTGGCCGCGCCGAGCAGGGAGCAGACCAGAAAGGTCGAGCGCGGCGAGCTTCGATCGGAAATAGCCAGCACGGCGAATACCAGCGTGCCGGCGATGAATCCCAGCTGTACGGCAGCCGTCATGTGGCCAAGGAAGCTGTCCGGCAGGGCCAAACTGCGCTGCAAGTCGGGCAGCACCGCATTGCCGGCAAACCAAAGGGAGGTTCCGGCAAGCTGTGAGACGATGATGGCAGGAAGTATGCGACGCGGCAGTTGGATCATGGCCCAAAGCTACATGACCCGGCCATCACGTGCGACCGGCTCGAACATGTGAGCGAGTAGTGCTGAACCATCTGGTCAAGGCCGCGCCTGTTCGCTATCGCTTCGGCAAGCCCTTTTGGAAGCAGATACCAATGACCAACAGCACCGACGGCGTTTCCATTCCTCTCGACCTCGGCTGGGCCGAGATCCGCGAGGGCGTGAAGCGGGTCTGCGAGCGGTTCCCCAACGAATATTGGCTGAAGCTCGATCACGAGGATGCCTATCCGGCCGAGTTCGTCGCGGCGCTCACCGAGGGCGGCTATCTCGGCGCCCTCATCCCGGAAGAGTACGAAGGCGCCGGCCTGCCGCTGTCGGCGGCCTGCGCCATCCTGGAGACGATCCACGAGTTCGGGCTGCAATGCCGCTGCCTGCCACGCGCAGATGTACACGATGGGCACCGTGCTGCGGCACGGCAACGGCGAGCAGAAGCGCAAGTACCTGCCGGGCATCGCCGCCGGCACGCTGCGCCTGCAGGCGTTCGGCGTGACCGAGCCGACCACCGGCTCCGATACGACCCAGCTCAAGACGCGTGCCGACAGACAAGGCAACGACCGCTACCTCGTCAACGGCCAGAAGGTGTGGACGTCCCGCGTGCAGCATTCCGACCTGATGCTGCTGCTGGCGCGCACCGCGCCGCCCGACAAGGTGCGCAAGCGCTCCGACGGCCTGTCGGTGTTCCTGGTCGATCTGCGCGAGGCGAAAGGCAAGGGCGTGGAAATCCGCAAGATCGACGCCATGATCAATCACAACACCTGCGAGGTATTCTTCGACAACCTGGAGGTGCCGGCCGAGAACCTGATCGGCGAGGAAGGCAAGGGCTTCAAGTACATCGTCGACAGCATGAATGCCGAGCGCATCCTGATCGCGTCGGAATGCTTGGGCGACGCCCGCTTCTTCATCCGCCGCGCCTCCGACTACGCCAAGGAGCGTGTGGTGTTCGGCCGGCCCATCGGCCAGAACCAGGGCGTGGCCTTCCCAATCGCCCGCGCGTATGCCGAGACGGCCGCCGCCGAGCTGATGGTGCGCAAGGCGTGCGCCCTGTTCGAAGCCGGGCGCGACTGCGGCGCCGAGGCCAACATGGGCAAGATGTTGGCCGCGGATGCGGCCTGGCATGCGGCGGAGGCCTGCCTGCAGACGTTCGGCGGCTTCGGCTTCGCCCGCGAATACGGCATCGAGCGAAAGTGGCGGGAGACGCGGCTGTACCAGACCGCACCGATCTCCACCAACATGGTGCTGGCCTACTTGGCGCAGCATGTGCTGGGGCTGCCGCGCTCGTACTGACGCAAGCGCTGTTTGCGAAGGCGTCGGGACGACGGCTGCGGCCATCGCTCAGAGTGCCGAGCGTGCAGCCAAGTAGAGGCCTAGCACCAGCAACCCGATGAAGAACCAGCGCCGGAACGTTGCTGGCTGCAAGGCGCGGCGCAGCGTCTGTCCGACCCATATGCCGGCGCAGGCCACCGCCAATGCCACGAGTGCCGGAGCAGCCACCCCGACATTGAGCGCACCTGCCAACGCGAGATTGACCGCCAGCGCGATGGTGGAAACCGTGAAGGACAGGCCGAGGGCCTGAACCAGTTCCTCCTTCTCGAGGCCGATGGCCTGCAGATAGGGCACGTCCGGGATCACGAATACGCCGGTAGCGGCTGTGATCAAGCCCGTGATCGCGCCCACCGCCTGCCCCATCCATGGTTCGTGGCGTTGGTCGATCTGAAAATGCCGCGCGGTGAGGCCGGTGACCGCATAGAGCGCGAACGCCAGTCCGAGAAACCCGGCACTGGAGCGGGCAAAGGCTCCGGCCATCAGCCCCATGTCCCCAGGCACACGCCGAGCATCATCGGCCACAACCGTGTGAGAACGGCTCGTAGCGATGGTCCAGCGATCATCTGCCACAGGTTGGTGAGCAGCGACGGCAGCGTCAGCAGCGCCGCTGCCTCCAGCGGGCTCATGACCAGCGCGAGCAAGCCCATGGCGATGGTCGGCAAACCCAGGCCCAGCACGCCCTTGACCAGGCCTGCCAGCGCAAACACGGCGGCGACGAAGATGGATGTCCAATCCAGCATCAATCGAGTCTGTCTCCAGTGCGTTTGTCGTCAGGAAATGCGCGCCTTCACCGCGAAAGTAGCGACTGCGGCGAGACCATCGCTTCGCTGTGCATCGAAGCATCGCAACGCTATGGCGCCGCGCCCATGCCTCGCGTCAGCAGCCATTTGGCCAGGAAGTCGACAAAGATGCGTACTTTGGTCGGAGCTGCGCTGCTGCCCGGGTAGACGGCAAACAAGGTCCTGCTTGGGACGCGGTTGCGCGGCAGGACGGTGACCAGCTGGCCCGCTGCGAGGTCGTCGGCAACGGCATAGCGGGGCACGAGGGCGAGGCCGAGCCCGGCGATGGCCGCCTTGCGCAGCGCGATCGCACTGTTGGAGTAGAGCGCCGCATTGACGCGGACAACGGCCACGCCCTTGGGCGCCCCCTTGGGAGCCAGGAAGCGCCAGATGTGATCGTCCGGCAGCGCGTTGGCGTGCAGCAGGCAGGCGTGCGAGGCAAGATCGCTGGGCTTGGCCGGACGCCCGTGCCGCGCCAGATAGTCCGGTGCCGCGCACACCACCCAGTCGATTTCGGCGATTGGCTCAGCCGTCAGCGCCGACTTGCGGATCGGTGCGAAGCGCAGCGCCATGTCGAGCCCGCGGTGCGAGAAGTCGTCCAGCCGAAACCAGGTGTTCTCGAGCAGCAGCGACAGCTTGAGGCGCGGCTGCTGCTTGGCGAAGGCGATGACGGCATCGGCCACGTGCAGGGCACCGAACGAGTTCGGCGCCAGGATGCGCAATGTTCCCGCCGGTTGCGCCCGCACCTTGGCGATCTCATCCTCTTTCGTCTCGAGGTCGCGGAACATCTGCTCGCAGAACTCGAGATAGCGACCGCCCTCATCGGTGAGGTCTATCGCGCGTGTCGAACGGTTGAGGAGGCGCACACCCAGGCGTGCCTCCAAATCGCTGACGTGGCGGGAGATCAGTGCGCGCGACATGCCGAGTTGTTGCGCCGCCAGCGTGAAGCTGCCGGCACGCACCACACGCACGAAGCTCTGCATGGTGCGAAAGCGATCCATCGGCCGATTGGTGCATATTCTGCAATAAAGATGGGTAGGTTTATGATCTTCTTCTTGCAAATGTCAAAGTGTAGTCTCGGGCGAGCTGCCGCAGAGCAGCGCTGCAGTCTGCAATGCCTGCATATGGCAGCCGCCGCAGAACTGCCCGATCTGGGAGGATCGACGCTTGAGCACAAAGCGGCATTCTGCGCAGGAGCAAGGGCCGGCTGGCATCGAACGCCCGCGCAAGGCCGGCGCTGCCAACATGGCCGAGTTCGGCAGCGATGTTGTCGCCGACACGCTACATGCGCTCAACGTTCCCTATATCGCCATCAACCCTGGTGCCAGCTTTCGCGGCCTGCACGACTCGCTCGTCAACCACCTCGGCAACGAGCGGCCGCAACTCCTACTCTGCCTGCATGAGGAGACGGCCGTCGCCATCGCTCATGGCTACGCCAAGGTGACGGGTCGCGCGATGGCGGCGGCCGTGCACTCCAACGTCGGCCTGTTCCACGCGACCATGGCTATGTTCAACGCCTGGTGCGACCGCATGCCGATCCTGGTGATCGGCGCCACCGGCCCGGTCGATGCGGTCAAGCGCCGGCCGTGGATCGACTGGATCCACACCGCCCGCGACCAGGGTGCGATCGTGCGTGGCTACACCAAATGGGACGACCAGCCGGGCAGCGTCGGGGCCGCCTGTGAATCTGTGGCCCGCGCTTTCTGGATCGCCAACACCGCGCCCCAGGGTCCGACCTATGTCGTGCTGGATGCCGGGCTGCAGGAAGAGCGGTTGGCGGCGCCGCTTCCCTCATACGATGTGCGGCGCTCCAACCCACCCGTTGCGGCCGGGGCGGCGGCAGACACCATCGAGCGGATGCGGGCAATGCTCGGTCACGGGCGCCGGATTGTCATACTGGCGGGCCGGGCCTCGCGCAGCATGGAGGCATGGGCCGCCCGCATTGCGCTGGCCGAGAAGCTCGATGCGCGCGTCGTCACCGACCTCAAGATCGGCGCCAGCTTCCCGACCAACCACCCGCTGCACGTGGGTGCGCCGGCGGTGCTCACGCCGGTCGCCGAGGCAAAGGCGGCCCTTGTCGGGGCCGAAGTCATCTTGAGCCTCGATTGGGTCGACTTGGCCGGCACGCTACGCAGCCTGCCGAACTCGCCCAAGGCGGACGTAATCCATGTGTCGCTCGACCACACAGTCCACAACGGCTGGAGCATGGATCATCAGGGTCTCGCACCCGTCGACCTCTATGTGGCGGCCGACCCCGATGCGGTCGTCATCGCGCTCGGCAAGGGCATCGAAGCGCACACGACGAAAGCTGCAAGCGTACCATGTAGCCGGCCGCTGCCGGCACGGCACTCGAGCGACCCGCTTGCTGTCGAGCATCTGGCCTTTGCGCTGCGCGAGGCAGTGGCCGGCCGCGATGTCTCGCTGCTGCACCTGCCGCTGTCGTGGAACGGCACCTGGTGGCCGTTCCGGCATCCGCTCGATTTCATCGGCAGCGACGGCGGGGGTGGCGTCGGCGGAGGCCCGGGCATCTCGGTGGGTGCGGCGCTGGCACTCAAGGGCAGCGGCCGGCTGCCCGTGTCGATCTGCGGCGACGGCGACTTCCTGATGGGCGTGACCGCCTTGTGGACAGCGGCCCACTACCGGATTCCATTGCTGCTGGTGATCGCCAACAACCGCTCCTTCTACAACGATGAGGTGCACCAGGAGCGCGTCGCCCGCATGCGCCACCGCCCGGTCGAGAACAAGTGGATCGGCCAGCGCATGACGGAGCCCGATATCGATCTGGCGGCTCTCGCCCGCGCTCAGGGCGCCCTCGGCCTGGGTCCGATCACCAGCTACGATGAGCTGGCCCCAGCCTACGCGCAGGCCATCGCCACCGTCGAGCAGGGCGGCGTGGCCGTCGTCGATGTGCGCGTCGAGCCGGGCTACGCACCCGCCATGCGCGACACCATGCTCAAGACCGGCGACGGGTCGGGGTGAGCATGGCGCACCAGGATGCCGTGACCCGCCCAGCCCGCCCGTCCAGCACGGCGGCCGAGCGTGTGCTGGTGGTGGATAACCTCGCCAAGCAGTTCCACACGCCCGACGGCCCTCTGAAAGCCGTCGAAGACGTGTCGTTCGCCGTGCGCCGGGGCGAATTCCTATCCGTCATCGGACCCTCGGGCTGCGGCAAGTCGACAGTCTTCAGTATTATCGGCGGGCTGCTGCCGGAGTTTCAGGGACGCGTCACTATCCAAGGCGAGGCGATCCAGGGCCCCCACAAGTCGATCGGCATGGTGTTCCAGGAGGAATTGACCTTTCCCTGGCGCACCGTCCTCGACAACGTCTGCTTCCCCCTCGAGATCGCCGGCATGGCGAAGGCCAAGCGCCACGCCAAGGCGCGCCACTTCATTGCGCTGGTCGGCCTCACGGGCTTCGAGAACCGCTACCCGGCCGAGCTGTCGGGCGGCATGCGGCAGCGCGTGGCCATTGCCCGCACACTGGCCTCCGAGCCGACCATTCTTCTGATGGATGAGCCGTTCGCCAGCCTGGATGAGCAGACCCGGCTGCTGCTGGGCGACAAGGTCCTGCTGATCCAGCAGGAGCTCAACCAGACCACGCTCCTCATTACGCACAACATCACCGAGGCCGTGCAGCTTTCCGACCGCATCCTGGTGATGACCTTCCGGCCCGGTCGCGTGAAGCGCATCGTCGAGATCGACCTGCCGCGTCCGCGCACCTCCGAGATCGTCACCTCGACCGCGTTCGGCCGCTACGTAGCCGAAATCTGGGGCGACCTGCGCGAGGAAGCGACGCGCGGCATGCAGGAGAGCGAGGCGAGCGCGCGGGACGGGAAAGGCTGATTGGATATGGCCACGCAGCCGGGCACGCAGGGATCGTGGGCAGCCGTACTGTTCGGCTTTGCCACCCTGGTGGCCGCGACGTGCGTGGTCGAATGGATGCTGCGAGTCGGCATTCTCAACCGGTACATCGTGCCCCTACCGTCCGAGGTGATATTGAGCTTCCCGCGCATCGTCATCGAGGAGAGGATCCTCGATCGCTTCCTGACGACCTTCATGGAATGTTTCTACGCGATGCTCCTGGTGGCGGTGATCGGCATTCTCGCCGGCGTCCTCCTCTACCGCTTCACTGCGTTGCGGGCCGCCACCGAGACTTGGGTTGCCGCCGCAGCGTCGGCCCCCATCGTGCTGGCGTATCCTCTCTTTCTTGTCGTGTTCGGGCGCTCGATGGCGACCATCGTGGTGATCGGGTTCATCGCCGGTTTGCCGCCCGTCATCCTGAAGACGCTGGAAGGCCTCGCGGGCACGCGCCGGGTGCTGGTCGACGTCGGCCGCAGCCTCAACCTCAGCGCCTCGCAGATGTTCGCCAAGATACTGCTGCCCGCGGCGCTGCCGACCGTGTTCGTCGGCCTCCGCCTCGGGCTCATCTTTTGCCTGATCAACATCGTCGGCGTCGAGTTCCTGATCAACTATGGCGGGCTTGGCCAGGTGATCAACGACCGCGCCGAGCGCTACGACCTACCCGGTACCTATGCCGCGATCGGTTTCGTCATACTGACCAGCGTGCTGTTCTTCATCGTCACCGAATGGATCGAGCGATGGCTTCGACCGCAAACGTAGGGCCAACAGCGAGGTCAGCGTTCGCACCTGGCAAGACTGCGGACGTCCTGACCATCCGCGTGGCGATCATTGCACTGGTGGTCGCCGTGTGGGAGCTGGCTTCGGCGTCGGGCCTGTTCTACCGCGACGTGGTTCCCTCGTTGCTCGCGATCGGCCGTGCGCTTGCCACGGTTGTCGCCAATCCGGAATTCTACGGGCATCTCGGCGTCACCCTGCTCGAGGTCGGCGGCGCGCTCGCGATCGGCGGTACACTCGGGCTGCTGGTCGGCCTTGCGCTTGGCGGCAGCCGCTTCCTTTCCCGGGCCTTCGAGCACTATCTCTACTATCTGGGGCCGACGCCGAAGATCATCTTCTTCCCGATCATGATCATGTGGTTCGGCGTGGGCCCGGCCTCGAAGGTAGCGATGGGCACTCTGTCCTGCTTCTTCCCGATTGTGCTCAGCGTTGCCACGGGCATGCGCCAGATCGATCCCGTGCTGATCCGCGTCGGCCGCAGCTTCAAGGCCACCCGCTGGCAGACCGCCATCAAGATCCATATCCCGGCTATGCGCGCGCCGATCCTGAACGGGGTGCGGCTCGGGCTCGGCGTTGCCATGATCGGCGCGCTGCTGGCCGAGACCAAGCTGTCGAACGCCGGCGTCGGCTACCTGATCATGCAGGCCTACTCGGTGTTCGACATGCCCCGCATGTATGCCATGCTGATCGTGCTGTTCACGCTGGCGATTGGCGCCAACGCACTTGTCGGCCGCCTTGCCGGACCGCGGGCGGCACAACGTTCCTAGTAACAAGCAATAACAGGGAGGACGAACATGAGACCTGCATCCCGTTGGATCGGCGCCCTCGCCGCACTGCTATCGCTGGCTGTGTCGGCGCCGGCCACTGCCGAGGACACGCTCAAGCTGGCCATCGGCCAGCGCGGCAACTGGGAGCAGTCGGCACCCGAGATCGGCTCGCGCGCCGGCATCTTCAAGAAGTACGACCTGAACATCGAGCGCACATATACGGCCGGCGCGGGCGAGACGCTCCAGGCAGTGATCTCGGGGGCCGTCGACATCGGCACGGGCGTCGGCACAGCCGGTGCGCTCTCCGCGTTCACCAAGGGGGCGCCTGTGCGCGGCATCGGCAATTCGACCGTCGGCTCGAACGACCTCTACTGGTACGTGAAGGCGGATTCCCCGATCAAGAGCCTGAAGGATGCCAACGATACTACGACGATCGCCTACTCGACGACGGGCTCCTCGACCAACATGCTGGTGCTGGGCTTCATCAAGACCTACAACTTGAAGGCCCAGCCCGCCAAGATTGGCAATCCTCCGACCACGCTCACCGCGGTCATGTCGGGACAGGTCGATATCGGGTGGGCCGCGCCGCCGTTCGGCCTCAAGGAGATCGACGAAGGCAAAATCAGAATAGTCGGCCGCGGCAGCGAGGTGCCATCGACGCACAATCAGACCGTCCGCCTCATCATCGTCAACGCCGACAAGCTAAAGAAGGACAAGGCGGTGATCGAGCGGTTCCTGACCGCCTTCAATGAATTGATCGACTATATGTACGCGAGCCCCGAGGCGCTGAGGCACTACAAGGATTTTACCGGCATCGATGAGAAGCTGGCCAAGAAGGCGATGGCGGAGTTCTATCCGAAGGAGGCTCTCGATCCCTATCGCATCGAAGGTATCGATATCGCCATGGACGATGCGGTGGCGTTGAAGTTCCTCAACGAGCCGCTGACCAAGGATCAGCTCACCGAGTTCTTCCAGGTGCCGGCACGCAAGAAGTAGCGACGTGCGCGGCCGGGCCTCATAGCCGCAGCCGCAAGGAGGAGTGATGAGCGCATCGCAGCCTGGCGTGACGATACCTGGCAGACTGACGCTGCCCGAGCATCGCGACCTCTACTATGGAGGTGCGTGGCATCGCCCCAAGTGCGGGCGTTACGCCGACAGCATCAATCCCGGCACGGGCGAGGTGCTGGCCGCCGTCGCCGACGGCACCGCCGAGGACGTCGAGGCCGCCATCGCCGCGGCCCGAGCCGGCTTCGAGACCTGGCGGCGGGTTGCTCCGCTCGAGCGCGCGCGTCTGTTGCGGCGCGTGGCGGCGATACTGCGCGAGCACGCGGGCGAGCTTGCCATGATCGATGCCGCCGACTGCGGCAATCCGGTCAAGGAGATGGTTGGCGATGCAATGGTTGCTGCCGCGCAGATGGAGTTCTTCGCCGGATTTGTCACCGAGATGAAAGGTGCCTCGATCCCGATGGGGCCTGATGCCGTCAATTTCTCGGTGCGCGAGCCGCTCGGCGTGGTCGGGCGAATCGTCCCCTTCAACCACCCGTCCATGTTCTGCGCCGGCAAGTCGGCGGCACCGCTGGCCGCCGGCAATACCGTGATCGTCAAGCCGCCGGAGCAGGCGCCGCTGTCGTCGCTGCGTCTTGCCGAGCTGCTCGACAGCGTGCTGCCGCCCGGCGTTTTCAACGTCCTGCCGGGCGGGCGGGAAGTCGGCCAGGCAATCGCTTCGCATCCCGGCATCGCCAAGGTGGCGCTGATCGGCAGCGTGCCGACGGGGCGCGCGGTGATGCGGGCTGCGGCCGAGACCGTCAAGCCCGTCATGCTAGAGCTGGGCGGCAAGAATGCGCTCATCGCCTATCCGGATGCCGACCCGGATGAGGTGGCCGCGGCCGCCATCGCCGGCATGAACTTCACCTGGTGCGGGCAGTCGTGCGGCTCAACCAGCCGTGCCTTCATCCACCGCGCGATCCACGCTGCCGTGATCGAGTGCATCAAAGTCCGCATTGGCCATTTCAGGCCTGGCATTCCGACCGATCCGGCCACGACCATGGGCGCCATCGTCTCTCGAGCACAGTACGACCGCGTGCTCGGCTATATCGAGTCCGCCAAGGCCGAAGGGGCGCAACTCCTGCATGGAGGCAAGCGGCCCGACGACGCCAGGCTCGCCAAGGGTCTCTATATCGAACCGACCATCTTCACCGGCGTCACTCCGCGGATGCGCGTAGCGCGTGAGGAAATCTTCGGGCCCGTGCTCGGTATTCTCGAATGGAGCAGCGAGGCGGATATGCTGGCCGAGGTCAACGCGGTCGAGTACGGGTTGACCTGCTCGATCTGGACCAACGACATCTCGACCGCGCACCGGACTGCGATGGCAGTGCAGGCCGGATTCGTGTGGATCAACGAGGTCGGCAAGCACTTCCTCGGCGCGCCGTTCGGCGGCGTCAAGCAGTCGGGCATCGGCCGTGAAGAATGCTTCGAGGAGATGCTGCTCTTCACGTCCGAGAAGAATATTCACATCAAGCTGAAGCCGCAGCGCCAGTAACCTGATCAGAGGCAGCACTCACCGATGACCAAGCTCACTCTCTCGGTCGCCGTCGGCGAATACGACCGCACGCGCGCGCTGACCGACGGCACCGTGCAGATCGACGGCGTCGCGCCTGTGGTCATGAACTTGAGCCCGGAAGAGATCTTCTTTCGCGCCTTTCGCGCCGCCGAGTTCGATATTTGTGAGCTTTCGCTGTCGAGCTTTTGCGTGAAGACGGCAGCAGGCAATTGTCCCTATGTCGGCGTGCCGGCCTTCCTGTCGCGCGCGTTTCGGCACACCGCCATCTACGTGCGTACCGACCGCATCAAGGCACCCGCCGACCTCAAGGGCAGGCGCGTTGGCGTGTCGGAGTACCAGCTGACGGCCAATGTATGGGCGCGGGCCCTGCTGGAGGATGATTTCGGCGTAAGACCTTCCGACATCCATTGGGTCCGCGGCGGACTGGAGGAGCCGGGCAGGCTCGAGAAGATCCCGATCAAGCTGCCGCCGGATGTGCGCCTCGAGGATGCCCCGGTCGGCGCCACGCTCTCGTCGATGCTGGCGGAAGGAGCCATCGATGCCTTCATCGGGCCGCGCGTCCCGTCCTGCTTCGAGCGCGGTCACCCGAATGTTGGCTGGCTGTTTGCCGATCCGATTGCGGCTGCGTCGGACTACTATGCCCGCACCGGCATCTTTCCCATCATGCATATTCTGGGCGTCCGCCGCTCGCTGGTCGACAAGCACCCCTGGCTGCCTGCCGCCGCCTTCAAGGCCTTCGAGCGGGCCAAGTCGGTGGCGCTCGTGCGGCTGGGGGACACGTCGGCCACCAAGGTTACGATGCCGTTCGTGGAGGAGCAGCTGAAGCATGTGCGCGACCTGATGGGGCCGGACTACTGGTCCTACGGCGTTGCTGCCAATCGCAAAGCGCTCGATACCTTCCTGCACCATCACCATGCGCAAGGGCTGTCGTCGCGCCGGCTGGCGGTGGATGAGTTGTTCCACCCGACAACCTTCGAGACCTTCAAACTGTAGGGTCCGCGCCGGAGCACGGGATGATGCCTCGGGCTAGAGGGGCTCGGGTTTAATCAAACCCCAGCCGTCGTAGGCCTGGCACCCGCGTGCCGGCCCTTATCGCAGTGGCGCGAACCGTGGCTGTGCTCTTGAGGACTCGAGCCTCAGGCCCGCAGCGGGTCCAGCGTCTTTGACCACAGAGCGGTGTCAGCCGTGTCACGCAGTGTCACGGTCAACTGCTCGGTCTTGCCGTCGACCTTAACGTGGCCGAAGAATTGCAGCCCCATCGACGGCGGCAGGTTCTGGCCTTGTTCCTTGCTCGGCGCCTTCACATACATCAGCTGTGGTCCGAATGTACCGTCGAGATCGTTTGGACCGAAAGTACCAGCGTGTATCGGCCCTGACACAAACTCCCAGAAGCCATCGAAGTCTTGAAACTTGGCCTTGTTGGGATCGTAAAAGTGGGCCGCCGTGTAGTGCACGTCTGCGGTGAGCCAGATCGTATTGCGGATCTTCTCGCGCTTCACGAAGGATAGCAAATCCGCCATCTCCAGCTCGCGGCCGAGCGGCGCTCCATCGTCGCCTTGAGCGACGGCCTCGCTGCCGAACTTGCGATCGCCATCGTAGACCACGTACAGCCCGATGGGCATATCGGCCGCGATCACTTTCCAGGTGGCCGTCGAAGTCTTCAAGGAGCGTTTGAGCCACGCCATTTGCTGCGGTCCGAGGAAGTAGCTATCGGGGCCGTAGGCCGACTGCCGGTTTTCTCCATTGGGCCCGCGGTAGCTGCGCATATCGATCATGAAAATATCGACCAGCGGTCCGTAGCCGATCTGCCGATACACGCGTCCGGGCTCGGTCGGCGTGGGACGAATTGGCATGTACTCGTGAAATGCACGGCTCGCGCGCGCCACCATGCCCAGCATGAACTTGTCTGTATACTTCTTGCGCTGGTGTTCGGCGCGGGTGAGCGGCTCCTCAGGCCACCAGTTGTTGGTAACCTCATGGTCGTCCCATTGCCCCAGGATCGGCACTTCCGCGTTGAACGCGCGCACATTTTTATCGAGCAGATTGTATTTGTAGTTGCCGCGGAACTCGGCCAGCGTCTCGGCGGGCTTGGACTTCTCTTCCGTTACGAGGTTTTTCCATAGTTCGCCGTTGGCCAGCTTGACTTCGGACACGATCGGCCCGTCGGCGTAGATGTTGTCTCCATTGTGAATGAAGAAATCGGGACTGTGCTTGCGCATGGTGGCATAAGCCAGCATGCCGCCGCGGGCCTCATCGATGCCCCATCCTTGGCCGCAGGTATCCCCAGACCAACAAAAACTCACGTCGCGCTTGTTGACGGGAGTGCTGCGAAAGCGCCCGATCATGGGCTCGCCGACGATGTCGGGTTCGGCAAGGTTCTGTAGCGCGACGCGGTAGAAGATGTCTTGGCCTGGGGGCAAGTCCGTCAATCCGAGCTTGGCCGTCAGATCGCTCTCGGGTAGCGCATCGGCAAAGACCGATCCCAGCATCTCCTTGAAGCTGTCTGTGGTCGAAAACTCGACCTTGATACGAGACGGGCGGTCTGCCCGAGCCCAGACAATAGCGCCCTCGACGCCAACATCGCCCGACTGGATGCCGTGCGTTAAGATCGGTCGGTCCGCCGCCCGGCTGAGGTAGGGTGTGAACACGTCGCCAAGGGTGGCCGCAGCGACCACAGCTCCACCATGCTTGATCAGACCGCGGCGCGAAATGCTTGTCCGGAGTCTCGCCATCTTAGCCCCCTCGATTGTAGCGCAGCGATCTCATGCGCTCGCAATTTGACAATGAGCTGAAGGTTCCGTGACACCCCGGTAAACGCGCGAACGCGCATCGTAGGACCGGCCGCCGCCCAGGTTCCGGCTGGGTTACAGACATCCTGGCAGTGATTGGGCCTGGATCATTGCTACCCGGGTTAACCCTGAGTGTCAGACGGGCTAATCCATCGGATCCTGCTCGGCGATCCCCCAAGTCTTCGTTCTCGGTAGTAGTCCGGATTTGCAGCTGTACAGTGGAAAGCTACGCTTCCCCTATCTGGAGATCACTTGCTTCAGTCTCATGTGGTTTGCGTGATCCTGAGTCGCGATCTTCATGCGCAATTCGAAAGGCACTTCGTCGGCTGACATGGACAAGCCTAACAGCAGAAAACCAACGGCATGTGATGCAAAAGTCTCCGGCAGCGAGGCCGACAAGGGGACCGTCGACCTCAAACGCAAGGACTACGAGAATAGGTTGTCCGAACTGCAAGTGAGGCTGGTCGAACTGCAAGAATGGGTGCGGCATGAGAGCAGGAAGATCTGCATCGTGTTTGAAGGGCGCGACGGCGCCGGCAAGGGCGGTGCGATCAAGGCGATCACCGCCAGGGTAAGCCCACGTGTATTCCGCGTAGTGGCCCTACCCGCGCCGACCGAGCGCGAGAAATCTCAGATGTACGTTCAGCGATATTTACCGCACCTGCCTTCTGGCGGAGAGATCGTGATCTTCGACCGCAGTTGGTACAATCGCGCTGGAGTAGAGCGCGTCATGGGCTTCTGTACGGAAGAGGAGGCAAGGCACTTTCTTGGTGTCGTTCCCCTTGTGGAGAGGGCGATGGTCGATTCTGGGATCACGTTGCTCAAGTATTGGCTTGAAGTGAATCCTGTTGAACAGGAAAGGCGGTTGAGGGCGCGGATCGACGACGGGCGTAAGCTCTGGAAACTGTCCCAGATGGATTTGAAGTCATTCACGCGATGGAATGACTACACTCGAGCCCGCGACGAAATGTTCATGGCGACGGATACGTCGTGGGCTCCTTGGTTTGTTGCGCGATCCGATGAAAAAAGGCGCGCGAGGCTCAGCATCATCGAACACCTGCTCGCGAACATCCCCTACCAACGGGTTCCAAGAGCAAAGGTGAGGCTTCCCAAGCGCCACATAACGGCGGCCGATCAGACATCTCGCCTCCAGCTGAAGGTCATTCCGGAAGTGAGCTGAGGCCAGACGATCAGGGTCGAGCGGATCGGCTAGGGTAATTCGATTGTCCGTGGCCATTCCGGTCAGGAGCTGTAGTCCCGCAGCGACAGCCGCTCTACTTGCCCTCGAACACCGGCTTGCGCTTCTCCATGAATGCGCGGCGGCCTTCGATGTAATCGGCGCTGGCAAAGCAGGCCTTGATGGAGGCGTCGATCTCGGCCATGCGCCGGCGCTCAGGGTCTTCCACGGCGGCGTTGATCGCCATCTTCGCCGCCTTGATGGTGAGCGGGGCATTGGCGCTGATCGTCGACGCAAACGCGTGCACGTAGTTTGCCAGCTCTGGCGCCGGAACAACGCGATTGACGAGACCCATGATGCGCGCATCCTCGGCGGTAAACCGGTTGGCCGAGAAGAATATCTCCTTGGCAAAAGCGGGCCCGACGATATCGACCAGCCGCTTGATGCCGGCATAGCGATAACCGAGACCAAGCTTTGCGGCAGGGACGGCGAACACGGAATCGGCGGAGCAAATGCGAACGTCGGTTTGCAGCGCGATGGCGACGCCACCTCCATAGCAGATTCCGCGGATCATTGAGATGGTCGGCTTGAGAGTTCCAGCGAGCGCTGCGTGCGCAGCTGTACCGGCTTCGTCGTAGACCTTGACGGTTTCTTCGGAGCTGCGCTTCTTGTCAAATTCCGAGATGTCGGCGCCGGACACGAAGGCGCGCTCGCCAGCCCCAGCAACGACGATGACGCGGACTTCCGGATCCTCCTCGAAGGCGGTGATGATCCGCGGCACTGCCAGCCACATGTCGTAGGAGATCGCGTTGTGCTTTTCGGGCTGGTTGAAGATCATCCAGCCGATGCCGGCTTCCTTGCGGGCGATCATCTTGGTCGTGCCGATATCCACCGTCCTGTCCTCCGAATTGGCGAGCGTCAAGCGTTGATCAGATCACGCGTTGATTCTCAAACTCGCAGAATGGGCCACCACACATAGGGTGGTGCAGTCGGCACCCAAGCTGTTCCCGCCAAGCTCAATCTGACAGCGAAGCGCGCAGCTGGCGGAAGGAAATCAGGCGCCTGCGCGTCTCATCCCACAGCACCAGCCGCACGCTGGCAAGGCTGTCAAGAAGGGTTATCCGCCCTACATCCCCCAGTGCGGGATGATCGCGCAGCACTCGGGAAAGTCGATAATACGGAATGCGGCTGCACAGATGATGGACATGATGCACGCCGATGTTGGCCGTAAACCAGCGCAACACGGGCGGCAAGTCGTAGTGCGAGCTGCCATGCAGTGCCGCCTCGTGCACGGCCCAAGCATCCGACTTGGCCCAGAACGTGTCCTCGAACTGGTGCTGAACAAAGAACAGCCAGACACCCATCGATGAGGCCAGCAAGATGACCGGCAGTTGGACGAGCAGGAACGCCCCGGTGCCCACGAACCAGATCACAAGCGTTGCGATCACAGCGATGGCGGCGTTGGTCGCCATTGGGCTGAGCCAGGAGCGCCAATTCAGCAGGGCTCCCTCAGCCGGGATCCGGTTCTGAAGGAGAAACAAGTACGCCGGGCCAAGGACGAACAGCACGATGGGATGGCGGTAAAGTCGGTAAGCCAAACGTTGCCGGCGCGGCCGCGCCAGATACTCGGCGACAGTCAACGTCGTAATGTCGCCAATGCCGCGTCGATCGAGATTTCCCGAGCTGGCATGATGAATGGCGTGAGCGCGACGCCAAGAGTCATAGGGAGTGAGAGTCAGCACACCTATGACCCGGCCGGTCCAGTCGTTGGCAAATCGGCGTCGGAAGAAGGCACCGTGACCGCAGTCGTGCTGGATCATGAACAACCGCACAAGAAAGCCTGCGGTCGGAACGGCGATGCCGAGCGTAAGTAGGTAGCTCCACTGCAGGCTGAGCCACATGGCAATCCAGAGCAGCACGAATGGTACTGCTGTCACCATGATCTCGATGCAGCTGCGCAGGTGGTCGGGGGTTCTGTAGCGATTGAGGGCTGCCAGCCACTCACTCGCCGTCGTGGTACGCGGCGTTCCTTCGTTATTCAATGGTCAGTCCCTACTCCAGCGATGTCGTCCTGGCCGCAAGCCCTGCATGCAGGCTGGCGCTCCGGATATCAATGAAAAAGTTCCGATCCTTGCAGAATTATTGGATGGCACGGAACTTGGCCAGGACTGCGATCAGACAATCTTGTCACATGGTTGGTGTCCGGTCTGGGCACCAAGTGCAATGCAAACCGCTTTCTGGTATATCAATAGCTCGCACCGTTCACGTACGCTGCGCACATCCGGGTGAGGTGAGACCCGGCTTCCTTCCGGTCAGAAGTACAGTCCTGGGTTGTAGTTTTTGACCGTTGCCGGCGTCGGAAAGGTAATGCGCTGGGCTCGGAACTCCTCCGAAGTCTTGTTAGCGAGTGCGAAATGTGGGCGCGCGCCATTGATGCCGGCGCGCCGAGCATAGAGCACCATACGCACAGGCCCGGGAGCAGAGTGCCCGACCAGACCGAAGCAATCCTCGGCGTGCCCGCCAGCAGCTGAGCACACAGCTTAGGCGCCCAGGTATGCGCTCTTGACGTGCGGGTTGTCGAGCAGCTCGGCGCCTGTGCCCGCAAGGGTTACGCGGCCCTGCTCCAGCACATAGGCGCGGTCGGACAGCTCTAGCGCCGCAAAGGCATTCTGCTCGACCATCACGACCGTAACCCCCTGGCTGCGGATTTCCCGAATGATATCGAAGGTGCGCTCGACCAGGTTGGGCGCGAGGCCGAGCGAGGGCTCGTCGAACAGGACCAGCTTTGGCCGGCTCATCAGGGCGCGCGAGATGGCCAGCATCTGCTGCTCGCCGCCCGACAGGGTGCCGGCCGCCTGGTGGCGCCGCTCGGCGAGGATCGGGAAGCGCTCGAACAGGCGCGCCATGTCTCTGGCGATGCCGTCGGCGTCGCTGCGCAGGTAGCAGCCCATCTCCAGGTTCTCGGCGACCGTCATGTAGGGAAACACGCGCCGGCCCTCGGGGCAGTGGGCGATGCCGGCTTGCAGGATGCGCCGCGCGCCGACGTGCGTGATGTCCTCGCCGCGAAAGGTGATGCGGCCCTGCACGGGTGGAAGTACGCCCGAGATGGCCTTCAGCGTGGTGGTCTTGCCCGCGCCGTTGGCGCCGATCAGGGAGACGAGCTCGCCCTCATTGACCTCGATCGACAGCTCGCGCACGGCTGCCACTTTGCCGTAGCGGCAGGTGAGGCCCTCAACCGTGAGCACGAACGTACCTTTCCCCCAGGTAGGCCTTGATCACCTCGGGATTGCGCTGGATCTCGGCCGGCGCGCCGCTGGCAATGATGCGGCCCTGGTTCAGGCAGATAACGCGGTCGGACACGCCCATCACCATTTTCATGTCGTGCTCGACCAGCAGCACGGTGATGCCGAGCCCGCGGATGCGCGCCAGCATCTTCATGAAGCTTGAGGTCTCGGCGGGGTTCATGCCCGACACCGGCTCGTCCAGCAGCAGTAGCTTCGGCTTGGCGGCGAGCGCAACGGCCACCTCGAGCAGGCGCAGCTCCCCATAGGGCAGCGCGGAGGCCTGCTGGCCGGCGCGGGATTCGAGGCCCAGGAACTGCAAGGTTTCGCGTGCGGCTTCCCTCAGCTCGCGTTCCTCGCGGGCTACCGAGGGCAGGCCGAGCAGGATGGCAATCGGCTTCTGCCGGGAGCGCAGATGCAGACCGATCATGACGTTGTCGAACACGGTCAGCCCAGTGAAGACGCTGGTCTTCTGGAAGGTGCGCACCACGCCCAGCTCGGCGATCTGGTTCGGCGTGCGGCCGATCAGCGACGTGCCGCGGTAGGCGATGCCTCCGCCGGCCGGCTCGACGTAGCCGGTGATGGCATTGAAGGCCGAGGTCTTGCCGGCGCCGTTGGGGCCGATCAGCGACAGCACCTCGCCATCGCGCACTTCGAAGCTCATGGCCTCGACGGCAAGCAGGCCGCCAAAGCGGATCGACAGGGTCTCGACGGTCAGGGCAGCCGTCATGTGGCGGGCTCGACGGCTGCGCGCGCGCCGGTTGGTGGATCGCCCGTGCGGCGCCCGTTCCACCAGTCGCGCAGGGCCGGTACGATGCCCTGGGGCAGGAAGTAGACCACCAGCACCATCAGCACGCCGTACGTCACCCACTGCACCTCGGGCTTGATCTGGGCCGCGCGCAGCATCTCAGGCATCAGGCCGAAGATGATGCCGCCGACGACAGGGCCCGCCAGCGTCCCTTTGCCGCCGGTCACCACCATGATGACCATCGTCACCGTGTAGATGAACAAGAACACGTCCGGGTCGACGATGCGCACGTAGTGGGCGTAGATGGCACCGGCCGCACCGGCCATGCCGGCGGACACGACGGTTGCCAGCACCAGGAAGCGCGTGACGTCGACGCCGACCGAGGTGGCGAGCGGCTCGTTCTCGCGCAGCGCGATCATGGCGCGGCCGGCGCGGGACTGCACCAGGCGGCGGATCAGCACGTAGCAGACGATGCCCACCACCAGCACGAGGTAGTAGTTGGCGGGCTTGCGCAGGAACGAAATCTCGAACCAGCCGGGCACGCCGAGCCGCAGGTAGGGGATGTTGTTGAGAGCCATCGGCCCCTGGGTCAGTTCCACCCAGTTGAGCGCGACGAGGCGGATCACCTCGGCGAAGCTGACCGTGACGATCACGAAGTAGGCGCCGCGCACCTTGAAGGAGATGCGGCCGATCACCCAGCCGCACAGGCCGGCCATCAGGATGCCGCACAGCATGCCGAGCCAGACCGGTTTCGGCGTAAGCGCCACCAGCACGCCGGGCAGGAGGTGCACCTCGAAGCCGAGCGACACGAGGCTCGAGGTGTAGGCGCCGATGCCGAAGAAAGCGACGTGGCCGAGGCTCAACTGCCCCGTGTAGCCGAGCAGCAGGTTGAGGCTCATGGCGGCGATCATGAAGATGCCAGTGATGATCAGGATGTGCAGGACGTAGAGGTCGCCCATCCACAGCGGCACGGAGAACAGGAAGGCCAGCCAGGCGTAGGTCGCGAGCCGCATCAGCCGATGCGCTCCTTCTGCGCGAACAGACCGGTCGGCTTGATGAGCAGGATGGCGATGATGAGCAGGAAGCCCATGGCGTCACGGTATCCGGAGGAGACGTAGCCGGCGCCCAGCTCCTCCATGAAGGCCAGGATGAAGCCGCCGATGGTGGCGCCCGGGATGCTCCCCAAGCCGCCCAGAATAACGATGGCGAAGGCCTTCAGCGAGGCAAGATCGCCCATGGTCGGGTAGACGATGAACACGGGCCCGAGCAGCGCGCCGGCCGCCGCTGCGAGGCCCGAGCCGATCGCGAAGGTGGCGGTGTGGATGGTGTCGATCTGCACGCCCATCAGGGCGGCGGTCTCGCGGTCCTGGAAGGTGGCGCGCATGGCCTTGCCGAGCTTGGTGCGGTTGATCATGGCGTAGGAGCCGGCGATCAGGGCGATGGCGACCACGAACACGAACAGGCGGTTCCAGGACACCGAGACGGGGCCCAGCACCAGCGGCGAGGAGGGGAACGGCGTGTCGATCGACTTCGCCACGCCGCTCCAGACCAGCTGCTCGGAGTTCTGCATGGCGATCCACGCGCCGATCATCACCAGCATGGTGGTGTCGATGTCGGCGCCGCGCAGGCGTCTGAGCAGCACGATTTCGATGATGGCGCCGAGCACGACGCCGAGCAGCACGGCGAGCGGCAGGGCGAGGTAGAAGTTGGCGCCCAGCACCATCACCCACATGTACATCATGTAGGCACCGAACGCGTACAGCTCGCCGTGGGTGAAGTTCACCACCCGCATGATGCCGAAGATCAGCGTCAGGCCGATGCCGAGCAGCGCATAGGTGCCGCCGAGGATCAGCGCATTGAGGCAATGCTGCAGGAGTTGGTCCATCGCTCTGGGATTTCGCGCAGTGTCATCCCGGCCAAGCGCAGGAGCGCGCAGAGCCGGGACCCAGGTTAAATTGCTGCTGCCGACATCCAGGCGCTGGGTCCCGGATATTTCGCTGACGCGAAATTCCGGGATGACAAGCCGTGCGCTACTGCCGGGTGACCTTGCCGCCGTCGATCTTGACCAAATAGACGCTCGGCACGTTCTGCGCGCTCTCTTTGCCTTCGGGGCCCTGCTTGATGAAGGCGATGTCGCCATTGATGCCCTTCACCTTGACGCCCCACAGGGCCTTGGTGATCGCCTCTGGCTCGGCCTTGCCGGCCGCCTTGATGGCCTCGACGATGACATGCAGGCCGTCCCAGCCGCGGAAGCCTTCGGTGAGGCCGCCGACGTTGTGGCCCTTGCCGTTCCACAGCGCCACGAAGTTCTTGGCGATGTCGGGGTTCTTCACGGCTTCCGGGAACCACGGAGTGAAGAACACCAGGTGGTAGGAGCCGTTGGCGGCCTCGCCAGCCTGCGCGATCAGCTGATCGGGCGAGTTGGAGCCGCCTGTGGTGATGATGCGCTGCGGCACCTGCTGATCCTTGGCCTGCTTCAGGATCAGGGTGATCTGCTCGACGGCCGTGGTGACGAACAGCGTGTCGGAGCCGGACGCCTTGATCTTGGCAAGCTGGGCGGAGAAGTCGGTCGCCTTTGGATCCATGGTCTCCATGACGCCGACCGTGACGCCTTCCTTCTTGGCCATCTCGGAGAATTCCTTGGAGGCGCCCAGGCCGAAGTCGTTGTTGGTCGCCAGGAAGTCGGCCTTCTTGATGCCAAGCGTCTTGACCAGCGGCGTGAACGCCTTGGCCTCCATCTCCGACGTCGGGCTGATGCGGAAGATGTAGGGATTGCCCGAGAGGGTGATCTTGCCGGAGGAGGACGTCTCGACCAGCATCGGCACCTTGTATTCCTCGAGCTTGGGCATGACGGCCAGCGTCAGCGTCGAGCTCCAGGCGCCCATCATCACCGTTACCTTGTCCTTGACGATCAGTTTCTCGGCGGTGGCGACGGCTTCGGTGGGGTTTGACTTGTTGTCTTCGACGATCAACTCGATCTTCTTGCCCAGCACGCCGCCGGCCTTGTTGATCTCCTCCTCGGCGATCTTTGCGCCCTGGGTGACATAATTACCGGATGCAGCGAACGCGCCGGTGAGCGGCTGCGTAACGCCGATCTTGATGGTGTCTTGCGCTGCCGCGCCTGCGGCCAGCAGCGTTGTTCCGAGCGCGACGGCCAGCAGCGTCCTGAAAGCACGAGATGACATGAGAAACTCCCTTCGTTGAGAGATACGAGTAGTTGGTAGTCCTTCCCCGAAGCCCGATCGTATCGACGGTATCTTGTCCCAAGGTTAGTAACACCATCAAAGTTCAGGATAGGAGACGCGCTGGGAGCTGACAAGTTGACTTCGGCTGAGCGACCCACACCGAAGTAGTCCACTCCATTATTGGTTTGACGCTATGGCCGGCCGGGCGCTCTCGACCGCTGGCAAGGGCCGGCCCTACCACGATCTGGCTCGCTTGGAGAGGAAGCAGGCAAGGGATGCTGTCATGGTTGGTCTGCTGATGTCTTAGGCAGTCTAGACGCAACTTCCCTGCTCGCTGAGTTTTGGCAGACAGCACCTAGAATGAGTTAGGCCGATAGGAGCGCATCTTCCGCCTCAGGCGGAATTCCACCGATACCGAAACACCCCTACGTCCCCCTCTTTGAGGAACGGTTGTGCGCCTTTCTTGAGTCCGGTATCGGAGCGACACTGACGTCCCGCAGCGGCGCGGCAACTTGCTGCTTTTGGCCCAATACCGCCCATGCAGTGCCCTAGCCGAATTGGGGCTTGCTGAAACCCTGGAGCGCAAAAGCGACAAGGGAAAGAATGTCGAAGACCGGCTTTCCGGTCGCCGCCTGAATAGCCGTCGAAAATGGTGGCAGGTTGTGACATTCGCAAACGAATGCCTTGATGTCCGGCCAGGTGCGCATCAGACCGGTTGCCGTCTCGACGACGCATGTCTCGACTTTGCCGAGGTCGATCTCACCAATTCCCCGAAGGAGTGGGTCAGCAAAATCCTTGTGCCGCTGCAGCCCGGCGATGGCCAAAGCCGCCGACCCATGGACGCCCCGCCGCAGGTGCGCCTTTGTCAGCGCTTCGTCGTTGGCCGTAATGATGCCAAGGCGCCCACCAGCGGTCAGGCGCAGAATGAGAGGAACCAGCAGGAGCGATGATGCCACGAATGGCACGTTCAACTTTGTCGCAATGGCATCCTGCAGCGAGACTAGAAAGCCGCATGTGGTGGTGATCACGCTGGCGCCGCGTTCCTGCAAGGCGAGCGC